>CBFDBU010000003.1:0-166540 GCA_965603125.1 uncultured bacterium | reverse complement strand
GCGGAATCGATCGGAATGACCTGCCGCCTTCGATCGGAACAGACTGGCGGAATCGTCGGAATAGGCACCAAAACTAGGTTTTCTTCGATTAGTTTCCCGTCCCACCTGGATCCTCAATTCTCAGGTGAAAATGATCACCATGACCTTTCGCGTGATAGGTAATGCCAGCGCGCCGGATTGAGGTATGGTTGAAGTCGTACGCAAACTTCTTGTCTGTGTCGTTCTTCGGCATGGTTTCCCCAAAGGATATGCTGCAATATCGAGCCACCCCGAACCTTTTGTCAACCGCAAATCGGCCCCAATTCCACGCCCGCCAGTGCCAATTTCCAGCATCAGTCCAGGGCGGTTTTCGTATGATGATAGGGATTGACACCGAAATGTCCGGCCTTATATTGCCGCCTTTGCGAACGCTGATGGGACTGTCACGGGACTGTCTGGCGGGGAGACCGATTGCGGAATGAGATGGAAGACAATAAGCCTCGGATAGCGGTTCTTATCTCCGGCACGGGAAGCAACCTTCAGGCGCTGATCGACGCCACCAGGGCGGGCATCCTGACGGCTGAGATCGCGCTGGTGGTTTCGTCCAAAGGCAAGGCGTACGGTCTTGAGCGGGCTGCCGCGGATGGTATTGAGACGATGGTATTCAAGAGCAAGAAGTATTTGTCGCCCGAAGAAGCCGGCCGCGATCTGGTCGCGAAACTCAGGGAGCACCGGATTGACTATGTCGCCCTGGCCGGGTTTTTGAGCCTTCTTCCGGTTGTAGTGGTGCGGGCTTTTCGCAATCATATAGTGAATATCCATCCGGCGCTGTTGCCCAGGTATGGCGGCAAGGGGATGTACGGTCACTTCGTTCACGAGGCGGTGCTTGCCTCGGGTGACAAGGAATCCGGCCCCACGGTGCACATTGTCGACGAGATATACGACCACGGCAAGATCCTTGAGCAGGCGAAAGTCCCGGTGCTGAGCGATGACACGCCTGACACTCTTGCGGCCCGCGTCCTCGAGCAGGAGCACAAGCTCTATCCGAGAGTCTTGCAGAAACTGATAAACGGAGAGTACGCGCTTGACTGACAGTGACGTTCTGATATCCTCCAACATCAGGGAATACCCTTTACTGGTGCGGGGCAAGGTGCGCGACGTGTATGACCTCGGTGGCACGCTGCTTTTTGTCACCACCGATCGCATCTCTGCGTTCGACGTCGTTCTCCCCAACGGCATCCCCGGCAAGGGCGCGGTACTGACGGCAATGTCGCTCTTCTGGTTTGACTTCCTGAAGGATGTTGTGGACAACCACTTCCTCACGGCCGATGTGGACGCCTACCCTGCCCCGCTACGACCCTACCGCGATCAACTGGTCGGCCGTTCCATGTTGGTGCGGAAGGCGGAGCGAATCGACTGCGAATGTATCGTGCGTGGCTACATCTCCGGATCAATGTGGAAGGAACTCATTCAAGCGCGTGCCGCCGGTGGCAATACCGTGCACGGCTTCGAGTTTTCGCCCGATCTGAAGGAATCAGAGAAGCTCCCCGAGCCGCTGTTTACACCGTCGACAAAAAACGAGGGCGGGCACGACGAGAATATCAGCTACCGCCAACTAATGGAGCTGATTGGCGAAAAGGACGCTTCGCTATGCCGGGAGAAATCCCTGGCGATTTATAGCAAAGCTGCCGATTATGCTCTCAACAGGGGGATTATCATTGCCGATACCAAGTTTGAATTCGGTTTCCATAAGGGGGGATTCCTGCTTATCGATGAGGTACTCTCACCCGACTCGAGCCGCTTCTGGCCGATGGACCGCTACCAGGTCGGGCGGGGTCAGCCGTCATTCGACAAGCAACCGATACGCGACTACCTCGCCGGTCTCGGCTGGAACAGGAAGCCGCCCGGACCGGTATTGCCTGACGAGGTGGTGCGGGCCACTGCCGCCCGTTACCGGGAAGCCCAAAGACTACTAACGGAAGGCTGAATCATGACGCAGGACGTTAAGATAAAACGGGCGCTGCTATCGGTCTCGGACAAGACCGGGATCGAGGACCTGGCGTCGCAGCTTCAGGAATTAGGGGTGCAGATCATCTCCACCGGGGGTACACTCAAGAGACTGAAGGAAGCCGGCGTGCAGGCGATCTCTGTGTCGACTTTCACCGGCGTTCCGGAGATAATGAGCGGGCGCGTGAAAACACTGCATCCCAAAATCTACGCCGGGCTTCTGTGCCGGAGAGACAATGCCGATGATAACGAGCAACTCAGCCAGTTGGATTATCGGATGATCGACCTGGTGGTAGTCAATCTCTACCCGTTCCGTGAAACCCTGGCCAGGCCGGATACCGACGACGCCGAGATAATCGAGAACATAGACATCGGCGGGCCGTCGATGATCCGGGCGGCGGCCAAAAACCACGAGAGCGTTACGGTGGTCGTGGATCCCGACGATTACAGCCGCCTGGTGAAGCTACTCAAGAGCAATGGCGGCGCCACCGACCCGGCATTCAGAAGGCAGTGCGCTACCAAGGCGTTTTCCCTGACGACCGCTTATGACGCCGCTATCGCCACCTACTTCAGTCGCGGCAAGGACGAAGAAGGCGTTCTGTTTCCCAGGCAACTCACCTTGAGCTATTCTTCCCGCGCCAAGCTTCGCTATGGTGAGAATCCTCACCAGCAGGCGGAACTGTACGCCCTGGACGCTTTCAAAGCCGCTACCCTGCTTAATGCCGAAACTCTCTCAGGCAAGGAACTCTCCTACAACAATTACGGTGATCTCGACGCTACCCTGGACATGTTGCTGGATTTCGAGGAGCCGTTTGCCTGTGTTCTAAAACATGCCAACCCCTGCGGTGCGGCCACAGGAGAAACCCTGGCGAAGGCCTACCAGCGGGCTTATGACAGCGATCCGCTTTCCGCATTCGGATCGATAATCGGTCTCAACCGGGAGGTAGACATGACGTGCGCCAAATTGCTTCACGATACGCCGTTTGTGGAGTGCATATTGGCACCTTCGTTTGCTGAGGAAGCATTCAAACTGCTCAAGAAGAAAAAGGCGCGGCGCCTTTTGGCACTTCCCGAAATCACCGCCGGACGCATGAAAAACCAGGTAGTCTATAAGAATATCCGCGGCGGGCTGTTAGTGCAGACTGCCGATGACCTGATCACGCTGGAATCCTCACTGAAAGTAGTCACACACCGCGCGCCTACTCCGGAGGAACTCAAATCTCTGATGTTCGCCTGGAAGGTGGTCAAGCATACCAAGTCGAACGCCATCGTGCTGGCCAAAGGTGACGCCACGGTGGGGATCGGCATGGGGCAAACCTCGCGTGTCGATTCCGGATTCATGGCCGTCAAGCGGGCGGGCGACCGGGCCAGGGGTGCGGTGATGGCCTCCGACGCTTTCTTTCCGATGCCGGACGGTGTCGAAGTAGCCACCGATGCGGGCGTCACGGCGATCATTCAACCGGGTGGCTCCAAGGGGGATGAACAGGCTATCGAGGCGGCCGACAAGGCCGATGCGGCCATGGTCTTCACCGGCGCCAGACATTTCAAGCATTAGTCGGTAACCAATCGTCGCCGGTCGCATGGGATATTTACTCACTTGTTCCCGCTCCGGGCGGGCAGGACGATGTTGGAATCACTCATGGGAACGGGAGAATTCTTGACCATTCGAGGAGATTCTTACATATTCAAAATACTGAAAGGGATAAACGGTGTTTTTGAAACCTCTCATATGGGAAATCTCGGCTTAGATTTAATCACACCTTGTCCGAATTGTCTGAAGACGTATAGGTATTGATCTGGCTTTATGGAAGAATGAAGGAGGTAAACATGAGACGGCCTTTTGAGTTATTGGTCCTCATTGCCGCTATCTGCCTCTTGGTGGTTAGCTGTGCGTCCGTCAGCAAACGATGGAAGAAAGCAGTGGATAGTGATACGAGCGAGGCTTACTGGAGGTTCCTGGAATATTACCCTGATACTCCGCAGGCTGATTCTGCACGGTCTCGGTTATACGAGCTTGGCTACCAGAGAGCAAAACGCAGCAATTCAGTGAGCTCGTGGAGAAAGTTCCTTAGCTATTACCCAGCGGGTGATTCGACAGATCAAGCCAAGCGACATGTTGAAGAGCTGAGATACCAGGAAGCGGTTATGCTAGACTCAGAGTCTGAGTATCAGAGATACTTAAAAGAATTCCCTAGAAGCAAGCACTACGGTGACGTGCAGGATAAGCTGAGAGGGCTTCTAGCAGAACGCGAACGCCAGAGATTCAACCTTGCGTGCCAGAGGAATAGAGTTACTCCGCTTTACGTGTTCCTTCGGGACTTCCCAAGCAGCGATTTTGAAGATCGGATAAGAGCGAGGATTGACAGCTTCCAGCAAAGGACCTTGACACAGCCTATGCTGGTGAGTTGGGATGAGGCGGGTATAGAACCCTTGTCATCAGATAATGTGGATGCATACTTCAGAGAGGCAAGTCGCCTGAGCTCGAGTCTGTTCGGAAGCAGCTATCTAGAAAGCAGCTCTGGAAACATGGTGGTAGGTGCCAGCCAAATCTGCTTTGTGGTTGAGAGAGCCGTGGCAAGCCAGTTGGGGATTCCTCTCAAACCGTGTAAGTTCACAATCGACTTGTCAGAGGGCGTTCTGAACCTGAAGGTCCAAGAAGGTGCGAATGAGTTCTTACCCGTTTACATTCAGAGTTACCGTCCCTGCATACTGCTACTAATAGGGAGCGAGGTGCGCATTGAGTCGTTACTCGTTGCATCCAACGTATTCGGAATCGAATGTGTGGATGGTAGTTTCGTAGTTCGCAAGATGGGACTTGAATGGCAGGTTGGTACCGTCGTAATTGAGCCACTGCCCGACTAAAACTCGATCCCAACGGCAATCTGTAGACACAGGCTGTCCAAAGAGCCTACCGGGCAATGACTACACGCCAGACCGGTCGGATGGGATGTTCTCTCACTTTTCCCCTGCTGGGCGGGCAGGACGATGTTGAAATTGCATTATTGCTCAAATCTGGACTTGCGTGGCCCCGGGGCGTATGGTATCTTCGTACCAACGGTTCAAGGTACTGAGGAAGGAACATGCGAGACAGAATCTTAGAAATAGTCGTCTTCCTGATGGACAACATGCGGGACAATACCGCCCGCTCCGGCGAAGCGGACGATTTCTCCGCAACTCTTAAGACGATGGGTTACTCCGACAACGAGATATCCTCAGCCTATTTCTGGTTGATGAACCGCTTTGACGATTCCCCCGAGCAGCTTTTCTCGGAGTTTCCCGAGGCACATATCGGCAATCGTATCCTGTCCTCAAGCGAGCGGGTGCGGCTGAGCACCGATGCGTACGGATTCCTCATCAAGCTGCTGAATCATTCCCTGATCGACGCCGAGCAGTTTGAGGATATATTGGAGCGTGTGGCCATATTCGGGAGTGACCCGGTGTCCGCCGACCAGATGAAACTGATAGCGTCCTCAATCGTATTCAACGAGTTTGAAGAACCCGACGGTGACGAGTTAATCGATCAGATCGGCAAGTCGCCCAATCAAGTCAACTGATCCCGTACATGTCTATCAAGGGCAAGAAGATTACGATCGGGCTGACCGGCGGCATCGCCTGTTACAAGATTCCCTACCTGGTGCGGATGCTGCGCAAGGCTCAGGCCGAGGTGCAGGTGATAATGACGCCCAGCGCGACGAAATTCATCACCCCCCTAACTCTGGAAACGGTCTCCGACCGACCGGTGGCGGTGGAGATGTTCCCCGGCGACGAGTTCGCAAGTACGCGTCACATCGACCTGGCCCAGTGGCCGGATTTGGTTGTCGTCGCGCCCGCCACCGCCAATTTCATGGGTAAGGTGGCCCATGGTATCTGTGATGATCTGCTCACCACCGTCATTTGCGCCACGCCGCAGCCGGTTCTGATCGCGCCCGCCATGAATCCTCAAATGTGGAGCAACAGGGTTACGCAGAAAAACCGCGCCCTGCTTTCCGAGCTGGGCTGCCTCTTTGTCGGCCCTGTTGAGGGAGATATGGCTTGTGATGATCGCGGTGTGGGCCGAATGGCCGAGCCGGACGATATCTATGCCGCGGTCGTGAAAGCATTCCGACGAACTCAAAAAAAAAAGCCCTGACCGGTAGAAAGTTCGTGATCACAGCCGGGCCGAGCCGCGAGGCGATCGACCCGGTGCGGTACATCAGCAACTATTCCTCCGGCAAGATGGGGTATGCCCTGGCCGAAGCGGCCCACTCGCTTGGAGCCGACACGGTGCTCATCTCCGGGCCGACCGGTTTGACACCGCCGCCCGGTGTGAGGTTTGTCTCCTTTGAATCCACGGCCCAGTTACACCAGGCTGCCGGCGCGGAATTCGGATCGGCCGACTGCCTCATAATGGCTGCCGCGCCCGCTGATTTCTGTCCTTCAGAAGTAGCGGCTGAGAAAATCAAGCGGGGGCCGGACGGTCTCACTATAGACCTGGATCCGTCTCCGGACATATTAGCCGATTTGGGCACCCGCAAACGAGAGGGGCAACTCCTGGTAGGGTTTGCCCTTGAGACCGACAGGCCGCTCGAGAACGCCCGCCGGAAGCTCAAAGCCAAGCGACTCGATCTGATTGTGCTCAACCAGGTGGGCGAGACCACCGGTTTTGACAGAGACACCAATCAGGTGACAATCATTGCGCCGGGACGCAAGCCGGAGACATGGCCGCTTCAGAAAAAGAACGAAATCGCCGTGCGGCTGCTTGTTAAATTGGCTGCTATGTTGTAAACTAAATCTTCTCGCTGGATATTCAGAATGGGAGACGGAGCAACCAACATATACGAAATGATTCGCCGGGCGCTTTCAGCCCAGGTGGACCTCGGCATGGGCGAGATGGTTGTCAATCGCCGTCCACAGCAGGCGGTCGGGGAACCGCCGCCTCTTGAGGGGTACCGCCAGGCATTCGGTTCCCAGCCCGCCGATCTGTTTGGCTCAGCGGGAAGCGGCCCGCCTACTCCCAGGTTCGAGTCTCTGGACGCTCACCGCGAAGCGATTGCCGACTGCCGGGATTGTCCGCTGTGGCAGGAGCGCAACAGCCTTGTTTACGGAGCCGGGAATCCAAGGGCCGACGTGATGTTTGTCGGTGAAGCGCCGGGCGCCGAAGAAGACCGCCTCGGGGAGCCGTTTGTGGGCCGGGCCGGGCAGTTGCTCGACCGTATCCTCGCGGCCATTGAGATGTCCCGACGGGAGGTGTACATCGCCAACATTCTCAAATGCCGCCCGCCGGGAAACCGTGACCCGCAACCGGCCGAGATGGAGAAATGCTTCCCTCACTTGAAGGAGCAGGTGGCCTTGATCAGACCGAGAATCATCTGCGCTCTGGGACGAATATCGGCCCAGGCGCTGCTGGAAACGACAACC
Source organism: uncultured bacterium (assembly GCA_965603125.1). Taxonomy (GTDB): domain Bacteria; phylum Zixibacteria; class MSB-5A5; order GN15; family FEB-12; genus JAJRTA01. The sequence goes on along the minus strand of CBFDBU010000003.1, from coordinate 159,157 downwards.
CCCCTGGGGAGGCTGCGTGGCCGCTGGCATGAATACCAGGGTGTTCCCCTGATCGCAACCTATCACCCCGCGGCCCTGCTTCGGTTTCCCGCCTACAAGAAGGACACCTGGCAGGACATGCAGATGCTCAAAGCTCGCTGCGACGAGCCGGTCGGGTAGAGGGACCGATGGCATACCGCACACAACAGAACAAGCAGGTCGATAGTCTGCAGCCGCCGCAATCGCTCGACGTTGAGCGGGCGGTGTTAGGATGTGTCCTTAAGGACATCGAAGCCCTTCACCACGTGGTCGAGGTACTCCACGATGAGTCGGCCTTTTATTCGCCCAAGAACAGAATCGTCTACCGCGCCGTTCTGAATCTTTACGAGCGGTCGGAACCGTGCGATATCACGACCGTGTCCGACGCCCTTCTTAAGAACGACAAACTTGGCCAGATCGGCGGACGTGTGTACCTGGTGGAACTGGCAGAGGGTGTTGCTTCTACGGCCAACGTGGAAACATACGCCAGGATCGTCCTGGACAAGTTCGTGCTACGTCGGCTGATTGAGATTTCCAACGAGATCTCGCGCAGTTGCTATTCGCTGGAACAGCCTGTCGAAGAGCTGCTCGACCAGGCCGAGGCCAACATCTTTCAGCTCTCCGAGAGGAGACTGCGGAAGGGCTTCACGTCCATCAAGAAGCTGCTTCCCTCGACGTTCGAGCAGATCGAGGAGCTGCAATCCCCTGACAGCAGCCTGATCGGACTCAAGTCCGGTTTCGTTGATCTTGACATGATGACCAATGGTCTCCACAAGGGCCAATTGGTAATTATCGCCGGGCGTCCCTCGATGGGCAAGACGGCCCTCGCCGCCAATATCGCCGAACATGTGGCGGTGGAGCAGAAGAAGGGGGTGGCCATCTTCTCCATCGAGATGACGCAGGAGCAGCTTGCCCTGCGCATGTTGTGCAGTCGCTCCCGGATCTCGGAACACAGACTGCGCGGCCGCAAGTTGAGGGACGAGGAGTGGGGTCGGTTGTCACAGCGAGGCGCCATCCTCGCGGAATCACCCATCTTTATCGACGATTCATCAGCCCTGACTTCCCTGGAGATGCGCGCCAAGGCTCGACGACTGAAAGCCCAGCAGGATATCGATTTGGTAATCGTCGACTACATCCAGATGATGTACGGTTGGGGCCGGTTCGAAAATCGCCAGCAGGAGATCGCCAGCATATCGCGCAGTATGAAGGGTCTGGCCAAGGAACTGGACGTGCCGGTTATCGCCTGTTCACAGCTTTCTCGACAAGTCGAGCAGCGAGGTAAAGATAAGATGCCCCAGTTATCCGACTTGCGCGAATCGGGCGCCCTTGAGCAGGATGCGGACGTGGTTATGTTCGTTTATCGCCCGGAGCAGTATCTCACCGCGCTGGAAAAACAAGACCCCAAGTTCCAGGAGGTCGCAGGCAAAGCCCAGATCATCATTTCCAAGCAGCGTAACGGTCCCACCGGTGTCGTGCACCTGGCCTTTCTCAAGGAGTTCGCGCGCTTTGAGAGTGTCACCCGCCGGCCGACGGAACTCCCTCCCGGCGCTGAGCCGGTGCCGGATTCAGAAACGCCGTTTTAGAGGTGCCGATGGAGTCCGGGTTAGCGATCATAGGCCGCCGGGGAGTCAACTTCATCACGAAATTGGGGGGCATCTTCGTTCTGTTCGGCCGGTTCGTGGTATCGCTCAAGGATATCCATCGCTCGGTCAGGCTGATATTCGAGCAGTTGTACGTGCTCGGCGTGAGGTCGCTTCCCGTTATCGTCATAATCGCCGTCTTTGTGGGCGCCGTGTCGGCGTGGCAGGCGGCCTACCAGTTCAAATTCATCGGTGCGCCTCTGCGCTACCTGGGTCAGGCGGTCGGCAAGGCTGTTGTCATTGAACTGGCGCCGGTGCTATCAGCCATCGTTTTTGCCGGTCGCGTGGGGGCCGGAGTCACCGCCGAACTGGGCACGATGAAAGTCACTGAACAGATCGACGCCTTAGAGACCATGGGAATCAATCCCGTCCGGTACCTGGTCATGCCCCGTATGCTGGCGTGCATTTTCATGGTCCCGTTTCTGGTGATTTTCGCGAACTTCGTCGCTATCATGGGAGGCCTGGTGGTCTCTATCATCGGCGTGGATATCTCCAGCGAGACGTTCCTCAATGGATTTCGGAACTCATTCGAGCTTGGCGATTTCATAAACGGTCTGATCAAAGCTGCCGTTTTCGGGCTGTGCATCGGTGTCGTGGGGTGCTACGAGGGCTTCAACACTCGCGGTGGGGCTCAAGGAGTCGGGCTGGCCACCACGAACGCCGTCGTGTTGTCCACGGTGCTGATCCTGATCTTCAACTTCGTTTTCGCCGTCTTGCTTTTCAGGATATGATCGCATGAACGAACCGTTTATCAGAATACGCCGACTGAAGAAGCGATTTGAGCGCCTCGAAGTTCTGACCGGTGTGGATATCGATATCGAGAAGGGCGAGTCAATCGTTGTCATCGGGCAGTCAGGGTGCGGAAAGTCAGTGCTTATTAAACACCTGGTCCGCCTGCTGGAGCCGGATGAGGGACAGGTGGTATTTGACGGCCGGGATATCCGGGAGTTGGCCGGTCGCGGGTTGATCGCCATGCGTCAACGGATGGGGATGCTGTTTCAGTCGGCGGCGTTGTTTGACTCACTGACGGTGGCTGAGAACGTCGGCCTGGGACTGAAGGAGTCCCGGCGTTACGGTAAGCGCCGCATAGAGGAGACCGTTGCTGAGAAGCTCGAACTGGTCGGATTAAACCGGGTGGACGAGAAGAGACCCGCACAGCTCTCCGGCGGCATGCGCAAACGGGTGGGACTCGCCCGCGCTCTTGCCTGCGATCCCGAAGTCCTGCTCTACGATGAGCCGACGACCGGGCTCGATCCCATCACGGCCGACATGATCAACGATCTTATCGTTGATCTGAATCAGAAACTGAACGTCACCTCCATCGCCGTGACCCACGATATGGTCTCGGCCTACAAGATCGCCGATCGCATTGTCATGCTTTACGAGGGCAAGGTTCGTTTCGACGGCAGCCCGGACGAGATCAGGACTGTCGATGATCCCGTCGTCCGGCAGTTCATCACCGGCAGCGCCGCCGGCCCCATCCACAGTGGTTGATGAAAAGCAGCGGCAGGTGGGTACGAGTGTATGACTGACTCGATCTACAAACTAACCACCACCGACGGCTCAGCCAGGCGCGGCGAGTTCGTGACGCCGCACGGGACGTTCCAAACACCCGCTTTCATGCCGGTCGGGACTTCCGGAGCCGTGAAAGCACTTACGGCCGAGGACCTCGAACAGTGCGGGGCGGAAATCATCCTGGGTAACACCTACCACCTCTACCTGCGGCCGGGCCATGAGATCGTGCGTGCCCAGGGAGGATTGGCCCGCTTCAGCGGATGGAACAAACCGACCCTTACCGACAGTGGCGGCTACCAGGTGTTCTCGATGCGCGACAACCTGAAGATCACCGACGAGGGCGTGCGGTTCCGTTCGCACCATGATGGCTCCGCGCACATGTTCACCCCTGAGAAAGTGACGGAAATCCAGCATGCTATCGGCGCCGATATCATTATGGCCTTTGACCAGTGCGTGCCCTACCCTGCCGACAGGGAACTCGCGGCCACCGGCGTCCGCCGCACCTATGAGTGGGCGCAGAGATGTCTCACGGTTCACGATGCCCTTTCTGACGAAAACAAAACTCGCCCCTGCCTGTTTGGGATTGTGCAGGGCTCAACTTATAAGGACCTGCGCACGCAGTCGGCTGAGCAGATTGTGTCGTTGGACTTCCCGGGTAACGCTATCGGAGGTCTCTCGGTAGGGGAGAGCAAGGGGGAGATGGAGGATATCCTGGCGCATACGATTGAATACCTGCCCACCGACAGACCACGCTACCTGATGGGGGTCGGCTACCCTGATGATATTCTGATGGCGGTCTCCCACGGCGTGGACATGTTCGACTGCGTCCTGCCGACGCGCAACGCCCGCACCGGTAACGTGTTCACCTCGCACGGCCAGATCACTTACCGCAACGCCGACTACGCCGACGATGACCGTCCTCTTGATCCGCACTGTGACTGCAAAGTCTGCCGGCGTTATAGTCGGGCCTACATACGGCACCTGTACAACCAATCCGAGATAACGGGGATGGTGCTGGCGTCATACCACTCGAGTTACTTCTACCAGAACCTGATGAGAAACATCAGGAAAGCCATTGAGGAAAACAGATTCGCTGCCTTTCGCGATGAGTTCCTCAGTCGCTACCGGGGCGACGCCCCGGCCTGATCAACTGCCGTATGTGTACTCGTACTTGACGCCGTGACGCGGGCTGTTGCGGATGATTGTCAGCGTGCCATCAGCGGAATCAGGTAACCGAGTGAGAGACGAAAATCAAGAAAGCGCGCGTCCTGACTTTGCAGGGCGTAGCTGTTTCCTCCTAAGGTGCGTCGGTAGAGGAAATCAGGGCGGACGTCGGAGGTGCTTATCTCCAGAGAAAGAGCTCGCCCGAATCGCAGCCCCATGATAATGCGATAGCCTGGCGCTGACTTGAGCCGGACTTCGGTCACGTTGTAGTGGGTTCGCAGCGAGTCAGCCGCCGGACCCGAGAGCTTCAGATCGTACATCGCCCACAACAGGCCGAATCCGAAAAAACCTGTCATGCGGTTTGTCCCCCGGTAATACAGCGCCTCCAGGGCGACTGTCGGCCCGTAAAGTACCCCTTCGGGAAAGTTGCCGTTAACTACCGAACCGACTTTGTATTCGGCTGCGGCGCGCACGACCAGCGGATAAACCACCATCAACTCATACCGAGCGGTGAATTCGGCACTGGTGGAGAGTATGCCGTTCGGCCCGGTGAATCCTGCCGTGAAATGCACGTTCATGAAATTCACCGTATCCTGCTTGACGGGATTGACCGGGTACAACGGCAAAGACAACAATGCTGAAAACAGAAGGGCGTGCATTTATTCTCCAAAGCAAAGGGCTCTATTATATTAACGCAGAACCCGGCCAAATGACAAACGTTATTTGACCTCGCACCGAGGTCGCGGGCTGCCCCTGGTCAGGGTGCCTCGAAATAGTCGGCGAGGTGGACGTCGCTGTGTCTGAAACAGGCTGGTCGGCAGTGCCGTAATCCCTTGTACCGCAAGGCAGAAAAGCTTTCCTCCGGAAAGCGAAAGCGGTTGACAAAGCGATGACAAGGCGTATATTATCCGACTGCGTTTGGAAGGTGTGAATTTATTCACAAACGAGACCGCTTCCGAACCCGCGAATATGATGGAAGAACTGGTGTTAAGGGAGTAAGCGATGAGCGATTCCAGGGTCTTTAAGAACTTCATCAATGGCGAGTGGGTCCAATCCAAATCCGGCCGGACCTATGAGAACCGGAACCCGGCCAACATGAATGAGGTCGTCGGTGTTTTCCAGAAATCCAACGCTGACGACGTCAGGATGGCCGTCGACGCGGCTTCCGAGGCTTATAAGAAATGGCGGCTTTACCCTGCTCCCAAGAGAGGTGAGATACTTTACAGGATAGCTCAGCGACTTCTCGCCGACAAAGAGAGCCTGTCGCAGCAGATGACCCGCGAGATGGGCAAGATCATCAACGAAACGCGCGGCGATACCCAGGAAGCGATAGACATGACCTTCTACATGGCCGGCGAAGGACGACGCCTGTTTGGAATGACGACACCCTCGGAGATGCTCAACAAGTTCGACATGACCGTCCGTCAGCCGCTCGGCGTCTGCTCTTTTATTACGCCCTGGAACTTCCCCATGGCGATACCGTCGTGGAAGATGATGCCTGCTCTCATCTGCGGGAACACGGTTGTCATCAAGCCCGCCACCGACACGCCTCTTTCGGTGGCCAACCTGGTCCGGGTCTGTCACGAAGAGGGCATTCCGCCGGGTGTCGTCAACATGGTGACCGGTTCCGGCGCTGCGCTGGGTGATCCTCTTATCAACAACCCGGCCGTTCGCGTGGTGTCGTTCACCGGTTCCACCGAAGTGGGACGCAAAGTTTCCGAGGCCTGTGCCGCCGATTTCAAACACTGCAGCCTGGAAATGGGCGGCAAGAACGTGCAGATAGTAATGGACGACGCCGATCTCGATCTGGCGGCCCACGGCGCGTTGTGGGGCGCCTTCGGCACTACCGGCCAGCGCTGCACGGCCACCAGTCGCATCGTCTGCCACAAGGACGTTGTGGACAAGTTCACCGCGATGATAATAGAACGCGCCCGCTCTCTCAAGGTCGGCAACGGCCTCGACGAGTCGGTCGAGATGGGCCCCTGCATCAACCAGGGGCAACTTGACACGGTGCTGAGCTACATTGAGATAGGCAAGAAGGACGGAGCCAGGCTCGTCACCGGCGGCGAGAAACTGACCGGCGGCGACTACGACAAGGGCTTCTTCGTTCAGCCGACCATCTTCGGCGAGGTGACGCAGTCGATGCGTATCTGGCGTGAGGAGATATTCGGTCCGGTGCTGGGCATTGCCGTGTGCAACGACCTGGCCGAGGCGATTGAGATGGCAAACGATACCTCGTATGGTCTTTCGGCATCAATCTACACCCGCGACATCAACAAGGCATACACCGCCATGCGCGATGTATACACCGGCATCTTCTACGTGAACGCTCCCACGATCGGGGCCGAAACCCACCTGCCGTTCGGCGGAACCAAGGAGACCGGCAACGGTCACCGCGAGGCTGCAACGGCCGCCCTGGACGTCTTCAGTGAGTGGAAGTCGGTCTACGTGGACTTCTCGGGCAGCCTTCAGAGGGCGCAGATTGACAACCAGTAGTATTGTCAACGGGCGAGTATGAAAAACGCGTCGCGAAGCTATGCCAGGAGTTACAGTTAGATGCTCAGAGGTGAGGCGATTCCGCCCGTGCCGGAGGTTGACTGATCTGAAAACGGTTGCACGAGCGCAATCTGCAAAGAACTAACCGGAACCGGAACACGACTACCTGGAGATAGTGATGGCCAAGAAAAGAAAGAAAATCATCATCATGGGCGCCGCCGGACGCGACTTTCACAATTTCAACTCTCTCTATCGCGGCAACAAGGATGTGGAAGTGGTAGCCTTCACCGCCACTCAGATTCCCGATATTGATGGCCGTAAGTACCCGACTTCCCTGGCCGGCAAGCTCTACCCCGGGGGCATTCCCATTTACGACGAATCGGAACTGCTCGACCTCATCATGAAACACTCGGTAGAGGAAGTGGTCTTCTCCTATTCCGATGTGCCCTACCAGCGAGTTATGGAGTTGGGCGCCTACGTTATGTCTGCCGGGGCACGTTTTGCGATGGAAGGCGGCGCTCCGACCATGATCAAATCGAAGAAGCAGGTGGTAGCGGTATGTGCCGTCCGAACAGGGTGCGGCAAATCGCAGACCAGCCGCCGGGTGGCGGAGGTATTGCAGGGGCTGGGCAAGAAGGTGGTAGCTATTCGGCATCCCATGCCTTACGGCGATCTGGCCAAACAGGCCTGTCAACGTTTCGCGGAACTCGGCGACCTGGACAAGCACAAGTGTACTATCGAGGAGCGTGAGGAATACGAGCCGTATATCGTGCGCGGGTTCACGGTCTACGCCGGTGTCGACTACGAGATGATTGTCCGACAGGCTGAGAAGGAAGCCGACGTCATTCTCTGGGACGGCGGCAACAACGATATGTCGTTCTACCAGCCGGACCTGCTGATCACAGTGGTCGATCCGCACCGGCCCGGTCATGAGCTGAGCTATTATCCGGGGCAGCACAACCTTCTGCTGGCCGACGTGGTCGTGATAAACAAGATCGACTCGGCCGACCCGGAGGGCGTGGCCGAAGTGCGCCGCAATGTGGCCGCCTACAACTCCGACGCTATCGTGGTAGACGCCGCCTCACCTCTGGAGGTCGCCCGCCCGGAGTTGATCAGGGGCAAGAGAGTGCTGGTGGTTGAAGACGGCCCCACCCTGACGCACGGTGAGATGGCCTACGGCGCCGGTGTCGTCGCGGCCGAGAAATACGGCGCCGCCGAGTTGGTTGACCCGCGTCCGTATACGGTTAAGTCCATCACGGAGACGTTCGAGAAATATCCCGAAATCGGCACCCTCCTGCCCGCCATGGGTTACGGCGCCGGGCAGGTTGCCGACCTTGAAACCACTATCAATCGGACGAAGTGTGACACCGTGATCGTCGCCACTCCGATTGATCTGACGCGACTGATAAAGATAAAGAAGCCGTCGGTGCGGGTGTCTTACAGCCTGCAGGAAATCGGCACCCCTGACTTCAAGTCCGTCCTGACGGATTTTGTGAAAGCCAGTTCAGGAAAACGAAGTACTAAGAAAGGCCGAAGCAAGTAGGCGTTCCGGCGCGAGTGGTAGTGAGCCCCGTTTGATCCGCCGTTCCGGGTGAAGACGGCCGAGAGCGAGAAGCCGGCGTTATGAATCGCAGGAAAACAGCGGTTGTGGCCCTCGGAGGCAACGCGATAACGAGTCCCGAGCGGGAGGACACGATTGCCAACCAGTTCGCCAACACGCGCAAGTCGCTTGACGGAGTTGTCGAGTTGGCGCTGGAGGGTTTCAACCTTGTTGTCACCCATGGCAACGGTCCCCAGGTGGGGAATGCGCTCTTTCGCATCGAGCTTGCTCGTGGCAAAGCCCCCATTCTGCCGTTAGGTGTGTGTGTGGCCGATACCGAAGGCGGGATGGGCTACATGATCGAGCAATCGCTCCAGAACCGTCTGCGCCAGGAAGGAATCGACCGTCCCGTGGTGACTATCATCACCCAGATGCTGGTCAAGGCGGACGATCCGGCCATTGACAATCCGACCAAGTTCATCGGACAGTTCTACACCGAGGAGCAGGCCCGTGAGTTTGCAAGAACCCGCGACTGGGAGATGAAGCAGGATGCCGACCGCGGCTGGCGGCGGGTGGTCCCCTCGCCTATACCGTATCATGCGGTGGAAGCGGACACGATCCGCGAACTCGTGCACAGCGGTACTATCGTAATTGCCGGCGGCGGAGGAGGTATCCCGGTCTATCTCGATGAGAACGGCAACTACGAGGGGCTCGACGCCGTCATTGACAAGGATCGCGCCTCGGCCGTGATTGCCTCTGAGATAGATGCCGGCGTGCTGTCGATCCTGACCCCGGTAGACAACGTTGCCGTAAACTTCGGCAAGCCGGACCAGGAGAATCTGGGAACGGTTACCCTCTCAAAGATCAAGAGGTATCTCGATGACGGGCATTTCCCGCCGGGTTCGATGGGACCCAAGATCGAGGCGGCGATCAGTTTCCTTGAGAGAGGCGGTGAGATGGTTACGATTACGTCGCTACAGAACGCCCGAAAGGCGGTTCATGGCGACATCGGAACCAGGATAGTGCCGGATTGATAGAGGATGTGTAAGTTGTCTGACGAAGCGGTTGCAGCCATTCTCGGGAAGGGCCGCATCTACGATGTCGGCGGTGCGGTGCGGGACAAATTGCTGCAGCGGGCGGTATCATCAAAGGATCGCGACTACCTGGTCACCGGCGTTGGCTACGATGACCTGACGCGCATCCTGAGAAAGCACGGGCGCGTGGACCTGGTCGGGCGCAGCTTCGGTGTTATCAAGTTCACTGAGTCTTCCGACGACGGCCCCGTCACGTTCGATATCACCTTGCCTCGCCGCGAGCACTCCACCGGGTGGGGCCATAAGGAGTTCGAGGTCTCCTTCGATCCCGGTATGAGCGTAGAGGATGACCTTGTTCGGCGTGATTTCACCGTCAATGCCATGGCCGTCGCCCTGGATAACGATGAACTCGTTGATCCCCTGGGAGGGCAGGTTGATCTTGAAAACCGTCTGCTGCGCATGGTGTATCCGGAGTCTTTCGAAGATGACCCCCTGCGTATGCTCAGGGCGGTTCAGTTTGCCGCCCGCTTCGATTTCAGGATCGAATCGCACACCTTTGAGGCAATGCGCGCTCATGCGAAGTTGATCGCCACTGTCTCGGCCGAGCGCATTTCCGAAGAGTTGAGCAAACTGCTCACGCTCGCCGACAAGCCGTCAGACGGCTTCCGCCTGATGCAGACATCGGGGCTGCTGAAAGAAGTGTTGCCCGAACTGGAACACTGTGTCGGTGTCGAACAACCCGGCGGGTTTCACAAGTACGATGTTTTCGAACATTCGGTGCAGACCGTTGACGCCTGTCGGTCTGATCTCCGGTTGCGCCTGGCGGCGCTTCTTCACGATATTAGCAAACCCCAGGCCCGTCGACTGGTCGAGAACGGCGCCACCTTTTATGGACACGAGACAGCGGGTGCAAGGACGGCTCAGGACGTTCTTCAACGCCTGAGATATTCACACGATCTGGCGGCACAGGTGAGCACACTGGTGGCGCGCCACATGTTTACCACCGACGTGACCGACAAGGGACTGCGTCGCCTGGTCAAGCGGGTCGGGGTGGATCTCATATTCGATCTGCTTGACCTTCGGCGGGCCGATGTCGTGGCGCAGGGAATGGGCGGTACGACCGAGGACGTTGATAGCTTCGAGGCCGATATCCGCAGCGAGCTTTCCCGCAAGCCGCCTTTCAATGTTGCGGACCTGGCTATTGACGGCCATGAGGTGATGCGCCTTTTTCACCTTGAACCGGGGCCGATGGTGGGTGAAGTTCTCGATTACCTCCTTGAGCAGGTTCTTGACAATCCCGGTTACAATGTTCGGGAAAAACTGGAATTGATGGCCCGGGCCTACCTGAAAAAGCAGAATAACGCAAGTGACGATAACAATCTTAGGGGAAACGAGCAATGAAGGTTCATGAGTATCAGGCCAAGGAGATTTTTGCCGATGCCGGCATCCCGGTACCGCCCGGTGAGATGGCTACCACGCCGGCCGAGGCATTTGAGATTGCATCCGGGCTCAACCGGGCGGTGATGGTCAAGTCGCAGGTGCACGTGGGCGGTCGCGGCAAGGCGGGGGGAATCAAATACGCCGAGAACGCCGAAGCCGCCAACGTGCTGGCGCAGACTATCCTCGGAATGGATATCAAGGGCCTGACGGTCAAGAAGGTGCTGGTAACGGCGGCCGAGGATATCACCTCGGAATCATACGTCGGTATCATTCTTGACCGCGCTACCAAGCGCCCGGTCATCATGGTCTCACCGGCGGGCGGCGTGGACATTGAAGAGGTGGCTGCCAAGACCCCCGAGAAGATATTCAAGCTGGCCGTCGACCCGGTACTGGGATTAAGGACGTATCAGGCGCGCGATCTGGCCTTCAAGCTGTACCACGACATCGGGCAGGTGCGCCAGGCGGCCGACATTATCATGAAGCTGTATGATGTCTTCTGGAAGATCGATGCTTCCCTGGTCGAGATCAACCCCCTTATCACCAACACCGCCGCCCAGGTGGTAGCTATCGACGCCAAAGTAAATATCGACGACAACGCGCTCTACCGCCAGAAGCAGGTCGAGGTGATGCGCGACCTCGATGCCGAGGAGCCGTCGGAAGTCCAGGCCCGCGAGGCGGATCTGTCGTACGTGAAGCTCGACGGCAGTATCGGCTGCATGGTCAACGGCGCCGGGCTGGCCATGACCACCATGGACCTGGTCAAACGATACGGCGGCGAGCCAGCCAATTTTCTGGACATCGGCGGTTCATCCAGTCCAGAGAAGGTCATCGCGGCACTGAAGATAATCCTGGGCGATCCCAATGTTCGGTCCATTCTGATCAATATCTTCGGAGGCATTACTCGATGTGATGACGTGGCGACCGGCATTGTCAGGGCTTTCAAGGAGCTTAAGCCTGCTGTCCCGGCGGTCGTGCGGCTGACCGGCACCAACGAGGAAGAAGGGATCAGGATTCTCAAATCGGTCAATCTGCCGTCGGCGGACACGCTTGACAACGTAGTCAAGAAGGCTATTGAACTGGCTGGAAAAGACGCATAATCGGTGAGGTGACAAGAAATGTCGATATTCATAGACAAGAAGACGAAAGTTCTGGTTCAGGGCATAACGGGCCGCGACGGTTCTTTCCATGCCCGGCAGATGAAAAGCGCCGGCACTAAGGTGGTTGGCGGGGTTACTCCGGGCAAGGGGGGCGCCAGCGTGGGGGGGATACCGGTGTTCAACAGTATGGCCGAAGCAGTCGAGAAGACCGGCGCCAACACGTCGGTGGTCTATGTGCCGCCGGCGTTTGCCGCGGATGCCATCTACGAGGCCGTAGGGGCGGGCATCAAGACGGTGGTGTGCGTTACCGAGGGCATCCCGGCCAACGACATGATGAAAGTCTACCCCCACGTCACGAAGCATGGTGTGCGCCTGATCGGACCCAACTGTCCCGGACTTATTTCGGTCGGTCAGTCCAAGGTCGGCATCATGCCGGCTACCATCGTCAAGAAGGGAAACGTGGGTGTCGTATCGCGCTCCGGTACTCTGACGTATGAGGCCATCTGGGCCCTGACACTGGCCGGAATGGGACAGACGACCTGTATCGGCATCGGGGGCGATCAGGTCATCGGCACCAGTTTCATCGACTGCCTTGAGGCATTCGAGGCCGACAAGTCCACCAAGGCGATTGTCATGATCGGCGAGATCGGCGGGTCGGACGAAGAAGAAGCGGCGGCCTATATCAAGAAACATGTCACCAAGCCGGTGGTGGCCTTTATCGCCGGGCAGGCGGCGCCCCCGGGAAAGCGCATGGGACACGCCGGGGCCATTATCTCCGGTGGCACCGGCACGGCTGCGGAAAAAATCGCCGCGCTCAACAAGGTGGGTGTTCCGGTGGCCGGGTCACCGACCGAAATCCCCGGCGTTCTCAGGGAACTGATGAGCCGAACAAAGAAGAAGGCCGCCGGCAGGACAACCACAGCCGGGAAGAAGACCGTGACTCGGAAGAAAGCCACTCCTAAGAAGAGTGCTACCGGCGTTAAGAAGACAACAGCGAGGGCCAGGGCGGCGAAACCTGCGGCCCGGACCAGGATCAGGACAAGGGGCAAGAAGACAACGGCCAGAAAGAAGCAGAAATAGATATGCAGCGAACTTCCGATGCAGAGCAATGTCGTTACCATTTGAGGAAGAGCCATGACTGAATCAAAAGCGGAGCAGAAGTCCGCTTCCGAGAAAAAGGGCAAGAGCAAGTACGACTACTCCAACGGGCCGCCACCGTTGAACATAAACCTGGCCTGGTGCAAGGCCTGCAATATCTGCATCGCTCTCTGCCCCACGCAGGTTTTCGAGCCTGATCGGGACGGCAAACCGGTGCTGGCGCGCAGCGAGGATTGCAACCAGTGTGCGATTTGCTGGATTCACTGCCCCGATTTCGCCATCACCTCGAACTACAAATAGGTTAGGTAACAGTATGGTTGACACACAAAGAAAGCTGCTTCTGGGAAACCTGGCCTGTGTTCACGGCGCCATATATGCCGGGATGCGCTTCTTCGCGGGCTACCCGATCACCCCCTCGACGGAGGTGGCCGAAGGCTGTTCCCGCGAGTTGCCCAGGATCGGAGGCCGGTTTATCCAGATGGAGGATGAAATCGGTTCCATCGGAGCCGTGGTGGGAGCCTCCGTTTCGGGCCTGAAGGCGATGACGGCAACCTCCGGTCCCGGCTATTCACTCATGGTGGAGAATATCGGTTATGCCTACATGACCGAGACGCCATGCGTGATTATCAATGTCCAGCGCGGGGGGCCTTCCACCGGACTGCCGACAAAGGGTAGTCAGTCCGATACGATGCAGGCGAGGTGGGGCCCGCACGGTGACTATACCGCCATTGCGGTGGCGCCGTCCACGGTGGGCGATACTGTCACCGAGACCATTCGCGCCTTCAATCTCGCCGAACGCTTTCGCACGCCGGTGACGATCCTGCTCGACGAGGTGATTAGTCACCAGCGCGAGATGATCTCGCTGCCCAGGCCGGGTGAGCACCAGGTTGTGGACCGGGTCAAGCCGACCGCCTCGCCGGAGGAGTTTGAACCGTTCGCCCATACCGCTCGCGGTGTTTCGCCCATGCCCGCGTACGGCGAAGGATATCGGTACGTCATAACCGGTTTGACGCACGATGCGATGGGATTTACCACCAATCGCCCGGACGAGATCAAACAGAAGCTGGACAAACTGCGAAACAAGATTCTCAACTTCAAGAGCGAGATCACCAAACTTCGTATCGAAATGATGGATGATGCCGAGATCGCCTTCGTGTCATACGGCTCGGTATCACGGGCGGTTCTTCTGGCCGTGGCCCTGGCCAGAAATGCCGGGGTAAAGGTGGGCATGATCCAGCTCTACACGGTCTGGCCATTCCCGGACGATGAACTGCGCGACTACTTGGCCGGGTGCCACAAGGTGATCGTTCCGGAATTGAACATGGGTCAGATCGTTCGTGAGGTGGGACGTGTCCTGCCGCCCGACACCGAGATACATTCCCTGCTACGCTACGACGGCGAAATCCTGACGCCGATGCAACTGCTGGAGAAGCTGGAAGAGGTGATGTAATGACTACTGTCGAAAAAACGAAAGCCGCTCCCAGGCAGCGGTCGGACGTGATTCTCAACTACCTGCGACCGAAAAAGAAGTTCCCGAACGTCTGGTGCGCCGGTTGCGGGAACGGCATCGTAATGAGCGCCATTGTGCGCGCCATAGACAAGTTGGGCCTGTCCAAGGACGAGATAGTCATGGTGTCCGGTATCGGGTGTACCAGCCGTATGCCCATCTATCTCGATTTCAATGCCCTCCACACTACCCACGGACGGGCGCTGCCCTTTGCCACGGGAGTCAAATTCGCTCAACCACACCTGAAGGTTATCGTGGTTACCGGCGACGGTGATGCGCTGGCGATCGGCGGCAACCATTTCATCCATGCCTGCCGGCGCAACATCGATATAACAGCCATCCTGGTCAACAACTACATCTACGGTATGACCGGCGGGCAGGGTTCTCCCACAACGCCCACGGCTGCCTTCTCTACCACGACCCCATACGGCAATGTCGAGAAACACTTTGACCCGTGCAAACTGGCCGAGGCCGCCGGGGCTTCGTATGTCGCCCGTGCTACGGTCTACCACGCACCTCAGCTTGAGAAGGCAATCCTGCAAGCGGTTGACCACCGCGGTTTCTCGTTCGTGGAAGTGATATCAAACTGCCATACTTACTTCGGACGGCTCAACCGGCGCGGAGATGCCGTCTCGATGCTGAAGGAGTACAAGGAGAGATCTGTGACCAGCGCCCGGGCCAAGAGAATGAGCCCGGAGGAACTGGTGGACAAGTACGTAATCGGTACCCTCTACGAGGACGACAAGACCGAATTCTGCGACGAGTATCAGAAAGTAGTGGACGCTCAGATGGGAGAAAAGTAGCCATGGAGCACAAGTTGCTGGATCGAATCGATATCCCCCATGACCGTTTCGAAATCCGTCTCTCCGGATCGGGCGGCCAGGGTATGATCTTAGGTTCTGTCATGCTTGCCGAGGCAATCGGCACTGACTACACTAAGAGAGTGATCCAGACCCAGTCGTATGGTCCCGAGGCTCGCGGTGGCGCATCCAAGTCCGACATCGTGATCTCGTCCAACGAGATCTACTATCCCAAGGCGATGCAGTTGGACCTGCTCTTGACCATGACCCAGGAATCCCTCGACAAGTACTATGGCGATCTCCACAAGGAGGGTGTCCTCATCGTTGACAACGGCCTGGTTACCCGGATTCCCACCGATAACTATTATGGTCTTCCTTTCACCCGGCTGGCCCGGGAGGAGGCCGGTCATGTCATGGTGGCCAACGTGGTGGCCCTGGGAGCCATTGCCGCCTTTACCGGCATTGTTACCAGGGAGGACCTGATTGAGGCGGTTCTAAGCCACGCCCCGCGTGGCACCGAGGACAAGAACAGGGCTGCGGTTGAGATCGGGTATCGCGAGGCCATGAAGATTGCGAAAAAGGAGTAGGAGCCGATCAAACTGAAGCAGGGGACAAGTTGAGGCAGACGCTGCTGATCATCAAGCCGGATGCGACCGATCGCCGGCTCGTCGGTCACATAATCGACCGCCTGGAGCGGGCGCACTTTCAAATTGTCCAGATGCGTATGCTCCGGTTGACAAAAACCCAGGCGCGCCGGTTCTACGCTGTGCACGAGGGAAAACCGTTTCTGGACAACCTGGTTGAATTCATGGTGTCGGGACGAGTGATCCCGATGGTACTGGAAAAAGAGAACGCCGTGGTCGACCTCCGCGATCTAATCGGCGCTACAGATCCGGCCCACGCCGCCTGCGGGACCATCCGCCAGGAGATCGCTCTCGACGTCCAGCGCAATTCGGTCCATGCTTCCGATTCCGACGAAAATGCTGCCGTCGAGATTGCTTTCTTCTTCGGCGACTAACCGCATTTTGCAGATGTCCGGTCGCCCCCGTGCCGAGCTGTCCCCGGCGCGAGTGCCGTGCAGCCGATCGGTTCCGGCGGTTGCCATGTCGGTGAACGTCCCGAGGGGTTCTCATCGGGAGACAGGCATTCATGGGAATTGACATCGCCTACAATGGATCGAGCATCCAGCTTCCCATTCCACCCCGGGTAACTGTCGATCACTTCTCGCCCGCTTCGACCGGTCAGACATGCGACTTCGACCAGTTCGCAGCCGCTTTCGCCGGGTCCGGCGGGCATGACTTCCTGTCCGGGAAAACACCGCTGATCGTTGTCAACGACGCCTACCGCGAAACCCCAACCGCGGTAATACTTGCATGGCTCAATCGCCTCGACGGTCAGTTGCTGGACAGGGCCTCCATTCTGGTCGCCACCGGCACCCATCAGTCTCCCACGTACAGGCAATATGAGCAGATTCTTGGCGAGTTCTTGCCCCCCGTTGAGGATCGACTGTCGGCTCATGACGCCGGGGACTACTCCTCGATGGTCAAGCTCGGTGTCGACAACCTGGGCGGAGATATCCTGCTTAACCGGGCGATAGTCGAGCATGAGAGGCTGCTGGTTATCGGGTCCGTGGAGCCGCACTATTTCGCCGGTTTCACCGGGGGTCGCAAGTCGATCTTTCCCGGTCTTACCGACCTGGCCACGATCGAACGCAACCACAATCTTGCCAACTCTCTTGAGGCGGCGCCCCTGAGACTAAGCGGCAACCCGGTGGCCGAGCATCTGCAGAGTCTCATGAGTACGCTCGATCCCGAGAAGTTCTTCGGCATTCAGGTTGTCCGCGACGCCGAGAGTCCTGTCGCGGCGGTGTTCTGCGGTCGGTTGGATATCGCTTTCGCCGAAGCCGCGCAAAGAGCCGAGGCCGTTTTTGCCCGTCGCGTGACAAAGCCCTACAACATCGTGATCTGCGAGGTGCTGCCGCCGCTTGACGAGAACCTGTACCAGGTTCAGAAGGCGCTGGAGAACTGCCAGCACGCCGTCAGAGATGGAGGACTGATAATTCTTGTCTCCTGCTGCCGGGAAGGAATAGGGTCGCCTTATTTCTTTGACCTGGCCGCTCAATGGGATACCGACAAGAACGCCGCCTTCGACGGGCAGCTTCATTTCGGTTCGCACAAGCTTTCCAGGGTCAACGCCATCGGTCGCCGGATCAGAGTCTGCCTGCACAGCGGCCTTCCCGACGAGGTTGTCCGCCGTGTGTTCTACGAACCGCTTGACATAGTGAAGGAATTGCTATACATAGACGAGTGCGTCGGCCCGGATCTCAGGATTGCCGTCGCTTGTGACGCCGGAAATATCGTATTGTCTGAATAAACCGTAGCAACTCGCTGAGAGTCTGGAGGATGGAATGAACAAGAAGATCGCAGTCGTCGGTGCCGGTAACGTCGGTGCATCCTGTGCCATGTATCTGGCCGAGGCCAATTTCGCCGATGTCGTCATGGTTGACATTATCCAGGGCGTTCCGCAGGGCAAGGGCCTCGACCTGACGCAGGCCGGACCTGTTCGTGGTTATAACGCAATGGTCAAAGGCACTAACAAGTTTTCCGATCTCAAGGGCGCCGATATAGTCATCATGACCGCCGGACTTCCGCGCAAGCCCGGCATGTCGCGCGAAGACCTGTTAAACATGAACGCCGACATAGTGAAATCCGTCGGCAAGGAGATCAAGAAACACGCCCCCAAGAGTTTCGTTATCGTGGTCTCCAACCCGCTTGATCTGATGACCTTTCACATGCAGAGAGTGACCGGTTTCCCCAAGAGCCGTGTTTTCGGCCAGGCCGGCGTGCTCGACTCGATTCGTTTTCGCGCCTTCATCTCCATGGAACTCGGCGTGGCCATGACGGACACACAGGCGATGGTGCTCGGCGGTCACGGCGACACCATGGTACCGCTGCCGCGCTACACCACCGTGGCCGGGATTCCCATTTCGGAACTGATCTCGAAGGATCGGGTCAAGGCCATTGCCGATCGCACCCGCGTCGGTGGTGGAGAGATTGTGAAACTTCTCAAAACCGGCTCCGCCTATTACGCCCCGGCGGCGGCGACAGTCGACATGTGCCGCTCGGTTTTCAACGATGAGAAGAAAGTGCTGCCGGCGTCGGCATTCCTGACCGGTCAGTACGGAATCAAAAATATCTATATCGGAGTTCCGGTGGTGCTCGGCGCTAAGGGCGTGGAGAAGATCATCGAACTCAAGCTCAGCAAGAGCGAAAAGGCCGCTCTGCAGGCGTCGGCCAAAACCTACAAGAGCCACCTGAGGGCTCTCGGCTACAAGTAATCCCCAGAGGAGATACAATGGCAAAGTACAAGCATATCGTTGTACCGAAAGACGGCAAACTGATCACCGTCCGAAATAAGAAACTTCGGGTCCCCAACAATCCGATCATCCCCGTGATTGAGGGGGACGGGATCGGTCGCGACATCATGAAGGCGACTCGTCGCGTTGTCGACGCCGCGGTCAAGAAGGCCTACAAAGGCCGCAAGCGGATAGCCTGGATGGACATCTATGCCGGCGAAAGGGCGCACAAGCTCTATCGTGAGTGGTTGCCCCAGGAGACGTTCGACGCCATCAAGAAGTTTATCGTGGCGCTGAAGGGGCCGCTCACGACACCGATAGGAGGCGGATTCCGTTCTCTCAATGTGACTCTGCGCCAGGTGCTGAACCTGTACGCCTGCGTGCGGCCGGTGCGCTGGTTCAAGGGTGTTGGCTCCCCGGTCACACACCCCGAGCGAATGAACGTGATCATCTACCGTGAAAATACGGAGGACGTCTAC
The DNA here is from genome assembly GCA_965603125.1 of uncultured bacterium. Classification (GTDB taxonomy): domain Bacteria; phylum Zixibacteria; class MSB-5A5; order GN15; family FEB-12; genus JAJRTA01. The sequence continues at coordinate 139,974 of CBFDBU010000003.1, read as the reverse complement.
GCCGGTATCGAATGGAAGAAGGGCACCAAGGAGGTCAGGAAGGTCATCAACTGGCTGAACAAGAGCATGAAGACCAACATCCGGGCCGATTCCGGCATTGGCATCAAACCGATCTCGGTCACGGGAACCAAGCGGCTGGTGCGCAAGGCGATCCAACATGCGATCGACAAGAAACGCTCGTCGGTGACACTGGTCCACAAGGGCAACATCATGAAGTACACCGAGGGGGCCTTCCGCGACTGGGGTTACCAGGTGGCCGTTGCTGAGTTCCGGAGAAAGGTTATCACCGAGGACGAGCTCTGGTCCAAACACAGGGGGAAGATGCCCCGCGGCAAGATTCTCATCAAGGATCGTATCGCCGACTCCATGTTCCAGCAGGTGTTGACGCGCCCGGACGAGTACGAGGTCATCGCCACACCCAACTTGAACGGCGATTATCTCTCCGATGCCTGCGCCGCGCAGGTGGGCGGACTGGGCATGGCCCCGGGCGCCAATATCGGTGATTATGTCGGGCTGTTCGAGGCCACGCACGGCACCGCGCCCAAGTACGCCGACAAGGATATGGTCAATCCCGGGTCGCTGATCCTCTCGGCGGTCATGATGCTGGATTATCTTGGCTGGGACAAAGCCGGCCAGTTGATCGAGAAGGCGATCGAGAAAACGATTGCCCGGAAAACGGTGACGTACGATTTGCACCGGCAGATGAAAGGCGCCAAAAAGATCAAGACGTCGGAGTACGCCACACAAATCATCAAGAACATGTAGGCCGCAAGCGGTTCTTATCGTGTTCGACGAAGGGAAGACCTCTCGGTCTTCCCTTTTTCGTGTGCCAGGTATGTTGTGTCACCACCCTGTCACCCTGATCTTATGAAAAGGTCGAGGTCCTGTTTATCTTTTGGTTTGAGAATTGGCCAAAAGAAGTAAGGAACTCGACCATGGCTAAGAGTAATATTTATGTTGGGATCGACCTTCACAAGCGAAAGTTTGACTTTGTGATGTTAAGCCCGTCCGGTGATGTCGTCAAACAGGGTAGTCGTTCTACCGATGCCGGTGCTGTTTTGAAATTTGCTTCAAGTGTGACACCTCGTCATCGGGTGGTGTTAGAGCCCCTGGAGAACAGCTATTGGTTCATCGATCAGTTACAGCCATACGCCGGTTCGGTTCATTTGGCGAACCCCGGCAAGGTACGTTTGATCGCCGAGTCGCGCTTGAAGAACGACCGCATTGATGCTCGTATCCTGGCCGATCTTCTTCGGGCGGGATACTTGCCGGAGGTATACATCCCTGACGATGAGATCCAAAAGTGGCGGTGTTTAATACAGCATCGGATTCGTTGGACGTGTAAGTATTTTTGTGTAAGCGGTCATGATGTATATTCATTTGAAGGAGGATACACATGATCGACAAGCGCGACGAGGCAGACGAGCTCATTGATGAGCTAATCGCAGGCAATCGAGGGCGCGGCGCAGGGATACATAGCCGAGGACATCGTCGGCGACAGGGGTTTCGGTTATGACCCGGTGTTTTTCTACCCGCCCGCGGGGATGCGGTTTTCGCAGATGACACTGGAGGAAAAAAATCGGGTGTCCCATCGCGGCCTTGCCCTCCGCGCTGCCCGGCAGGTCATCATCGAGCGCATGGGATCAAGACCATAGCATAGGACCCCGGACAACACGGCTCAGTTGGCCGTGTCCTGAAATACGGTATCTACGGTGACTACCAAGAGCGCCACAGACAGGTACTTGCCCTGAAAGACCAGGGAATCTCCACACGCGAGATCGCCAGACTCTCCGGTGTCACGCCCCGCCGAGTTCGGCAGATCGTGGCGGAGACGTCCGACTGCAAAAAGCAGTTGTATACAACTTATCTAAAGTAACAATAAAACCCGATTGACAGCGCCACGAACGTAAGAGTCGTTCCGAAAAACAAAATTTCAAGAGCAAATGAATGAGTGCGTGTACAGAAAGACGATTTTTCTTTTGGCAAAGCTACTTCGTCCCTTGTACGAGTGTAGAATCCTTTTACATCTCCCTCCAAATCAGCCCCGGCACGGATAGCGGTGTGGTATATCTTACGTGTTCGAAAATCGATGATCCAAAGGATGATCCCAACGGGTGAAGCACAGAGCGGAATCACCCACATTAGCTGACGGGCATCCTCATAGGCGGAAATGCAGAGCGTAAGGACTGCCCACAAGATGATCAAATCACCAACCACAGCGGCATGCCGCCATCGCAAAAAAAACCTGTAATTGGCTCCCACTTCTTCATATGCTTTCTCTTCCACGGTAGCGTAACCTCCTTTACGCGCAATGGTTTCGGAATCAGCTTCCGTAGGGTGGGTCCGTCTTCGGACCCGCCTTTGTTGGCAGGTTTGAAGACAAACCTACTATTGCTGGGCTTTTTCAACAAGCCCCTTGTTCGGGCATGACTTTTGGTCGGATCCAAACGAGTTTGAACCCGACACCCGACCGTCAGGTTCAACATGCTTTACCCTCACAACTTCCCCGCCACCGCCTGGCCGACCTCGAGAGTGGTGCTAGTGCCGCCCACGTCATAAGTGCGCACGTCGCCGTCTTTGATCACCGCTGCGATGGCGTTCTCAAGCCGCTCTGCCTTGTCGGTTTCACCTAACCACTCAAGCATCATGCGCGTCGTAATGAGCATGGCCATCGGATTCACTTTGTACTGCCCGGCATACTTGGGCGCGCTGCCGTGCGTGGGTTCAAAGACCGCCAGCTTGTCACCGATATTGCCCGACGCCGCAAAACCGAGGCCGCCGACAAGTTGCGCGCAGAGATCAGAGACGATATCGCCGAACATGTTCGTCGTCACCAGCACCGAGTAGTCTGTCGGGTTTTTGATCAGCCACATGCACATGGCGTCGATGTTGGTCTCCCATAGTTCGATACCGGGATAGTCCTTCGCCACTTCGCGGGCCGTACGCACCATCAGTCCCGACGTTTCGCGTATGACGTTGGGCTTCTCCACCACTGTGACACTCTCGCGTCCGGTTTCCCTGGCATACTCAAACGCATCAATAGCGATATTGCGACAGCCGGTCTTGGTATTGATCCTCAGCGAGACGGCTATCTCGTCGGCGGGGTGACGATCAAAGCGGGCCATTTTCTTGTTGTGCTTCTTTACCACTTCGCGGACTTCGTCCGGCAACGGGAAGAACTCGACGCCCGAATAGAGATCCTCCGTGTTTTCGCGAAAGACAACGATGTCAATGCCGTCTTTGTAGTTGAGGGGATTGCCCGGATACGCTTTGCACGGACGAAGGTTGGTCCGCAGATTGAACTCCTGCCGCAGTCGCACTATCGGCGACGCGTATACGTGACCTTTGCCCCGCAGTTCCGGAATGAGGGCCGCCTCGGATTCCTCCTTGGGCAACGAAGTAATAGCGCCGAAGAGAGCGCAGTCGACGTTGTTCAGAAGTTCCACCGTGCGATCCGGTAGAGGATTGGCCTCGGTTTTCCAGAACTCCCAACCGATATCGCCATGGATGTACTCGGCCTCAAGCTCGATCTTGTCGAGAAGGATCCCGGCGGCTTCCATGACATCGTTGCCGACGCCATCCCCGGGAAGCCAGGCGATTTTGTACTTTGACATTGAAGGTGTCTCCCTTGTGTCCTACAAACTGAAGGTCAGGTTGAAAAGATGTGATGTTCCCAGATTGCTCGTGAACGGCACGAAGGCATAATCGACGGTCACTTCATGCATCGTGAACGATGCCCCGGCCGTGAAGTTCTTGGTGTCGTATCCGATCATGTAACCGGCCCGCAGATGAAACATCTCCCTGAGTTCGGCTTCGATCCCAAGATGAAGATGCAGATCATCATCGAGATGGACAATATCGGCGGCCCCAAGCCAGTAAGAATACCGATATGACGCGCCCAGCCGGTACGCTGTCGGAAGGGGAATGTCTCGCGAGCCTCTCTGGGCGGCCTTGGTTAGATTGAACGAAGGTCCAAGGTTGGTGATCGATGCACCCGCGTTGATACGGTCGGACAGCGTTGCCGTCGCTCCTATATCGACATTGAAGGCGCTTCCCCGATAACCGGCGATCTCTTCGAGGAACCATCCCATAGCTACCCCGGCCGCAAGCTTTTCGGACAGGCGGTAGGCTAAGCCCGCCTTGACCGAGATGTCATGGGCGTCGAAGATGGCCTCCGGATCTTCGGTCGGCACGATGCCTCGCTGTTCCAGTTCAGAGTTGGCGGCATAACGGATACCAGCGTGCAGCCACAACCGGGAACTCAGGTTGATCCCGAAGAAGCCCGATTCGAGGCGGATGTTTTCCCAGTGTTCGGTGTGACCGAAGGAGGCGGTGAACTTCGACAGCCCGGCCGGACCTGCGGGATTATAGGCCGAGCAATTGGGATCACCCGATATTGAGACAAAGGCCGCTCCCATCCCGGACGGGCGGGCGCCGTGGTCGTTTTTCAGCATGGCCACGCCGTCATTGGCGACGGTCATCCCTGCCGTCAGCACAAGGAACCCGGAAGCTATGATCGTTCGCCGCGCACTCCTGATCATCGCCATTCAAACCTCATTATTAGAACAGGAAGTCAAAAGAGAATATGTGCTCGGAGCCTTCGTCGGCCCGGTCGGTTGAAAAGGCATAGTCAATCGCCAGCGCCCGGCTGCCCAGCTTGAAAACGTAGCCTCCCCCGGTAACAAGACGGCCGTCCGAGAATCCGCCCCTGACAGCCAGGATCGGCTTGACGTAGTATTCAAGACCGGCGTGGAGGGCCGCGCCCTGCTCGCTGGTCATGATGAGATCAGAGGCCAGAACGAGTCTTCGCTCCAGGAGGCGCCCCGACACGCCAATCCCGTATTCGAGCGGTATCGGGTCTTCCTGTTCCGAGCCCATGCCGCCTCCGGCAATGTACCGCCCGACGTAGTCCTTGTTGTTCCAGATGTACTTCGCCTGAAGATGTTTCAAGACCAGGCCGACCCGCATGTCTTTCACCGGCCTGCGAGCGGTCGATTCCCGCGAGAACAACAGGCGATCCATGTACAAGACCAGACCCATATCGAATCCGACCGAAGAGGCCTTCATTTGTGCGAACGATGAGTGCAGGTAGTACATTTTCACACCGACCGAGAGGAAATGCTCAAACCGTTTGGCGAATACGATAGAGAAGTCATGATTTTCCTGGCTCAATTCGTTTTCGAGCGGGTTACCGTCGTGATCGCGTGCCACCACCGACCCGGAACCGGCGTATCGCCAGAGCAGGCCCAGCGCCGAGTTGCCCTTGGTGGGAAACACAACGGCGGCATACCCAAGACTGCGATCCAGATTCATAAGACGGTACGCAGTCGCCAGTAGCGGCTGCTTGAGCGTAGCCACCCCGGCCGGATTGTACAGCGCGCCGGCGCCGTCATCCGAAATGGACAGGTAGGCGCCGCCCATAGCGGTCGGACGGGCGCCGATGGGGACCTGCATGAAAGCTCCCGCATAGCCTCCGTCACCGTCGGCGGCAGGAAGTCCCGAGGCAACGGCAATAACAAATCCGAGGATCGTCAGCAAGTATCTTCGCATCTGCATCTCCTTAAGGAATCACCGCCAGCTTGCCCCACCACGTCTCGCCCGACGAGTATTCTACCTTGAAGTAGTACATGCCCACCGCAACCTGCTCGCCCTTCCCGTTGTAGCCGTCCCAGGTTCTCCGGTAGGCGCCGGTTAGCGGATAGATGCCGGTCGGGTAGAACTGGTTGTCGATCACCCGCGAAACCAGGTTCATAGCGAAGTCGTATATTTCCAGAGTGATTTGAGCGCCCTGTTCCACCGTGAAATGGAAATCCACAATCAGGTCCCGCGTGTGACTGAAAGGGACGGGATAAGCGTACACTTCGTCGGTCGGTGTCGTCGAATCGACAACAAGGAAGGGCTCCTGATCCTCCAGGTCGCTCAGACTGAGACGCACCGTGCCCTGCTCCGTCCCCACCCAGAGGAAATCACCCACCACGCCGACGGCATACACGGGTGCGCCGGGCAGGATCAGCGGCTGGCCGAAATCATTGATCATGGAGACGGTGTCCCAGGCCAGGGCGGTATCGCTCTCTCTGAAAAGCAGCCCGCCGCCCGTGGCCGCAAAGACCGAATCGCCGTTGAAAGCGTAATTCCATGCAAAGCCGTCTTCGTACATGATCTCCCAGATCAAACTGTAACCGGCCACCTCTTCCGCCAGCGGATCATCGACGACACCGCCGTCAACATCGACCGGTAAAATACGGCCCATTGAAATGGCGTTACGGTCGAAGTAGGTAGTGTGCCGATTGGATGCCCAGACACGGGCCGGCTCGTTCTCAATATACTGCACGCCCAGGACCGGAATGAAATTGCCCACCAGATCACCGACGTTTTTGGCGGAATTATAGTTAATGATCGTGTCCGCTATCACGGGATTGGTGTTGGCCCGATAGATCTGAAACGCTTCTCCCCGATCGTTGGAGACGGCAAAGCCATTGTCGGTTCCGAAAATGACCGTATCCGCCCGGACCTCCATAGTGGTGACGGCCTCCTCGCCCAGGGAGTCGATGACCCCCAGTTCGTCTTCCATAATGACCGGGAAGCGGTGTGTGGGGTTGCTTCCATCATAAGTAAACCGAACACCCATCTCGCCGACGGTAAAGGCGGTATCACCCAAGAAGTTGATGTCATCGGTGTTTACTCGCCACTGGTATTCCCGCCATTCAACCGAATCGATATGGCGGCGTCCCACCATGGCCCGACCCAACGGAGTCAGCGGCCGGTTGACAGTCCAGTAGACCAGCGAATCGAGCACCTCGGTGGTGTCGTCATAGAATGACTGAACCTTCACGCGCATGACGCGTGTCGAACTGACGTTGGTGGCTGAGGAGTCATGCTCTCCAAAGACGTGAAAAAGGACCGACTCAATCGCTCCGTCGGCATCGCAGTAAAGCGACGCCAGCCCGGTATCGGTACCCACCAGCAGCAGATCATCCAGGCTGAAGACGGCGTTCACCGTATTGCGCAAGCTGGTCACCTCGCTGGAGTCGATCAGTATCTTCTCCCAGGTCAGGCCGACATCGCCGGAGACAAACAGACCGGCGTCCTGGGCCGCCATGTAGAGCCGCTCGCCTATGGTAGCGAAGCCGGTGATCGTGTCCGCCTCGGTAAAATAAGCGGACGGTATCCCTTCAAAGCTGCTCCCCCGATCATCCGAGCGGGCCAGGCCGGTGGCGCGTCCCGACTGGGGGTCATAGGTTCCCACAAGCAGCCGTCCCCGGAAGTCAATCAGGCTGGACACCGCCGGGCCAGGCAGGCCGTCCTCTTCGAAGCGACTGAAGAACGGGCCGCCGACCGACGTTCCGCGCACGATGCCGTCGTCACCACCATAGAAAACAAAACCGGTGTCGGTACACTCATCACAGAGAGCGACGCAGTTTATCTGTCGCGAGTAGACTTTCTCCCTCGGGGGAGCATAGACGTATTCATAAATCCCCCCGGCCGTACCGGCCCAGACAATCAACGAGTCACTACGGGAACTGTCGGCACGACAGGAGAAGTAGAGATTCTGCAAGTCGGGCGTGCCGCCGGAATTGTACTGGATGGAATCAAGAGCCGAGGAGTAAATCCGGCGCCAGTTTTGGCCGTCGTCCGTCGAGGCTAAGAACCCACCGGCAAATCCGGCGAAGAACAAACGCCGGCCGTGGCCGGTAATGTCATAGACAACTCGGTCTCCGCCCCACACGTAGGGAATGTCCTGCCCGGCGCTGGAGAAGTCGATCTGATTGAAGGTGAAGCCGTTGTCGTCGGTGTATGAGATTCCGTCGGAAACCGTGAACAGCTCACCGGAAAAAAGCCGGCTGTGGTTGGTCCCCACCCAGAGGCGCCAACCGGTCGAAAAGAGAGCCGATATGTTGTCGCTGACCATGCCGGTCGAGACATCGTGAACCTGCCAGGTCTGCCCCTGGTCGCTTGAGAAGTTCAGGCCCTTACCGGTCGCCAGCCAGACGGCGCCGTCATGCTCAATAATGTCTATGACAAGATTACTCAGATAGCCGCTCTGTGGCGCCGAGAAGCTCCTGGGAAGCTGGGCCTCCGAGAGGGACGGCAGTATCACTGCAAATCCGACGGCAACAACGGCAACCACAGAGCCTGCGGTGCTTTTTCTCACGGTTCACTCCATAAAAAAACATGCCGCACACAGGCGCTCTCCCTGCTTCCGTACGGCGAAATCATATCACGGCTTTTCGGGTCTTTCTCGCGAACCCGACAGGGCCTGTCTAAGTATCTCTCGTTCGCCAACTCGATGATGATACCGGGATTCCTCCGGCAAAGCAAGATAATTCAGCATGGCGGGGCGTTCGCCGCCGTGATGAGTTCTACCCGTTGAGCGACAACAGGTTCCCCACTGTCTTCAGCCGACGAAGCTTTTTTCGAAGGTTACCGAGCCGAGCGCCGAGTCGACGTAGAAGTAGTGCTCCTTGTGGAAGGGGGCGAAGAACAGGCTCACTTCCTCGGTACTGGCCTTCAGATGCTGAGTGAGACCCTCTGGATTGCGGTCCAGTTCTGCCCGGCAGATGACAACGTCGACTAACATCAGGGCTTCCGACATGCTCAGGCCCACCGGCAGGCAACGGCGGTCGAAGGTATCGATCGGTCGCAGATCAAGCTGCGGCAAAGCGGCTGAAAGGCACTTGGACAAGCGGTACATGGCTTCAAAGTTCCCGACCTTGAACGCCGGAATGACCAGACGGTCCGACCGGTGCATGCCTCCGAAAAGATGCTGGAACTTCTCGGAGTCCGCGGCCGACATTTTCAGAGACCAGAAAGGGAACAACAGATCGTCCTGACTGTACTGGGCCGAGACCAGCGCGATCTGCGAAATGTCGCGGGCGAACAACTCGTGCACAATCATCTGGTGGCAATTCCTGCAGACGTAGACGTATGACTGCTCCGCCGGCAGATCCTCGGCGCAATTGGGGCAGCGGTGGAAACTCACGTCCAGCTCGCCAAACTCAAGATCGGCCGCAGCGCCGCCCTCACCGTAGTCCAGCGGTGAGACCTCGTCAACATGCGCGAGCACTCGGCCGGTAACACCGTCGACAACCCAGCGATTGAAATCCCCACCGGCGTAGGACTCGACGATGACATACGGAAAGTAGACGAGCGAGGCAACCGGGTTAAACAGTTCCGTTCTGTTCATGCCGAAATCCGCGATCGCAACTTCCCCGATATCGGCGACCCGCGCGACGACTTCCGCCCAGGCCTCGGACCACGGTCTCGCAACCGGCATAGCATCAAACCCGTCCTGCGTATTCGTCCGGGAATAGGGGAGGACGTTGAGATAGTCTACCCTCATCCCGATGGTGTCCGGGATGCCCTCGAACTGACCGCCGGCGCCGACCGTCGTCAGGTACGGTGTCAGGTTGATGTCGGTACGGCGGCGTTCAGTGGAGGTCTCTCTCTGGCCGTCCTCGCCCTGACGGTACGTCACGCGGATTATGTCGTTACGGACTTTCAGTAGAACGGCGTCGATTTTCCAGTAGGGGTAATAGATATACTTGAATTCCAGGTCGGAACCGGTAAGTGGCAACTTGTGGCTTTTCAGATACCGGTCGATCCCGAAGCGGACCTCCCGGCGGGTGACTTTCGCCCTGACGACATAGACCACCGGAGTGTCCGGCGTGGTCAGCCGCAACACCGAACCACAGTGCTCGCACGTGAGAACGAAGAAGCTTGATTCGATGGTCAACCGGCCACCGCAGCCGGGGCAGCCCACTTCAATGTAGAACCCGCTCTTACTCCGGTTTGTCGTCGATCTGAGAGTCATCGCCTCTGACCGATTTGCCACAGGATCCGCAGTACGTCGAGCCGGGAATCACGTTGGCGGAGCAATGGGGGCACCGCAGCTCGGCATCGAGCTTGTGACCACAGTGCAGACAGAAGTTAGCTTCGGTCGGCAGTTCGCGACCGCACGACGGACAGACATTCTGTACAATCATCTGGTGACCACAGCGGTAGCAGTAGCGCGATTGCTCCGGCGTATCGGTGTGGCACACGGGGCATGTGACGGTTGCCACCGGTTCCCGTTTGAGTTCCCGCTGTTCGGGCGAGAATACCTTTGACATCATGCCCGGCAACATCAGACCGACCCCGGCTGCCATGCCCATCCCGGAACCGGCCGCGGCGGGGCCTCCCGCCGTGCCGAGACCCCTGGCCAACTCGAATTTCAGGAACTTGTCCAGATCGCCCACGGCTTCCAGACCCGAGCGCTGGTCGATCATTTTGGCCACTTCCTCGGGAGGCGTTATCGACGAGATGTAGAAGTCGACCAGCTTGAGACCGTATTTCTCGAATTCGTTGTGCACCACTCCCTTGAACTCCTCGGCCAGTTCCGTGTATATCGCCGGCAGGGACAGGATCGTGTCGAGCTTCTCACCCAGAAGATCGTTCAGGCGGGCGATGATCACGTCCCTCAGATAGCCCTGGATTTCGGCCGTGGTGTACCTGGACTGTCGCCCGACGATGGAGTTCAGGAACAGGCTGGGGTTGTCAATCTGCATGGTGAACGCCCCGTGCCCGCGCAGGCGAATAAGCCCCAGCTTGCTGTCCCGGAAAGTGACCGGGTGTTTTGTCCCCCACTTCAGATTGGTGAATACTTTCAGATTAACGAAATAGACCTCGGCCCTGAAGGGAGAATTGAAGCCGAAGGGAAAAGCCAATAGCCGTGTCAGGATGGGCAGGTTGAGGGTAGAGAGGGTATGCCGACCGGCGGTGAATGAATCGGCCGCATGACCGCTCTTGAAGAAGATGGCCATCTGGCTGTCGCGCACTATCAACTGGGCGCCCATCTTGATGTCGGCGGATCCCTCCTGGGGAATACGGTGAATCATCTCGTCCCCGGACGGGTCGAGCCATTCGATTACTTCTATCAGCAGGCCCATAATCGCTCCTCGGTGTATTTGAGTCGTTTCGTATCTATTTCGTCACCACAGAGCTTTTCCTTGAACCATTCGAGAAACGGCGGGTACCACCATACAACGGCCTGCAGTCGAACCGGTAAACCGGTTGTGCGTCAGCGGGATTTATCGTTTGACAGCACCGACCGGTCAGGTTATATACGGTCAGATTGTGACTCGAAAGGGAACACCGTTGACAAACCCGAGGAAGTTGCTGCTGTCGTTTACCCTGGCACTCTGTGGCGTCTGCCTCCTGATCCCCGGTTGCGATGAACTTGTCACCGAGACCAACTATATCGAAATCGCCGGTCACCCGACCGCTGAGTTCGGAATTGACACGCTCAGTGTGGATTCCGGTTGCGCTCCCCTTGAGGTCCACTTCATCGACCTGTCCAACGGCCCACGCGACGAGTGGCTCTGGGAGTTCGGGGACGACAGCACCTCGACCGACACCAACCCGACGCATGTCTACACCTCTGCGGGCACCTACCGGGTATCGCTGACAATACGCAACACGGAGACCGAGGGCGAGGATGCCGAAGTTAAGAATCGATATATAATCGTCGGCACAACTGTCAGCGACTTCTCCGCCGACTCAACCGTTGGCTGCCCGAACCTGGCGGTAACCTTTACACCCGCCGATTACAACGGGGTGACTTCATGGGAATGGGATTTTGGCGACGACAGCCCGATGTCGGACACCTCTACCCCGACGCATATCTACGACTCGGCCGGTTTTTACACGGTCACTCTTACCGCCCAAGGCGGTTGTGGCGAGATGATTATAACCAAGGACAGCCTCATTCAGATCGACAATTGCCCGCAGGTGTTCTTCTTTGCCGACACAACCGAAGGCTGCACGCCGCTGGAGGTCGTTTTCTATGACACATCCAAAGTCGATTCACCGGCTGTCCTCGTCAGCCGCGAGTGGGAGTTCGGCGACGGCCAGACCAGTAACCTGCAGAACCCGACCATCACGTTCGAGGAATCAGGTATTTACACGGTGACACTCTCTGTCACCACCACGGACGAGGTGACCGTGACCGATTCCATACCGGAATACATCACCGTGCGCGGCGCTCCCGTGGCGACCTTCACGGCCGACACTCCCACCGAAGGCTGCTACTCGCAATACCAGCACTTCCAGGTGAGGTTTCTCGACCAGTCAACTTGGGCGACCGACAGCCTGGTCTGGCGTTTTGGCGACGGGACCCTAGCCTACAACGATACCAATCCCGTGCACGCATTTGTCGATCCGGGCATTTATACCTGCTCACTCGAGGCTCACGGACAGTGCGGTTCCGACACGGTGGTCGTGGATAGTTTCATCGTGCTGTGCGATTCTCTGAATGCTGACAACTCCGGCTTCAGCATTGTCCCCGCCACCGGCGACACTACGGTGGTGTTTACCTTCAGTGATACTTCGACCGGGATGATCTTTGACCGCGACTGGGATTTCGGTGATGACTCTCCCCACAGAGACATAACCGTCGTAACTCACAGGTATGATACTGCCGGAACCTACGAAGTGATCCTTACTCTCAGCAACTACTGCGGCGAGATTGAAGTCAGGAAGACGGTAGAAATAGCGGAATAGGTACAAACGTCTCGAAAATGGAAAGCCCGCCTGATTGCCAGGCGGGCTTTCGTGCTTTCTATCAGGCCGAGATTCGACCCGGATTCACGCGGGGACAGTCTATTTCAGTTCCGCCGCGAACTTCCTGGTCAGCGCCGGGACGATTTCGAAGGCGTCGCCGATGATACCGTAATTGGCGACGTTAAAGATCGGTGCGTCCTTGTCCTTGTTGACGGCCACGATGGTCCGTGACGATCTCATCCCGACCAGGTGCTGGATGGCCCCGGAGATCCCCACCGCAACGTACAGCTTGGGGTTGACGGTCTTGCCGGACTGGCCGACCTGCTGAGAATACGGCGTCCATCCGGCGTCGACAATCGCCCGCGAAGCACCTACCGCCGCGCCGAGCGAATCGGCCAGTTCAGTTATCATGGGCAGATGTTCCGCTCCCCTGAGACCGCGCCCGGCCGAAACAATAACGTCGGCCTCGGCCACGCTCACAGCGCCGCCCGATTCGACCTTGCTCTCCCTGACCGCCATCTGCGAGTCAAACGCTGAAGCATCGACCGCTTCGGCGACAACCTCACCGGCACCATCCTTTGACTCCGCGAAGCACTTACCGCGCACAGTGACAAAGAACGGCCCACCGCCATTCTTGACCACCTGGGAAACGACCGACCCGCCATAGCTCGGGCGGGTGGCCACGATGTTGTCCCCATCCATCGCCAGTCCGGTCGCATCGGAGGCCTGGGCGCCGCCATTGAGCGCGGCTAAACGGCCAAGCAGCGCCTTACCGTAGAATGACGCCGGACACAGGACAAGATCAGGAGTGTACTTGGCAATGAGCGCGGTGAGGACAGTGGCATACACCTGGTCATTGTAAAGATCAAGACTCTCATGGGACACCGCCAGCACCTTGCCGCCTCCGCGTGAGGCCAGTTCATTGGCCGATGTTTCGGCGTTGGCGGCCAGCACCGCCGTGTACATTTCGCCGCCGATTGATTTGGCGGCTTCGATCAGTTCGAATGAAGCCGGGATCAGCTTCCCATCCTTGTGAAGAGCGATAGTCAGTATTTTCATTCATGCACCTTCAATCAAACGCTGTCGTTTATTCGCTGTCGATCATTGCGATTTTGTCGCCCAATATAAACGGTCTGAAACGCCGAGGCAATAGTTTTGGTGAGGGTGGGGAGCTACGCGCTCAAAGCAGGCTGGTGGGGCAGCGGGGATGACTGCTTGACATCGGTCAACTACTGAAGTACCTATAGGAGGTAAAATCATTGCAGAACAAGGAGACTGGGAGTGGATAGTCAGGAGCTTATAGAACACGCCAGGCGTATTAAGGGGAACATCGGGCGTCAAGGCTGGACAGGAGTGAAATCCGAGATATGCGAGTTTCTCAAGAACTACGGAGGTCCGAACAACTCCTTCTACAATAGCGCTCGGAACGTTGGCGGGTATGGTGGTAGTGAAGAACTTACTTCAATACTAGAGTCGTTTATTGATTTCGTTGAGGCGGGGCTCCTATCAGAGGTGTCGCCTGAGAGGCGAGCGCAGCTGGACGTTGTGTCCGATCTACTCGGTCAGGCAGAATCACTGCTTGCCGCGAAAGACGTGCACCCTGCTGCACCAGCTGTGCTTATCGGTGCCACCCTGGAAGAATTCCTCCGAAACTGGGCGGAAAGCGCGGGGCTATCACTCGGCGACAACAAGCCGGGTATAGAAAACTACGCAGGTCTACTATACAGTAACAACCTAATCGTGAAGCAAGATAAGAAGGACATCACGTCGTGGGCTGGCACTCGCAACGATGCAGCGCACGGTAGGTGGGAGGAGGTTGGCGACAAGAAGCGCATCAGGCTGATGCTCGAAGGAGTCAACCTGTTTATGCGCAAATATGGCATGTAGCCTGTGGGCGACGGGTGGCCGTCTCAAACTTGTTTGGGACGGGCGTCAACATCGCATGGCCCAGTGTGAAACATGAGCAGACGCGTGCATATCAATACTGCAGGTCACGCCCATGAACTGACCTTTTCATGCTATCAAAGTCGCAGGTTATTGTTGGATCAGACGCATTGCCGATATCTGGCTGACGCAGTCTCAAAAAACCGGCAGAAACACTCTTTCAGGCTCTGGGGCTATGTCTTTATGCCAAACCATGTTCATCTCATCATCTATCCAACCTCAGACAGCTATGACATCGCCGGGATTCTTCAGAGCATCAAGCAGTCGGTTTCGCGTCGCGCGCTGATCAATATCAGAAAATCAAGACCAGCCCTGTTGGATCTGTTCTCAACAGGTTCGAAAACAAGAGCGTATCGATTCTGGCAGGCAGGTGGAGGTTATGACAGGAATATCGTTAGTAGAGTTGCCTTGATGAACGCGATAGATTATGTACACAATAATCCGGTTAGGGCAGGATTAGTGAAATCTGCTGAAGAGTGGAAGTGGTCGAGCTTCAGGGATTGGGCCAACTTGGGATGTGGTCCCATACCCATAGATAGAGAAGACATACCACTGACATAGATGAGTCACCCCCAAACAAGTTTGAGGGTGCCACCCTGCTGCTCATACCATGAATTCTCCAAAAACATCCTCAATATCCCCCAGCTTCTCCACCCGGACGAGTCGTTGCCGTAGCTCGGACGCGCCCTTTAAGCCCTTGACATACCAGCCCAAAATCTTGCGCATTTTGAGTACGCCGTGCTGCTCGCCGTATTCGTCGACCATCAGTTCGGCGTGACGAGTGGCAAGCGCGATTCTCTCGGCAATGCCCGGTTCCGGTGCCAACTCGCCGGTCTCAAGGTAACGGTTCACGCGTCCAAAAATGTGGGGATCACCGAGCGCCGCCCGGCCGATCATAACGGCGTCGCAGCCGGTCTCGTCGAACATGCGGCGGGCGTCCTCGGGAGTTCTCACATCGCCGTTGCCGATCACAACGATATCGACCGCCTCTTTGACCCGTTTGATCGCCGACCAGTCAGCCTTCCCCGCAAATCCCTCGGCCCGGCTTCGTGCGTGCAGGGTGATCGCCTTCGCTCCAGTCTCCTGGGCAATCTGCCCCACCTCTAAATAGACGGGGCTTTGCTCTTTCCAGCCGGTGCGCATCTTGACGCTGACCGGCGTCGGGGCGGCCCCCTCGACCACCGCGGCGATGATTTCCCGAGTAAGGGTCAAATCCTTCAGCACCGCCGCCCCGCCATTCTTGTTGACGACCTTTCTGACCGGGCAGCCGAAATTGATATCTACCATGTCCGGCTGAAAGTCCCGCACCGTTATCGCGGCGGCGGCGGCCATGACCTCGGGATTTGCGCCAAACAGTTGTATCGCAAGCGGTTTTATCTCAGGCCGGGAAACCATCATGGCCAGCGTCTTTTTCTGGCTGCGAATGATCCCCTCCGAAGAAATCATTTCCGTGAAAACCATCGCCGCCCCCGCCTTCAGGGCCAGTATCCGAAAGGGCTGATCGGAGATGCCCGCTAAGGGTGCGGCAAGAACTCTCCCCTTGAGCTTTAGATTTCCGATTCTCATGCCGACAATATAACCGTGCCCTCAGCAGACAACAAGGGTCTGTGCCGCAGCCTGTGAAGATAGGCTCAACTCTTGGTCCTGCATCGAGTTATGAGAAAGAGCGCGTGAGAAATATCGAAAGGACTCACCCATGCCGGAAATCGTAGTCAAGTATGAAGACAAGGTGATTGAGCGGATCGTCACGGAGAAAAAGCGCATCAGCGTCGGTCGCACCAACGACAACGACGTTGTTCTGGAAAACCGGGGCGTTTCGCGAAAGCACGCCATGATTGAGTTCAACGACAACGCCGCGGTCGTTATTGACAACGAGTCCCTCAACGGTACCTTCGTAAACAACCGCAAGATCACAGAAGAGGTACTTCGGGATGACGATGTCATCACCATCGGCAAGTACTCACTGGTCTACAACAGCCAGACGACGCGAGACCAGGACGGCGGCGCCGGATTCGACGGCACTATGGTACTTAATACCAAGGCGCAAAAAAAGCTCCTGGAAAACGACTCCATCGAGAGGCAAATTGTCGAGAAATACGGCGGTTCCGTCCTGCTGGGAATGGAGAACTCCTCCTTTGCCGAATTCAGGCTGGAGCGTGAGGTGACGACTATCGGGAAGGCCAAGTTCGTGCATGTCCAGGCCAAGGGTTTCTGGCTGTCGGGCATCCAGGCCAAGATAATTAAAGAGGAGCACGGCTTTTCGCTCGTGAATCTCGGCAAGCAGGGGAAAACCCTGGTGAACGGAGAGCCTGTCAACAGCGCCGTGCTGAAGAACGGGGACCTGATAACGGTCGGCAAGACTACCTTCAAGTTCGTCGAAGGAAAGACGCAATGAAGCATGCCCTGGTTTCCGACATCCACGGTAACCTGGAAGCCCTGACGGCGGTGCTGGCCGACATCGAGAAGCGTAAAGTGGATTCGATACACTGCCTGGGCGATGTGGTGGGCTATGGACCCGACCCGGCGGCATGCCTGAAGATGATTGACCGGACGTGCGACACCAAGCTAATGGGCAATCACGAGTTTACCGCCCTGGGTCTGCAGTCAAGCGGCGTATTCAACAACGCAGCAAGGGCAGCCGTCGAATGGACGCAGGCGCAACTCACAGACAGCGACCGGGCCATCATGGCGGACTTTGAGATGGACAAGACGCTCGACAATATCTATCTCGTCCACGCCTCACCCCTGGAACCCGTGCAATGGCACTACATTTTCACCGAAGAAGAAGCCGTGGCGGCGTTTCAGAACCTCAAGACCGAAATCGGCTTCATGGGCCATTCCCATCTGCCCCTGATATTCAGCGCCGGGCCCGGAAAAAGGATCCGCTCGCAGGCAGGGCACACGTTCCAGGTCGGTGATGAGAGCCGGTATCTGATCAACGTGGGATCGGTGGGCCAGCCGCGCGACAATGATCGCCGCGCCTGTTACGTGGTTTTCGACAGCGACGAGGGTGACGTTTTCTACCACCGTGTCGAATACGACATCGATGCGGCTCAGCAGAAAATGGCCACGGCCGGATTGCCGGAAGTGTTAATCAGCCGCCTCGCGGCGGGACTCTGATACGAGGGAGAAATGAGCAAGTATTCATCCTACATCCTGTGCCTGTTGATATCCATATTGGTGGTCATTCTCTACGTCAACAGCTTCGGCCCGCTACAAAGCCTCCAGCAGTCAATAACCGACCTGCTGGTCGATCTTACCGCGCCCGACGGCATCCGCGCCGACATTGTCCTGGTCACGATTGACGAAAAGGCGCAGGATGAGTTCGGCCCCTGGCCGTGGAACCGGGACCTTATCGCCGATCTGCTGGCCGCAATCGCCGGCGCCGAACCCGGGGCGATGCTGGTCGATCTGGAACTGGGCGAGGACGCCTTCCAGGACAGCGCCGGTTACACCGGTATTCTGGCGGGGCAGTTGAGCTGGATGGAAAACGTCATTCTCCCCTACGATATCGCCCTCGCCACCTACCGCAGCAGCAAGACCAACAATCCCGATCACCTGTATGACTATTCCATGGCGGTTGACAATCCGCTGGGAATGATGGATGAAGAGTCCAGCCTTCAGGTCAGGAAAGTGTTTCTCCCGGCGGAGAAGTTGCTGCAGAACGACCCGTGCCTGGGATTTGATTACACCATGCCGGACGACGACCGCGTACTCAGACACCAACCGCTGGCGATGAACTACGAGGGTTTCTACTATCCTTCAATCTCGCTCATCGCTGCTGCGACTTATCTCAAGGTCTCCCCCGTTGACGTGACGATAATCGAGGGACAGCACGTTCGCCTCGGCGACAGTAGACGGATTCCGACAGGCGATCGCAGCGAGTTCTTTGTCACTCATTTCCCGGCGGAAGCGTTCAAATCCTATTCCGCCGCCCTCGTTATCGGAGAGAACTTCGAATTAAAACGACTCAGCAACAAGATGGTGCTGGTGGGCCTCACGGACCCCGACCTCACCGAGGCTTTCCGCACTCCGATAGGCGACCGCACGCCGGAACTGATCATCAAGGCGTCCGCAATTGAGAATATCATCAACGAGAACATGATCGCCGTCAGAAATGATCGGGTGGCCCTGGACATGATTATCTTGTTTCTGCTGGGAGCGGTCTTCGCTTTTATCCTTCCCCAGGTTTCGCAGCTGTATCGCATCGTGATATGCGTCTGCGGGCTCATCATTCTCGCCAACGTGAACTACTTCCTTATCAGTTCCTTCAGTGTGGCCCCACAGACCGTATACTTCGGACTGGAACTGATCCTGTTCATGGTAGCATCGTACCTGCTGGACTCCGCGCTCTTGCGGTGCGAGGTCGTTGCGACCACCGACAAGACCAGAACGAAGCTGCCCAAGGTTGACGTCGGTAAGCGCCCGCAGGCATCGGTGGAGCCGGTGCCGGTGCGAGAGATCAGGGCCTCCACGCATGACCAGGAGAATCAGCCGACGGCGATGATTGACGCCTCTCAGCACCAACCCTTTGACCACCAGGCGCTCAACCTGGGGAGAGAGACTGATGAAACGGCGGCGGCGCCGGGTGTTCCCGAGACGCCCATCAAGGAAACGGCGGCACTCAAGCCGGGGACAACCGATTCCCCTCCGCCAACAGTGACGCCCGAAGAGGAAATAGCTCCGGAGACCCCGGCTGCTCCCGAGGACGCTCCCGCACCACCACCGCAGACGGCTGCGGCGGACGCCACCGGTGGGCTCGGGCAAACCAGCGAAATCAAGAGCCTCGGTCGCTACAAGGTGAGCAGCATTCTCGGCAAGGGAGCTATGGGAATGGTTTACCGGGGTGTAGACCCGGCCATCAACCGCCCGGTCGCGCTCAAGACCATCCGTCTGGATTTTGTTAACGATCCGGAAGAGTTGGCCGAACTCAAGGAGCGGCTCTACCGCGAGGCCCAGGCGGCCGGGAAACTCTCGCACCCCAACATCGTCACCATCTATGATGTCGGTTCGGAGGGACACCTGCAGTACATCGCCATGGAGTGCCTTGAGGGACAGACCCTCGAGGAGATGATCAAGAAAAAGGTCAAATTCAACTACCGGATTATCGCCCAGGTCATCATGCAGATTTGTTCCGCCCTCGAATACGCTCACGAACAGGGCATCGTCCACCGCGACATCAAACCGGCCAACATAATGATCCTGAAAGATTACCGCGCTAAGGTCATGGACTACGGCATCGCCCGCGTCGATTCCAGTTCCATGACCAAGACCGGCATCGCCATGGGAACACCGAACTACATTTCTCCGGAACAGCTCAAAGGTCAGAAGTCCGATCACCGGGCCGACCTGTTCTCTCTTGGCGTGGTCATGTACGAACTGCTGTTGGGCAAACGACCCTTCAAGGGCGAGAACATCACCTCCCTGATGTATTCGGTGCTCAACCATGAACCGGAGAAGCCGTCAAACATCAATCCGCAGATTCCCCTGCTGTTTGACCGCATCATAGACCGCGCCCTCAAGAAGGACAAGGCAGAGAGATACCAGAAAGCATCCGAGATAATGACCGACCTGTCCGACTTCGTGGAAGCGTTCAGCACCAGAGACTGAAG
Organism: uncultured bacterium; assembly: GCA_965603125.1. Classification (GTDB taxonomy): domain Bacteria; phylum Zixibacteria; class MSB-5A5; order GN15; family FEB-12; genus JAJRTA01. The sequence goes on along the minus strand of CBFDBU010000003.1, from coordinate 119,881 downwards.
AAGCGGGCCCGAGTAACAAGAGCGACGTATTCCGTCAAGAGGCCGACCCGGCAATACCGGGCGGCCTTTTATTCATGGTGGAATCCCGGAAACATCATGGGGGCAGTGCCGAACGGTACGTGGCTGACCAACCGATACAACGGAAGTGTAGACAGGAACGAAAGTGTCGGGACCGAGCACAGGCGAACTGTTTCAGCCTTCGCTGTCGTCGTCATCGGCAGCAAGAATATCTTCGGTCAGGGACAGGGCCACACCGGAGAGCATCACCTCAACACCCAGTCGCGTGAAATCAGACGAGATGAGTTCACGGTTAATGCTGGAGTAGAGCGAACATGAGGCACCACTCTCGACCACCAGCCCGGACAGACGTCCTGGCGTTTCAGCGACAAACGTAACCTCGCCAAGCTCGTCGGAAACCACGTAGCCGGTGCAGTTGTGAAGCTGCAGATGGGAGTTGCCGGTATACACGACAACCAACATGCCCCGGGTCTTCCCCAGGCTGACCTCGGGGTAAACCTGCAATACCAGGGAGCGCTTTTCGTCGGCGTTGTCGAGCTTGAGGCGGAAATGATCCTTCTCAAACGTCACCGACTCAGCGCCGAGGACACCGCCGATCTTTTCAGCATCGTTCTTTGCGAAGCCGTCGCTCATCTTAACATCACCGGAGTCTTCAGTCCCTTCGCTCGGACTTATTTTTCGATGTCGTTTTTCGCGTCGGGCTTGGATTTCGGTTTGCTTTCAGGTTCCTCGTCGAGAGTTCCCTTCAGTTCCTGAGAGGTATCTTTCACTGCCTTCTTGAACTCCTTGATCCCCTTGCCAAGACCGGCGGCAATCTCAGGGAGCCGCTTCGCCCCGAACAACAGGAGCACCGCCAGAAAAACCAACAGCAACTCCCATGGACCCAAGCCAAACATGCAACACCTCCGGACCAGCCGGTCCGCTTATAAGTACCACCATCTGAAGTAGACGATCACTAACAAAACCACCAATACGGACATGAAGTTTATTCTCAAGCTCAGTCCGAAGGTAAGAGATATCGCGTAGAAATCAACCCTGATAGTGTCAAGCCCGATCTCGATTGACTTGCTCAGGACGATCTTGGCGGCGCCCGATGGCAGAAAGGAAGCGATAATGTCACCGATCAACGCGCCGATTGTCGCCCCTAAGATCAGGGCCACCACGATAAATGTGACTTCGCGGGCCTTCAATTACCACCCGCCCCGGCCATCGCCAAACAGGCCGTCCGTACGGATTCAAACACTCTGAGGCCATCGGCCGAGCCCAGCAAGTCCTCGACCGCTCGCTCCGGATGCGGCATCATACCCAGCACGTTTCCCTCCCGGTTGATGATCCCGGCGATATTGTTTGCCGATCCGTTGGGGTTGGCTTCATCGGTGACCCTGCCGTCATGGTCAACGTAACGAAACACCACCTGGCCGCTGTCCTCCAGACGCCTGATATCGTCCTCGAAATAGTAATAATTCCCCTCGCCGTGAGCGATGGGAATCCTGAGAATCTCACCCGGCCGGCAGGCGCCGGTGAACCGGGAGCCGTTGTTTTCGACCCTCAGGTAGACATATTTGCAACTGAAGCGCAGGTGACGGTTACGCATCAGAGCGCCGGGCAAAAGCCCGCACTCGGTCAGGACCTGGAACCCGTTGCACACTCCCATGACCATTCCCCCGGAGTGCGCAAACCGGACAATCTCCTCCATCAGCGGTGAAAACCGCGCGATGGCTCCGGCCCGCAGATAGTCCCCGTAGGAAAACCCGCCGGGGAGTATCACCATATCGCTGCCACACAGATCCGTGGATTTGTGCCAGAGGAACTCCACGTCCTCCTTCAGAACGCTCTTCACGGCAGCATAGGCGTCGTAATCGCAGTTGGAACCGGGGAATGTCACCACACCCACTTTCATCGGATTCTCTCCACCGTGAACTCCTCGATGACAGGGTTGGCCAGAAGCTTAGAACAAACTTCGCCGATTTCCCTGTCAATGTCGGCGCACTCGGAATTGATTTCCAATTCGAAGAAACGGCCCGACCGCACCGACAGGAAGTCCGAGTAGCCCATCTGGAGCAGCGCCTTGTGGATCGTCAGTCCCTGTGGGTCCAGGACGCCCTCTTTCAACCTTACGTATACAACCGCCTTTTCGTTACTGTCCATGATCCGATTTCCTATCGTTTCTCCGTTTTCGATAAGGGCGACCGGTCACCCTGCCGACACTCCGGTGGAACAACCGGTAGAACTCCCTGACAATCCCGAACAATATATAGGAGGCACTGAATGGAAACAACAACAGTCTCGGTCTGAATATGATAGCCGCCCCGGCCAGCAGCAGAATGCCCAGCTTGATTCGGCGCTCAGTGGTATCAAAGCGCTCGGGCAGGGTGTCGTACCGGACTTGCGAGACCATCAGGAAAGCAGACAGGATAATCATCGACACCAGCAACTGGCCGTACCGCAACTCGCCCCAGAACTCGTAAGAGAAGATGATGAACGACACCAGCATCACCGCGGCCACGGGAACGGGCAATCCCACGAAGTCTTTCTTTTCCTCTGTGTCCGCCAGCAGGTTGAAACGCGCCAGTCGGTACGAGGCCGCCATTATGTACACGACGGAAATCAACCAGCCCCACTTACCCAGTGCGCTAAGCTTGATGGAATACACAATAACCGCCGGCGCCACGCCGAACGAGAGGAAATCGGCCAGCGAATCCAGTTCAACACCAAAGCGCGACGCGCCACCGCTGAGGCGGGCGATCTTGCCGTCCAGGGCATCCAGAAAGGCGGCCAGGATAACCAGCCAGCAGGCGGTCGTGACGTTACCTTCAAACGCCGAGAGAATGGCCAGGAAACCGCAGACCACGTTGCCCATGGTGAAGGTTCCCGGGAAAATGCCCCTATAGTTCGACATTCTCCCCCGTCGCCTTCTCTGCACTGTCGGCAGCGACCAGAGGCTCCGGGAGGAAACCCAGGATCGTCCGGCTTCCCTTGACGTGGTCGCCCGTCTTGACTCGCAGCCGCGAGTCGGATGGGATTACAAGCTCTGTCCGCGAGCCAAAGCGAATCATCCCGAACCGCTCCCCAGCCGTTACGGTGTCACCGGCGTTCAAGTGACACACTATCCGCCGCGCGATGATTCCTGCTATCTGCTTTACGTGTATCCTGTGCCCGGATGAAGTAATAATCCCTATCTGAGTATGTTCATTGAACTGGGAAGCCTTATCGCAGTATGCCACAAAGAACTTTCCCGGCTGGTATCTTACGAAATCGACCACCCCGTCGGCCGGGATGCGGTTGATGTGGACATCGAGCACAGAAAGAAAGATGGAAATCCGCAGAGCTTCTCCGCCCACGTAATCGTGATGGGCGATCTTTTCTATCCCTAAGATCCTGCCGTCAGCGGGAGCGGTGAGAATCCCTTCCTGGGGCGGAAAACTCCGCTCGGGGTCGCGAAAGAAGAAGACAGACCAAACGCAGAGAAGCGCGAACAACCCCGCCAGAGACGCAAATATCATGCTGTCCCACCTGACGGCCACCATCAGCAACACGGCGGTCACACAGAAGATGACCAGGAGCGGTGTCAGTCCATCGCGGGTAATCATTTCCCAAACACCCTTTTGAATACGCTGTCGACGTTCTTGGTGTAGTAAGCCAAGTCGAAGCAACCGTCGATCTCCGACTCGCTTAAGTACTTTCGGATCTCGCCGTCACGCTTTACCAACTCGTGGAACGCCCCCTTCCCTTCGGCCGCAGCCAGCGCGTTGCGCTGCACCATCCGGTAGGCCGTGTCGCGGGAACCCGCCGGACCGGTCAGCTTGAGTAACAGCCGTTGCGAGAACACGACTCCCCCGCGATAGAAGACGTTCTCCATCATCCGCTTCTCGTTTATCACCAGTCCCCTCAGGAGCTCGATGAATTTGTGAAGGACATAGTCAATAATGATTGTGGCGTCCGGAATGATGACCCTCTCCACTGAGGAGTGGGCGATATCGCGCTCCCCCCACAGGGCGATGTTTTCCATTGCGGACAGCGCGTAACCGCGCAGCAGCCGGGCCAACCCCGTTATCCGCTCGGCCGTGATCGGGTTTTTCTTGTGCGGCATGGCCGAGGACCCTTTCTGGTCCCGGGTGAATCCTTCGGCCATCTCGCCGATCTCGGTCCGTTGCAAGTTGCGGATCTCGGTGGCGAATTTTTCCAGCGACGAGGCCATCAGCGCCAGCGAGGTCAGGTACTCGGCATGCCGGTCCCTCTGGACAACCTGAGTTGAAACCTCGGCGGGCCGCAGTTTCAGCCGCTTGCATACCGCGGTTTCAATCCTCGGGTCAAGGTTGGCGAAGTTGCCCACGGCGCCGGAGAGCTTGCCCACCGCCACGGTCTCGGTAGCAGCCCGGAACTGCTCCCTGCGACGCGACAACTCGGTATACCACACCGCGAATTTGAGTCCCAGCGTCATCGGTTCGGCCAGCACGCCGTGAGTGCGTCCCATGCAGGGGGTCATCCGGTGTTTGAGAGCCAGGGCCTTGATGCGCCTGAGGGCGCCCGCCGTTTTCCTGTCGATAATCGCCGAGGCGTGCCTGATATTAAGCGACAGCGCCGTGTCAAGCATATCCGAAGACGTCATGCCGAAATGCAGATACCTGGCCTCTTCGCCGACGAACTCAGAGACCGAAGTCAGAAAGGCTACGACGTCGTGGTTGACCTCTCGTTCAATTTCGTCAATGCGGTTGATGTCGAAATCCGCTTTGCGCTCGATAGCCCTCGCGGCGGCAGGGGGGATTATCTTGTGTCTTGCCATCGCCCGCGCTGCTTCGATTTCGACCTTAAGCCAGGTTCGGTATTTGTTCTCATCGGTCCAGAGCGCCCCCATCTCCGGCAATGTATACCTGGCGATCATCAGCCGTTCTGAGCTCCCTTGAAGTCCGCGATAAACTTCTCCAGACCGATATCGGTCAACGGATGCTTGATGAGCCTGGAGATAACACTGAAGGGCATGGTGATAATATCCGCCCCCATCATGGCCGCCTCAACTAGGTGCATCGGGTGGCGCGAGGAGGCCACCAGCACCTCCGTGGCGAAATCATAGTTGCCATAGATGGTGACTATCTTGCCGACCAGATCCATGCCGTCGCTTGAGATGTCATCCAGCCGGCCGATGAAAGGCGAGACGAAGGCGGCTCCTGCCTTGGCCATAAGGAGAGCCTGAGCCGGAGAGAACACAAGCGTGGCATTGGTCTTGATACCGCGCTCGGTAAGTGTCCGGATCGCCTTGAGCCCTTCGAGAATGGTCGGAATCTTGACAACGATGTTGTCGGCGATCTCCGCCAGATTCTCAGCCTCGCTGATCATGCTGTCATGATCCGTGGAGATCACTTCCGCCGAGACCGGTCCCGGCACGATCTTACAGATTTCGGTGAGCAGATCCCGGTACGGCATGGTCTCTTTGGCGGCCAGCGATGGGTTGGTGGTCACACCGTCCAGAATGCCCATTGCCGCGGCCGACCTGATCTCCTTCAGGTTGGCGGTATCGATAAAGAACTTCATTCCGGTATCCCTTCGTTGTATGCGACCGACACCAGGTACAGACCCCGGGCCGGGGCCGTGAACACAACTCTTTCTTTGGTACGAGAAGTTATGATATCTCTGAGTGTTTCCAAAGTCAAGTTTAGCTTGTTTTGATCGGGCTCGAGCGTCGCCAGGTTGACCATCGCTCCCACCAGCGAGCGAACCATCCCGTGCAGAAACCGGTTCCCCGTGATCTCGAACACCAGCAGAGGCCCGACCCGCCGCCAGCGGGCATGGTCGACACGGCAGACACTGTCGTCCCTCCGGGATGCCATGACGCAAAACGGGCCGAAATCATGTTCACCCTTGATCATGGACGCCGCTTCGCGCAGTTCCAACATGTTGACCTCGCGGTCATACTCCCAGCGCAGGTTACGGTACACGGCTGATCTCTCCCGCCCGATGAGATATCGGTAACGCCTGCTCAGGGCGCCGTAACGGGAGTGAAAAGCGTGGTCTGCCCCCTGGGAATCCTTCACGCGGATGTCGTCATCCAGGAAATGATTAAGGGCCTCGCGGTATCTGGCCGGCTCCAGATGATGGTCGATTCTGAAATTGGCCACCTGGCCGAGGGCATGGACACCGGCATCGGTGCGCCCGGCCCCGATGAGGTTTACTTTGCGCCCCGTAACCTTGAAGATGGCCGCCGTGATTTCCCCCTGGATAGTGCGTTCCTGCGGCTGCGACTGCCAGCCCGCGTAGGCGGTGCCTTCGTACGCGACGACTATGCGGATGTTTCTTTCCGGCATTCCTTACAGAGTGACAACATATAGTGACACTACGAAAGCGGCCGTTCCCAGCAGGAAGAGCCACTCCTTTTCCCCAAAGCGCGCCCTGGAATAGAACGTCCTGGGGCGCCCGCCATGATAACCCCTGACTTCAATAGCCAGGGCGACTTCGTCGGCGCGCTGGATTGCCGCCACGAATACGGGGATAATGATGAACGTGATTTTTCTCATGCGACTGACCAGGGACCCGGAGAAATCCACGCCGCGAATCATTTGAGCGTACCGGATGGCCAGAAACTCTTCGTACAGAATGGGGATGAAACGAATGGCCATGAACATAATCATTCCCAGTTCCTGGATCGGAACGCGCAGATACGACAGGGGGCGCAGCACTTTCGTGAAGGCTTCGGCCAACTCCGACGGGGAACTGGTCAACGTGATCAGGAAGGCTATGCAAATGAACAGAGCCAGGCGAAGCGAATAGAAACCGGCCAGGAGCAAAGCGCCCTCGGTCAGTTTCCAGCCGAAGAGCTCCACGACCACCGCCGATTCCCTCTCAGAAAAGACCAGATGGTACAGGGCGGTCATAAGCACCAGCACGAAAACAGGCCTGAAATTGTTCAACAGAGTCCGACATCCGACGCCGGACAGCAGGAGGGCCGCAATCAGCACCGCCAGGATGACCAGATAGAAAGCAAGTGAACCGGTCATCAGAGCCAGAACAAGAACCAGTGTCACGGGGATTATTTTGGACCGGACATCGAGACGATGCAAAAAGGAATCAAGCGGACGATATTGCCCCAGAAGAACCGGCACGTTTTGATACATCTTTGAACTCTTACCTGAGTAGGAATATAAGGCGGGCTGTGAAGTGAGTCAATCAGACTTGTGTCGCTGGGTTTCCTCACGGTCCCGAGTTCCCAGCAACGCACAGTCCTCACATTTGTCTCTCTTGCGCCTGCGCCAAACAGCATATACGATCAGGTAGGCGACAGCTCCGCAAAGGAGAAGCCCGATTATCACCTGCTGCCAGTCGATACCCATTAGAAACCCAACCGGCTGAAAAGTTGATAGACAATCATCGACAGTATGTACGCCAGGATACCCATATATCCGAAAACAAACAGAGCATAATACCAGCGACCCATTTCCTGCCTGATTGTCACTACGGTCGCGCCACATTGGCAGGAGATGGCAAAAAAGACCATTATTGACAAAGCGACCGCCACCGAGAAAACCCTCTTGCCCCGCCTCGGTCCTGATTCCCATTTCGCCTGGCGCATCTTATCTATCAGATTCGATGATTCCTCGACATCGGTACCGAGGTTGTATATTGTCCCAATCGTGGCAATGATTATTTCGCGCGCTGGAAATGAAGAGAGCGTGGCCACGGTTATTCTCCAGTCCCATCCCAAAGGCCGGAAAAGCGGTTCCACGACGCGGCCAATAGAACCGAGGTAGGAATCCCGAATGTAGGCACCGGCGCGTTCGTTAGCCACGCGGGCCAACTGCGCGCCACGCTCCAGTTCCAGTCGGCGCATGTCGTGGAGGTGATTCAGTATTGCCGGCTCGACAGAGACTGCGTGCGATGAACCGTCTCGTCTTGCTGCGAGGTCTTCAACTGTCTCCGCCTGGGCGAAGTCCGCCACCACCAGCTCCACGCTCCGGCGCGCCGACTGAGGCAGTCGGCTCAGCAGTTCGTCCAGTTGGGCTTGGATTTGCGACTCGGCCACGGCGAACTCACTCCGGACGGTTGCCACCTGATCCTCGTGGGCTGTGGCAATCTCCTCGGAATGTGGGTAGTAACTCAAGGCCCAGACTACAATCGTTATGGCGAGAATCACTGTTCCCGCCCTGACAAGAAACATCCGGGCCCGGTTGACGACGCGGATGATGACTGATTTCAGCATGGGCAGCTTGTAGGAAGGCATTTCCATCATGAACGTGCCGCGCTCAGTCTTCAGAACAGTCTTCTGAAGCACAAGCGAGACAACCACGGCCACTACAATGCCCAGCAGGTAGAGAGTCGCCAGCACCAGCCCCTGCAGATTGAACAGGCCCAGATAGGTCCGGTGGGGGATAAAGGCGGCAATCATGATTGCATACACGGGCAGTCGCGCCGAGCAGGTCATCAGCGGCGCCACCATGATTGTTATGAAGCGCAGTTTCCTGTCTTCGATCGTTCGCGTAGCCATAATACCGGGGACGGCACAGGCGAATGACGAGAGCATGGGAATAAACGATTTCCCGGACAGGCCACACCAGCGGAACATGCGGTCGACAATAAACGCCGCCCTGACCATGTACCCGGAATCCTCAAGAATGGCGATGAACAGAAACAGGATGACAATCTGCGGAAGGAAGATTAGAACCGAACCTACCCCGCCGATAACCCCATCGGTTACGAGCGAGCGCAACGGCCCCTCGACCATCACCGCACCCAGGTAGGACGCCAGGGTGCCAACCGAGCGGTCGATCAGATACATGAACGGCTCCGCCAAACTGAAAACGTACTGGAATACAAACGCCATCATCACCACCAGCAGGACCGGCCCCGCCACGGGATGCAGCAGGACGCGATCCAGCCACTCCGACCTCGGCGGGCGCTTCAGGCGGCGTTCGGTAACAGCGGATTTGAAAATGCGGGCTGCCTGTTCGGTCAACGCTCCGGTCTCGGCGGTCGACAGTGAGCCGAATCGTTGTTTGATAGCTACACGTCCGTCATCCAGCACGCGTCGAGATTCGCCCGGAGCATCGACACGTCGGGCAAGTTCGCCCAGGAACCTTCTCTCGGCCGGGCCGTTCACGTCAAAGATGACTCTCAAATACTCGGCGCGCGTGCGCTGTCCATCGCCCCCGAACTTCGCCAACCGCCCTATCAACCCTTCGGTGATTTCGTCATAACGCTGCTGCGCCGGCCTGACGGGACTGTCGACAAGACCCGCGGCCACTTCCTTCAGGCGTCCAATCCCCCGGCCTCTGTTCCCGACTACCGGCACTACCGGCAAACCGCCAAGCTGTTGTGACAGCTTTTCATGGTCGATCCTGATCCCGCGGCGTTCGGCCAGGTCGATCATATTCAGCGCCACCGCCACGGGACAGCCGATCTGCATGACCTGCAGCAGCAAGTAAAGGCTGCGTTGCAGGTTGGTAGCATCCACAACACAGATCAGCGCCGCCGGACGCTGCCGGCTGCCGACACCACCGGAGAGGGCCGAAGCCGCGATATACTCATCCGGCGAAAAGGCCGCCAGTGAGTATGTACCGGGGACATCCATCAGTTCGTACTTGCGGGACTTGTCCTTCCCCACCCGGAACAGGCCGGACACTTTCTCAACGGTTACGCCAGGGTAGTTCCCGACCTTCTGGTTGAGGCCGGTAATGGCATTGAAGATGGAAGTTTTGCCGCTGTTGGGATTGCCGCAAATGGCTACAATCCGATTACCGGTCACAGAATCCCTGTTGGTTGTCATGCGCATTCTCACGGTGGATCGCTCAATCCTCTAACTCGACCGCCACCAGGGAGGCTTCGGAACGCCGCAGTGACAGGAAACTGTTTCCGATCTTGATCTCGAGCGGATCGCGAAGAGGGGCGTCTCTCACGTACAACAGTAACCGACCCGGCATGATCCCCATTTCCACAAGCCTTCTGGCGATAGGGCCATCGTTGGCGAATCCGACCACTCTCGCTTTCTGTCCGGGTGACATCTTGTCAAGGTATGTCATCAGGCTCCCCCTTGTCCGACAAACACCCGGCAGCCGCTACGGCCAGGCTTGTGAGATACACCGATACCACCTAATTCACCTTTCCCTGGTCGCATTCCCGGTCCACGACGCGGCGACAATCTTCGCAATATCCCTGTATCTCAACCTTGAACCCCTCCAGTGTGAAGCTGTTTTCGCGCGCGGTCTTGGCAAGGATGCCGACAATCCGTCCCACTTTGAACTCCACCAGCTTCTTGCACCGCCGGCAGAACAGATGCCCATGAGGGGCGGCTGTAGTACGATCATAGCGAGTTAGGCCATCGCCGATGTTCACTTCCTCTGCCAAGCCAACTCGGCAGATCAGCTTGAGATTGCGCCAGACAGTGCTGTAGCCGATGGAATCGTCCTTCTCCCGAACTTTCTGATACAACTCGTCGACAGTGACATGTCGATCCAACTCGAAGAAGGAGCGAAAAATCAATTCCCTCTGGGGAGTGACCTTGAAACCTTTTGTTCTCAGAAGCTCTTTCATACCGGGCCTTAATCCACGACAAATGAAAACGACTTTCATTTTCAATTAGTGGTATTTCCGGTAAGCTGTCAAGTCTTTTCTGCATAAGCGCGCATTTTCCAGATGAATCTGCACACAGGGATCGGAATTTGTTAATATATGGTCTCCCAGAAACGGCTTCAAGAAGACTGGCAACAGCAAAACGCTGTCGGTTTTGTGGTCATGGGAGCAGATCACTTAGGAAAAAGGGAAAACTATTGACAATCAAAGGAGATTTTGTCGTATTTAAAACAAAGAGTGATGTGAATCGTGGTTTCTAAATATCTATATGAGAAATCTCGGTTCTCAGTATCAGGTACATCTTCGAGAAAACCGAACGGAAAGTAGAAAGGAGAAACGGCCATGGCTGAGATGATCCTGCAAGTCAATTTCAAGTTCAGCGTTACGAGGGCTGAATACGAAGAAGCAGCCGCTTCACTGGCCGGAGAGTTTGCAAGAGTTGACGGTCTCCGCTGGAAAGTCTGGATTATGAACGAGGCTGAAAGTGAAGCTGGTGGCATCTATCTATTTGATGATGAGTCTTCACTGCAGGCCTTTCTGGCCGGACCCCTGGCAGCCCAGGTGAAAAGCCATCCGGCCTTTAGCGACATGAGCGCCAAGACGTTTGAGGTGATGAACAGGGTCACTGCAATTACTCGTGGCCCCGTTTAGAATCGCGGCCGCACCTATCATCTTGACACCGGGATGAATCGCCCCCGTATGACAGAGCCCGGCCCGGCTGGGGTGGCCGTATCTCCATGCACAGCAATAAAATAGCCGCCGAGAACGGCGGCTTAAGAAGAGGCTTTTCAGGTTAGTTTCACTTCAGGAGAATCATCTTGCGGCACTCCGAATCGTCTCCCCGGGTGAGCAGGTAGAAGTACACTCCTGTTGCCACCGGCTGGCCGAGATTGTTGGAGCCATCCCAGACGACCGAATACTGGCCGGGAAGCTGCACCCTGTCGATCAGGGTCGTCACTCTCTGCCCCAACATGTTGAACACCGACAGGTTCGTTTTCGGCAGTGATCCGCTGGTCGGCCGAACGGTGTACGAAATGGTCGTAACCGGATTGAACGGATTGGGATAGTTCTGGCACAGGTCGAAGTTCTTCGGTAGCGGTGCGAACATGCGGCCGTCGTCGACATCGGTGGGAATGCCCCCGAAGAAGTTCATGACACGCGCGATGAGCGTGTCCTTGGTATCGTATCCTGGCCTGTCGTCCTTCAGGTACTCTATCGGGATAGTGAAAAACACACAACTGTGTGTTCCCCGGTATGAAACCGCACAGGGGCCGCTTCTATAGAGATTGATGGCGGCCTCTCCCGCCCCGACCGGAGTCAGGAGCGGAATCTGCGACAGCGTCTCCTCCATATTCGAGTAAAAGTACTTGGTGCCGTTCCCCACCTCGTTCCCGGTCACGCCGATGAACTTGGGAGAGTGGTCGGTCCCGTCCAGAGTGGCGCCGAGATAGCTGCTCATGAATGTCGGAGCTAGAGTGTCAATATCGAACGCACCGGAAATCGTCGAGAGCAGAAGGTTGCCGTCGTGGTCGAGGTAGTGTTTCATGGCGTCAATGTCGGTGGCACTCAACACGTTGGACGTGGAGTCGCCGGTATGCCAGAAGACCATTCTATACTTGGCCAGCTCTTCCCCGGAAGGAGAATCCTGAGAGCTCTTGGTCCAAACGGTATGGGGAATCCGTTGATTGTAAACGGAGTTGACATAGGATTTCTGGTAGTCCTTGCCACGGTCGTCGTCGACAATCAACACCTGCGGCGGTCCGAGATCTACCTCAAATCCAAACGTCGTCGTATAAGTATCGCTGCCCGCGAGAGAACCGACGGAGTCGCTGGTGATCGCCAGGAAGAAGGAATCAATGACGGGCACGAAGTCGGGACTAAGCGTGAACTGAATCGCTTCGGTTGTGCTGTACTCCGAATCGATGAAGACCGACGCCAGGTCGACCTCGTCCCTTATGAACGTCACGTCCTCATTGGCAGTCGACAAGCTCGCCCGTGCATTGAAAGAGACGCGCATCAGGTTGGTAGCCGTAGCGTAGAAACTTATGCTCTCACCCGGATCGAGGTTGCCGTCACCGTTGCCCCCGGGCGGTGAGTCATCGAACAGGAGCGGGTTAACGCCCGCCAGGGACACATAGGGGCGAGACCATTGAATGTCCAGATCAGCATACATGAGCGAGTCGGAATCGGATATATCCCACACGCCCACACGAGTAGTGCGTAGCCCGTTTGTTTCCGAATCGGGCTTGCTCAAGTCATGGAAGTTGCGATTGTTGGTTCTTCCCGGCCAGGGGTCGCTATCGTCACCCTCACTTCCGGCGAGGGCCAGTTGGTTTTTGCCGTCAGCCTGCTCCAGAGCCACGTAGTACCGGAGGTAATTCGTATTCTGTGGCGGAGCGTCCAAATCTACGTGATAGATGCATAGACCTGCCCCCGGAAGGCCAGCGTCGAATCCCACCAGTTGGCGGTTTTCCACAAGCCAGTATTCCCTTGATCCGGTCCAATCATTGCACAGCAGGTAGGCCACCGGGTTGTATTCGATACAGGGGATCTCGGCCTGGAGGAGGTTCTCGGAAACGCGCACGACACCCCCACCCATAAACCCGATCTCGGCCTTGCACCAAGCATCGAAATGAGCAGGTATTTTGCCATTGCCATTGTAATTGCCGGTGGCCATGATCGTCCAGCGACCGAGTCCCTGCGAAGTCGCCGGCTCATAGTCAATGTCGTACAGGTCGGGCAGTCCCAGAATGTGGCCGTACTCGTGGCAAATGACGCCGATGGGCGCCAGCACGCCGTGCTGCTCCTCCGGGTTCATGGTATAAGCCGAAAACCTGACGTCATTGTAGACGACTTCATTAAAGTTCCCCTTGTGTGACCAGATGGCTTCATTGTCATTTACTAACGTTTCCGCACCCGGTCCGGCGTGGATAATGATCAATCCGTCGCACCAACCGTCATGGTTCTGGTCATACACCGTGAAGTCCACTCCGTCCATGTAGGCGGCGATAAGGGCGTCCCTGGCCAGCACCCTGCCATTGGAGAGCCCGTCGTCATCATCGACATAATCGGAATAGTCTCGTGACATCCGGTACCAGCCGATCACATCGCCGGTCACATGAAAAGAACCGTACGAGGTTTCGAAGTAGTAGTCGGTCATGGACCCGGTCGGATTCTGCTGTTCTACGGGGTCGATTTCCCGATCCGAGAACAGGATGGAATCGAACAGGGCCGGTGTCCCGGCAGCCACCCCGCCGGTCCAGGGATTGTCTTCGAAATCGACCAGAATAACCAGGACGCGGGCCTCCCGGATATCGTCTACGCCGAGCGCCAGCGTCTGCTGATCTCTCGGCAGATCAAACGGCGAGCGTTCCTCGGGGCTGCTGCCTCCGGCCGCCTTGAAGGCTTTCCAGTTGTCCACCTTCTGCCGGTAAACACCCTCAGTTTTCCACTTGACAATGGCCTCCGGGGTCGGCGCCACCGCGCCCAACTGGGTCGCCATGAGCAGAAGGGCCGCCGCCAACAGTATCACTGTTGCTGATTTTGTCAGTCGTTTATTATTGTTCTTCACTGGTTCCTTCTCCATCCCGAACCACACCAAAGGGAATGAGGTTTCACATATTATAAGTCGGTATCCGCTATTTCAAAAGCACCATTTTTCTCGAGTGCGATACGCCACCGGAGTTCAACCGGTAGAAATACACACCGCTGCTCACGCGGTTACCCGCGTTATCGGTGGCATCCCAGCATACTGTGTGACTGCCGGCAGCGAGTCGCCCCCCTAGCAAATCTCGAACCTTTTGCCCCAGAGTGTTATACATCGTTAAAGAGACGAAATCCGACCGGCAAAGATGGAATGAAATCGTCGTCGTCGGGTTGAACGGGTTGGGGTAGTTCTGGTGCAATACGACGTCGGTCGGCATCAGAGCGCTGTTGTCCTGGGCCACCAATGTGGCCATATCGAACCGCTCCCTGGCCCGGTCGGCATTGTCATAGAGAGTAGCCAGGTTATCACCGGCCACAAGCGCGAAAACCACCTGGACGGAATCATGCGGGCCAATGACAAAGGGGCCGGAACTGACAACGAAGAGCCTGTCGCTGCTCGGGGCGCTCTCGAACTGTCCGGTGCGAACCGAGACAAGGTCGAACTGCTCCGAGCGCGAGAACCCGGTCTTGGCGGTTCCGCCGTCTATCGATCTGAATGCGGCCACGTTTCTCAGAGCAACCAGTCCGACCAGCGGGCCTCGGTCGCTCTCCTGGTATATCAGCGATGCCTGTTCATCGAGCGTGACCCGCTCCCAGTCACCCATCAGGTCGAAATCGGCCACGAAGCCGAAGTGGAGATCGGTCAGCTTCTCGATGGTGGCGTTCCTGAGGTAGTACACGGCGATCAACAGGCCGTCGTCAGTGATATAGGTGCGCGTTTCCTGCACGACGGTGATGGGGATAGGGATCTGTGAGTTTCTGTCACTAAAGCTCGCCGTTCGACCAATGCCGCCGTCTTCGGTTACGTGAAGGCCGCTGAGGGTGTCGAGAGGAGCGAAGTCCGAAGGACGGAATCCACCCGAACTGTCCCGAATTGAACTGGACAACTGCAGCGGGTTGCGTGCCAGGATCAGTCCGGCCTCATAAAGCAGGTTCGAGCTCCCATTATAAGTAAACCCTTCGCCTCCGGCGTTGAAGGCCGATCCGGGACCGAAACCATACTGGCCGAAGTCTGAGATTGAGAAACTGATTTGGGAAGTATTGTGCGAGCTGATCCGCCCGCCGGGCATAATACCTGCCATCATAACAAAGACAATGCTGTCCAGGACTTCCCCGCCGGGCCGGGACAGCAGGAGAGTAAACGGAATCTCCTGACCGTGGTAGAGAGCGGAATCAAAGAGAAGCTGGAAGGGCATAAAGTTCCTTGCCGAAATACCGCCCTTGCCAAAAAAGAAGATGGCCTCGTCGTCCAGTATGGCGACCTTATCTTCCTGGGGGGAGATCAGCTTTCCGAGAACCGATTCGATATTGCCTCCAACATTGGTAAGCACCAATTGAAGCCCGAATCCTTCACCCGGCCAGGCGATGCCGTCGTCGGAAACCAGCTTATGACTGATATAGATGTCAGGCTCGGTAGGAACGGGCAGAAAGCCCAGTAGTCTGGAAGCATCTACCAGACCACATCCATAGGCATTGTCCTCACCGGTAGCGCCCAGGTCGGTGGTAGCCTGCAGCAGGGCGTACTTGATCTGGTCGACGGTTGCGTCGGGATTGTATTGTCTCATCAGCGCGACTAGTCCCGCCACAAACGGCGCGGCCATTGAGGTGCCGCTCATGTACGCGTAGCCGCCACCCTTCTGCGAGGAACGAACGGCGACGCCGGGAGCAACCACCTCAGGTTTGATCTTACTCGGGTCACACGACGACGGACCGCGGCTTGAGAAATTGGCCACGGTGAGTCCTCCGTCGACCGCACCCACGGAGAAGCAGTCCACCGGGGTGGTGGCAATATCGGCCGGGTTCCGAAGCGACATAGCCTCCGGCCCCTCGTTGCCTGCGGCGAAGATTGTCACGATGCCGGCTGCCTCCACAGCCTCTATGAGACCGGCAAACGTCTTATCGCACGGTTCAAAGAGACCCCTGGGAATACCCCAGCTATTCAGAATAACGTCCGGGACATCGTGAGTCGTGCCGGTGTCACCATCCGGATTGAGCGCCCACTGAAAGGCTTCCATTATGTCGGTGAGCGTTGTCGGCAGGGACCGTCCCTGATCGATTACCCCGGCCGTTATCCACTGGGCGTCAGGAGCGACTCCAAAGCTGTCGGCTGCAGTGGCGCCGACCATCAGTCCCATGGTATGAGTCCCATGACCGGTCTTGTCGGTCGGGGGCTCGTTGGGAGTAACCTTTGAAAACCAGGCGGAAGATAATGTCACCTGGTTGCCACGCCATTTTGAACTCAGGGCCGGATGGTCCCTGTCCACGCCGGTGTCAAAAGAACAGATCAGCCGCCCGTGGCCCTTCAGACCGCGCCGCCACAGTTCAGGCACTCCGAGCAGAACCAGTTCATCCGAGATGCCCCCGGAGAGCGCCGGCGCTGCTGAAATCTCAACCGGCGGGTCAAAACTCAGAGCTGCGTTTTCCACTATCAGCTTGACCCCGGGCATACCGGCAATAGTCTTGATCTGCGAGAGACGGACGCGGGCTGAGAAAGCAGGTACAATCCACAACCGGGACACCGGCTCTGGAGAGTGGAGTTCCAGGTAGGCGGCTAAGCGGTCGGCGTCCGACGACTGAAAGCGGCTGAGTGTTCTCAGAAGCGATTTGATCCGCGCACCGCGAGTCATCGGCTTGCTCGCGGCGGCCCTCCGGGCAGCGTCCAGCCGGTGGTTGTCCATGAATATGACTACGTCGAGAAGGGTGTCGTTTCGAGTTGTCGCATATTCCTCAATCCGTTCCTGAACGCCGAGTGAGAGACTCCGGGCCGCGGCCGGGCGGCCACAGACTAGGTAACTGATCAAGCACAAAGTGAAAATAAACGCTTTTTTCGGCATCGAATTTTTCCCGGTTTCTTCAGCTTAATCCATACCCAGTCAAGCAAAGGCTGTGCCGCAGCCCCAGGCAGAGATTGACAGGAGAGTTGCGGCAGGGGATTGCATAGTGGTATCGCCCCCATAGTGTAACACCGCAACAGGCAGTCGGATAGCAACGACGCTTCGGGAACGACTGCCCTACCCGGAAAAGCGGCTCGACTGCAGGAGTTGCAAACGGTGATTCCTCTTGCCTACTGCCCATCGCGAGTCGCAAGTTTTTTCAGGGCATTTCCGTCACCCATCATCTATATTCAGTCGATGAGTTTGCGACTCAGATCATGGCCAATCGACCGAGCTTTGTTGCTGGTTGTGGCGCTGGCGCTGGTAGTACGGATCGGTTACCTGCTTTTCTACAGTGCTCTGCCGGACTGGGATCAGTTGACGGTCGACAACTACTACCATCACAATTGGGCCGTCTCAATAGCCCAGGGGAACATCTTTGGTGACACCACCTATTTCAGGGCTCCGTTTTATACCTATTGCCTGGCGGGCGTCTATGCAATCTTCGGTCCTTCCCTCTGGGCGGCGCGCCTGCTGGGGTTGATGATAGGATTGATCTCGGTGGCACTGACCTATGTTCTCGGCAAGAGGATTTTCAATCGCACCGTCGGGATCCTGGCGGCCGTCGTTCACTCCGTATACCCGGTGCTCGTGTACTTCGAGAGTGAACTGCTTCTTGACTCCCTGTTCGCGCTGCTTCTGCAGGTGACATTCCTGTGGTGGCTGCGCTGGCGCGAGCGACAGCGGCCCGCCGACGCCCTGATCACGGGGCTCTGGCTGGGGCTGGCCGCCATCACCCGGCCTACGGCTCTGATTCTGATCGCACCGATGGTCGTGCTCCACCTTGCCTCCGCGGACAGTTTCAGGCCTGCCCTGGGATCCATCGTGAGACTGCTGATCGGCGTATCGCTGCTGGTCGGCGCGGTCTTTGTAAGGAACCTGATCGTAGCGGGAGACCCGGTGCTGGTGGCATCGCAGGGGGGGATCAACCTGTATATCGGCAACAACGATATCGCCGACGGCGTCTCAGCGCGGCTTCCCGAACCGCTGGGCTACAACTGGCAACTGCGCGAGATCACCGCTCTGGCGGAGTCTGCGATCGGAGCGCCGCTTACTCCCGGTGAGGTGTCGACCTACTGGACAAACGAAGCGATCCACTGGATGGCGACACATCCCGGAACATTCGTGAAACTGTACTTGACGAAGCTCTACTACAGCATCTGCTCGCGAGAAGTGTCAAACAACCGGGACTTGAATTTGTTTTTCGCAAGCGTGCCGTTCTTCAAGTACAACCCGCTCTCATTCGGGATCCTTCTTGCCCTTGCCGTCATAGGGATCTCCGTTGGGGGCAGGTCACGATCGGGGATCGTCATGCTGCTCGTGGTGATCCTGTCCTACATGGCGGTAGTCGCTCTTTTCTTTTTCAACAGCCGTTTTCGGGTCCCCTTGCTGCCGTTCTATATCATCTTGTCTGCAGCCGGCGTAACCCATCTGTGGACCCAGCGGAACCTGAGGCGCACCCTGCTGCCGCTGGTACCGCTGTTCGGGCTGTGGCTGTTGTCATCCTACCCCGTGATATCCCTGCCCCGGGGTGGTTCTCCCACGGGCTTGCTTTCCAAGGGACTGCATCACTACGCCAGTCGGGATTACCGGGAGGCCTTGCGCTGGTTCCATAGAGCAGCGGCAGTCGACTCGACTTTTCCGGAGGTCAATCTCAACACGGGTTCTTGCTACCTGAAGCTGGGCATCGCCGACTCGGCCCTCTATTATTTCAATCGGGAACGAGCGTTCAACCCGCAGAGAGCCAAGGTCTACATCAATCTTGCTTCTGTGCAACTGTTGAATGATCAGTACGAACAGGCGGCCGCGGAAGCAGCGCGGGCGATAGCCTTGAGCCCCTATGACGTGACGGCTAACAGAGTCCTGCTGAGGGCCGTAGCCGCCCGGAAGAGCGCTCCTGACGACAGCCTCATGAATCTGATCGGGATTGCCGCCGTCAACACCGGCGACGACATATACCTGCTCAACGAGGCGGCGATTCTGCTGAGTCAGCGGGGCTGCTTCAAAGAAGCTGAACACGTGCTCCGGCGAGCTTTGAGATCGAAACCACCGCCCATCGAGATGGACGACGCAGCATTCAAGAGGCAGTTCCGGAACAGCCCGCAGTCGCGTCGCCCCCAGTTGGCCCTGGCGCACTACCAATTGGGCTATCTGGCCGGCCTGAGCGGGCGTCTTGAGGAAGCCATCGGACAGAGCCACCGGGCCGTCAGTCTGGACCCAAGTCTGGTTGAAGCCTATGCAAATCTTGTGAGCGGCTACCTATCGACCGGCCAGGCGCGGTTGGCCGACTCGGTGATGGCGGTAGCGATGGCGAGGTTTCCCGCAAACCCGGTTCTCAGGAAACTGCCGAACTACCCCGGAAAATAAAAACAGGGACCGGCACTTTGCCGGTCCCTTGGCGCTCTATCTATCGTTGCGGCGTAACGCCAACAGGTCTGATGAATCAACTCAGCGCTGCATCTCCTCCTCGGCACGCAGCATATCTTCGTACCCCTGACAGCGACGCTCGTAGGACTCGCGAGCTTCCGAAACAGACATCCTCACGGGAGCATCATGGTAGCGCACTTCGTTTATCGTTGCGCCGACACTCGGATCGTACAGCCAGTCAAGAACCAGATTGACGACAACCTGCATCGAGTCAGTCTCGATGGCCAGAGGAGTGAACATGAAATGTACCGTCCGGAACAGGCTGGTTTCCAGCCGGTGCGCCACCGGCCGGCCGTGGAAGCTGAAGGTGAACCCCAGGGGATGCGACTGACCGTACAGTGACTTGTATTTGTACAGTATTTCAGAGCCGAATGATCTGACAGCCCAGTTTACTTCGGGCAGGGCAGGATGTATGGGATCCCATGTGTTCTGACGCATCGCCATCCACTTGTAGTTGCTATGCAGGAGAGCGGTATCTATGGCCAGTTCCGGCCATTCACCCGGTTTCCTGGAAAAAGCACCGATGAAATCCTGGTAAAAACCCTTGTCGTCACAGTGAGAATCGGTAAGGAAGGGAAGATGACAGAACCACGCGGAATAGTCCACGCTCTCCACCCCAAAGTACCTGGTGTATGACCTCTCACCGTTCACAACAGGCGGAAAGACATCGAACTCCGGCACCTCAGTGGAACTGCCGATAACCGGGCATCGCATGGTAGCCCAGACGTTTACGCCACCGTCAATCGCCCTGTAGACGCTCCTCAATTGGTCATTTCCCGGTGCTCCAATCCGATCGTTATACAGGATCAGTACTTTGTGCTTCAGCAATTCCCCGATCGGCACGCCCGCCGTGAACTTGGGCATCCAGAAGAAATCCGGACTCGACCGCATGGTGGCCATCGGCCCTTCCGTTATCCTCGTGGTATCGAAGATAATGTCATATCCGGAGGCCGCGCCCCACGTGTTGATGGCATCGTACCAGTATGCTTTCTTGACATCATCAGAAATGGGATTATTGGGATAGGCAGGCAAATTGCCGTTGAAGTCCAGCACTGCTATATCACGTTCATATCTCGGATTGATTACGGGGAGAGCCTGGTAGGCCGGAACCGGATCCGGAACTCCCGCATCGTCCCGGCTGCGTACCCAGAACATGTAGTTCATCTGCAGGGTGGTATCGGAATGGAAGTTCTTGAAGACGTTCCACATGGTTATGTTAGTGGCCAAAATCCATTCTTCGGAGGTGTAAACCAGCTTGTCGTCACCCAGTGGTGAGTTCTTGAAATCCGCGTCGTCAACTCTAAAGACAGTGTCTACGCTGCCGCGAGCGGTCGCTGACGTCTCGAGGACAATCAGGGTGTCGCACAATCCCGTGGCCGTGTCACACCGGACGAAGGTCGTATCATCGTCGCCCGGAACATTGCGATAAATCAGCCCCTCGTTGGTCAGATACACCGGAATGAGGTATTCCTCGGTAATGGTCGCAAGCTGGTCGTCATCGTATGGACCGTACAGCCGCCATTCAAACTCGAACGGAGGCGGGTCACTGGGATAGTCAATCGGATCAGTACCGGCCCACCTCACTCTCACACCGGTAATGATGCCACCGGTATCGACGGCATTCACAAACGGCGTATCGGTCGCACGGAAACCGTAAATGACCGTGTTGGGCGGGTTGTCGTTGCGCGAGAAAAGCCGGTACACGATGTCGGACGAGAGGCCCTGCTCATCGAAGGCTCGCAGGAACACGTACTGATCGACAAACTGCCGCACCGGGTCGGACAGGTCGGCGGACATGGCGACTACATTCGTAGTCCGGGGTTCAGGACCCCTGAGGTCCACGTAAAGCCGCGACCAGCGGAAAGTGGTATCGCAGATCTCAACAAGGCCCGTGTCCGTAACAACAGAATCGCACTCCATCGAGACGATTAAGTCCTGAGAGAAGAATTCCGTTGCATACTGAATCGGATCCATGCCGCCCACTTCCTGAACCGTAGCCACATGATAGTCGAAGAAGACGATCAGGCCGTCATCATCGGTGCCCACCCAGTGGATGACCGGGTTACGGGAAAACGACTGCCCTTCCGGCGGGATGTTCACGAAATAGACAACCGGCTTATGATTGGCGTTGAGTTCACCGGCAAGGCGATCGGTGCAGCCGGAGACAAGAATGATCGCAAGCGACAGCGCCGCGGCGAGAGCGGCAGCCACCAGGAAGGTAACCTTGAACCTATTAGCTTTGCATCTCATAACCTAACGAGACCCTCCTCAAAACGCGATTATCATTGTGAAACGATGGACCTGGGTCAGGATACCGAAATCCTGATAGGCATAGTCAAAACGAAGGTCGCCGTCATCACTGAACGGCACTCGCAAACCGCCGCCGGCCGTGAAACCGTCGATATCGTAGTTGAACCGTTGACCGGCACGAAGTACATACCGGTCCTTGAAAACGTACTCCAGGCCGGTGTTGTATTTCTCCAGGTTGTCGGACGGGTGGGCACCTTCGGCGGCAAAGGTCACCAGATGATCCTCACCCTCGATGACGTCAATGCAGCCACCGAACTTGAAATTGATCGGCAACGGATACGACTTGCTGATCATGGTGAGATCGGGGCCGAAGTTGGAGATAACCATGGCGATCCTGAAACCGCGGTGACCGGTATCGTAGACCGTGCCGACATCGGCCGACCAGCCGCTGGCGCTGTAATCGTGGACAAACTCGCCGATGTACTTGACCGTGAAGCCGATCGAGAATCGGTCAGTAAGATACCGGCCGTAGCTGACCGAAGCGGCGAAGTCGTTCCAGCCGAAAGTGCGGCCGGTGCCCTCATACGTGCCGCTGGTTGGGGTGCGTTCTATCATCTGACCCGACGAAAGAGCATAAACCCCAATTCCCAGGACGCCCCCGACGGACTCCAGGGGAAACCCCAACGCGCCGAACCCGAAGCCAACGTCAGCCGGCATATCGATGTAAGTGAAGGCAGCCTCCCGTCCAAACAGCGAAGTCAGACCGGCGGGGTTGTAGTACACGGCAGATATATCATCGGCGGTGGCCGCAAAAGCCTCCGCCATGCCCATAGCCCGTGCAGAAACACCTAATTCCAGGAACTGGGCGCCGGTGGTACCGACCTTGGCCTGAGCCTGACCGATGCATGGCAGCATCACGACTGCCACGCACACAAGCAGCGCGCAGGTTAGGATTTGCCTGGCTTTAGCAGATGATCGGTTATCTTTCAAAAGCATCTCGTCCTCATCTATGGCAGTTTGATGTTTGTTCCTGGCTTATCGGGAGCTACAAGTTCACCTCGACTCCGAGCCTGATCTGACGGCCGTAGTCCCAGTTGTAGGGCCTCAGATCATAGGGTCGCCCGCCCTTGATGATCTGGTTAATATTCTGATTCGTGTCCGGCCTGCCGGTGGCGCTGTATACGTAGTTGACATTCCGGTTGTTGAAGATGTTCTCAATCCACAAAATAGTGCTCAAATCAATTCCGGCAAGCTTGAAGTCCTTGGTGAAGCGGATGTCGAAGTTTATGATGGACGGCATTCTCATGGAGTTACTCTGGATGTCTTCACCCTGGGTCAACGACAGGTTGGGGTACGCGCGACCGGGGGTAAACGGCCGTCCGCTCTCAATCACGGCTTCTATGGCCAGCGACCAGGCATTGGGTATGGGCAGGCCAAACAGCCGCGGTTTGAGCGTCTTGGGCACAAAAAGCTGAATAGCCGCCACAATGCGATGACGGACATCATTGTTCAGCGCCGACTCCGAGAGGGGTTCGCGGCTGAGTTCGAAATCATCCATGTAGTTCTCGTTCGCCTGAGAAGCTTTGCCGAAGGCAAAGGCGTACGTATAGCTGACCTGACCGTTCACATAACCGCCGCCCCGCTTGGCAATCTCCAACTCGAAACCACGGCTGCGGCCGTAGTCGCAGTTCTTATACTGCCGACGGGTCAGACCACCCACCCGCACCTGTTTTTGGTTGATCTTATCAAACTCGTCCTTAAAGTACCCGGAGATGTCTACCGAGTAGTTCTCACTCATGGCATACTTGACACCGAATGAGTACTGAATGGTCTTCTGATAGTCCAGGTTGTAATTGCCGATCACTGCATTCGAGCCGACGGTACTTGTGTTTCTCTGGTACATGTATGCCAGGCTGGGGAGTTGGAAGAAATGGCCATAGTTGAAATGTATCTTGGCCTTGTCCGAGATCGGGTAGGAGAATCCGATCCGCGGCGAGAACTTCTGCCGGTCACCGTAAATGATACCCGAACCCAGATCATCCGCCTTGGCCACATCTACCAGGTCGTACCGATCCTGAAGGAAGAAGTCCCAACGGAAACCGAGAGAGGCGATCATGGAACCGTATTCCAGCTTGTCACGGATATAGACGGTACCCCTCCAGGGGTCGTAGTCGAACATGTCACGGAACTCACCACGGTCACCGTAAGGACCGCCGTCGGACTGACGAGCGTAATAGACATATGGCTTTTCGATTTCACGGTAGCTCAATTTATCCTGCTGAATGGCAAATCCCGCTTTTAGTTCGTGGGAACCCAGCTGCCAGAAAGCTTTCAACTCGCCGCGATAGGTATCGGTGTTGCGGTAGTGCCAGATGGCGCTGTCCTGGTGATTATTGGGTGAGAGAAAGTCCGAGGTGCCGCCGTCGTGGTAGCCGTTGCCATTGCGGTCAGTAAACGGCTCCCCTGGATCATACTGGCTGTTGGGCGGGTCATAGACGCCGTTGTGGTTGCGATCCAGGTAAGGGATTCCCGGCTCCCAGTTGTCGCCGGGACCGTCGTGCTTGCCGTTGTCGTTGTAATCCATGTTGTCATCGTCAACGGACATGATGAATAGATCGATCCCCAGATCGTATCGGTTGTTACCGTTGATGTCCTCAAAAGGCTCGCCGACGATGGAGTCCCCGTCAACATAAGGCTCAATATAGCGGTTGTTGATCACGCTGATCCGATTGGTATCCAGGAGGCCGTTCCCGTTCTTGTCACGAAGGAAATCACCGGCGTCCCAGTAACTATTCCCATTCAGGTCGATATATGGTTCGCCCTCCAGCAGGTCGCGGACCCCGTTGCTGTTGAACCTGAAGTCGGACCAGGAGATATAGCTCGCCTGCCGGTTGGTATCGCTCAGGTACTCGCCGTAGGTATAGTCCGGACCGTAATAGTCGGTGCCGTACTGAGCAGTATCCGGATAGAGGTTGAAAACCGGCTCAGGAGGGTCGTACACGCCGTTGCCATTGATGTCGTCGTAATCCTCCCACTCACCGTTGAACCGGAAATCATCGGGATCGAGACCATGACCGGGGTTGGCCGGGTCACCCGGTTTCTGTTCGAGGCTGTTGTTGGCAAATGAAAGCACCGCCTCGTAGCTCATGTTTTTGGCGATCGATTGCGAAACCTCGAGAGATACGGTCCTCCACTTGTCCACCTGAACCGGGGCCGTGTTGGGACTGTACCGGTAGTCCCAGTTGAAATGCGTCCACCGCGTCTGAGAATCCTTGTACGAGAAAATGAACTTCAGGTTCTGCCGGGGACGGAACTTGAGGTTGGTCATCCAGTAGTACCGGTTGTTCTTGCGTTCGGGGATGTCAATTCCGAAAAGGTTGAAGTTGCCATACTGGCGCCGCGTGACAGGGCTGTCGTAGGACTCATACTGGTAAACACCGTCGTGCTTGTCCACCTCGGCATAGAAATAGTAGGTGAATTCCTTGTCCTCAAGGAAGTTGAGTCCAAGCGCCGGGAGCACCTTGTTCTTGAAAAGCGGATCCGGCCCCGAGATGGAGAAACGCATGAAGTCACTGTTGCGCGAGTACTTATTGAGTGTGGCGTTGCCGAAATCGTCAGTGATATACTGGTAGTTGACGCGCGTGTTATCCTTGGAGCCGGTCTGGGTAGTGATCTTGACAATACCCGAGAGGGCATCGCCATATTCCGGGTCGAAACCGTCCTTGATAACGGTGAACTCCTGGATCGATCCGGACACCAGCGAAAGATTGGCCCCGGCCTGACCCAGACCGCCCAGCGGATCACCGATCGGCACGCCGTCGACAATATAGGAAACCTCGCCGGCCCGCCCCCCGCGGATAAAGATCTCACCGGACGCATTGGTAACGACCCCCGCCACCTGGGTCAGAAGCTCCTCAACCGTCGTCACCGGAGCGTTCTGAATGACTTCCTTGGAGATAACCGTCTTACTGGATACCTCGAACTTGTCGATTATATCCTTGTCCGCTCTCACGGTGATGGTCTCGCCAATGTCCGTCACTTTCTTCTCCATAGCCACGGAAACCTCGAACGAGAGGTCGGACTTGATAATCACATCCGTGATCTCAACCGTGGAGTAGTCCAGGTGGGTGACAGTGACCACATAGGTACCGGGTTCCATCTGAGCGACAACGTACTTGCCGTCGAAATCGGTCTGGGCACCGCGCTTGGTGCCCACTACAAAGACCGACGCCCCGATCACCGGCTCACCCGTTTCCTTGTCCGTTATTGTCCCGATTATCTTACCGGTGGCCGCAGCATTTACCGTTGCCGGCAAAAGCGCCGTGGACAGCGCGACAATCATTATCAATATCAACAAGTTTTTACGCCTGTCAGGCATCTTGCTTCCTCCTACGCAACAAAGGACACGCTATTATTCAATCAGATACGTCGGGCGCAATGTGACTGGTAGGTACTGATTGCGCTTGACAGGAAAGCTCTGCAGGCACCCCTGACGAAGCAGCCAGAATCGCATTGTCCCCGACCCATTATCACCAGTAATCAATCCTTTCCACGGACGCCTTTTTCCGCACTATGCAGCGGCGTCAAACATATATTAAGCCTAATAACGGTGCTGAAGTCAAGCGCTTTTTCCCGCACCGGCGCTTGTCCCCACCACTCTGTATAGACTTGCGGGATGTGAACCATGTTCAAAGGAATCGTGTTTATCGAGAGCTTTTTTTCGAGTGCGAAGGACAAGCCGAACTGCTTCTTCCTCCTCTTTTGCTGTAAACATTCTGGGTTGCAGGCAGATTCCAAAGGAGTTGCTCATCTCCTCCCGAAAGAACCTCCCGGCGCGACTAAGCGCTTGTGCGGTAACGGGTTGTTTGCCGTGAGGGCATTGCTGCCCGGCCTGGCGACCCATCCTCAACGCCGCGTGTGGGGCGACTCCGTGTATCTTGATGGCCCCGTGTTGCAGTATCACCGACCGGCACTGCCGAGCCGCTGAGGCCACCAGTTTCCGCCCCCCGGAGGTCACCTCGTACCTGGCGTGCGAGGCGAAACAGGCCGCCCGGTGAAAAAAAACCGGACGCGAATTTTGCGCCGCAGACGTTCGCTCGAAGCGGCTTTCGAGACCCAGGCGGCCGAGAAACCGAACCAGCATGCCGGCAACAAGCTCATAGAATGCCGAAGGCGAGTCAATCGCAACAGCATCACCGGCAGCTTCCAGATCGAAAACAACACAGTAGGTCAACTCCGACGGGTCGTGCAGCAAAGCTCGGCCCCCGGTGATGCGTCGAATGAGCGGTGTCAGGCCGAGCCGCGAAAGGTCCACGGCCCGCTCCGGCTTCTGGTTCACGCCGATGGTGAGAGCCTCCTCACACCAGGTATAGAGGCGAGCCAGAAGCGCCGGCGGGCCCGCCAGGACGCGGGCGAAAAGCCACTCATCGACAGCCATGTTGAAGTACGGGTCGCCGCCGTAATGGAGATAGAGCTCACCGTTGTTCATCGGAGCAGTATAACCATGAACGGCACGCCACACAACAGGCGCCATGACTCTTGTAGGTCAGGCCCCCTGTGGGCCTGACATCGACTGCTCTATGGGCACTCCGCGCGTAGCGCGAAAAACCGGCAATGCCGGCCGCGCACAGCAAATGGGTTCGTTTTGCGGGTTTTCATCTTCGGTTGACAGGATCGGTAGTGATTTTGCGGCCTGCATGAGTTGGAGATGAAACAGAGGTACCCCACCCAGAGCGACAGCGTCGGGTGGGTTCAATGAAGAATCCCACCTGCCGCTCCACTTTAGGTGGGGTACCGGTGTAGCCATTGACTGATCCTTTATTGACGATGCTGCCGCCGCTTTTTGGGAGGACCTGGTGGTGTTCTTGTGGGGGGGGTGGCAAGCCACTTCTTTGAGCTTTGATTCCCACCATGAATGGTGGGCCACCCGCGGCCTGTGCCGCGCCGCCTACGGGCACGGCGGCGGTTCGGGGCCGGCGCCAAACATGTAGTCGATAAGGTATACCAGGTCGGCGATGTCTATGTGCGTGGAATCGCCGACGTCCACGTCCCCTTCATCGAAGCATGGTGGGGCGGGGCCGCCCCGGAACATGTAGTCGACAAGATACATCAGATCGCTGATATCTATCGGCATGCTGCCGCTGTGGTCCACATCTCCACGCAGGTGGCAACAGCTATATGGACCAGTTAGATTAAAGAGTATTGATACATTGTTATTAAGATTCACTACCGCGAGGTCATTGTCACCATCACCGTCAAGATCAATCGAGAAGACGAAAAGTGGATTAAATCCAACGCCATAGTTAACCGCAGCATGAAAGGTTCCGTCGCCGATATTCAATAGTATTGAGACATTGTCAGAACCAGAGTTTGCTGTTGCCAGGTCATTGTCACCATCTCCGTCAAGATCAGTCGAGAAGACAGAGCGAGAACCATCTCCGGCGTCATAGTTGACAGCGGTTGGAAAGGTCCCGTCGCCATTGTTCAACAGTATTGAGACATTGTCAGAGCCATAGTTCGCTGTCGCTAGGTCATTGTCACCATCACCATCAAGATCAATCGAGGAGACCGACAACGGGAGATTTCCTGCGGCATAGTTAACCGCGGTTTGAAAAGTCCCGTCTCCGTTATTCAACAGTATTGAGACATTGTCAGAGCCATAGTTCGCTGTCGCTAGGTCATTGTCACCATCACCATCAAGATCAATCGAGGAGACCGACAACGGGAGTTTTCCTGCGGCATAGTTAACCGCGGTTTGAAAGGTTCCGTCGCCGTTATTCAACAAGATAGAGACACCGTCACCCTTTGCTACCGCCAGGTCATTGTCACTATCTCCGTCAAGATCAATCGAGAAGATAGACTTTGGACCCCCTCCAGCGGCATAGTTGGCAGCGGTTTGAAAGGTTCCGTCGCCGTTATTTACCAGTATTGAGACATTGACATCGTAATGGTCCGCTACCGCCAGGTCATTGTCACCGTCACCGTCAAGATCAATCGAGAAGATGGAGACCGGAAAACGTCCAACGCCATAGTTGACCGCAGTTTGAAAGGTTCCGTCTCCGTTATTCAACAGTATTGAGACATTGTGAGAGAAAACGTTCGCTACCGCCAGGTCATTGTCACCGTCACCGTCAAGATCAATCGAGAAGATAGACTTTGGATCCCTTCCAGCGGCATAATCAACCTTTGTGTCAAACATGGACTGAACTGTCAGATTAATGAGAATGGAGACATTGTCAGAGCCAGCGTTCGCTACCGCCAGGTCATTGTCACCATCACCGTCAAGATCAATCGAGAAGACATAGCAAGGACCATCTCCAGCGCGATAGTTGACCGGCGTGCGAAAGGTCCCGTCGCCGTTATTCAACAGTATTGAGACGTTGTCAGAGTCCCAATTCGCTGTCGCCAGGTCATTGTCACCGTCACCGTCAAGATCAATCGAGAAAACAGAGTGAGGCCCTTCTCCTACACCAAAGTTGACCGCGGTTTGAAAGGTTCCATCACCGCTATTCAATAGTATTGAGATATTGTTAGAGACATTATTCGTTACCGCAAGGTCATTGTCGCCATCACCGTCAAGATCAATCGAGAAGACAGAACGCGGGTTATATCCAACGTCATAGTCAACCGTGGTTTGCAGGGTTCCGTCGCCGTTATTCAATAGTATCGAGACATTGTCGGAGAAAGCGTTCGCGACTATCAGGTCATTGTCGCCATCACTGTCAAGATCAATCGAGATGACTGAAGATGGCATGAACCCAACGTCATAGTTGACCGCGGTTTGAAAGGTCCCGTTGCCGTTATTCAATAGTATCGAGACATTGTCGGAGAAAGCGTTCGCTACTATGAGGTCATTGTCGTCATCACCGTCAAGGTCGATAGAGAAGACAGAGCGAGGAGAGTTTCCCACGTCAATGTTAGCCGCTGTTTGAAAGGTCCCGTCCCCGATATTGAGCAGTATTGAGACATTGTCAGAACAATTGTTGACTACCGCCAGGTCATTGTCGCTGTCACCGTCAAGATCAGTCGAGAAGATAGACAACGGGCAATCTCCGGCGGCGTAATTAACTGCAGACTGGAATGTTCCGTCGCCATTGCCCAGCAGTATCGAAACATTGTCAGTGCCTGCGTTCGCAGTCGCCAGATCGTTGTCGCCATCGCCGTCAAAATCAATTGAGAAGACAGAGTACGGACCATCTCCAGCGGCGTAATTAACTGCAGACTGGAATGTTCCGTCGCCATTGCCCAGCAGTATCGAAACATTGTCAGTGCCTGCGTTCGCAGTCGCCAGATCGTTGTCGCCATCGCCGTCAAAATCAATTGAGAAGACAGAGTACGGACCATCTCCAGCGGTATAATCGACCCTCGCGTCAAACATTGGCTCAAACGCGAAAGCACTGGCCACGTAGCTCAGCACCCATGCTAATACCAAAATTGAATACTTCATAGAACCCCTATGTCTACAGCTAATTCTTTCGCCTTAAGATAGCCCCAATTGCCGCAATGTCAAGGCATTCCGCCCGGTTCCTCATGGCCTGCCCCACCCCACCAATAAAAAAAAGGCCGCCGGGTCGGGCAGAACCCAGCGGCCGTCAGGTGGCTATCCAATAGCCAGGAGAGGGAGGTGAAAACCACGTCAGCTCGTATTGCCGAAAAGTCTCAAGACGCCGGTGGAGGTGACATTGAGGTGGGCCATCATGGCCAGAGAAGCCTGCAGGCGAATCGACTCACTCACCATGTTGGAATACTCCAGGGCGATGTCGGCGTCACGAATCACTGACTCCGCCGCCGTAAGATTCTGGGCCGTTACCTCAAGCGACGACCGCCGCGACTCAAGCTCGTTCTTTTGCGTGGCGCCTAAGTTGGTCTGGACCTGGTCCAGTTCGGCGATAGCCTCATCGATGACCGAGATGGACGCCTGGGCGGATTCGGTAGTGGACAGGTCGATATTTGCCAGCTCCTCGATATCGGCCAGAGAGCCTTCGGAACCATCGAGCAGGTTGGAGCCGTTATAATCGGCAGTGGTCAGGGTTTGGTTGTAGTCATTGACAATGTAGTTGGCCGTGGTAGCGTAGGCAGCCTGGGTGTATTCGTCGTTGCCGCCCTCGTTGGCTGCCCCCACCGCCATGGTGCGCAGTTCGGTCAGGCGACTGCGCATCTCGCCGACCGTCGACGAACCGGCTTGATACTTGGTAATCAACGCCGATGTGTTCTGGATCTCTTGGTTTAGCGAGGCAATCTGGGTGCGCAACTGCTCTGAGATCACCATGCCGGCGGGATCATCGGAGGCACGGTTGATCCGCAGCCCCGAGGAAAGCCTTTCCATGGCTGTCATGAAACCACTGTAGGCGTAGTTTATCGAGCTCGTCAGCCCCATCGAACCTAAACTTGTGTTGATGCTGAAGCTCATTATGCCCTCCTTCCGCAAACATTTCCGGGAAATGAGACTTACGGATATGGCTTGAGCATTAATCATACCATTTGGATCAAAAGCTAATCCGTTGTCATACAACCCGTTTCGGCCCGGTTTCGATGACCGACGGGTCGTTTGTGGGGGACTACCCCAACAGTCAGTGGGGTCTATTGAAACACCGCCGGGGCGCTCTTGGGCGAATATGCTGATACAGCCACAGTAAAAGGGAATGCCGTCGGCAGGGTAGAGTAACCGACGGCAATCCAGCGGAGGAACCAAGGTATCAATCAGAGACCGTCACCTGTGCGGACAGGCCACAGCCTCTGAGGTTTATGTCATGCAGGCCGTGTCCGACCTGCGCTGCTATTCAGCTTTTCTCGTCCAGTCTCCTTATGTAGGCCGGGATGGCCAGATCGTCCTCGGAGAACAGCGGCACCCGGTTGGCCTGGCTGCTTCCGTAGCCGTTTCCATTGCCCCCGTTGCCTTCCGGATTATGTTGTTCATCGTACGAACTAACTGCCGCCAGGGCGGCGGCGGGCTCGACAGGCTCAGCCACCCGCGGTCCTTTTGTCGGCATGGAAACGACTCCCTCGGGAAACAGAGAGATCGGCTTTCCGGGCACGGTCTGAGCCACCCTTTCCATTTCCTTCTGTGAGGCGACCTGCTTTCCCCCGATTCCGGTTGCAATAACCGTCACCCGCATCTGGTCATCCATCTCCGGATCGATGACGGCGCCGAAAATGATATTGGCCTCGTCCCCGGCCTCATCGTAGACCAGTGACGTAGCCGTGTTGACATCGAAAAGAGTCATGTCCTCACCGCCGGTGACATTTATCAAAACGCCTCTTGCGCCGCCGATTGAGATATCCTCCAAAAGTGGTGATGAGATTGCCTGGCGGGCGGCAATGGTGGCTTTGTCGTCGCCGGAGGCGTAGCCGGTGCCCATCAGAGCCTGTCCCATCTCCAGCATGACGGTGCGCACGTCGGCGAAATCGCAATTAATGAGGCCCGGGATGGTGATCAGGTCGGATATTCCTTTCGTGGCCTGGTGGAGTACTTCGTCGGCCACGGTGAAGGCTTCGCTGAGTGTGGTTCTCTTGTCAACGATCTCCAGGAGGCGTTCGTTCGGGATGGTAATCAGGGTGTCGACCTTTGTTTTCAAATCCTCAAGCCCCTGTTCGGCCCGCTCGATCCGCTTTTTCCCTTCGAACCGAAAAGGCTTGGTGACGATTGCCACCGTCAGCGCCCCGGCTTCCTTGGCGATCTCGGCCAGCGCCGGCGAGCCCCCGGTGCCGGTGCCGCCACCCATTCCCGCAGTGATAAAGATCATGTTGGGGCTGCCCAGTGCCTCCATGACTCTCTCGCGGCTTTCTTCCATAGCGCGCTGGCCGATTCCGGGATCGGCCCCGGCGCCGAGTCCGCCTGTCACCTCGCTCCCGATCTGGATCCTGTTGTCCGCCAGGTTCTGCTCCAGCACCTGGGCATCGGTGTTGATGGCGACAAACTCCACTCCTTTCAGCCCGGACTCGATCATCCGGTTGACGGCGTTGCCGCCGCCTCCCCCCACACCCACGACCTTGATGTTGGCGCTTCCGACAAAGTCGTCAGCGAAATTGAACTTGTGCTTGGCATCCGTCACAGCCTGTTCCTCCTTGATGTTCCGCTATCTAAAACTGTTTTGATATCCAGTTCTCAAATCGCTTCAACCACCCTTTGGCGCCCTTTCCCCTTCTACCGGCCGGCTCGTTCTCGAAAGCGTAGACCAGCAGTCCGTGGGCGGTGGCGAAGCGGTTGTTGTCCAATTCATCCGCAGTGTGCGCGACTGACTCGATCCCGCCCGGCCTGACCGGGATATCGAAAATATGCTCGGCCAGCTCCGCCGTACCGGCAAGAAGCGACCCGCCGCCGGTCAGGATCATTCCGGCGGCTAGCATATCACCGACACCGGCCTTTTTCATCTCTCGATAGACCAGCGACAGTATCTCTTCCGTGCGGGGTTCGATTATCGAGGCCAGGACATTGCGCGAAATCTCCCGCGACGGTCGGCCCGACACGCCGGGGACCGCTATCATCTCTTCGGGGTCCACCATTGACGCCAGAGCGCAGCCGTGTGTAATTTTAAGTGCCTGGGCGCTTTCGACGGAAGTGCGCAGTCCGATGGCGATATCGTTGGAGATATTCCTGCCTCCCAGGGCAATGACGGCCGTGTGCCGGATAGCGCCGTCATTGAATACGGACAGGTTGGTGAGATCGCCGCCGATGTCGACCACCACCACCCCCCGTTCGGTCTCTTCATCGGTGAGCAGAACCGTCGAGAGGGCCAGCGATTCGAGCACCACCTGATCGACGCCGAGCTTGCATCGTTCCAGGGCCCGGTAGAGATTCCGGGCAGTGGTCACCGAGGCCGTCACGATATGCGCTTCCACTTCCAGGCGCACTCCGGACATCCCCACCGGGTCCTTGATGCCGGACTGGTCGTCAACACAGAACACCTGGGGAACAACGTGAAGGATTTCACGGTCCACCGGGATGGCCACCGCCCGGGCGGCCTCTATGGCCCGTTCCACCTCGGAAGAAGTGATCTCATTGTCGGAACGCGCCACGGCGATCACCCCGTGGCTGTTAATGGAACGAATATGCTCGCCGGCGATGCCGACCGTGACCCGATCAATCTCGGTGCCGGAGGTCATCTGGGCGTCCTCAATGGCGCGGGAAATCGACCTGACCGTCTTCTCCATATCGACCACCACACCGCGCCTTAGACCTTCAGCCGCAGCCAGGCCGTGGCCGATGACATATATCCTCCCCTCCTCGTCAGCCTCCCCCACCAGCGCGACAATCCTGGTCGTGCCGATATCGACGACTGCCTTCATATTCTCAGCGGCCATATCAGGTTCTCCCCCCGGTGCATATTACCATGCTGTTGAAACGCAGGTCGACCATCGAGACCCCTCGCAGATCCGGCCCGAAGCTGGTGACGAACTCCACGAAGCGGTCCATGGCTGCCGGGAAGGTTTCGGCACGCACCTGCAAGCGGTAGGGCAGACCGGAAACTGCGACTTCGAGATAACCATCGTGGCCAAAATCGATCTCATCTATCAGCCGATAGAGATCGCGGTGCTTGTCGCGTAGCGTGCCCAGTTGATGCACCATCAGTTCCACGCGCCCATCCTCACATTGCGCGAACATCCCACCGGTTCGGGCGCGCGTGAGCACCGGACGCTCCCAGTTATCCAGGGGCAGATGCAGCGGCACCAGTCTTGCCCTGGAATCGAGTCCCCGCAGCTTTCCGGTAGATTCCTCCAGGACAAAGCAGGCCGGCGTGACACGGTTGGTGCGGACATCCAGCGTATGGAGCGTCGAGTACGACAGATCCACGCGGAACACGTCGGGCTTCCGCAGGAGAAGACCGGCGAGACTATCGAGCGGCTGGTCAAGAAGGCTTCCCGGCTGGAGCATTGCGAAGCGCTCCTGCCAGTCGTCCAGCGGCCGCCCGTCAAGGGACACCTGTTCCAGGCGACAGGCATCCGTGAAATCTGCGGCGACCGCCAGGGTCAGCCCCAGAGCGGCAACGGCCGCAAGGATCAGCATTGTTTTTCTCGAGAGCAGTCTCACCGGGATCTCAGGGCCTCCAGCAGGTCGTTCCTGATGAGCGTGATCGAACCGGCTCCCATGATAAGAAGCAGGTCACCGGATCGGATTTCCTCAATGACGGCCCGGGCCGCCGTACGCCGGGGGCCGATGCAGGCAAACTCTCCCGCTCCCATCCTCCGGGCCTCGTCGGCTATCAACTGTGATGTCACTCCTTCGATGGGCTTCTCGCGGGCGGGGTAGATATCCGCCAGCAGGACCCGGTCGGCTGCGCTGAGCGCCTCTGCGAATCGGGGAGCGAGGTCCCGAGTCCGAGTGTAGAGATGCGGCTGGAAGACAACCACAAGACGCCGGTCGTATATTTCCTTTGCCGTTGCGATGGTGGCCTTGATCTCCGTGGGGTGGTGAGCGTAGTCATCGACTACCAGGATGTTAGCGACCTCCCCGACTACTTCAAACCTGCGCTCGACGCCGTTAAAACCCAGCAGTCCGTCGGCAATCGTCGGGAAGGGCACCTCCAGTTCACGGCAGGTGGCAACCGCCGCCATGGCGTTGGCGACGTTGTGACGGCCGGGGACGCGCAGGACGACCTTACCCAGAAGGTCACCATCATGATGAACGGCAAAGGTTGTCCGTCCTGACTCGACGGTGATTTCTGCCGCCTGATAGTCGGCCTGCTGTTCAAATCCGAAAGTCACGTAGGGTCGGCTTATTCTCGGTCGCAGGCGGGCAAGGTTATCATCATCAGCCGATATGACCACCAGCCCGTAGAACGGAACGCGGTTCATATACGAGAGAAAGGAGTCCCTCAGGTCATCCATGCCGTCGTAGCATTCGAGGTGGTCGCCTTCGAGATTGGTGACCACGGCCACCGACGGAAACATGGACAGGAAGGATCGGTCATACTCATCGGCCTCGGCGACCAGGTAGTCACCCCCTCCCAGCGCGGCGCCTGTGCCCAGACCGGCCACTACGCCGCCGACGATGATCGTGGGTTCATATCCGGCCTGCTGCAAGACCCGGCCAATCATGGAGGTCGTGGTGGTTTTGCCATGGGTTCCGGATACACCCACGGAGAACTTCAGGCGCATCAGTTCGCCGAGCATTTCCGCCCGCTTGATTACCGGCACGCCCCGGCGGCGGGCCTCGACTACTTCCGGGTTGTCCTCACCGACAGCCGATGATATCACCACTACTTCGGCATCCTGCAGGTTGGCGGCGCGATGCTCATGATGGACCGCTATCCCCAGCGACGCCAGGTAGTCGGTAACCTGATCGGGGGTCGTGTCCGATCCCCGAATCTGGTAGCCTAAGTTATGCAGTATCTCGGCGATACCGGACATCCCGGCGCCCCCGATGCCGACGAAGAACAGTCTTTTGAATCTTCCAAACATTATCCTGCGACGCCCAAAACCGGCCACCGTCTTTTTCGCCACAACCGTGGTGGTCAAGTCCGGTCTCCGCCTTTCCTCAAATCTTCGATCAGCGCGATGATGTCCTCGGCTATCACGTCAACCGCCGGTCTCCTGGCCGAGGTCATCTTCGCCACCGCCTGTTTCATCTGTTTGAAGCGATCCGATTCCATCAGCGTGATCGCTTCCTCTATCAGGTCAGCCTGGTTGAGATCGTTCTCATCGATCATAACGGCCGCACCCTGCTCGACGAACGCCTTCGCGTTCCTGCGCTGATGATCCCCTGCTGCATACGGATAGGGAATAAGCATTGCGGGGATACCGCAGGCGGTCAGCTCCGCCAACGTCAGGGCGCCAGCGCGAGCCACGGCCAGATCGGCCACGGCATAAACCAGGTCCATTCTTTCTGAAAAGGGGAAAAGGGAGCAACGCGAAACCTTATTGCCCGCAGATGCAGTCACGTCCTTGTAATCCCTTTTCCCCGTTTGCCACAGTATTTGATACTTGTCGGAGATGTTTTTCTTCTGAAGGCTCCCCAGCACCGCCCGGTTGACGGCGCGAGCGCCCTGGCTTCCGCCCAGCACGAGAATCGTCTTCCTGCCGGGATCAAGTCCAAAGACCGACAGCCCTTCCGATCGGTCACCGCCAGTAACTGATCGCCTGACCGGGTTGCCGGTTACGATCACTTTTGCCTGCGTTTTCAGGTAGTCGCGGGCCTGCTCGAAGCCCAGGTAGATTCTTTTCGCACGACCGGCTGTCTGGCGGGTGGTGATTCCCGGGAAGGAGTTCTGTTCCTGAATGACGGTGGGGATATTCTTGACCGCAGCTATCTTCAGAACCGGCCAGGAGACATACCCGCCGGTGCCGACGACAACGTCGGGCGCAAAACGGCGGAGCAGTCCTGCCGTCTTGAAGACGGCGCCCACGATCAGGAACGGCAACAACAGGTTTCTCACCGAGAGATAACGCGCCAGGCCGCGGATATTCAACAGGTGCAGTGGGTAACCGAGTTTGTCGCGCATCCGGTATTCGAGCCCGTGCCGGGTGCCCACGAACATGATTTCAACCGGCATCCGGTCAATCAGAAGCTCCCTGATCCGGTCGGCGATAGCGATAGCCGGGTAAAGATGCCCACCGGTGCCGCCGCCGGCAAAAATTAACCTCACGCTGGTTATCGTCATGATGACACCGTCCTGCGTGAAAGATTCAGGAGCACACCGATCGCCGCGCTCGACATCAGCAGCGAGGAACCGCCGTATGAAATGAACGGCAACGGTAAGCCGGTCACCGGCAGGAGGGAGGTAACCACACTGACATTCACGGCTACGTTAATGAACAGTGAGAGTGTAACGCCCGACGCCAGCAGGTACCCGAAGCGATCCGGCTGCGCGTAAGCGATTTTCAATCCGCGTTTCAGTATGTAGAACAGGAGGCCGAGGATAACCAGAAGCCCGAACAAGCCTACTTCCTCGCCGGTGGCGGCAAAAATGAAATCGGTATGCGGATAGGGCAAAAAGAACAGCTTTTGGCGTCCCTCACCCAGACCGGTGCCCAAAAGACCGCCCGCGCCTAACGTCAGGGCTGCCTGTTTTGCCTGGTAGCTTCCCTGCAGCGGGTCGGCTATGGCTGCGAGGTAGTCCAGGATGCGGTCTTTCTTGTACCCCAGCACAAACACTACCGCCGATGCTGCGGCGGCCGGCGGGAGAAAGGCCGTCATGAGATGTTTCATGCGCGCCCCTGCCAGAAAGAAGATGCCGAGCACGGTGGCGAAGATCACGACGGTGCTGCCCAGGTCGGGCTCAATTAGGATTAACAGCAACCCGATTCCAACAAGTGGCGCATACGGGATCAGCAGTTGGCGCAGGTCGGCAATGTCGCGCTTTCGGTTGGACAGCGAGAAGGCAAGGTATATTACCAGGACAAACTTGAAGACCTCTGACGGCTGGAACGTGAGTGGCCCCAACATGAGCCAGCGGTGAGCGTCGTTGCGCGCCGGCATGAGGAATACCAGCGCCAGCGCCACCAGGGTCAGCAGCAGGGCGGGAACGGAATAGACGGCCACACGCTTCAGATCGAGTCTGGAAATGACGACTACCAGCAACACCGAAAGAAGCGCCCACAGAAGTTGTTGCCTGAAAAAGTACAAATGGGAGCCGAACCGGCTCTCGGCAATGATTGACGACGTGGAGTAGATCATCACCAGTCCCACGACCAGAGTAGCCAGGTAGACGTACAGGAGTCGCTCGTCAATCCTTTTGTCAGTCCGCGATTGTCTCATTTTCCCTGCGGCGATCTTTCAACTCGGCCACGGCTGCCTTGAAGGCCGCACCGCGGTGTTCATAATCGTCAAACATGTCAAAGCTGGCGCAGGCCGGCGATAGAAGCACCGTCTCTCCCGGTCCGGCCAGCTCGAAGCTTTTCGTCACCGCTTCCTCCAAGGACTCGGCAAAGACGGTAGGAAAGTCCCTGCCCAGGGCATCAAACATTTTCTCGCGGGACTCGCCGATAAGGATAAGCCCCTTGATGCGACCGCGACCATGCTCCAGCAACGGCAGGTAGGAGCCTCCCTTGTCCCGCCCCCCGGCGATCAGGAAGATGGGGGTACTGATGGAGCGCAGGGCGCAGCATACTGAGTCGACGTTGGTGGCTTTGGAGTCGTTGACAAAATCGACCCCACCCACCCGGGCGACCTTTTCCAGCCGGTGCTCCACTCCCGGAAATGACCGCAGCGTTCTCTCAAGAATGTCCGCCCTGACGCCAAACAGTATGGCGGCGGCAGCGGCGGCAGCAGCGTTCTGAAGGTTGTGAGGGCCGGGGATCGCGATCTCGCCGGTATCGATGATCCGAGATTCCCTACCGTTTTGAACGCCGCAGAGGATACCGTCTCTGACAAAAGCACCGGTCTCAGTAGCGCCCTTCGTCGTGAAATAGACCCTGGAAGCGGAAGAGACGATCTTGTCAGCGACTATTTCGGGATCATCAAGATTCAAAACCAGGAAATCATCCGCCGTCTGGTTTTCGGTAATGCGATACTTGAGCTTCTTGTAAGCCTCAAACGTCCCGTGGCGATCCAGATGGTCGGGTGACAGGTTCAGAATCACGGCCACGTGTGGTTTGAAGTCGGCAATGCGCTCCAACTGGAAGGTCGATACTTCCACTACCGCGACGCCGTCGCCTTCGACCTTGTCCGCCACCTGTGAGAAAGGAAGCCCGATATTGCCACACACCAAAGCGTCAAAACCGGCCGCGGAGAATATCTCTCCAAGCAGCGTCGTAGTGGTGGTCTTGCCGTTGGACCCGGTCACGCCGATGATCCTTCCCCGACACACCCAGGAGGCAAACTCAAGCTCGGAAAACATGGGAATCCCTTTGTTGGCAGCCCTCCTGAGTATTTCAATGTCGGGCGGTACGCCCGGGGAAACGACGATGTAGTCAGCGCTCAGCAGACGTTCGGAGTGGCCGCCGGTTTCATACGGTATGTCCCGGCGCCTGAGCTGATCAGTCTGTGCCGTCAGGATGTCGGCCGCTTTTGAGTCGGACACAAATGGTTCCCCTCCGAAGCGGCGGGCCAGCATCGCGGCGGCCATACCGGAACGCGCCATTCCGACGACACCGATCTTTCTTCCCTTAATTTTCTCCTCGACCGTCATCTTACCTTCAGTGTAGCTAAGGTCAGCAGAGCGCACAGAGCCCCTAAGATCCAGAAACGCACGACTATTTTCGATTCGGGCCATCCACACAGTTCGAAGTGATGATGAAGCGGCGCCATCCTGAAAACTCGTTTTCCTCCCCGGAACTTGTAGGACAGCACCTGGATGATCACCGAAAGCGCCACCATCACGAACACCCCACCGACTATCACCAGGAGCAGCTCCTTGCGCAGCATGATGGCGATAGCTCCCAGCGCTCCTCCCAGAGCAAGCGATCCGGTATCTCCCATGAATACCTCGGCCGGGTGCGAATTGAACCACAGGAAACCGAGCGCCGAGCCGACTGCTGCCCCGCAGTATACGGCCAGCTCACCCGTGCCCGGCAGGTACTCCATCTGGAGGTAGCTGGAGAAATCGACGCGGCCGGAGAGATACGCAAAGCTGGCAAAAGCCAGAAAGCACAGGCCGCAAAGCCCAATGGCCAGTCCGTCAAGGCCATCGGAAAGGTTCACCGCGTTGCTGGCGCCGGTCAGGACGACAACTACAAACGGGATATAGAGCACGCCCAATTTCAGAAACCAGTTCTTGAAGAAAGGAATGTCGGTGGTGCCGTCATAATGCCCGTCGGGGGCCAGGTACAGAAGACAGAGGGCGAATCCCACTCCCAGCATGATCTGCCCGATCATCTTCTTGCGGGCCACCAGGCCCCGCGGCTGTGACTTGAGCGCCTTGAGATAGTCGTCCATAAAACCCAACGCTCCCAGCCAGGCGGTGACCAGAAGGACCATGACAGTATAGAAATTGGTCAGGTCGGCCCACAGAAGGGTGGGTATGATTATCCCCGCCAGGATAATCAATCCCCCCATGGTCGGAGTGCCTTCTTTCTTCTTGTGGCTGGATGGTCCCTCGTCCCTGATTCTCTCCGCCACCTGGTGTTTTCGCAGAATTCTTATGAACAGCGGCCCCAGTACGAGACAGATCAGAATGGCAGTGACGGTCGCGCCCGCGGCGCGGAAAGTGATATACCTGAAGACATTCAAACCCGATACATACTCTGTCAACGGAACCAGGAGATGGTACAGCATCAGGCAACCTCCCCCGCAGGCATGGCATTAATGACTACTTCCAGCCCAATTCCGCGCGACGCCTTGACAAAAACAAGGTCGCCGTCTTTGACACAGCCAGACACGGTGCGGGCGCACGACGCCGCATCAGCAAAATGCAGAAACTTGCCCTCGGGCAGACCTCGGCGTGTCGCCTCTTCCATCACATGCTTTGAGAGAGGACCAACCAGGACGGCCAGGTCGAACTCACGCTCGACCAGTTGCCGCCCAATCTCGCGGTGATAGTGAGCAGCCTGGTCGCCAAGTTCCAGCATGTCGCCGAGGATAAGAACCCGGCGCCCCCCACCGGGCCAGTCAAAGAAAGCATCGAGACCGGCCCTGACCGATTCCGGGTTGGCGTTGTAGCAGTCGGCGAAGATTGTGATGCCGTCCCGGTGCACAACCTGACCGCGCATCGGCGGCGTCTCGAGCGGGATGTCCATCGTGTCGACCCCTTCGAGGCTGTAGCCGAGGGTCTTGACTATAGCATATGCGGCCAGCAGATTACTCACCTGATGCCTTCCCGGCAGGGTCAGTCGGAAGGAAACACCGTCGATCCTGACGATACTGGCGCCGTTCTCTTCGGGCTGAACTGACTGGGGCCTGAAGTCGGCCTCACTATCCGTTGCGAAAGTGACGAAATCGGGGCGGCATTTGCGGGCTTCTCTCAGCAGGAGCTTGTCGTCGGCGTTGAGAATGACCGGTACGTCGGCAGCCGCGGCTTGAACCAACTGCAACTTGGCCTTCGCCACTGCTTCGACTGAATCCAGGAATTGCAGGTGCGACGGCCCCACGTTGGTGACGGCGATCACGTCCGGCTCGACAAGAGAGGCCAGGCGCGGCATCTCGTTCATGGTCGATATACCCAGTTCCAGCACGGCTACCTCCGTCTGGAGGGGTATGGCAAATATCGCCAGGGGGACGCCATAGAGATTGTTCAGGTTGCCCGGCGAGCGAAAACAGTCGGCACTCGCGGCTTGGAGCAGTCGGTGTGTGAATTCTTTGGTGGTCGTCTTGCCGTTGGAGCCTGTTATGGCGACAAAGCGGGCCGGCAGCAGTTTGCGGTAGTCCCGCGCCAGCCTCAGCATTGCCTCGTGAGTGTCCGGCACGGTCACCACGGCGACGTTGTCGGGGATGCCTTCCAGCCCGGGGTACTCCAGGCGTGAGACAATCCCGGCGGCGCCGTTTTTGAGAGCCGCGCCGATGTAGCTATGACCGTCATCGCTGGGGCCACGGATGGCGACAAACAACTGGCCCTTCCGGACTGTGCGGCTGTCAATCGACACCCCGGCGAATTTCCGCGCGGCATTGGCAGTGCTCAAGAGTGTTCCGCCTGTCGCGGCAGCTAATTGATCGAAACGCAAACTAATCAACGCTCCTCATCTTTCATCGGGCCGGTAAAGCCCATGTCACCGAGAACCCTGCGGGCCTCCTGCTCATCGCTGAAGGGGGTTCGCTCAGCGCCAATTTCCTGATAGTCCTCGGCTCCCTTGCCGGCCAGAAGGACTATGTCACCGCTTTCTGCTTTCCTGAGGATGGCGGCTATGGCTTCGCTGCGGTCGGCGATAATCTCGTAATGGTCGCCTTCCAGACCGGGTCTGATATCCTCGATAATCGCCATCGGATCCTCGCGGCGTGGATTGTCCGACGTGACTACTGCGAAGTCGGCGGCTTTGGTGGCCGCTTCACCCATCATGGGGCGTTTCCCCTTGTCACGATCTCCGCCGCAACCGAACAAGATCAGCAGCCTGCCGTCGGACATCTCCCGAGCTGCCTCGCACAGCCTCACAATTGCATCCGGCGTGTGCGCATAGTCAATGTAGACTGTAAACGGCTGCCCCGTATCGAGGTGGTGGAACCGTCCGGGCACCGGCTGCCCGGCCTCGAGTCCCTTGACGATATTATCAAGATCGACTCCGCTGGCCAGTCCGGCTGAGGCCGCCGCCAGGCCGTTCATCAGATTGAACTTCCCCGGCAACGGGAAGTCTACGGTGCGAATCCCCATTGGCGTTACGAGGTCGAAGACCGTCCGCCCCGGCTCTATCTTGTAAGTGGCGCAGTAGACATCGGCCGAGGAGTCACTGAGCGAATAACTGATGTACGATGAACTGAAGTCCCCGAAAAAGCGGCGGAACTCCGGGACATCAAGGTTTATTACGGCGTAGGACAGCGGACCTTCGAGCTTTTTCAGAAGCTTCCCTTTTGTATCGAGATAGCTCTCCATGGTCTTGTGGAAGTCAAGATGATCGCGCGAGATGTTGGTGTAGACAACGACGCGGAAGTTGACATTGTCGATCCGGTGCAGTTCGATTGCGTGCGAGGAAACCTCAATGACGGCGTTGACGCAGTTGTTCTCCTTCATCAGGAGCAGCAGCCGCTGCAGGTCGAGCGACTCCGGGGTCGTTCTCTCCGCCGGAAATGTCTCCCCGCCGGTGTCGTAAATGACGGATGAAACCAGCCCGGCCGTCTTGCTGCGCGCTTCGAGAACACGCTTGATCAGGTGGCAGGTGGTAGTCTTGCCGTTGGTGCCGGTGACGCCGCAGACTTTGATCTTCGTCCCGGGGAAACCGTAGAACATTGCCGAAACATCGGCCAGCGCCTTTCTGACATTCGGTACCGTCACATGGTTGACAATCCCGTCACACTTATCGCGCTCGCCCATCACCGCCACGGCTCCCCTGGCTCCGGCGTCGTCCACGAAATCGTAGCCGTCCCGCTCAAAGCCAGTGACCGCCACAAACAGGCCGTTTTTCTTAATCAGACGCGAATCGTACTGCAGGTTCTCTATCTCGGTTTGCGGGTCACCGTCAAGCCTGGCTTGTTCAATTCCTTTGATCAAGTCCCCGAGTTTGATAGCTGCCTCCTACGTTGCCCGGCACCTTAGCCGACACACTGATTTTTCCGATATTACCTGTCCCGGGCGGATTGACTGATGAACCACACGCCCG
This sequence comes from uncultured bacterium, assembly GCA_965603125.1. Classification (GTDB taxonomy): domain Bacteria; phylum Zixibacteria; class MSB-5A5; order GN15; family FEB-12; genus JAJRTA01. The sequence goes on along the minus strand of CBFDBU010000003.1, from coordinate 75,878 downwards.
CGGCCCTCTATCTCGAAACGTGATCCGACGAAATCCAGGAAAGCGGATGCCTCACGAACGGAAAGGCCCTTCAGATCCGGCATCCTCGGTTGGGTCTCCTCCCGCTCGGCGACCGCCACCAAAATCTCGTCTCCTTTCATGACCAGCCGATCGGCGACCGGGAATTGCCAGACAACCTGTCCCTCCTCCGCGTTGCGCCGCAGTTTGACACCCTTTTTCATAGCCAGCAGGCGAGCCCGTTCCATGCGGCGTCCGAGGAAGTCCGGCACTTCAACCGTATTCTCGAACTCGCCTCCGCGTTCCACCAGCGTCCTTTCCGGTACGGCAATGAAATCGGGATTCAAAACCGTGTATCTCTCGGCGATCTTGCGGAAGGCCGGCCCCGCCGTCCACCCGCCGTACTGGATCGGGTGAGGTTCTGTCAGAACGACGATACCCGCCACCAGCGGCCGCTCGAACGGGAAGAATCCTGCAAAACTGGCCATAAACTTGTTTTTGAAATAGCACCGGTTCTCCAGGTCGGGGATCTCCGCCGTGCCGGTCTTGCCCGCGATTTTCACCACCGGTGAGTTGACGGGAGTGGCGGTTCCCCTTTCGACAACACCGCGCAGCACGGCCCGAAGCGTGTCGGCCGATGATTCTTTCGTGACACGCGCGATCAATTCACGCTTCTGCCTGCCGGTGACATAGCCGTCGTCATCCACGCAGCCCAGGACAAGTCGTGGGCGCAGTAACTCACCGCCGTTGGCGATAGCGGCCGTCGCAGCCGCCATCTGCGCGGCGTTGACGGCAACCGAGTGACCCATCCCCAGCGCCGCCACGTTATAGTCGGACCACCGCTCCGGCGAAGCCAGCCGGCCTCGGACCTCGCCCGGCAGACCGACTCTGAGTTTGCGACCCATTCCGAACCGCCGAGCAGTCTCATACAACTGTTCACCCCCCAGCGGCAGGACCAGCTTGGCCAGACCGATGTTGCTCGACAGTTCCATCACGTCCCGAAAACGCAGCCAGCCGAGCTTCTTGTCATCATGCAGAGTCCGCCCGCAGACGCGCCACCGGCCCTCTTCACAGAAAACCGAGTCCGCGAAATCGATCAGTCCGGCGTCAAGCAGCCCCGCCGCGCTGATGACTTTGAACACCGAGCCCGGTTCAAACTGATCCGACACCGCACGAAGCTTGGTCGGCCTTTCCGGATTCGGTTCCTCGGGATCGAAATGGGCCATGGCAATGATGTCTCCGTTGTTGCAGTCAAGGAACACGGCCATCCCTAACCTGGCGTTGTGCTCCTGCACCGCAGCGCGAAGTTCCTCTTCGACAATCTGCTGAAGGCGCCAATCAACCGTGAGAACGACCGCGCGACCGGGAACCGGTTTGAGCAGCGCCTTTTCATTGACCCGGAAAGTATTGCGCAGACCGTCGCGTCGGACATCGGCCACCCCGTGTTTCCCCGCCAACGACGAGTCACACACCAGTTCCAGGCCCGACTGCCCGCAGTTGTCGATATCGGTGAAACCGAGAATCTGTTTGCCGACCAGCCCGAACGGATAAGATCGCCTGTTTTCCTCCCGCAGGTACAGTCCGCGCGGAGCATCAGCCGCTATCGCTGCCGCCAGTTCATCGTCAAGGTTCCGTCTGATCCAGCGAAAACGACGGGGCGCAAGACCGAACCTGGCCCGCGCCGTCCCCGACTCAAGGCCGAGAAGCTCTTCCACGTAATGCTCTACCCGCCCCAACTCACTTTTGCCGGCCGGATAGGCGTAAAGAGACGATCGCGCGATATTTTCGGCGACCACCAAGCCATTGCGATCATAGATGAGACCCCGGGCCGCGGGAATGACGACTTCACCGGCGGATTGCCCCTCGACGATCTCGCTGTAGCGGGAGTGATTGAACACCTGAAGATGCACCAGCCGCCCGGCTATGGCGACCAGAAACAGCGCCACCACCACGAACAGGATTCCGAAGCGAATACGCTGCTGACGGGTCAGTCTCATCTGGTCGCTCCAACGCCGGCGGAGTCAATCCTGACCGGCGGCAACTCGCCCGCTGAGGCACGAGTCTCAGAGATGACCGGCATATGTTCCGTGACGCGTTCGATGGCCTGGAGCACCGCCGTCAGATCATCCAGCTCGCAGGCTTTCTCCTTCCTGACCAGACTGAAGAGGCGCTCCGCGGACAGGGGCGTCAGCCCTAAAGTATCGCGGGCATACTTCTCGACACGGCCGGCCATCGAGAGAGTGGCAATCTCCGCGTTGAGCCGGGTGGCGTCATCGGCCAGGGCGGTTTTGTGCGCCTTGAGTTCCGACACTTCTCTGACCAGCTCGAGGACCCTGACCCGCTGCCAGATGTGGATAACGGAAGCCATAAGAAAGACCGTTATCAGAAGGGAAACCGGAAAGTAGCGATGCGAGCGCACCCGGACGAGAATCGACGAACGAATGTCGAGCGTTTCCTTGAACTTTCGGACCGGCTTTCTCATGGCATGATCTTCTCCGCCACCCGAAGCCGGGCCGAACGCGAGCGCGGATTGCTTTCTCGCTCGGAAGCGTCAGACACCACTACTCGACGCGTGAGTATTTTTATCTGCGGGACACGACCACAGACACAGACGGGATAGCGAGGGGGACAGATACACCCCTTGGCCTCCCGCTGGTAGAATCGCTTGACAATGCGATCCTCGAGCGAGTGATACGAAATGACGGCCAGTCGCCCGCCCACTTTCAGCAGCGACAGCGCCCCGGGAAGCACGCCGGTCAACTCGTCGAGTTCGCGGTTGACGGCAATCCGAAAGGCTTGGAAGACGCGCGCCAGTGATTTCGTCCGGTGAGGGGGGGGGATGGTAGCGGTGACGATACGGGCAAGGTCGAAGGTGGTGCGAATCATTCTCTCTTGTCTTTCCCTGACGATGGCCCTGGCCAGTCTCACGGCCAGTTTCTCTTCACCGAAATCACGGATCGTCTCAGCCAGCTCTCCCACGTCCAGCGTGTTCACGAGGTCGGCTGCGCTCCGTTCGCCCGACTGCGGATCGTACCGCATATCCAGCGGCCCGTCGTATCGAAACGAAAAGCCGCGCCCGGCATCGTCAAGCTGGACCGAGGAAAGCCCCAGATCCAGCAGGATGCCGTCAAATGCTCTGTCCTCCAATCGGCCTGCTACTGCGACCAGATCGCCGTAGGAAGCCTGCATTATCTGTTTGAGCTGGGGACAATCGGTGAGGTTTGTTCTGGCTCGGGCTACGGCCTGTGGGTCCTTGTCTATGCCGTACAACCGCGCCGAGGGTTCCAAGGCCTCCGCTGCAACCCTGAGATGTCCACCCGAACCCGTCGTGAGGTCAATGTAGGCGCCGTCGGCAGCCGTTACCAGCAACTGGACGACCTTGACGGCCATTACCGGCCGATGCCCATAATCACTCCCGCTCTGATCCGTGAGCGGTGAACAGTCTTTCCGCAACCTCCTCGTAACTGCCCGCGTACTGCTCCAGGTAATATTTGTAACGTTCCCTGTTCCAGATTTCAATCCATCGGTTGACGCCTATCACCAAAAGTTCCCGGTCAAGCCCGGCCTCCTTCAGGAGATGGGCCGGCACCAGTATCCTGCCGTTGCGATCCAGCTTCACACCACTGGCCGACGAGTAAAACCGCCGCGAGAAATACCGAAAATCCTTCTGCGTAAAATTGAGCGAGGAAAGGCGATTCTGAATCTCTTCCCATTCCACTTCCGGGTAGAGACTCAGACACCCCTCCAGCCCCTTGGTGAGAATCGGGCTGCCCGCGAGAAGCATCCTGCCGGAGGGCCCCTTTACGGCGCGCAACCTGGCCGGCAGAGCAAACCGCCCCTTTTCATCCAGAGTCGTCTGATACTGACCGACAAAACCGGCTGCACGCTGTGCCATTATCTCCCACTTCTCTCTACAATCTACCTCAAAAGAACATCTTTCTCCCACGTAAAGTCAAGATGTTTTTTCACTTAGGGGCGAAAAAAGATTGCTACTAATCGGCGGCGGGCCAGCCGGTAACGGGATGTAAACATCAGTGGGTGGTTAAGCCCATGATTACCAGTGAGTACGGAGGTACATACGTTCTCCAACATTTCACAGGGTGGAGAAACCATGACCCCACAGTGTTGAAACACCGCCACAGAATCCGACTCTGAGTTCTTCTGCCGGACACTGCCTGGGTTACCTCAAATTCCGACATTTTATTGTCACCCAACGACTTACGGCCCCCAGGGATAGCTCTTGCCGACTCATTAATCAACGGCTGCCTTCTTGCGCTTCTTCGGCACAGTTCAGGCTGAAACGCCGGAGGTATACGATGAAAAGGGCTTTCTGCATATACATGGTGGTGATTCTGCTGATCAGCGCCGCGACGCAAGGCGGACCGGTTTCGCTTAGTTTTGACCGTTCCCGGGTGACATTTATCCCCGAAAACCATACCGCGGGTTACAGCGACTTTGAACCGACGGCCGCAGGATCCGCCATTCTGCTGGGCGCCCGTACTTTCTACTTGCGGCTCGGACGTCTGGAGACGATTGCCTCGGTAGAATGCTCTGTTGTAGAAGACGAGTATATAGGCAGTTTCAACCTGCCCGAGGCGCTAACCGACATCGCCACCGCCAGTTCGGTTGCCGAAGCAGAGCGAATAAGAGACGCCATCCCGGGTGAGCGTTTCGGCGCCTTGCCGGTCTTTGTGGCGGGTGAGCGTAGGTGTGGCGGCGACAGGTATGCTTCCTTGCTCGTGTTCCCGGTGACGATCGACGAACAGGGAAACGCGGTTTTCAACCGATCAATTGTCATCACCGTTGGAGACCGGACTGTCACAGAAGCCGACCTGCTTGCAGAGATCCCCGACGCAGCGAGGCCGGACGAATATGCAGCGCGGTCGCCGCTTGGGGATTTCGAGGTGGAGGTGGTCGACTACGTCATTATCACCACCTCCGAGCTTGCCGAGCCGCTGAACAGCCTGGCGTCCTACAAAACCAGTACCGGCTACAATACCGAGGTCGTGCTCATAGACGACATAACTGCTTCTTTCACCGGCCGGGACGATGCTGAAAAGCTGCGTTCCTACCTTGTGGAGTTTCATGCCCGAGGCGGAAGATACGTTCTGCTGGCGGGTGACGAAACCAAACTGCCGATCCGCTACGCCTATCACTGGGCCACTGACGAGGTCCCCTACCTGGGCGATCAGCAGATTTGTGATCTGTATTTTGCGGACCTGACCGGCGAGTGGGATGTTGACGACGACGGCGTGTGGGGAGAACGCGGAGACGATTTGCCGGATATCATCCCGGAGTTGAATGTGGGCCGTCTGCCGTTCAACTGCATAGAGGAGATCGCCGGCTACGTCGACAAGCTGATTGCCTATGAGACCAATCCGGGCGAGGGCGAGGTCGACTACCTGAACCGTGCTTTCTTCTTCTCATCCGACCAGATGCGCGACTACAGCGGCGGCGGACAGCACGGTCGCATCGCCGCGGCCTACCCGGAGCATTTCCGGATCGACACCGCCTGCGGCGTGGAACTGGATCGAGGTGACGACCCGGCTCCTTACAATGCCGGTTCCCTTGAGCTGGTTGATACCCTCTCGGCGGGTTACGGGATTGTCAACATAATCTCTCACGGCAGCGACGGCACGTTCGATGTCCGAACATCGGGGTATAACCATTTCCCGAAATCGTTTTTCACCACCGACACGGCCATGCACAGCAACGGCGTGGTCAGCAACCTGGCGCCTAACGGCAGGAGCGCCTTCTACTATTCCCTGGCCTGCAATAACGGCGGTTTTGATCTCGATCAACCGCCTTTCAATCAGCCCAACCCGAACTTGGTGCAGACCTTTCTCGGCGTGGAGAACCGTGGCGCGGTGGCTTTCGTGGCCAACTCACGCTGGGGCTGGGTGGGTTCCAGCCACTTGCTACAGAAGGCATTCTTTGACTCCCTGTTTGCGAATCCGGGCCGGCCGGCGGTGGAAGCCATGTACAAATCCAAGCAACGCTACCACTACGTCCGCGATATCGTCTATGGCCAGAACTTCTACGGCGACCCCACTCTGAGAATCTACACCGAGGTCCCTCAGGAGCAGGCCATCCGCTTGTCCTTCCACGACGGAAGTCTTGTGGTTCATGTTGCTTCCGGCGACACTCCGGTCACCGGCAGCGAGGTTCTCATAAGCCGGCAGGGCCGGTTGCTTGGCCGATACCAGACCGACAACGAGGGAAACACGGCTGTCGGCTATGACTTCTCCATCGGTGAGGCCTACCTGGTTTCAGCCGTCAAGGTCGGTTACCTGACCGCCCGCAAGCGGTTCACGCCTTCAATTGCCTCCGATTGTGACAGTGACGACGAGCACGGCACACTTCCGATGGCCTTCGGCCTATCCCAGAACTACCCCAACCCTTTCAATCCGACGACGACCATCCGCTTTCATCTGGAGCGGCGTGAGTCCGTGAAGCTGACGGTCTACAACATGCTGGGCCGCCGGGTCGCCACGCTCATAGATGAGACCCTTTCGGCTGGTTCTCATGAAGTAGTCTGGACCGGGACGGATGACAACCGCAACGTTGTCTCCAGCGGGGTCTATTTCTACCGGTTGACTGCTGGTGAACTCACCGACCGGAAGAAGATGGTTCTGTTGCGGTAGGCGTGCCTCAGCGTTCGATGACCGATCGTGACCTGTCCGAGGCCGGGCATCCTGTGCGCCCGGCCTCGCTTTTCTTTTTGATCTTCCGCTGAGCCTAAATCGCCTTTACCGTCGTCCGACCGAGTTCTGCAAGAGTGGCCTTTACACCGGTCTTTCGCGGAGCTATAATTGCGCGACGCCGCCCTTGCAGAGAAACAACCGGGGTAGCGCGGGAGAAGCTCGGTGCCGGGGATACATTTCGTTCACGCGAACACAGGCGAGGCAGCCCGCGAGCAGTACAGCGCTCAGGCCGGGAAACTTCTGCACGACCGGGGATACGTGCGTGAAATCGTCTACCAGGATGAGACTACCTGGCTCGGGGTGACACGCTACGGGGAGTACCCGGTGGCTGTCATGCAGAACGACGACTACCTGATCCTGCTGGAAGGACGGCTTCATTGTGGTCATGGAACGGGTCTTCGCGACGACCTGATGTCACTGGCGGGGCATGTGTTCGACCATGCCCACCGAAATGCCGACGGGGTTCGGGACTGGTTGCTCGAACGCGACGGCGACTTCATCCTCATGCTGCACGACAAGGCCTCGGGTCGGTGGGCCTTCCTGAACGACGCTCTCGGGCGACTACCGGTTTACTTCCACGAGGGAGCAGACGGCCAATGCTGCCTCTCACGTGAAATCAGATTCGTGGCTGGTGTCCACGGTTCCGCGCGTGTAGATCGGATGGCCGTCGCTCAGTATTTGTTGTTCGGGTTCCCGTGGGGCGTCAGGACGCTTCTTGACGGCGTCGATCGTCTTCCGCCCGCTACCCTGATTCGCTGGTCGGGCCGGGGAGAAAGAGCGCAGCGTCGGGCACTGCATCAGTTCTGCTTTGGCGAGCGGCAGGAGCCTCAGCCGATCAGTGAGACCGCCGCTCACCTGGTGTCGCTTTTCATTGCCGCCTGCCGCGTGCAGGCCGACAGGGACCGTAGATGCGTGCTGTCACTCAGCGGAGGTCATGATTCACGCGCCGTGGCGGCCGGGCTCCTGAAAGCCGGTGTTTCGTTCGCAGCCATGACCTTCGAGGACGCGTTCGGCGCGGCCTCTCGGGATGTTCTCCGCGCCCGCCAATTGGCCGACAGACTGGAACTGGACTGGCACCTCGTTCGGCTGAACACGCCCACCGGACGGGAGTTGCAGCATATCCTGCGGATAAAGGGCGGCCTCAACAGCCTGGCCTCGGCTCTTGCAGTCCCGTTCATGCGCGAGATCGACAGCAGGTTTGGACGCAACATAACGTATTTCTCCGGCGACGGCGGCGACCACCTGCTGCCCAACGTCAGGCCCGCCCGCCGGCTTCCATCCGTCTCGCACCTGGCGGCACATATTGTTGCCCGCTATCAGGTCATGTCACCGGAACAGGTCGCCGGGCTGACCGGGGTGCGGACCAATGACATCATGGCCGAACTGGAGGGGCTGATGAGTTCCTATCCGGAGCGGTCAGCCAATCAGAAATACGTGCACCACATTCATTATGAGCGGGGAATGCGGTGGCTCTTTGAGGGCGAGGACTGCAACCGCTGCCATTTCTGGTGCAGTACGCCGTTCTATAGCCTGCCCTTTTTCCGCGCTGCCATGAACTGCCCCGACAAACAGAAGAAGAACCATCGACTTTACCGGGAGTTTCTCGGGCAGCTTTCACCGATGGCAATCCGGGTAGCCGACGCCAACCGGGGAGTGGCGATATCCACCTTCGCTTTCCGGCAGCAACTGGCGCTGGGATCACTACTGGGAAGGTATCCAGGGATCATGCGCAGGGTAAAGGAGGTACTCCGGCCACCCGGATCGTATGCCGCCACCTCCAGCACTGTGAACTGCCTGCGGCGGCAGGTGGCAAACTGCAAACCATTAGCGGAGCCCTTCTCTCGACGGGCGCTCAAGGAAATCCTGGATCGTCCCGACCGCCTCAGTCGCGAGGCGCTGGACAACCTGCTGACGGTAACCTCGGCGATGGCGATGTTCACGGGCGCTGAGGACACACTGCAGCCCTTCGCCGACTCCGAGTTCTCGTAGTTCTTCCGGACGGCCGACAGCCGTCGACCGGATCGATCGCAAAAAGGACAACTCCGGGCTGGGAAATAAATCCTGCCGGGCGCAAAAAACCGTTTGACAATCCAGCCCAGATTCGTATATGCAGGGAGGTAAAAATCGTGGTTATGCCTTTTGTCGAACGGACATGTGTGAATCAAAGTCAGCAAGGAGGATAAGATCATGAAGGTCAAAGTGGATGCCGAAAAGTGTAGCGGCGACGCCGTCTGCAGCGAGATGTGTCCCGAGGTGTTCGAAATGAATGATGAGGACATTGCTATTGTCATCGTCGACGTAGTTCCACCCGAGCTCGAAGATGAAGTGCGTGAGGCTGCTGAGGCTTGCCCTGAGGAGTGCATCACTATCGAAGAATAAACACGCGGTAATATCAACTTGTAGCCAGGCGCCGTTGACGCCTGGCTTTTTTTATCGGCTTTGGGCCCGCGCCCCGGTTGACAATGTATATTCGAACCTATGCGCGGTGGTTGCCAAGAGTGCGGATGACCCGCGCGAACTTCTCGGCCATGCGCTCCGCCGAGAATTGCCTTGCGTAATCCGACAGTGGTGTGATGTCCAGGCGACCCGTTTCCCACAGCCTGAGTTGACCCGCCAGGAAGTCCGACGCGGAGTTGATCGAGGCGGTGTCACCACCATCGAAGCAATGCCCGTTGCCGCCACCGGTGATGAGCCGTTCTGCTTCGCTGCCGGGGGGGATGGCTGCCAGAATCGGACGACCCGATGCCAGCAAGTCAAACAGCCGCCCCGGCAGAACACCTTGCGCCTGAGGCGACAGACCAACATAGAACAGACCAGCCTGCGAGAGGATCTGAACTGATTCTCTCCTGCGTCGGAAGCCGAGCCGGTCGCATATCTCAAGCAACCCATACCTGGAAAGCAAAGCCTCCAGCCAGCGCGATTCCACCCTTCCCACTTGCAACAATCGCAGTTTGTTAAACAGCTCCGGCTCGGAATCTCGCGCTGCTGCGATCACTTTCAGCAGCGGCTCCACCGGCACAAGCTCATCAAAAGTCCCCAAGAGCCCAATTGTGAACGCCGATCCCGCAGAGGGCGGTTTCCAGAGCCGGGCCGTCTCGCTGTCGAAACTGTTGTAAATCACTTCTCCCTGACCTAAGTAGTCGGCGATGGCCTGATTGACGGTGGTGATTGTCGCAGGCGGCGTAGCGCCGGTGATGCTGTCAAGCAACCGCCACGCTCGCTCTCTGGTTCGCTTGTCGGCAAACTCGTCTTCAATTCTGTAGCTGGTCCAGTAATCGCGGAAGTCGGCTATCGAGGGCAGGCCGGTGGCGTCAGCCAGACGCCGCCCCACCAGGTGGCTGGAGATTGGCGGCGACGTGGAGATGATGGCGTCGTAGCGCTTCTGCCCTGCCAATCGAAGCCCCAGCCTCCCCGCCGGGCGCACCCAGCCTATCTTGGAATCCGGGAAAAATCGCGGCGAGGCCGCCATTGATCGCCGCACAAAGCGCTCCCCCACGGTGCGAAAACCAAGCAGGTACAAAAGTCGCTGGGGATCCCACGACGGGGAACGATATATGCGGTCGGTGTCCAACCCCTCGATCAGTTCCGGTTCGAAAACACGGTAGGCCACCGGCTTGACGGTGAGCACGTCACACTCGTAACCATACTGCGGCAGGTGTTTGAACAGGGCTAACGGCCTTCCCACTCCCGCACCCCCCAGGGGAGGGAAGTAGTAGCAGACAAGAAGCACCCGGCGCGTTTTCATGCTCGCCTCCGCCGAACGGTCCGGAGCATGATCCGAAGTTGCTCGCCCACGTTTTCCTCGAAGATCGCCCGGTCCTTTACCGCTTCCAAGTTTGATCGGCGCAGTTGTTCACAGAAGTCCTCATGGCTAAAAATTTGCGCGATGATATCCCTGAGTCCCTGCTCATCTTCCTCCCGGTAGAGGTAGCCGGAATCCCGGTCGAGCCATTCCCTCACACCGGGGATATCGGCCGCCACCGGGACCAGACCCAACGCCATAGCTTCTATTAACGAGGCGGGTGAGGAATCCGAACGCGCCGCCGAGAGGTAGACATCATGCTCAGCCATGAATCCCAGGAACTCAGTACGCGCCTTTTTCTCGTACAGGTGCACGCTATGCTTCGGCAGGGCGTCGACCTCCCGGCGGAATCGCTCGACCAGACTCCCGAAAGCGGGGAAAGTCAGCTGCAGGCGGCCGTCGCGCACCATCGATGTCAGGGCGCGCAGAATAAATGAGTTGTTGTAGACCGGCTCGTGAGACCTGGGAATGATGATCCGCAGCGGCCTGCTGTAGTGATAAGTGGTCTTTCGCAACTTGAGCGCGGCTCGTTCGATACCCCACGGGATGACGCTGTAGTTCTCGAATGTAACAAGCCGCCGGGCCGCTGAAAGCAGGTACTCTGAATCACCCGTGACAAAATCCGCATCTCGCAGCGCCCGTACCGTCTTGAACCTGTGAAGAAAGGACTTCCGGGGAACAATTAGCACGTCCGATCCCCAGAGATTGAGCACGATTGGGATCGAGCGATCGGCCCGGGCCAGCGTTGCCACGAAACCGTAACCGGAGGCGAAATGCGGGTTGATGACATCGGGCCGAAAGCGATCTATGAGCTGCCGAACCTGCCTGACAGCCAGCAGGTAGTGCAGCGCCCTGATCGGCCCGCGCCGCTTCAGATAAAAGTGATGCAACCTCCCACGCTCAAGCGACGCCACCAGCACCTTGCATCCCTGACGACGAAGTTCACCAGCGAAACGCTCGGTGTGAAAGGCCACACTGTCGGCCAGAAGCAGGACTCTGAGTCGCGCCGTGTTCAAAGCAGCTTTCCCAACCAGGATTTCCGGCAAAGACAGCAGTACTCGTGGACTTTGCCGCCCCACCTGCCCTTGTAGGTTTGCAGGCCGACGGCGTCGGGAGGAGAGGAGCCTAAATTGAGAAACCTGATGCCTTTTTGTGAAGCTTCCTTTGCCATCATGTACAGTGTGTACTGATTGGGCTTCAGAAAGGAGAAGGTCTTATCGAAATAGACCTGCCAGTTGACGATCATGTTCCGTTCCATGAAGAAGATGTGTGAGGCGGCTGGTCGGCCGTCGTGCTCGCACCAGAGCCATTGCACTCTGTCATCGCGAGCCGCTAATTCCGCCAGAGCGGCATAGAACCGGTGCGGGTACCTGGGTTTGCGGTCGTGCCGGAGTTCCGTTTCTCTTACCAGTCCAAGAAAAGGCTTCATGTGATTCTGCGCGTCGAACCTCTCAACTACGATTCCTTCCCTCTCAGCCTTGCGGATTTCCTGATGGAGCTTCTTGTCGGGCGGTTGCCAGCCGGGGTCGCCTATATCGACGAGAGTCGTGCGGAGCTTTTCTGCGCGGAAGTCGCCGTGCCGGTCAAAGTCGGCGTAGAAATCAGTCACGAATGCCTTCAAATACCCCGCACCGGCAATGGCGTCAAGAAGCAGGCGGCCGATGACCTCCTTGTCATCCGGTTTCCCGGGGCTGAGATGCAGCCCGCCGTAACACCCATCCGGCATCGCCTGGAAGCGCCTGAATCCCCTGAGGCCAAACTCGACCCCGGGCAGGAAGCCGGCCAGGTCCCCGTCATCGTCCTCGACCACCCAGTACACCGGCGTACCGCCCACGGCTCTCCACAGATCGGCAAATCCGGACGAATTGAAGAAAGAATCGAGAGGCGGCTGTGGGATATCATCGGCCGACAGGTCCGATGCAACATAGCGGGCGACGTTCATTGTTCGCGCACCAGGAGCAGTTTGCCCCGTCCGACTTCTCCCCTTTCGTCTGCCAGGACAAAGATGTACACGCCCGAGGCCGCTTTCTCACCCTTCTGGTTGCGACCGTCCCAGGGTCTGTTGGTATCCGTCTCGCGCACCAATTCCCCGGCAACCGAATAGATCCTGACGGCGACTTTTCGCGCATAGTTGAACCGGAGCCTGTCATTGTCGGAGCGGATGATGAAGGGATTGGGAATGGCGACCACCTGCTCGACGGCGAAAGACGATGGGCCGATTGGCGACGGCAGCAGGGAGATGCCGGAGTTTGTGGCCACATAGAGGTCGTCCGTAAAAGGGTCTGAATGCAGACTTCCAATTCTGTCGGCGACCAGGCCGCTGTTACGCGTGGTGAATGCCTCGGCTGCGCCCGTGGAAGCATCCAGCCGGGCCAGTCCGCTGCTGGTGCCAATCCACAGGTTGCCGCGGGAATCGAACTCGAGGTCAAGAACATCGTGGCCGACTCCGGGCGGTAGATCGACATCGACAAATCTCTCATATCCCGGGTCATAGCGCGACAGCCCGCTGTTGGTCCCCGCCCACAGCACGCCGCCGGGAGAGAACCTCACCGCGCGCACCACATTCGACACCAGGAACGAATTGGTCTCGGTATAGTGAAGGCACGAGTATGGATCGCGATCAAAGGGGTCCTCGCCAAGGTTACACACGAAGACTCCCCCCGGCTCGCGGTCGGCCCCTACCGCGAGAAAGCCGCCGTGATGATCGAGCGAGACCACGAACTCGGTGGTGATCCCATCGACTACGCCGAGGGAGTCCCAGCGGACGAGGCTGTCGCCGGCGCGCATGTCGGCAATGGCGACCGGATAGATGTTCAGCGCGCGGTAACAGGCGGCATAGAGATAATCCCCGTCAGTATCCAGGCCGACGATTAACACATAGGTCTCGCCCACCGGAGGGTTGTCGGTGTTGCCGCGCATGGTGGAGTTGTTTTCGTCATAGTTGGAAAGCCCCTCGTCGCGGAGCAGCCACAAGCCGTTGCCAACGGTGCCGCTCCAGGTATTGCCGGAGGAATCGGTCATCATTTTGGACGTACCACCCCGAACCCAGTAGTCATAGCTTTCCCACAACCCATCTGCAAGCCGGGCGGCCGGTTTCTCGGTGAACGCCGCCGTGAGGACGCCCCCGGCGCTGACGGTAATATCACTCACGCGGTTGCCCGGAAGTCCCGTGTACGGGTATTCAGCATACTCGTCGGGCGAATCGTGGTAGACCCCACCGGTCGCCACCGCAACCCACCGAAAGCTGCCGTTATTCAACCCGGTAACCGGCGCTGACGGCAGCCCGGCGACCGGCAGCAAAACGGGAGCATCGTCCGCGATATATCCCATGCCACCATTGTACCAGAAGAAAAGCGTATCGTTATCAAGAGAGAGGTCCGCTATCGCCAATCCGGTCCCTATCAGAGCCTCGACCCCGGATGTGGCTTTGTCGAAGCGGAGGAGCCCGTTGTCCGTCGCCATGTACGCGCTGCCTTCGGCCAGGACCACGCGGCTGACGACCGTAGCTCCCGATAACGCGCCACCTGCAAACACGGTCCATCGGGCAGGCGATTTGAGCAGGACCGGATCGGTGCGATCAGCCACGGCCACTCCAGCGGACGTCGCCAGCCAGATGCTGTCACCGTCAAGCGCCATGTCATAGACGGCCGGGAAATCCGGCAGGTCTCCGAACCGACCATAGGAGTCCTGTATCTGCCCGCCGTCAACCGTCTTGGAGAAGAGCACCAGTCCGATCTCCGTGCCCACCCACAAGTTGTCCCCGTCATCAATAACGCGGTGCAGCCCGATCAGGTCATCGTTGTCATCGGAAAACAGAAAGACCGTGAAGTCACCGCCGCTGATTCTGATCAGGCGACCCAGACCCGTGATCCATTTCCGACCGTCGGCGTCGGCCAGCATGTCGGTGATGTCGGTCGTGCCCAAGCCGTCGACATTCGTGTACGGCACGCCGGGAGCATTGACGTCGGGTATGGCCAGCAGTCCGCCCGACGTGACCAGGAAGAGCGTGTCGCCTATCTGGCGCATCCGCCTGACCTCTTTGAAGGAGGTCAGCGTTTGCCACTGTCTGTCCAGAGCCGGGGAAGGCGACGGACAAGCTGATACCGCCGCAATCAGGATCGCGACACGGGCCTTCCCGGCCAGACCTTTCCAAGTAACCATAGGATAATCAATATAGCCACCACCGAGACGGCAAACAAGAAAGAGAACCGCCCCACGAGGTCACCGTGCCTGGTGTAAAACGAACGCTCATCAAGCAGAGCGACTTTCCCCTCCAGGGCGCCTACCTCATCCAGTTTAAGGGAACCGCGAATACGACCATAGGGGTCGACGATGAAGGTCAGACCGCTGTTGGCCACGCGCGCGAACCAGCAACGATTCTCAACCGCACGTGTGACGAAGATTCGGGCGTGCATGTGAATGCCGACCGAGTGTCCGAACCAGGTGTCGTTGGTGATCCCGACGACGAACTGGGCCCCGTCCAGGATGGTAGCGCGCACGAATTCGGGAAAAGTGGTCTCAAAGCATATCAGCACCGAGTAGGCGGCGTCCGGTAAATGAAACAGGAAGGCTGAGTCGCCGGGATAGAAATCCGACCACCACTGCACCCCGTAGCGATCGATAAAAGTCAGGTACTGTCTGAGGAAACCCTTTTCAAGAAAGGGGACATAGTCCTGGTAGGGTACATGCTCCGAGAACGGCACTAACTTCACCTTGTCATAGCGGGATCCGAAGCGACCGGAGGGATCAACCTGGTAGCAGGAGTTGTAGTATTTGGTCTTGTCGTTGTCGGCGTCGGCTCCCAGCGCCCCCACCAGATGGTAGCCGCCGGACTGCCTCGCAATGCGGCCAACCCACTGGCGGGCGTAACGGTTGTGGGTCAGGTAACAGGGGACTGAGGTCTCCGGCCAGATGTACAGCCTCGTGGTGCTGTCGGCAGCTGCCTGAGTGAGGGAGTCATAGAGGAGGAGACTGTGATCAAGATTGTCGTCCTTCCATTTCTCTTCGAGCGGTACCGACCCCTGCAGCAGGGTGATCTTGAAATCCCCTTCCGGAGGAAAACGGGGCGTCTCGATCCAGCCGAACGCCAAAAGCGCCGCCACGATCGCCAACGATACCAGTAGCGATGTCAGCCGCCTCTCCGGGGTGAGAACCCTGCGAAAGACCTGCCATAGGAGAACATTCACAGTCACTACGAGAAACGAGAGGCCGTGCACCGAGATGACTGATACGATCTGCAGAATATACAGGTAGTAACTCTGCGTGTAACCCAGATCGGACCAGGGAAAAGCGAACTCGCTCAGGGTGCGAAAGTACTCCATCCCCGCCCACAGAAACGGCAGGGCCACAAAGCCGAAAAGAGGGCGGATGCGGTACAGCTTCCAGAAAGTCATCAGGATGGCTGCGCAATAGAAAGAGACAATCACCACCGCAGCCGCCATTCCCGGCGGCGTGACCATTGCTATCCAGTAGATGGAGAACAGGTTGAAGAAGAAAGCGTAAAAGTAACTGGCGCTGAACGCATGGCGTCTCTCAAGCCCGCTGATGATCCACAGCGGCCGGATCAGGGCGAACCAGGCGATGAAGCCAAACGGGCCGGGATAATAGGCGAACGAAAGCAGAAACGACCAGACCAACAGTTCCAGCCGCCTCTTGCGTAACTCAACATCCGCCGGTACGAGAACACGACCGACCCTTTTTATGAATCCAGCCAACGGTCAACCCCGAAGTATGAGTGATTTGCCGGTCATCTCCTTTGGCGCTTCAAGGCCCATGATATCAAGGATCATGGGCGCTATGTCCGCTAGGATACCGCCTTCACGCAGATTGACGGCTCCCGCGCGACCCACCTTCGAGGCCGGGTCATACAGTACGCATGGCACCAGGTTGGTGGTATGGGCTGTGAAGGGACCGCCTGTCTGGGGATCGATCATCATCTCGGCGTTGCCGTGATCGGCGGTTATGACGGCAACGGCCTGCTGTTGTTTTACGGCTGCCAGCAGTCTGCCCAGGCCGACGTCGACAGCCTCCACAGCCTTGCGGGCGGCCTCGAAATCACCGGTATGACCGACCATATCGCAGTTGGCGTAGTTGAGCACCACCAAATCGTATCGGCCGGAGGTTATCTTCTTCACGGCGTTATCGGTCACTTCCACCGAGGACATCTCGGGCTTGAGATCGTAGGTGGCCACCTTCGGTGACGGGATCAGGTCACGATCTTCGCCCGCAAAAGGCGCTTCCGTGCCGCCGTTGAAAAAGAAAGTGACGTGGGCGTATTTCTCGGTCTCGGCGGTGCGAAGCTGCCTCAGACCGGCGTCCGAGATAACTTCGCCAAGAATGCGGCGCAGCTTGTGGGGCTGGAAAGCGACTTTGGGTTCAAACATGGATACGTCGTAGTTTGTCATCGTGACCAGTTCGATATGCGGATTGTCGGAATGATTGTGACCGTCAATCTTGTACCCGAGGAACATCTGCGAGATCTCACGCACCCGGTCGGAGCGGAAATTGAAAATGATCGCTACGTCGCCCTCCCGAAGTCGGCCTGCCTCGGGGGAGCCGAGGTCCATTACCGCCGGCATAACGAACTCGTCGGTAACGCCGCTCTTATACGAGTTCCGGATCGCCTCCACCGGATCGGAATGTTTCTCACCCTCGCCATACACAATCGCCCGATACGCTTTCTCGACGCGATCCCATCGCTTGTCCCGATCCATGGCGTAGTAGCGACCGCTCACGGTGGCGATCCTGCCCAGACCGATCTCATCGAACTTCGCCATAACCTCGGCCAGGTAGTGCTGACCGGAATCGGGGGGGGTGTCCCGGCCGTCCATGAAGGCATGCAGGTAAAGCTCGCCCACATTCATGTCTTTGGCCATTCGTGTCAGGGCGTAGAGATGTTCCAGCGACGAGTGCACGCAGCCGTCGGACACAAGACCGAGCAGATGCACCGCCTTCCCTTCCAGCGCAGCCCTCGCCATAGCCGGGGCCAGCACCGCATTATCGAAGAACTCGCCGTCGGCGATGGCCTTGTCGATCCGTGTTATATCCTGATAGACCACCCGTCCCGAACCGATATTGAGGTGGCCGACCTCACTGTTGCCCATCTGACCGTCGGGCAACCCGACCGCCAGCCCCGAACCGTCGATCTTCGTATGCGGGCAACTTGCCGTCAGTCGGTCGAAGTTCGGCTTGTATGCTGCCGCGATGGCATTGTCAGCGGTTGCCTCGCGAATGCCGAAACCGTCAAGAATGCAAAGAAGAACCATGCCGTTCTATTCTACCAGGACAACGCGCTCTGCGCCCCCGGTTATCCTGCCGATGCGGAAGACCGATTCGCTCATGGCGGCGATCTCCTTTTCGACCGCGCCGGCGTCAGAGGCGTCAACCACGAGTGTGTAACCGATACCCATATTGAAGGTTCGGTAGATATCGTTTGGGTCTATGTTGCCGGCCTTTTCGAGATATCGGAAAATCGGTGGCACCGGCCAGCTTCCCTTCCGTATCTCCGCTGAAAGGCCTTTCGGCATAACCCTGCTGAGGTTGCCGGGAATCCCGCCGCCGGTTATGTGAGCCATACCGTGAATGTTGAACCGGGTTAGCAAGGGATGTACAATGGGGGCGTATGACCGGTGCACGGCCAGCAGGGCGTCGGCGATAGTACCCTGCAGTTCATCAACGAAATCATCAGGTTCAAGACCGGCAATCTCAAAGGCCACTTTGCGCGCCAGGGTATAGCCGTTGGTGTGCAGACCGCTGGACGGCAAACCGAGACAGATATCGCCTTCCCTGATTGCGGAGCCGTCAATTATCCGCTCCTGCTCCACGACCCCCACAATGAAACCCACCAGGTCATATTCCCCCGGCTGGTACATGTCGGACATTTCCGCCGTCTCGCCACCGGGCAGCGCCATACCCACCTTTCGGCAGGCACGGCTCAGGCCGGATACAATCTCGGCGACCGTATCCGGATTGAGTTTGCCGATCCCGATATAGTCCAGGAAATAGAGCGGTTTCGCCCCGTGGACGAGAATGTCGTTGACACAGTGATTCACGAGATCCTCGCCGACGGTGTCGTGCCGACCGGTCATGAAAGCTAACTTGACCTTGGTGCCGACGCTGTCGGTCGACGAAACCAGGACCGGTTTGTCAAAGCCACTCAGGTCAGGCTTGAAGAAGGCGCCAAAAGAGCCGATCCCGGCCAGCACCTGCTTATTGAACGTAGCCGCGGTGAGGTGTTTGATCCTGTCAACAACCTGATCCCCGGCATCGATGTTGACGCCACTATCGGCGTAGGTGAGCTTTCTGCTCTTGCTTTCGTCGGGCATGACTCGTATATATGCGCCATAACGTCAAATGTCAACCAGTTGCCCCGGAGTAATAGTATCGATGTCGGATAATCCCTACCAACATCCTGAACTGTATGAGCTGGCCTTCAGTTGGCGTAACTACAAGAAGGCGGTGGATTTCATCTGCGAAGCGGCAGCGTTGGCAGGACTTGCTGAGATCAGATCGATGGTTGAACTCGGCTGCGGCCCGGGTCAGTACTGCCGGGAGTTTGCACGAAGGTCGGTCGTTTCCTACGGGGTCGATCTCTGCCCCGAAATGGCCCTCTACGCACAGAAGTTGTATGATGAGGAAAAGCTGCCGGGCTATGTGCTGGAGGCTGATTTCCGGAGATTCAAACTGGAGCAGCCGGTTGATCTGGCCATCTGTATGATGGCTACGTTTAATCTGCTGCTGACCAACGAGGACGTCGTCAGTCACTTTGGCAGCGTCGCGGACAATCTCACCGAAGGCGGCGTTTACCTGATCGAACTTCCCCATCCCCGCGATACTTTCCGGGCCGATTCGAGCACCCAGAACAAGTGGGAGATGGAAAAGGACGGGCTCAAGCTGTCGATAGACTGGGCCAGTGACAGCGTAACCGATCCAATTACGGAGATCGATACCGGGACTGTTCGCTTGACAACAACCGAGGACGGAGTCACCAGGACATTCGAGAGCCCCGAGAAGGCGCGTCGCCTCGGCCTGGGGCACCTCAAGGCGCTCATCGGGCAGTCAGGGCGGTTTGAGATCGCCGGGATGTATGGTGATCTCGATGTCAACAGGGCGTTCGACAACACCAAGAAATCCTGGCGGATGATCGTACTCCTGCAAAAACGCCGGTAGGCTTGGTTCATATCATGAAGTCACGCAAGGGGTGGCAGGTTCAAACTCGTTTGGACCTGGCCGCATCGACACAACAAGTTTGAAGGTGCCACCCTGTCGCTATGATTCCCACCATAAATGGTGGGCCACACGGCCTGGCAGTAGTACGGATTCCATAGAGGCGCCCCTTAGCCCGTCTATCGCCCTTCCCTGTCGAGCAGGGCAAGAACAGCGCGGAAGTCCTCCGGTGGGTCGGACGTGAGGCGCAACGTCTTTCCCGTGACCGGATGCACGAATTCGAGCCTTGAGGCATGAAGCGCCTGGCGGTCCATTGTCTCCAACAAGCGTCTTGCCAGCGGCCGCTCGGGACCGAACATCCCCCGCAGCCATTTGTGTCGTCCTCCGTAATCCGGATCGCCGAACACCGGATGCCCCCGGTACGAAAAATGGACCCTGATCTGGTGGGTGCGGCCGGTATGGAGTTTGACCTCCAGCAGATCGTACGAACGGAACCGGTCCCGCCGGGTGTAATGTGTCAGGGCGGCGCGCCCGCGGCCGGATACGGTCATCCTCTTGCGGTCCCGGCGCGAGCGACCAATGGGCAGTTCGATACTTCCCTCCTTCGATGCCATGTTACCGCAGACGAGAGCCAGGTAGGTGCGCTTGACCAACCGCTCACGAACGGCTTTCTGGAGAGCACGATGAGTATCCTCACTTCTGGCCACCACCAGCAGCCCCGAAGTGTTCTTGTCGAGCCGGTGCACAATCCCCGGCCGGTCTGTGCCCCCCCCTTCGGGCAGTGACCCCAGGTGGTGAATCATGGCGTTCACTAATGTCCCGCGGTGACTCCCGGGCGCAGGGTGAGTCACCATCCCGGCCGGTTTGTTGACGACGACTAAGTGCTCATCCTCGTAGACGATATCGAGCGGGATGTCTTCTCCGTCAAGATGCGGCCCGGTCGGTGGTGGGATTGTCACAGCCACCGCTTCGCCCCCTCTTACGCGGTGGTTTTTCGGGACTATCTCCCCGTTGACCGTTACCAGACCATCTGCAATAAGCGTCTGGATGCGGCTTCTGGTGAGGTCGATTTCCGGTCGGTCGGCCAGGTAACGATCCAGCCTTTCCGGCGAATGCGACAGATCCACTTCTATTCGTACGCGCCGGGAACGCGTGCTCTCAGGAGTAGTCATGTGGGTGGAACCTCAGTATGCCGTTTGTCGAGCGAATCAGTGGCTGAACAGGTTGGCGGCATATCGGCCGACGCGTATTCTCCTGTCGACAGGGCCGGCGGCAGGCGAGACTACAGTTACTGAGCCGCCTGTCCCCTGACCAGTCGGTGCATTTCAAGCACCGCTCGCTCGTAACCGACCAGCAGCGCTCGCGAGGCAATGGCGTATCCGATGACGAACTCATCGACCAACTCCAGCTCGACCAAGGGGCGGATATTGCGATAACTGATCCCTCTTCCACAGTGAACCGCCAGTTCGGCTTTGGCGGCGGCATTAGCGGTGTGGTCGAGTCGATCGAGTTCTTCCTGGGCCTGCTCAACTGTCTGCGCATTGCTGTAACCGGAGCAGTCAAACAGCACCGCCCCGCCACCGGTCCGGGACACGCCCTTGATCTGATCAGGGTTCGGTTCGACAAAGAAACCCACGTGGACCCCGACCGCCTTGAACCGGGTCACCGTGTCGCGGAAGTCGATATCGGCCACATTGAGATCAATTGGTGAAATGGGGCCGTCCCCATTGACCTGATCGGCGCCGAATGTAACCATCCAGGGTTTCACTTCGAGAGCCGTTTCAATAAACTCGTCCACCGGCGGTAGCTCAAGAGTCAGCTTGGTCTTGACAATGCCTTTCAGGATATAGACGTCGCGATCGCGAACGAACCGGCGGCTGCGTCGAAGCTGAACGGCGATACCGTCCGCTCCGGCCAGGCTGGCCAGCACTGCGACATCGGCCGGGTCCGGCTCAGCAAGACCTCTGATTTCACGCAGCGCCGCCACCATGTCAATATTTACCGTTAAGTGAGACAATCAACACTCCCTGTTACTGGTTGATCCTGATGCACACGACGGACGCCTGTCGCCACCGTCTCCGAATGGTACGCCGCGACCGACGCGAAGTCAACGTCAAAAGCGGCTGGTTGCCGATCGTTTTTTACTCGGCATCGATTGCCGTAGATCCGTAGGGTGGGTCCGTCCTCGGACCCGCCATTGTTGGTTTGTTTGGGGGGTGTTTTTTGCGGCCGGGTCCAAACGAGTTTGAACCTGCCACCCGCCGGGGATGGAGGTGATTGTCTCCGATGGTGCCGCGGGGTTGGTCAAAGCGATTCGAGCTCTCTACCCGCGCGTCAAGCATCAGTTGTGCACCTTCCACAAAGCTATGGACCTGGGTAACCATCTGGCCGAGAAACGACACCGCCATCGCATAGTCGCCGATGCTCTGCATGTCTTTGGGGCCGCCAATGAAACCGGGGGACGGAAACGGCTGAGAGAGTTTGCCGACAAGTGGGCCAAAAAAGAACACAAAGCGGTCCGTCTGTTCTTCAAGAATATCGATGCCTGCTTTATCTATCTCAGATATCCTGAACCGCTACGAACATCGCTGAAAACCAACAACCCGATCGAGCGATACCTGGAAGAGATCCGAAAACGGATCATCCCCATGCGCTCCTGCAACAACGCTGGAAGTGCCGAGAGAATAGTATACGGAATAATAGCTTATGTTCTAAACAACCCAAGAGATATGCCTGAAAACGAATTTACACAAATCGCTTGACAGAATCCAGGACAGCGAGGCAATATAAGTACTTGCCACAAGGCAAAGAACCTTTTATCATCCAACTCAAAGTGTCACAAACGTTTTGAAGAAACACTTATTCGACGAGCCGTTGCTGCGCTGGAGTGGTTGGCTCTCTCTGAAAGGAAACGTCATGAACAAAGCACGATCTATCACCTACTTGGCTGTCTGCTTAATCATCGCGACCTTTGCGGCTCATTCCGCCGCACTGTCGCAGGATGACACGGACAAGCTCCAGGGGTTCTTCCGATTCCCGGATATTTTCCAAGACCGGATAATCTTTACCTCCGAGGGTGACCTCTGGACTGCCCCGGCCACAGGCGGCACGGCTGTCAGGTTGACTACCGCTGAGGGCGAAGAGCGATTCGCCAAGTTCTCACCTGACGGCAAGTATATAGCGTTTACGGGCGAATACGACGGCAACGCCGATGTCTACGTGATGCCGGCCACTGGCGGAGAGCCGGTCCGTCTGACCTACCATCCGAGTAACGATCAGGTTGTCGGTTGGACTCCGGACGGCAAGGTTCTTTTCCGCTCCTTTTTCGAATCGGGCAATTACTATTACAAGCTGTTCGCGGTTCCGCCTGATGGCGGGTATCCCGAGGCTCTGCCCCTGGACAAAGGCGCAACACTAACCTATGAACCCGAGGGCCCCGGAGTTGCCTTCACACGCCTTTTCAGAGCATTTCGCACCTGGAAGAGATACCATGGGGGATGGGCCGAGGATATCTGGGTGGGGAACCTTGCCGACCGGGACTTCAAGAAGATCACGGATTATTCAGGAACCGACAGATTCCCCATGTGGATCGGAGACCGCATTTATTTCGAATCAGACAGCTCCGGCCGTGCCAATATCTGGTCCATCGACCCGAACCGCTCCGAACGAAAACAGATCACGTTCCATACCGACTATGACGTCCGCTGGCCAAGCGCCTCACGGGACAGAATCGTCTACCAGTTAGCCATGGATGTCTGGTTACTGGATCTAGAAAGTGGCCAGACGAGTCGAGTCAACATCACGCTTCCCAGCGATCGACTGCAGTGCCGCCCCAAATTCATCGACGCCAAGGCGAATATCAGCAACTACAATCTCTCACCCGATGGAAGACGTATGGTAATAGCAGCGCGAGGCGAGCTATTTTCTATCCCAACAAAGAAAGAAGGCTTGACGCGCCGCGTCAGCATTGCACCGACGTCACGCCAGAAGGACCCGTCGTTTTCACCTGACGGCACGACTGTCATGGCTGTCTCCGATGCCACCGGCGAGGAAGAGCTCTGGCTCTGGGACGCCTTGGGCGGATCGGAACCGACTCAACTTACTGACTCCAAGCTCGGATGGCATTAC
The DNA here is from genome assembly GCA_965603125.1 of uncultured bacterium. Classification (GTDB taxonomy): domain Bacteria; phylum Zixibacteria; class MSB-5A5; order GN15; family FEB-12; genus JAJRTA01. The sequence goes on along the minus strand of CBFDBU010000003.1, from coordinate 52,082 downwards.
CAACCACAGTATTCGCCGGACGGCAAATGGATTTCGTTTTCCGATTTCAAGTGCCGGCTGAACCTCTTCAATATCGAAAGCAAGTCCACGCTGGTGGTAGACAGCGGTGCCTGGGAGATCAGACAGCACAGTTGGTCACCTGACAGCCGTTTCCTGGCCTATGCCATCCCGACCGAAACTGAGTACCACGTTATCAAGGTTTACGATTTGACCTCAAAGAAGTCCCACGTTGTCACCGACGCGATGTTCAACAGCAGTTCGCCTTCGTGGGACCCCGACGGCAAGTACCTCTTTTTCCTCCAAGATGCAACCTTCAATCCGCGGCTCTGTCATGTTGAATCACGCTTCATATTTGATGAAATGACCAGACTCTACCTTCTGGTTCTCAAGGTGGGCGACAAGTCGCCGTTCGCTCACAAGGCCGATGTGGAGGAAGATCAGCCCGACGAAGACAAGAAGCAGTCCGACAAAAAGGACAAGGAAAAGGAAAAAGAGAAGAAAAAGGAGATGGTCAAGGTCGAAGTTGATTTTGCCGACCTGTCTGAACGCAAGATCGAGGTGGATGTTCCTTCCGGGAACTACAGAAACCTCCGGGCTATCCCCGGAAAACTCTATTACCTATCCTACCGCGATCGCGGCATGTTGGCCGAGCGTAGGCCGGATGAGGGCGGCCGGTACACCCTTCACCTGTACGATCTAAAGGAGAAGAAGGATACGGTGGTTATTTCCGGCATAAACTCCTACGATATCTCCGACGACAACCAAATTGTGATGGTGAGAAAGGGAAAAGATTTCGTCCGCATGGATGCTGGTTCTAAGAAGGCGCCTGCTCCCAAAGACAAGGACGCACTGGTCAACCTGGACGATCTAACCCTTCCGATCAATCCCCGGGATGAATGGCGACAGATGTTCAACGAGGCCTGGCGGCTTCAAAGGGACTTCTTCTACGATCCTGACCATCACGGCGTGAACTGGGAGCAAGTCAGAAGCCAGTATGGAGACCTGATCAACAGAATCTCCACCCGCGACGAGTTGAATGACTTGATCGGCGAAATGATCGCGGAACTGGCAGCCGGTCATACCTATGTATGGGGCGGCGAAAAGCGCAAGCCCAAATCCGTATCAATCGGGCTGCTGGGTATTGACGTTGCTCCGGATGAAGCTTCCGGCAAATACAAGATTACGCGGATACTGGCCCCTCATCCCGGAAGCGAGAAGTTGTGTTCCCCTCTGGCGGAACCGGGCATGGATGTTAGAGTGGGCGACTACCTCCTGGCGGTCGACAACCAGCCGGTGGATATCGGGGAGAATTATCTAAAGTATCTGGTGAACAAAGCCGGCAAGTTGGTGCAGTTGACCGTCAACGATAAGTCGACTCTTGAAGGCGCCAAACAACTGATCGTCAAGCCGATGGCTTCGGAAAGCAGGCTTCGCTACACCGACTGGGTTGAGGACAGGCGGCAGTATGTCGAGCACGCCTCCGGCGGGAAGATCGGGTACATCCATCTTTCAAACATGGGCGGCGCCGGGCTGTCACAGTTCGGTTGGCAGTATCCTCCCCAGTACAAGAAAGAAGGATTGATCGTTGATGTCAGGTATAACGGAGGCGGATTCGTAGCCGGGATGCTTCTGGCTCATTTGGCGCGGAAAGTCTGGGCAATCGGCAGGGAAGGTCGGTACGGAACAACCTACACCCATCCCTGGCTGGCATTCTTCGGACACATGGCGACTCTCTGCAACGCCGAGACCGGTTCTGACGGCGAGACGTTCACCGAGGGTGTTAAAGCCCTGAAGCTCGGCCCGGTTATCGGCGAGCGCACCTGGGGCGGCTGGATCGGTATCCGTATGGACAAGCGGTTGAGCGACCGCGGGATGGTAACCCTGCCGGAGTACCCCGGCTGGGCACTGGACGGCGAATGGCTGATTGAAGGATGGGGCTCTGAGCCTGACATCGAAATCATCAACGATCCGGCGTCGATTCTGGAAGGCAAGGATCCCCAGCTCGACTACGCCATCGACTACTTGCTGGATAAGATTGCCGAAGAACCGAAGGAATATCCGCCTCACCCGCCGTACCCGGACAAAAGCATCAGGTAGTCGTCAGAGCAAGAACATTGTGACGCTCAGGCAGGCAGGCAGGCGGTCTCAAACATAGGGGAACACTGTGTGGACTGCCTGTCACCGCGTTTCTCTGAAGAAGCGGATTCGACAAACCTCACTTGCCGGATTATTCGAAACAGACTCCGTCAGTCACGTGCGGGTCCGCCGGTGTAAAGAGCGGTCCAAAAGTGTCCCATCCGCCGTTATACACCTCAGGGGGATTCCGAGCTAATCAACCATGCCGACGGGTCCTGCCCATCTGGACAACAGTCACGCCATCCACATAGTTCACCAGGTTGCCGCTTACCGGTCTAGCAGCTTGTTGAAAAAGAACGCTTAGGGGGTCATTTGTCTCTTTTGTTATCGTTTCTCGTTCAACGGATCTGTCTCGGATGGCCCGTAGCGGAGGTCAACCGGTCCCTCACCGTTTCCGGCAGCCCCGGTTGCACGCCCCCGGGCATACTTCCACCCGGAATCATGGTACTGATCCCTTCAAGAGGGCTCTCATACGAACCAGATTGTACGCGGCGGCAGTAAAGGCGAACATCCAGTCCACACGCCGGCGTCCGCGATGACGAGTCTTACGCAGATTCCCAACCGTCTTGATCCAACCAAAGATCTCCTCAACTCGTTTCCTCATTCGTTGACTGACAACATAGCCGGCATGTCGTACTGTCCTGCCGTCTATCGCCGACCGGCGCCGCTTGTCGTTCCGCGCCACATGAGGCGTAACGTTCAGTTGCCTGAGATTATTAACCAAATCTCCAGCGTCATAGGCCTTGTCTGCCCCCAACGTAAGGCGCTTCCGGCCGGTCAAACCGGACACCATCTCCAGGGCCGCCTCCCGCTCGGCTTTCCCGGTCGCCAGAGTCAGAAGCGTATCAACCACCAGACCATTGCGGTTCTCCATCAGAGCATGACCCATGAACGCCAACCGGGATTCCTTGCCTTTCCCCTTACGATACAACCGGGCATCCGGGTCAGTCGTGGACTCATGAGTATCATTGCGACGCTTCTCACCATGAAAATCTACCGAACGATTATGAACACCCTCAGAGGAAGAATCGTGGCTATCATCCTTCGGACGAAAACTCTTCATCGAGGCCCAGGCATCGATCAATGTCCCGTCAACCGTGAAATGTTCATCAGACAAAAGACCGGCCTCAGCCGCCTGTGAAACAACGCCCGAGAAAAACGCACCCGCCAGGTCAGACTCCAGAAAACGATCCCGATTCTTGGTGAACGTAGAATGATCCCAAACCACATCATCCATCGACAAACCCACAAACCAGCGAAAAAGCATGTTGTAATCCAACTGCTCCATCAGCATCCGCTCACTGCGAATCGTGTACAGAACCTGCAATAACAAGGCCCGAAGAAGACGTTCCGGCGCTATCGAAGGGCGACCAGTATGGGAATACATCGAGGTCAACTCACCTGATAAACCGGCCAGAATCCGGTCTACCATCCGACGAATCGAACGCAAAGGGTGGTCCTCGGGAACACGGGATTCCAAGGATACATAACTGAACATCGCCTGTTGATCATCATCTGTGCCGCGCATCTTCCGAACCTCTCGCTGGAGAGTTATTCTACTCCCGAAGGATACACGGAACATTCATTACACTCAGCTAAAAACAACGAGTTTTTCAACAAGCTCCTAGGGACAAGCGACCGGTGCCGGCCCCTGGTTGAACATGAAGTCTACCAGGTAGACCAGGTCGGCAATATCGATCAACTCGCCACCAATCGCATCCACGTTTCCCTCCTCCGGGCACTCAGGCTCAGGTCCGGAGTTGAACATGTAGTCGACGAGATACACCAGGTCCGCGATGTCTATCGGGAGGACTCCGCTGTGGTCGATGTCACCACGGATGACACAGCAGCCGGCGACTACCACCTCGACCTCGACATCCTCGAAGTCGGTAGCTCGGCCCTGCCCGTCGTCAGCCGTGAACGTGATGGTGTAGAGACCAACGTCCTCCATCATGGGTGTCCAAGTGAATTCACCGGTGCCGTCTCCGTTATCCGTCCACTCATGACCAGGTATGGCCGGATTCGGAACGGCAGTCAGCTTAATTTCATCGTATCTATTAGGATCGCTGGCCGAGACATTGATCGTGTTCTCAGCGTCAACCTCGAATATGATTGGCTCTCCACCTGGATTGATCGGGATCAACTCCGGCGGCCAGTTCGGCTCCAAGTGATTCGCATACCAGCGATGGCAGGCCTCGGCATCAGCGATAAAGGCCGCATAGTCAACATTACTCGTGATCAAGCACTTGTAGACCTCTAACGTGTCACCCGGGGCAAGGGTGTAATCCCAGCGAAACGTCATCACCGAGTACAGATCGGCGTCAACCGAATCTGAGATTACACAGCCTACACTGTTGATCATGTACTTGTAGATCGAATCCGGAACGAACCCTCCGGTCGGATAGGCCTGGGTCGAGTTGTCGGACGTGTAGCAGCCGTACTGCACACCTGCCGGCTCGCCGCTCTCGATGATCTTCAGCAGCTCAATGCCGCCGTAACGATCATCGTTGTCCATGCACTCGTAGGCATCGTCCTGATTGTATTCAGACCCTTGCTGATAGATCAGGCTGAGGTTGGGATCGAAACCGGAACGATTACGAAACGCCGAGTCGGAGGGAATATCCCAGTCGATTGCCTCACCAATGGCCAGACCTTCGTGCGTCTCCCCGTCGTAGGAATAGATCCTCAGATACTGAATCAGGAAGTGACAACTATCCACCGCCGCGCGCGGCGCAATCCACTGCTTCTCAAACATGATACCAGTGTCACGTGTCACGAACGAGGACTGGAAGACCTCGTAGTCGCCCATATCTTCCGGTGGCGTGTGGCTCCAGGGGAGGAGGCCGTTATCAGAGATGTAACCGTCGCCAAAGATCGACCAGTTGCAGCGAACCGTATCGGTCGCATCCATCCAGCAGATCACCGGTGAGGCGTCGTAGACGTAGATCGTGGCATCACCCGGAATGGTGTCGCCCTCGCTGTATTCCTCGGCGTCGTCGCAATCACCATAGTCATAGTAGTCCATGTTGACATGTCCGATACCCTGGTGACCCCAGTTGCCGTTGTTGGCGACAGTCAGAGCCATGCAGGCATTGTACTTGCTGCCGCTGCCGGCATAGATGGTATCCCAGACAGGTGTGATAACCGTATCAGTAACCCAGTGTTCAATCTCAAGAGTGTCGGGACTGGACACATGGTTACCTTCCAGGATCAGACGGCCGGCAAGATAGTGAATTGTGCCCGGATTGTTTACTCCAGCAGCACCTAGGGCGTTGATGTACACCGTACCGGTCAAGGTACCTTCAAGACCTGACGGAACGTTGACAGTACCTTGCAATTCGGCGGATACAGCCAGCCAGCCGGCAGGCCCTGTGTCTTCTTCGATTCCCACCGTGAAGGTAGCAGCCGAGTTACCCATGTTCGCCAGCACCAGGTCGGTGTCATGGATCACGCCATGACGGCTCCAGGAGGGGAAACCAATCGAGGTCCATGTCGGCACCAGCAGAGGCATCGGCTCCGGCTGTACACAGGCCAGGCGGAACCACAGAACGTCTGCCAATTGCCACGTGCCTTCATCCGAAATGACACTACCCGGATCCGGATCGTTGATATACTGAACGTCAAGATACCAGCCGTTGTCTGAACCACCGGCAGGGATCAATACCTCCGCTCCCGACATGTCCTGGCCGACAGTATTGGTGCCAAAACGCGCCATCGACGGATAGTGATCAGACTCACAGCGAGTGCCGATGGTGGGGTCACAGTGCGGTGTGTGCGAGTTGGTCAGATTACGAGGTAGATCCCAGGTCAGACCACCATCGTCCGAAACAGCCAGGTACAACTCACCGTTGGCAGAACCAACCACGTCCGCACCAGTCATGCCACGCTCAGCACAGTCGTCCATCATAATATTGGGATCGTTGAACTGCACCCACAGGTAGTACAACCTGCCGTTGCACTCGGAAATGGTCATCTTGGAACCATTCATCTGCCAGGCGCCACCGTTACAGGTCGTTTGGTTCCAGTCCAGGTTCCCGGCGGTACGAATGATGGCGTTGTCAGTCTGCGGGTCAGGCCCGTCGAAACCTCCAGTCCCCAGGTTCTCACCCCAGTGGAACATACGGCAGTTCAGGCCGATGAAACCACCAGTGAGGGCGTCAGCCGGCCAGACACGACCGCTCCAGCCAATATGCAGAGCGTTTACGCCGTTGGCTGCATCCTGCGTGATCAGGGCTGACAGGTCGGTGTAAGCACGGAAACCAGCCTCACCGTCAACGTTCTTGGTCACGTTAACACGAGGATTGAAGTCAGCGCCGTAGTTGTCCGAAATCTGGTAGTAGATATCATTGTCCAGCTGGACAAAGGGCGAGGTACCGGAACAGGTGTCGCAGTCACCGTCATTGGGCAGGTTGCCCGTCCAGACCAGGGCCATCTTGCCGTTGGTCATGGAGCAGGCCACATCCTGAGAGATATCATAAACGGTGTCGACCACGTAAGGCGGATAATCCCAGGCGCCATCCGGGCCGACACCCTCCTTGCGGAAATAGTAGATCGCCTGTGGGTCACCCGCGTTAGGATTGGATACCTGCCCGATAACATGCGTCACCGGAATCTGCCCGGGCACATCGTGATACCGCATGGCCGGCCAGATAGCTACCTGCCCGGCCGAAGCCCCATACTCCTGCACACTGTCAGGTATGCGTGAGGAGAGAGTGAAATCGCCCCACATCGGTCCGGCATCGTAGTACACATGTCCACCGTATCCGCCACTCTGGTTGTTGTGGCAGACGATGACAGCCTGGTTTGCAGCCTGAATTGAATCAAGCCCGCCCTGGCCGTCATCCTCGGTACGAAGTATCTGGGTCACATCAAGACCACCATAGCCGGCATACTCACCCGGAGGTTGAACGGACACACCGATGCCTGGTTGAAGCTGGACGCCGGTCATGCCCATGTAGCAGTTGTAGTACATATGACGGTCTACAAGAGTCGGACTCCCCAAGTGAGTCCAACAGAAGTGTACCCCGAAACCATGAGCCTTGCCGTCACCCAGATCGGGACCCCAGCCCCAGTTAATCATACGGCGCATCGAGCCGTTACGTTGCTTGTCGTACCAGGTCTCACCAACCTTCACACCCGGCGACACGCCGAGCTTGTCAGTCCCGCCCAGGGACCGAGCCGGCATGTCCCTGCCGGTCGAAACGGAGAAATCTTGCTCATCAGGGAAAGAGTACATCTCCACCCTGTTGATAAGAGGATTGAGCACCTTTCGCTCCTCAACCGGTTTCTCGGAAGCGCCCACCTGCGTCGTCAGGAAAGCCACCACCAGTAAGGAGAGCATCAGCGCTATTGAAATTCTCCTTGTCATACAATTACACCTTTCAAGAAATCTCATAATTCCCAACCTTCTCCTGTAGTTTCACGCTTGAATCGCATATCCGTGATCCCTCAACAGTATTTCGCCGCCACTTCGGTATAGATTTCCAGCGCCACCAAGACTGTGTCGCTCGCCCCTGCCGCATCAACACCCACCTGAATCGTCAGCTGATCTGCTGGAGCGTGAATGGTGACTACAGACTCAGTCGTACAGCATCCCTTCAATGACAAGAACTGAACTCTTCATAGAACCCCTACATTAGCGGCTGGCCCTTTCAAATAAACATAGCCCAAAAGGGCTAGGTTGTCAAGGTAATTCTCACTTGCACAAGGCGACGCCCGGGTCTCCGTGTATTGTGACGAATAACGCACGCCTCCGGCAAGGCAGAGTACAGACAACAGTGAGCCTCCGGATAATTTTCTCTCGGGACTCATACATCACAGTTTAGCACAGTCTTCGGCCGCCAGAGATGCCGTAAGTTGCCGACTGAGAGCGTCCTTGGCGGCAGGTAGGATTAGCGTGTAATGACGTGTTCTGAAGGGGAGCAATGGCAGCATCTGGCACGTTTCTGTCCATTTTCCGGGCACCTGGCTGAGCCCAACCTTTTTGGGGGTCCTGGGCATGTGAGAAGGGCCATTCCCTCCGGGATCACGGAGCTCAATGGCTGGTACACCAATAACGTACGGGGATTCTCCGCTCGTTCGCATGTGGGTCTTTACGCGGGGGGACTTAACGGCGATCCGCATGTTAGCAGGCGGTTCAGCTCAGATGTATCGGTGGTTGCTATCTCTTAAGCAGAACTATGACTGTTAAGTCATCGTCTGCCTGTGAATTGCCCGAGAAGTCCAGAGCTTCTTCAATCAATTTGTCAACAATGGCCTCGGTCGAATCTGTGCGATGGCGAGAGAGAAACTGGATCAGGCGCTCTTCTTCGAACATCTCCCCCCGTGTGTTCACCATCTCTGTAATGCCGTCGGTGTAGAGCGTCAGAATATCTCCGGGAAAAAGAGCCACACTGCGTTCTTCATATGTGAATCCTTCGTGGACACCCAAAACACCACCCGTCGCTTCAAGCCGTTCAACGGAACCCTCACTCCGCATCAAGATCGGTGGACAATGGCCGGCATTTGCGTAAACAAGACGAGTCTCGCTATCACTCGCCGGTTCCAAGCTCACGCAAAGCAATGATACGAATTTCGTTATGGGCACATTACGACAAAGCCACTGATTCAGTCTTGTCATGAGCGAGCTGGGTGAACCGACCTCTGATGATAGGATGCGAAGTGCACCCTGGAGGTTTGACATGAGGAGACCGGCGGGCATACCTTTGCCCATAGCATCACCGATGACGACCCGAGACCTGAGGCCGTTGGCATCCGGGAGAAAATCGAAATAATCACCGCCGATGTCTCTTGCTGCCCGCGTCCGTACGCCCACTTCGAATCCCCCGATCTCCGGTATGGCTTGTGGCAGAAGCGCCCGATGAATCTTGCTGGCCAGATACAAGTCCTCTTCCAGCGCCGTCTTTTCGTCATCAGTGATACAGTCAAGACATACGCGCCTAGCGGGCTGTACCTCTAATCTGTGGAGTTCTATTTCGCCGTGACATATCGAACAATCTCCATAAGATAGGTTGTCGACTCGGTCGAGTGCATCTTTGATTTGCGTCAGAAGAAGTTGTACATTCTTGATATCGTCGCGGCGTACCGACGCAGCAGAGTTCAGCCATTCCGCAAGGGCCTGCTTGCGTTCATCCAGCAAATCTCTGAAATGCTCGAGGTCGGAAACTTGCATAATCTTCAGCGACAAGAGTGTTAATTCCAACTATCAATAAAGCATACGAAAAGGGGCAGTTTTGGTTCTGATAAACTTGGCTCAGCGACTCGGTTTATGAACTCGCGATCAAACCCTGCTCATAGCCTGCATTACGTGCTTCGCGGAACGGAGCGGTAAGACTCGGGGAGGGGCTGGTGATCCCGAGTATGGTAGACCAGCGCGCTCATTCGTCGGGGGATCCGGTGTCCGCGAACTGAAAGAAGAAAAGCGAGAAGAACGCCGCGACCTTAACCGTCAGCTTACGGCCAAAATCCCAGACCCAACATTGAGTGGAGCCAGGTTTTGGCACGTTTCTGGCCGTTTTCCGGGCACCCGGCTGAGCCCAACGTTTTTTTGAGGCGGAACTGGACAGAGCAAATAAAATGGGCAATATTCCGGCGGAACAAACGCGCAGCAGTTACAGGAGATCACGGCTATGAGATTTCGAGCAACCCGATCCGCTGCGGTCGCGGCAATAGTGGGAGGACTTGCCTTTCTCTGTTGCGGATCGGCAGCAGCCGAGAACGCCACACCGGTTCTGACAGAGTACTTTGACCTGCTGGTGTCCGGAAACATCGAATCGGCCCGGCATCTTTGGCATGGACCCTCCATGGAGCGCTCCTGTCGTTTCGGCATTGAGTATACGGACATCCCGCTGAAGACCGACTGCCTGTCACCGATCGTGCGCAATATACCGCTGATGCGCGACCACCTGGTGCCCTCGGTCAAGAATGTTACTCAACTGCCGATCAGCCCATTCTCCAAGCTGCATTACTCCCACATCATCAACGGTGAGTTAGTGGAGCATGATTACTACTTCTACCATGACGGGAAGTACTTCTGGCTCTGCTACGGGCAGGACTACTATTGCCGGGGGTGGCCGGTGCGCGAAAGCCGCTACCTGCGCGTTCACACCGATCCGGCCGTGGCGACCTATCTGCATCCGCTGATTCTGGACGAAGCTGATCGGTTCCTGGAGCGAATCGCCGACTCGCTGGGCCTCTCCGGGTCGGAGGTTGAAACGCTGGCCCAAAAGAAGATCGAATACTTCTATTGCCGATCCGATTCGACCGTGCTGCAGATTACCGGTCGCTTGTCCAAGGGTGTTTTCGACCCGGCCTCCAACGACGTTATCTCCAGCTTCTTTCCGCACTTCCATGAACTGGTCCGTTTCCTGGTGAACTACAAGCTCCGGCGACTTCCGCTCTATACCCAGCCCTTGCTGCGGGAGGGACTGGCGGTTCACTACGGCGGTCGGTGGGGGAAGACTCCTTCGGCGCTCATAGACCTGGGTTGCTTTCTCTATCGCGAAGACATCGTGGAGCTTGACTCCCTGCTGACCATAACTGCTTTCGAGACCAATTCCGGCGCCGACATATCCTACCCGCTGGCCGGACTTTTTACCGGTTTCATGATTGACCAACTGGGCCGTGACAACTTCCTGAAGCTGTACCTGGATCTGTCCGGCAGCAGCGAAAACGTCGCCGCCATGACCGAGGACACTGTCCGCAAGGCATTGGTCGTGGCTACCGGCTTTGACGACTGGACGACACTGGTAACCGGCTTTGAGGCTCACATTGAGAAGGTTCTTGCCGAGCAGGCCGTGGTGTTGCCCGGATCCCTGGCGGAAGGAGAAGTACTTCTGGATAACGGCTCTTTCCGGGTCATCGGCGACGATCGGTGGATAGCTTTCGAATTCTCGGCTGACGGGGGCGATGGCGTGAAGGGCAACCTGCTTTTCGGGCCTGACGAGCGACTGGCCGGGGAAAGGTGCGCCATGTTTGAAGAGCAGTATTGGGGGGAGTTGCCGTTCGAGGGCTTCCGCTTTGGAGTTCGCTTCGACAAGAACGAGGCCGGCCTGTACGACTACGCCACCAATCAACTGGTGGCCAAATATATCTGGGGAATCACGCCGTCCGAGGACTACTACCGGCCCGACCTGGGCCGTCTTGCCATCAGGTTCCGGCGGGACCTGATGGGCGGCGTGCTGCCGGAGGCCGGAGCCTGTAAACTGCTCCCCAACTGACCGGATGGGTGGACGGGCCAATGGACTGGACTTATACCACACAGAAGTGGGGTCGGGCACAGAGTAGTCACGGACGCTCGTGGCGCGATCGACGCGTCATTACTTCTCCGTACGCTTGAGCACCAGGTCGTTCAACCGCTTTCTGATCTGCGGGGTTTCGGCATGTTCCGGGGCCAGCGAGATAAACTTCTCGTAGCGCTTGATCGCCAACTCGCTGTTTCCGCGGCCTTCAGCGGTAAATCCTAAGATCAAGTATGGATACGGCAGACTGGAGTCTGCTTCCAAAAGCGAGCGGGCCATCAAGTCGGCTGTCTGGCGATTGCCGCTGCGGTGGTGGATTATCATGATATCGGAGGCAATCCAGGCGTCACCCGGAAAGTACTCGGCGGCGCGCCTGGCCGCTTTGAGGGCTTTGTAATAGTCTCTTGTGTCGCGGTAATGGATATAGTTGTTTCTCAGGTTCTCATTGCGATACGGATCAAGCATCAACGCGGAGTCAATTGCTATCCTGGCTTTGTCATAGCGTTTCATTCGGATCAGCAGGCTGGAAAGGAGAGTCCGCACATCCGACCGGTACGGGTTCTGGGCTTTCATGTGATTGAGCAATTCCAGCGCCTCCTGGAGATGCCCGGCCGAAATCAGATCGTCGGCCCCGCGGAAATTCAGGTGGTCGGGCGCTTTGGTCGGCAGCTTCCATTCCCAGGCGTTGGCTTTCTCAAGGTCGGTCTTGGTCGGATCGGCGCTGTCGAAATCGCCGTACTTGATTCGATCCAGGTCAAGAGACAAATCGTCATCCTGACCGCCGGCAACATGTTTGTAAAAGTATGCATCCCGGAAGGCAAAACAGCCGCCCCGATAATAGAACTCATGCTTTTCGAAATACTCGGAGGCGTACGTGTTGGCGTGATTGATCTTCAGGTACACAGGCAGGTAGCTCAACGGCACAAGCAGCGACGTTGCCGCGAGGAAGGCCAACAGGCGCCGGCCGTTTGGATTGTCGATACTTACGTCTCTTGTCAGGAGCGCCAGCAGGAAGGCCAGAGGCGTGAGATACGCCACCAGTCGCGGTAGATCTAAAACGATGCTGTGAACGGGATCCAGAATAACCAGGACCGTGTTCCCCGCCAGAACCATGAGGCCGGCCGTTACGATATTGTCGTCGGCGGGCAATGTTCTCAGCTTTCCAAAGAAGAGATACTTGACCACCAGCAACGCTGGAAAGGCCAGGAAGAACACCTGCAGGATATCTCCGATGTGGCGTGGCGAGAAAAGGGCGTAGTCGCCAAACGGACTCTTGCCGGTCAGGAAGAGCAGGTGTCCTGAGAACTCGAAGTCGTGATGTCCCCGGACATACACGAGAACGAGCAACACGACATACGTGAGAAGCCCTGCGGCAAGGGGCAGGTGCGCACGTTTGCGGGCTTGCCTGAAGGTCTGACGCAGCGCGACGAACACGGTCGCCGGGATGAGATAGAGCAGCCAGAAGTGTAAAAGGACCCCTACCACAACTATGAACGAGAGCGCCAACAGGCGGTTGGTGCTGAACTCGCGATTCAACCTTACGACCAGGAGCGCAAACCAGATCGTGACCGCGACCACGACCGGCTCAACACCCACGAAGCCGAAATAGAGCAGAGACTGGGGGCCGAAGAAAAGGATCACAAACATAGGAAGGCGTCGCACCGAGTCCCCGGTCAATTCCCGTGCCAGTTTGATGGAACCGACGAGCGAAGCCAGCGTGCAGATGAACGCGAACGTTTTCCAGGCATGAGTTCCGGCAATGTTGCCTGAGGTAGACGTCACGTAATGCCAGTTAAAGAGGTTGAAGGCATGGTACGCCCATGAGACCAGCATCACGACGCCATATTCGAACCAGCGGAGAATTATCTCGGGAGCCTGAGAGATCTGCTTCACGCGAAGGTTGCCGCCGCCATAGACTATCGAGTCGAACTGAAACAGAATCAGCAGGAGAAACAGAACGGCGGCCGCGATGATTACAGCCGGCCTTGTGGTAAGCAGCCGCGCTATCCTGTCCAGATAAACGGCCAGCGCCGGCGTCAGCGCTACCAGCAGACCAAGCCACAGGATGCTGTACCAGACCGGCTGGTGCTGCCAGTGAATGAACGACCAGTTGTTGTGGAAGAGGTCTCCTCCCCAGAGCCGCCCCACGATAAAGACCGCTATCACGCCGACATGAAGGTACAGCGCCTTTCTGATCCGGCTGTCGCGTAGCATCAGACTTTGCTCAGAACTCCTGTCGTCCCTGAAGCGCCCGGCTGAGCGTGGCCGAATCGGCGAATTCGAGATCTGAGCCTACCGGCAGTCCGCGCGCAATGCGGGTGACCTTGACGCCCAGCGGCTTGAGCAACCCAGCGAGGTAGATGGCCGTGGCTTCACCCTCCACATTGGGATTGGTGGCGATGACAACTTCTTCCACTCCCTCTTTGATCCGCTCCAGCAACTCCCTGATCCTGAGATCATCCGGTCCGATCCCGTCTAAGGGGGAAAGGCGACCGCCCAGGATATGGAAAAGCCCGCTGTATCCTTCCACCTTGTCGAGCGCTGCTGCGTCGGAGGTCTCTTCGACCACACAGATAATGTCTCTGCTCCGATTGGGGTCGCGGCAGGTATGGCAGGGGTCCGTTTCGGAGATATTAAAGCACTGCGAGCAGAGGCCGACTTTCTCCTTTACTTCCCTGATAATATCCGCCAACTCGTAGGCCTCCTCCTTGGGTAGTTTAAGAATGTGAAAGGCTAACCTGGCGGCGGACTTCCGTCCCACGCCCGGCATACGGGCCAGCCTGTTGACCAGTCGCTCGATCGATCCCGCTGACTTAAACATAAGCAGTTATCCTCAAAAGGGGAGGTTCAGTCCCGGGATATTCAAACCGCCGGTTAACTCGGCCATCTTTTCCGTCTGGAGTTCCTGAGCTTTCTGCCTGGCCTGGCTGATGGCGGCGACAATCAGATCCTGCAGCATTTCGATCTCGTCCTTGTCGACGACCTCCGGGTCAATCGTGACCGAGAGTATCTCCTGCTTGCCGTTGGCGACCACCTTGATCATGCCGCCCCCGGCAGAGCCTTCAACTTCACGCTTCTCTAGTTCAGTCTGTATCTTGTCCATCTTGGCCTGCATCTGCTGAACCTGTTTCATCATGTTGCCGATTCCGCCCTTACCCATCGCCGTCTCCTACCTGTATTTGAAAGTCATTGTCACTTCTTCTTTTTGACTCCGATGATCTCGCCGTCGACTTTTTCCAGGAGCATCCTTATCCGGGGCGAGTCGTCGGCTATCTTCGTCACATCCACTCTTGCGGACGACCGGGCGCCCGGCTCGGGAGCTTCGGTCTCCTTGTGCGGATCAATATCGAACCTTATACCAAGATTGGTTCCAAAATGCTCTCGGAGACACCCCGTTATCATCTCCAGAGAACCCGGCTTCTCGACCACCTGCCTTGCCACTGTACCGGAAGCTCCAAAGACGGCCAGTATCCGGTTCTCTTCCACGTTTCGTATTTCGGCCATGGCGAGGTTCGACGCCAGCATGGCGCTTTTCTGTTTCAGCAGGTTGAGCAAACGGGGCCAACCGGCGCGGACAGTGGCGGCGTTCACCGCTCGAGGGGAAAACGTCAGGCTGCGTGGAGAATCATGCGAGGAAGCATCGTTTCCCACAGCAGATTCCATACTGGCCGCGGTCGGGGCGCGATTATGATTTTTTTTTTCGACCTGGCCGAAAAGGTTGGAGGCAGCGCCCACCTCACCCGGAGGGATTTGCCTGAGGCGTTCGAGAACATCCTCAAAGCGAACGGTAGCCTCCATCTCGGCCATTTTCACGGCGGCGACCTCAAGAACCAGCCGTTCGTCGAGGCCGCTTCTCAGATCGCTGTTGATCCCGGCACCGATTTGCATCAACCGAAGCAAATCACCGACTGAGAAATCCTCCGCCTGACGCGTATACTCGGCCAGGTCTTCGGGGGTGATATCGATCAGGTCACCGGAAGCCTTATCGGTGGCTAGGATCAGAAGGATGCGCAGGTGCTCCAGCAACTCCGCCACAAAATCACCGATATCCACCCCGGCGTCGACCACCTCCTTGACGAGTTTCAACACCGCCTTGCTGTCATGCGTGGCGATACCGCCTGCGAACTCAAACAGCGCCTCGCGAGCTACCAGGCTCAACGCCGCCACAACGTCCGCTTCGGTGATCTTCTGTCCGGCAAAGGCGGCCACCTGGTCCAGAAGGGAAAGGCTGTCGCGAACGGAACCGTCCGCTTTTCGCGCCAGGAGTTTGAGCACCGGCTCCTCGACGTCAAGGCTTTCCCGTCCGGCGATAGACGAAAGGTGCGACACCAGCGCGGCGGTCGGCACCCGCTTGAGGTCAAATCGCTGTGTCCGTGACAGGATGGTCTCCGGAACCTTCAAAGGCTCCGTGGTGGCAAACATGAAGACAACGTGCGACGGCGGCTCTTCAAGCGTCTTGAGAAGAGCGTCAAAGGCTGCTCCCGAGAGACGGTGCACCTCGTCGATTATATAAATGCGCTTCTTGCCCGACGTCGGCAGATAGCGGACGTTTTCCCGAAGGGTGCGAACGTCATCGACTCCGGTGTTGGAGGCGGCGTCGATCTCCAGGACGTCCAGCGACGTCCCGGCTGCTATCTCCTTGCAGGCCGAACATTCTCCGCAGGGATCGGGGGTGGGGCCCTTGACGCAGTTGAGCGCTTTGGCCAGGACCCGGGCGGTAGTCGTCTTGCCCGTGCCGCGAGGACCGCAGAAAAGGTATCCCGACGCAATTCTGTCGTTTCTCACGGCGTTCTGCAGCGTGCGGGTGACATGCTCCTGAGCGACAATATCTTCAAATCGCTGCGGCCGGTATTTGCGTGCGAGAACGAGATAGCTCATCGGCAGCCAATATACTGTATTTCAGAAGACCGGGGTATCATAAATTTGGCCGGATGGCGACCGAAGTCGAGGGGCGAGCGCAGGCAAGCCTGTCATTCGCGCTTCGCGCGCCAACGCTCACCCCCTCCGTCATTCCGGGCCTGACCCGGAATCCAGTCCCCGTCGCATGTGTGGTGTCGGGCGTCTCTGCCCGACACCTGACACCAGCCCGCACCCCCTGTCACTTCTGTGGGCGGCAGACGCCCTCGTCTGCCCCTTTGCACATCGGTACCCCACCAAGAGCAAAGCGGCTGGTGGGTGTACGTACCGGGTTCCCATATTCAAACCCGACCTCCTCCTCCACAAAAAAAACTTGACCCCGCCAACCACAGGCGTTTCCTTTCGCCAAGGACTTAAATGGCTGAAAAATCAGTAGAGTATTGTTGGAACAGAGATTCGAGGCCAGCCACCCAAGATAGTGTACAATGGTAGATTATTTTCGGATTATATAGAGGGAAGGAGGGGGGACGGACGGTACCATATCCTTATTACGAGAGAAAGCAGTCAATGATGTGTTCTACGTCACTGAGGCTGGTTCTCGATACTGTTATCGGTCAGTCACATATTACTAGGATACAAGACAGTGTTCTTCTGTTGAATAGATACTTGGAGGACGTTCCAGAACGAGTCCTGAGAGTCGAGACTGTCTTGACGAACGACGAGGCAGCAACACACCAGTTGGCAAACGAATATGGCTCTACCGACGGACTTGAGCATAGTGAACCATACAGCCTCAACGCCGTCAAGCTCACAAACCAACTCGACGCAGATGTTCTGATAACCAGGAATCTGGAGTTCGAAAAGCGATTCGGATTGGAGGAAGAGCACCATATTACTATCGCCGATTCTGATACTGCAATGCGCGTTATGGAGTACTTCGTCGCAGGCCACGAGATTCCCTGGTCTTTTCGCAAGCCCTTCTGGTACATGCCTTGGACCAACTTCTATCCGTACGTTGATAAGGATGGTGAACGGGCGACTCGAATCTGGCAACAATCATCACTCAAGGCTTGCCTTTCGCCGAGTGGTCAAGAGCGGTTACGATCATTGGCAATCAACAGACTTGAGCACATCCTGTACACTAGGGACAAATTGTTGTTCTACAGATTACAGAGGCGTGCGGCAAAAAGGTGTGGTGCCAAGAATCAGAGTTTCAGTCTTGAATGGGGTCATCTGATGGGCTACTATTACATCCTGTTATCTGGTGGACTAGACCAACTCGGCCTTGTGATAAACGAACGTCTCAACCTCGGCGTGACCAACCCAATACATGTAAGTCTACTAAAGTCCAAGTTCATTTCTAGGATTAGAAAGGTCCGTCCGGACTTAGCGGACATTTTCGCTGATAAGCAATTCGCGGATTGGAAAACAAAGCTGAAAGTGTGCAGAGACTTTGTGGCCCATCAGGGGACAGGTCACCCCACTCAACTTGTCAACCCACCCGAGGCGGAATTTACCGACGACGAGATCGACGCGATGGCGCGAAAAAGGCCAGAATTCCAGAGTTTCTCATTGCTGCCGGAGGAGCAACGCGGTGAAGCCTTTGACATTCTCAAACAGAACGTCCGGATTTCGCAGATAGACGTGTTGCGAGACGATGCACTCGTCATAGATGACCCAGAGAGCTTACAAGTGATTCTGCCTCTGCGCGATATTGAATGGAATTACGACAACTACACTCGAATATTGTTTGCCACACTCGATTTACTGGAGGAAACAAGAGCTAACAAGTCGTGAATCCATTCCTCCCCGCCCCACCCACACCTCGCCGCGACACCGGCCCACAATTGCGCCCCCCTTCGCCCGCGCTCAGGGTGACCGGAGGCCGTCTTGAGATCACAAATTGTGATCTCAAGTTTGCACGGCGGACGCAGGTATCCGCCCTATGCCTTCACCGAGCAAGGGGTCGCCATGCTGTCAAGCGTACTCAGAAGTAAGCAGGCTGTTCAGGTCAATATCGAGATTATGCGCGCTTTCGTGCACCTTCGTGGGCTGCTGGCCTCTAATGAACAACTTTCACGCAAGCTCGCTGCCCTTGAGAAGAAGTACGATATTCAGTTCAAGGTAGTATTCGATGCCATTCGGAAGCTGATGACTCCCACCCCCTCCAAGAAACGCAAGATCGGTTTTCACGCGAAAGACAAAAAGTAACATCCGGCGGCCCATCCTGCCCTTGGCGGGACTGTGGGATAGGTTCGCCGTTGAGTGTCACCTTCCCGTGCCGTCCAGGATCATATAAACCTCGTCTTCAAAATCTTTAGCCCATTCTATGTCCCAGTCACTGAACCCCAGATTCCTGCACAGACCAGCGACGGCAACATTCTCTTTTCGATAGCTGGTGGCTATCATTTCGACTTCCGGATGCAGACGCAATCTTCTCATTACCTCGATCATTGTTGCCGTACCATACCCCTGTCTTTGGTATTTCCGGTCTATCATCAATCGCAGGATGAACCCAACTCCGGCCACTAATTCGTACATCGTGAAGCCAACCATCGGTGACTTCGGTGTTTCCCAACCTCTGGCCCCTATGTCGTATACGCCCAAAGGGTAGAGCGATGAATTCACATACGCTTCAGCTAACGATTTGGCATTACCGGCAACCAAACCGGTTTGCGATTCGTCAACCTCCAAATTGAGACAATCACGGAGGTTCTCCTTCGTAATCGGGCGCAACGTTACTTGTTTCATTCTTTGCCTTTCACCAAAATGCGGCTGGTTGGCGCCCTGGTGAGCTCCGGTGCATCCATTCAATGAAAGCAATATACGATACTTCTCCCCATTGCAGCAACAAACTCCGTCACAGCAGCAATGTCAACTTCGGTACCCCCCTTCGCCTTCGCTCAGGCGTGCGAAGCACAAAGTACCCACTTGTGGGTCCCTCCAACAAAAACACCACAACTTCCTCCCAAAATGCGTCTGCCGCTTGGTAGTAGATGAAATACGCCTCGACCGACAACTCATGCAGACCGCAAGAACACTACCGATCCTGTGGGCTGATTATGAAAACCCGCAAAACGAACCCATTTCCCTCGTGCTGCCAGGCGTCTCTGCCTGGCAGTGGCGCGAATCCAAGGATGCGTCGGGCAGAGACACCCGACGCCACACATTGGAGTGCGTTTTTCAACAGGTCCAAACGAGGGGCTTGTTGACAAGGACCAGTTGTCCGGTCGCTGAAGAAGAGTAGGGTGGGTCCGTCTTCGGACCCGCCACTATCGGCAGGTCTGAGGACAGACCTACCCTACAGGATCAACTCATACAGACCGCAAAATCACTACCGATCCTGTGGGCCGATTATGAAAACCCGCAAAACGAACCCATTTGGCCCCCTTGATCGACCGGCCCGGAATGACGACGGGGGGGCCCACAATGGGGCAAGATCAATAGGACTCAACTTGAAGGGGTTTGGTGATCGCTGGAGTGAAACGACCGGAAGATGTCCTCACTCCTCGGCGGTCTGAAGCGAGTTGAGCGAAGCCCGCACATCGGATGTGAGCGCCTGCTCGATCTTCTTGTCTTCCACTGTGAGGTGCTCGATCAGGCCGTCCTTGAGATGGACCAGGAGTTCGGAGAGGGGGAGCTGTTTGCCCTGTTTGACGTCCACAAGTAGTTTTACGATTTGCTGGCGAATATCGGCGTGGGAGCCTTTGTGTTTGTTGTAGTCGGCATATTCAATCCGCCGCAGGAACTTCTCCTCTTCCTCGAAGTGGCTCCGGGCATATTCGACAAGAGAAGCCAGGACCGAGACATTCTCCCGGTTCAGCACGCCGTCCGGCAGGGCAGCCTGAAGTCCGTTTACCATCTCGACCAGCTTCCGGCGCTGATCGTCAATGAAATCGACCCTCAGGTTGTATTCGTCGCGCCATTCTATGATGGACATACGCTCTCCACTGTCAAAGCCCTGCGCGGTCTTCCCCCGGCTCAGACCACGTCGGGAACCTCACATACCATTAATATCGACATAATCTGTCGGTAGTTGATCCCTTTCGCAAACACCCGAAAATATCGTATGTCCCGCAGCGGGCGCAAGCTTTTAATGAGCAACCGAGAGCAGGTCTGTGGATCGGCAACAAGGTCACAGGGGCTAATGGCTATTTTCTCCGGTGACCACTTTTCCCTGCCTTTCCGGCCATCCGGTGCTATATTGTTGAGCGATGACCGCTTTCTCACCGAAGAAGGTGTCCTTTCAGACTGTTGGCTGCCGGCTCAACCAGTATGAGACAGAGAAGATGGCCGCCGACCTCGCTGCCTTTGGCTTTCAGAGGACCGGTCGTGGCGAGCCTGCCGATCTGTACGTCATCAACACCTGTACCGTCACTCACCGGGCCGACAAGGACTGCCGCTACCTCATTAGAAAGGCGTGTCGCGAAAACCCCAGAGGGCGGATCGTGGTGGTGGGCTGTTTCGTGGAGGTTGACCCGTCCGGCACGTCTAAGTTGGAAGGAGTGGACGTCATCATCCGCAACCATGAAAAGGAGCGGCTGGCCGAAATCCTGCCGCAGAGACTGCCGGAGCTTTTCAACGGCTGTCCCATTCGGCGAGAACCGGCTGAGCTGACTGACTTCTTCCAGCGCAACCGGGCCTGGATCAAAGTCTCCACAGGCTGCAACCAGACCTGTTCCTACTGCCTGGTGACGATTGTCCGTGGCGATCTGGTCTGCCGTCCCTTCCGGGAGATTGTCGCCGAAGTTAACCGCCTGGTTGCCAATGGCTACCGGGAGGTTGTCCTGACCGGCGTCAATGTCGGCTGCTATTGCGACAGTGGCCTCGTTCCCGCCGTGAGCAGCTTCGCCGACCTGTGCCGCAGGATACTGGCGGAAACGGATATCTATCGCCTGCGGCTATCCTCAATCGAGCCTCAGACCGTGACCGATGAACTGCTGGATGTCTTTGCCCGGTCACGTGGCCGCATTTGCCGCCACTGGCATTTACCAATGCAATCCGGTTCATCGCGCATCCTGAGACTCATGCGTCGCCCGTACGATCGCGACATGTATGCGGCAAGAGCATCTGCGATCAAGCAGGCGGTGCCCGGCACGATCATCGGCGCCGACGTCATTGCCGGCTTTCCAGGTGAGACCGAGGAGGATTTCGACCAGAGCCGCAGCCTGGCCGAATCCGGTCTGGTTGACTACCTCCACGTTTTCAGCTACTCGGACCGCGTCGGCACCGCCGCCGCCGGGATGCCGGGAAAGAGCCATCCGCAAATCATAAAGGTCAGAAACTCCGAGTTGACCTCCATATCGAACCAACTGCGGTTTCGCTCGCACCAACGACAGGTCGGAAACATCCTCGAGGTAATCCCCGAGTTCAGGAAGACCACCGATGGTCACTATATGGGAATCTCAGACAATTACCTGAGAGTGAAACTTCCCCACGGCGTCACCGGCGGCAAGGATATCCTCAGGACGAGGATAACGGCGGCGCATCCGGACTACCTGGAATGTGAGATCGTTTCCTGACGTCGCAGCATCAGACCCCCGCTATCCGACTGTGTCCTGCGCGACTGTGCGAGGTCTCCCTGTCGCACACTTCCTTCCCGCCTGAGAGGAAAACATTTCCGAACCGTTCGTTCGCCGGTAGCTACCCGCTACCGAATCCACACGGGTAACCGCCACCGACACAACGAGATAGGTGTTGGCGCTCAAGGTCTGGCATGAGCGTTGCTTTGGATGACAACGGAATAATAGGCTATAGGAGTGTCCAAGTGCCTACGGAACCTGAAGAGAACAAAGAGAACCCTGAGGCCGAAGAGCCAAAGGGTGATAAGCCCGCCGCGAAAAGTAGTGGGATACTGAAGTACGCCGTCATCGGCGGCGGTGCCTTCCTGTTGGTTGTCCTGATTGCTGTCGGCAGCGTTTTACTGCTGAAGGAGGACCCACCGGAAATCACGGAGAGCAGCGAGGCTCTGGAAGAAACACAGAGTCCGCAGTCTGCCGGCGATTCCCTCCAACCTGCGTCAGACAAGGAAAGCATCCTGGCACTCGAAGACGATCCCACGGTAATCGAGAACATCAAGGACAACCTTGCTTTTCTCGACTACGTGCCGGAATTCGAGGAGATGGAGACGGGGGAGGCTGAATTCACGATTTCGGCTGAAGATTCCATCGCAGAAGTGAACTGGCTGGAACAAGAGAAGACCGCCCTGGCCCAAAAGGAACAGGAACTGAACGCCCGCCAGGCAGAATTGGAATCGCTTGACAAGGAAGTATCGAGGAAGCTGCTGGTTTTAGAGCAGGCCCAGACGTCTCGTGTCAATAACCTGGCCAAGCTGTACGATGGTATGGATCCCCGGGCGGTAGCCCAACTGATGGCCAATCTCGACAACGAAACGGTTGTGGCTATCCTGCCAAGGATGAAGGCGAAGAACGCCTCGGCGGTACTCGAGCTTGTACCCCCCAAGCGCGCAGCAAAGCTTTCCAAACAGATGATTACAATCGCCGAGAAGTAGCATGACCGACAGCAGCAACGCCATATTCGATTTGTTGCTCGGGACACCGAACGCCACCGGGCAAGGTCGACCTCTGGCCGCCAACGCCTCCGATAATGTGGCGGGGGAAATCCTGTTCGAAGATCTCATACGGGGCTTGCTGCTGTCCGAGAACATGTCCGCGCAGGGCGGACAGATTCTCGCGAATGAATCTGGTAATGGACTTACGAGCGCAATCGCTTTGTCCGACGTTCCGACGCCTGACACTGCTGATTGTGTGGCGACCGGTCTCGCTGTCTTAGACGGCGAATCGAAAAACGAGCCCGGTCTCTTTCCGGCGACTGAGGCAGGTATCGAGCGCGGTGCCCGGCAGGCGTATGGCAGTCCCGGCCCGGGGTCGGAAGGAACCGCCCGCTTGCTCGCTATGCGTATGGCGATCAGCGGGATCGATCCTGACACAGTTGCCTCTGACAACAACGCCCGGCCAATCAGCGACAGCGTGAGAGCGTTCAATAGCGACCTGCGCAGTCTGCTGCCGAGTGAAGCCTTCGCTGGTTCGTCGCGCCAGGTCACAAACGAGATACCGCTGGATATCCAGTCGGGCAACTACGAAATCCTGCGATCATCGATTGCAAACGGGACTCTGCAGCTGGAGGTAGCCGGTCGGGAAGACCGAAGCAGCATCATCAAGCTGTCCATTGCAACATCAATACTGCAAGAGAATATGCCTGCAAGCGGCTTTCGACAGGGGGCCGCCGACAGGGTGCGTTTGTTCGGCGACGATACAGGATTCAGCAGGCTCGAGCATCTCATTTCCAGACTTAACCTGAGCGAGATCGAGATCAAACCGGCCGACGTGCCGTTGCCCGGCAACGCCTCTCGTCAACCGTTGCTCGTCACTATCAGGAGCGACGGACCGGGCCGACCTGCCGTCTTCAGTGGCCTTCTGGACCAGAGCGGCCTGCGGGCTACGGCAGGAGACCCGGCGCTGACTTCCGGCAATCCTTCCGACAGCACCGATGATGTCAAAATAATCGCCGGCGATTCGCGAGGCGTCAAGTCACAGCCGTTCATGGTCGCCACCCCGGCGGCGCTTGTCGACAGCCGCTCCCGGCGTGGCGGGCGTCCGACCTCCAGGCCGGTGACCGGTGGCGCTCGTATAAGTCAGCGCCCGGCGGTTCCGGAAACCGGTGATGGGTTTATGTCAGTCGTTCGCAGCAATGGCTCCCCGATACAGACCACAGCACGACCGCATCAATGGTGGAACAACGCCGATCCTTTCAGCGAGTTCACGCTGTCATCCGGCAGCCTCGATGCTGGAGCCGACAGCGGAACCCTGGAATATCTCGCCGGCTCAGGCCGCATGGCGACAGAATCAAGTCTGAGCTACGAGAAGGCCGAAACCCAACCGGTTCGGTTCTCGTTACCGGACAACCTCCCCTCGCGGTTTGGACTCAACGGAAAGACCATTTCCCTGAAGATTGAACCGGAGCACCTTGGCCCGGCGCGACTTTCGCTCACCATGCACGGGAACAGGCTGAAGGCCAAAGTGATGGTGAAGACGGCCGAAGCCAGGGCGTTGATCGAGAACTCGCTGGATATTCTCACCCGGCAGCTTGCCAGAGCTGAGATCGAGGTCGACAACATCGAGGTCGCCATCGACGGCGATCACGCGGAAGGGGAACTGCCCCAGCGTCGGCCATACCGGCGGCGGCCCGTTCCGACCGCTGTCACAGACCTGAAGGCGCTGCCTTCGGATAACGTGGCAGAACAACTACCGGCTTACTTGCAGAGTGCAAACACATACGTAGGAGCCACAGGCGTGAACCTGCTGGCTTAGGAGGAAAGCAGTATGGGCATAATCACACCAATTGCCACCGGCGTCAATAACACAGGGCAGAACTCCACCGGCACACGGTCGCTGGGCAAGGACGACTTTTTGCAACTGATGATCACCAAGCTCCAGTACCAGGACCCGCTCGCGCCTATGGAAGATGCGGACTTCGTGGCGCAACTGGCACAGTTCTCGACCCTGGAACAGATGAACAACATTGCCGATGGCATCGCCGCCTCGAACCAGTGGGACTTCCTGCAGATGCAGTCCATAAACAATACTATGGCGGCCGGCCTGATCGGAAAGGATGTGAAGGCGACCTACAGCGGCGTCTATTTGGAAGGTGACAACTCGCCGTGCGTTTCGTTCACAACCGATCAGTATGCTTCCCGGATCAAGCTGGTCATCAAGGACCAGAGCGGCGCCTCGGTGGCGACGGTCAGCGCCGATGATGTTCCTCCGGGCATCGGTTCCCTTGTCTGGGACGGTTGTGACAACCGCGGCAACCGGATGGAAGACGGCTATTACACCGTGACCGCAATGGCTACCGATGCCTCGGGCGACACGTTCGAGCCGCATCTCGCTCTTGTTGGTACGGTGGAGTCGATTACTTACCGCGATGGGGCGGCCTTTCTGAGAGTCAACGGCGTCGAACTTCCGCTGGGAGACATAATCGCCATCGGTCAGCCGGGCGCCTTCACCGAGGACGAGGGCTAAGGAGAAGCAGGCATGTCAGCGGACGATGGAGTCAGAATTATCAACCATCAGCGACCGGTCGACCTGATCGAGATCGCACAGCGAGACAAGCGGATTTCGCCGGAGTTCAAGCCGGGGGAAACATCGTTCAAGGAGATGTTCTCCGGGGAACTGGCCGATTCTCGCGACATCGCTTTTTCGCGGCACGCGCATGAAAGGCTGTTCTCACAGGGCACCGGTCTCTCCGAGGACGATCTCAACCAGCTTGCCGATGCCGTTGACCGTGCCCAGGCCAAAGGCTCTCGAGAAACGCTGGTCCTCTCAGACAGCAGGGCCTATGTCGTCTCGGTGAAAAACAGGACCGTCATAACGGTATTCGACCGCGACAACCTTCGCGAAGGGGTCGTTACGTCGATAGACTCGGCGGTAATCATCTG
This sequence comes from uncultured bacterium, assembly GCA_965603125.1. Classification (GTDB taxonomy): domain Bacteria; phylum Zixibacteria; class MSB-5A5; order GN15; family FEB-12; genus JAJRTA01. Next base: position 26,393 of record CBFDBU010000003.1, on the reverse strand, counting down.
AGGCAAAGAAGATAATGACAAGTAGTGAAATGATAAACAACAAGACCAGAGTTGGACTCCATTTTGATGGAGAGGCACTGGTGAAACGCATGGAGGTATTCTTACCATGATGGCATCATTGTTTGCCGGCGTATCCGGCCTGAGGAATCACCAGGTCAAGATGAACGTGATAGGCAACAATATCGCGAACATCAACACTATCGGATTCAAATCAAGCCGCGTGAATTTCCAGGAAGCGCTGGTTCAGACGATCAAAGGGGCGGGGCGGCCGTCGTCCGTGACGGGCGGCACCAACCCGATCCAGTTGGGCCTGGGTATGGAGGTGTCGGCTATCGACACGCTCTTCCTGCAGGGCGGCCTTGAGACCACGGGCCAGATAACCGACCTGGCCATTCAGGGCAACGGCTTTTTCATCTTAGGGGACTTCTTCGACAACAGGTTCTATGCTCGTGCCGGCGCCTTCGGCTTTGACGCCAGCGCGAACCTGGTTGACCCGGCCACCGGGCTTATGGTGCTCGGCAGGATGGCTGACACGACCGGCTCCATCGATCCCATGCAGACGCTGGGGATGATCACCCTGCCGTTTGGTCAACAGGACCCGGCCCAGGAGACAACAGAGGTCACAATGGTCAATAATATTGACTCCTCGGCCTCCGACTCTGTTGCCAGCCTTGTCGATGTCGGACTCTCCAATGTCCTGTCGGTTTCCGGTACCGCCGCCGACGGTGTCGGGGGAGTTCATACTATCAGCGTGACCGGTTCTCAGGCGCTGCAATCCACATTCACAAGTGCGGGTGTGGCCGGTGGCCTGTCCGCAAACGGCACCCTGGCATCGTACGGCGTGACCATTTTCAACGACTTCACACTCTCGGTTGACGGTGGCATAGCGGATACCGTCTCAGGTCTCAGCGGCACCTCGACAGTGTCCGACCTCCTCAGCGCCATCAATCAGATTGAAGGCGTCACTGCTGCATTGGTCGACATCGGGGGAGGCGTGCTGCAGGTAGAGGTCACCAGAACCAAAGCGGGCGACCCCGTTGACTATAGCTTTGAATCGTCGGACTCGGTGGCGGGCAACATCGTGGATGTGATTTTCGGCGTAGCTCCTGGCGTCGGCAATACCTTTGTCTCGGCCGGCGGGGCGGCAACGACCTTTGTGGCAACCGACTCGTTCCAGCCCAACCGTGGTAGCGGACCGGCAGCCGGCCCGCAAATCTCCACACTTGGCCTGATTATTGACAACAACAGTGGGCTGGTTACAGGCCTCGGTGGTATAGGCGACAGCGGTATCCAGATTCTGACAGCCACCGGTGGTCTGGCAACTACGATTGGCCCGGGTCCCACAGACTACCCACTGTTGATCAGCACGGCCGATACCGTGCACACCTCGTCAATAGGCGTGTATGATTCCCAGGGCGGGAAGCATATTCTGTCGATACAGTTCTTCAGGTCGATTGTGGACAACCGCTGGGAGTGGGAGATTTCAACGCTGGGCGATGAGACCATCACTTCCGGATCTACCGGCTACGTGAGCTTCAACCAGGACGGTTCCCTGAACACTTTCGACTATACCGGCGGCGCCACCAGGGTGACCATTGATCCCCAGAACGGCGCCGGCAATATGGAGATTACCTTTGACGCCGGCATGGTCGGCGGCTACAGCGGCCTCACCGGGTTCGCATCCGGCTCACACACGGCGACCCTGAATTCCCAGAACGGCTATGGTATGGGAATACTGGAGAAGATATCCATCGACAAGGCCGGGTATATCTCCGGCATCTTCTCCAACGGCATTACGCGTGTCCTGGCGCAGATAATGCTGGCCGACTTCGCCAACCAGGGTGGTTTGCGCAAGACCGGCAAGTCGCTCTACCAGCCGACCGGTAACTCCGGGCTGGCCCAGGTTGGCGTCGCCGGTGAGACTATCGGCGGTGAGCTTTTCTCGGGCGCGCTGGAGTCGTCGTCGGTGGATATTGCCGCCGAGTTCACCAGCATGATTACCGCTCAGCGCGGGTTTCAGGCCAACGCCCGGATTATCAGCACCTCGGACAGTATGTTAGACGAACTGGTAAACATTAAGAGATAGTAAGTAGATGATTAAAGTCACGCGACTGGATGATTCGCCGCTGGTTATCAACGCCGGCCTGATTGAATTCGTGGAGGCGGTTCCCGAGACCATCGTCTGCCTGACCACGGGCAAGAAGATCATGGTCAAGGAGACCATCGACGACATCATAGACCGGGTGGCTGAATTCAAACGGAAGTCGCGGGGGGTGGAGCATTCCGTCCCCCGCGGTGATTCTTTAGGGAGCTGACCATGGCGGCTGATGAAGAAAAAACGACGATGGAAACCCCGGATGGCGGCAAATCCTCCGAGGGGGACCAGGCCGGTGCTAAGGGTAGCAAGAAGAAACTGATAGTCTTCGCCGGCGTGGGTCTGGGAGCGGTGGTGGTAGGCCTGCTGGTGGCGCTGCTTGTCGTCAAACCGATGATGTCGAACTCCGACGGCGCCGGCTCCGGCCAGACCGAGGTTACCGCCTCATCGCACGGTGGGAGTGAGAAACCAAAACCCAAGGCCAAGCCCGCGAGGAAACATGCCTCCGACGGTGAACAAGGCGAGAGTACCTCGATCATATACGCTGTCAAGGACATTGTAGTTAACCCGTCGGGGACCGGCGGGTCCCGGTTTCTTTCGGTCTCGTTCGGCTTCGAGTTGGAATCGGCGGGGCTGGCGGCCGAATTTGAGGCGCGGGAACCGCTCGTGCGCGACGCCCTGATAACAATCCTGTCCGCCAAGTCGGTAGCGCAGCTCACCGATCCCAAGCAGAAGGAGATCGCCCGCTACCAGATAAAGAAGAGGGTCTCGCAACTCATGGAGACCGATGAATTGACCGCCGTCTATTACACGGACTTCGTACTCCAATAGCGGGAACTGACTGTCGTGGCAAAAATACTCTCACAGGACGAGATTGATGCTCTGTTGACTACCGTGTCCGCGGGCGAGGGGGACATCAGTGAGGAACGGTTGGATGACGACAAGCGGCGCTCGGTAGTAGCATACGACTTCAGGCACCCCAACCGGGTATCCAAGGATCAGATTCGCACCCTGGAGAACCTCCACGACAATTTCGGTGGCCACTACGGTTCGACCCTCTCGGCTGTGTTGAGGACGATCGTGGACGTGGATCTGGTCTCAGTGGACCAGATAACGTACTCGGAGTTCATCATGTCGCTTGTCAGCCCCTCGTGCACATTCACCTTCGCGGCTCCGCCCCTGGAAGGCGGCTGCCTGGTGGACTTCAATCCTACCCTGACCTTCTCGCTGATCGACCGCATGTTCGGCGGCGGCGGCAAGACACTCGAGACGGAACGCGAACTGACGGGAATCGAGCGGACGGTGATGGGACGCCTGGCAGCCAAGCTCTATCAGGAGCTTGAGGAAGCCTGGGAGAACATTGTCAAGATGGAAACCGAGCAGAAGAGTTTCGAGACCAACCCGCAGTTTATCCAGATCGTCCCGCCCGGGGAGACGGTAGTGGTGGTTTCGTTCCAGATCAAGCTGTTCCAGGCAACCGGACTTCTGACTGTCTGCTATCCCTATGTATCGCTGGAGCCGGTCATTACCAAGCTCTCCGCACAGAACTGGATTGACGCCACCAAGAGGAAGAACCTCGAAAGCGATCGGGTTGCAAACCTGGTCAACCTGAGCCTCGTGGATGCTGACCTCACGGCGGTGCTTCTGTGCACCGATATCAGGATAAGGGATTTCCTGAGCCTCAAAGTAGATGATATCGTTCCGTCTCAGCACCAAATCAACGAGCCGGTTACAGTCTTTATTAACAGGGCGAAGAAGTTTCTGGCCCGGCCGGGAATTTCCGGCAAAAAGCGGGCCATTCAGATTCTGGAATCGTTGGTGGAGAACTCACAGGAGAACTAAGATATGGCAGATGAAAATGATCTGAATGTCCCCGACGAGAGCGCATCGGAAGACCAGGCGGCTGAGCAGGCGGAAACCGCAACTCCGCCGGAGTCGGCTGCGCCTGACGAGGGCAGCGCCGATACCCCCGCTGACCAGCCGGGCGAATCGGACGAGGTGGTCCAGGACTCCGGGGACGCTGCCGCCGTGGGTGTGATTGAGGAGGGTAACGCCGGTGAGGAGGCGGAACCCGACCCGGCCGAAATCGTCAACGAAGGTGACGCCAACGAGGAAGACGCCGAGGCGGCCATGCTGGCGATGCTCGAGGATCTGCCCAAAGAGGAAGGCGGAGCTTCACCGGAAGATATCAATTTCAACACGGCGGCCGTATCCAACGCCGAGTTTCAGCAGTTGTCGCAGCCGGCCGGAGATCGACCGAGTCAGAACATCGACATGCTGCTGGACATCAACCTGCCGGTCTCGATCGAACTGGGCAGAACGAAAATGTCGATTTCCGACATCCTTTCTCTGGGTCCGGGGTCGGTGGTGGAATTGGCCAAGCTGGCCGGCGAGCCGGTTGACCTTCTGGTCAACTTCAAGGTGGTGGCGCGCGGGGAGGTTGTGGTCGTCGATGAGAACTTCGGTGTGCGCGTCACACAACTCATGACGCCCGGGGAAAGGCTGAAAATACTCGGTGATGAACAGTAATCGGAATCGCCGATCGCCGGTGCTGGTGGGAGGAGTGCTGCTGTTGGCTATTGTCGGCCTGCTCCTCATTGGCCCCGGCAGCGGTCAAAGCGACCGCCTGACGCCGTCCGGCAGTCCCGAGCAGACATCTGTGACGGGCGATGAAAACGGCCAGCCCCAACCAACCTACACGAACACAGTCCTGCCGTCGCTGCTGAGAATGGGCGCCGCCCTGGTGCTGGTCATAGCCTGCATCTATGCGGGTCTCTATGCTCTCAAGCGACTCATGAGCGGCCGCCGTTCCGGCGACCGGCGCACCGGCGCCCTGGAGGTGCTCGAAACAACATTCGTCGCCCCCAAGAGAACGGTGTCTCTCGTGCGGGTGGCCGACAAGTCAGTACTCATCGGTGTGACCGACAGCCGGATTTCCGTTCTGACCGAGCTCGACGCCCGGCAGACGGCCCAGATCATGGCTGTCCAAACGAACAGGAAGGAATCGGACAGTTTCAAGAAGCTGCTCACGGCAGCTTCCGACCGGGTGAGGAGAATCGGTCTCGGCCGCAGTCGTGCGGCCCTGGAAGCATAGCGAAACCCGGCCGGGAATTGCTCTATGGCCGCAAGGGAAGGTTCGCAATATGGACGTTGCGAGGCTTGCGGAAGGACATATAGGATATGAAGAAACGCCTCAAATTGGTCTTTCTGGTCTGTTCGGCGATCATGCTGTCGGCTGTGGATCTGGCCGCGCAAACACTGCCGAAAATCTCCGTCCAGGTGGGCGAAGCCGCCGAACCGGGAGACCTCTCCGTAACGCTGCAGATCATTATCCTGATGACGGTGCTGGCGTTGGCGCCGTCGATCCTGATCATGGTCACCTCGTTTGTGAGGATCGTGGTCGTCTTGTCCTTCTTACGACACGCTATGGGCATCCATCAGATGCCGCCCAACCAGCTTCTCGTAGCGCTGGCTTTGATACTGACGTTCTTCCTGATGTCGCCGGTGGTCAACCGGTCCTATACCGAGGGGATAAAACCATACCTGGACAAGGAAATTACGGGGCAGGAGGCGTTCGACAAGGCAACGGAACCGATTAAAACCTTCATGCTCTCTCAGACGCGCGAAAAGGACCTGGCCCTGTTTGTTAATATCGCCGGGATGGAACGACCCGAAGACAAAGATGACGTCCCGCTGCACGTGCTGGTGCCGGGATATGTCATATCGGAACTACGTACCGCTTTCCAGATAGCGTTTGTGCTCTTCGTCCCGTTCCTCGTGATCGACATGGTGGTGGCGTCGGTGCTGATGTCGATGGGGATGATGATGCTGCCGCCGATTATTGTCTCGCTGCCGTTCAAGATTCTGTTGTTTGTGCTGGTCGACGGCTGGTATCTGCTGGTCAAGTCGTTGGTGGAATCGTTTCACATGTAGAAAAGGGAAGGCAGGATATGAACCCGCAAATGGTTGTCAGTATCGGTCGTGAGGCGCTCATCCTAATGCTGATGATTTCCGGCCCGATGCTTCTTTTCGGCCTGGTTGTCGGAGTGAGCATTGCCCTCTTTCAGGCTGTCACCCAGATACAGGAGATGACCCTTACCTTTGTTCCCAAGATTCTGGCTGTGGCCCTGGCTCTGCTGATATTCCTTCCCTGGATGATCAACATGGTTACAGACTTCACCCGCCACCTCTATGAGATGATCCCGACCCTGGTCGGATAGCACGTCTGGGGTAAACCGTGACTGCGCATCGATTGCCCGGTTGACCCGGCAAATGTTTCCTCGGCGAGCTTGAAAATCCTCTCGGTTGTTTTTGCTCAACCCGCAAGCCCCGCCACACCAATAAGTTACAGGCGTCAGCCCAACTGTTTCACTTCGGCACACGATTTGAAATCGGTAAAGGACGATTAACTCGAATTGTGCGGATTTGATAGTTGTTTGACTTCATAAACTACGGTGCCGATCAGCTTCAGATGCTCCCTCTTTTGATCCTGAGGGCAACGGGCATGTTCGTGGTGGCCCCGGTGTTCGGAGACAAGGCCATTCCCAAGTTGGTCAAGATCGGTTTGCTCATCCTGTTGTCGCTGATTCTGCTGTCCTCTCTCAACCTGCCGCCTCTGCCCCAGGCGGAGTCTTCCTGGCAGTTGGCTGGTCTGGCGGTCAAGGAACTGTTGGTCGGTCTGGTTATCGGCCTCTTGTTCCGTCTGCTGTTTATGGGCGTGCTGACGGCCGGAAGCATGATCGGCTACCAGTTGGGGCTGGCGATGGTGACCGTTTTCGATGCCTCCCTGTCAAGCCAGGTATCACTCATCGGGCGATTCTGGTACATGATGGCGGTGGTGATTTTCCTGGCTATCAACGGCCACCACATGGTCATTTCGGCCCTTGCCGACAGCTACGCCGTGGTCCCGATCGGGGGCCTGAACTGTAGCGCCGCCGCCGGCGACATGATCATCAAGTACACTGCCTACCTGTTCATAATTGCCCTTAAGGTCGCCTCCCCGATCATGATCTGTCTCTTTCTGACCGACGTTGCGCTTGGCACCATTGCCAAGATGGTACCGACCATGAACGTGTTCTTTGTTGGTTTCCCCATCAAGATAGCGGTCGGGTTTGTCGTGATCGGAATGTCACTCCCGATTTTCGCATACATCCTGGAGAGAACCTCAAGCTACCTGGACCGCGAGTTGAAGCTCCTGCTTCTGGTCATGGGGGAGGCGTAAACGCGCATGGCAGGCGAGGACTTCCAGGAAAGAACGGAGAAGGCAACTCGGCGGCGCCGGGAGAAGGCGCGCGAGGAAGGACGAGTTGCCAAATCGCCGGAGCTGAACTCGGCCGCTATGCTCTGTTTCGGTTTCCTGACTCTCTACATGCTGGGTCCGCACTTGTCCGGGCACATCATGGGGCTGATGAGTCACACCATGGCCAACGCGCCGTCCATTGCAGCCGCCGATCCCACTTTCGTCAAGGTGTTCGGGGATTACATACTCCGCTTTTTCCTGATCATGGCACCGATCCTTACCGTCACGGTGGTGATAGCCCTCGCGGCCAACGTGGTCCAGGTCGGTTTCAAGATCTCCCCCAAGGCTATCGAACCCAAGCTTGAGAAACTTGACCTTGTCAAGGGCCTCAAGCGGCTGTTCGCGGTGCGCTCGCTGGTGGAACTGGTCAAGAACGTCATAAAACTCTCCATCGTGGGCTTTGTCGCTTACATGTCGATCGCCGGCGAATTCGAGTCCTTTTTCCTGCTGCCCGATATGACAGTGCCGCAACTGGCGATGGCGATGGGCAAGCTGGCCGTCCAGTTGGGCCTGAAAGTGGGCGCCGTGATGATCGCCATTGCCGTTCTCGATTATCTCTACCAGCGCTACGAGTTTGAGAAGTCGATCCGCATGTCCAAGCAGGAGATGAAGGAGGAGCATAAGGACACCGAGGGCTCCCCACACTTGAAAGCCCGTATCCGCCAGGTTCAGCGCGAGATGGCGCGCCGGCGAATGATGCAGGCGGTGCCGCTGGCCGACGTGGTCGTCACCAACCCGACTCAGTTAGCTGTGGCGCTCAAGTACGAAGTTGAAGAGACGGCTGCCCCCTACGTGGTTGCCAAGGGTCAGCGGTTGATTGCCGAGAAGATTAAGCAAATCGCCCGCGAGCATGGCATTCCCGTTGTCGAGGACAAACCGCTGGCGCAGGCGCTGTTCAAGATGGTCGACATCGGCGAGACGATCCCCACGAATTTGTATCGCGCCGTGGCTGAGTTGTTGGCCCACGTCTACCGCCTCAAAGGAAAGGTGATTGGCTAAGATGGCCGCCGAACAGAAGCCCAAGGGCATCTTCGAGTTGCTCTCCAAGCGCTCCGACATCATCCTGTCGCTGGCCGTCGTGGCTGTTATCGGCGTACTGGTTATTCCCATCCCGACCGGCCTTCTGGACTTTGCGCTGGCGTTTAACATCACCTTTTCACTGGTGGTCCTCCTGACCACGCTGTACATAACCCGGCCTTTAGACCTCTCGGTTTTTCCCAGCATGCTGCTGATTGTGACTCTCATGCGCCTGGCCCTCAACGTGGCCTCGACCCGGCTGATCTTAGGCCAGGCCTACGCCGGCGAAGTGATCAATTCTTTCGGTAACTTTGTCGTCCAGGGCAACTACGTCGTCGGCTTCATCGTCTTCGTCATTCTGGTCATCATTCAGTTCGTAGTCATTACCAAGGGGGCCACGCGTATCTCCGAAGTAGCCGCCCGGTTCACGCTGGATGCCATGCCCGGCAAGCAGATGGCTATCGACGCTGATCTCAACGCCGGAATCGTAAGCGAGCAGGAAGCGCGCCGGCGTCGGGAGGAGATCGCCCGTGAGGCCGACTTCTACGGGGCCATGGACGGGGCATCCAAGTTTGTCCGCGGCGACGCCATTGCCAGCATCCTGATCACGCTGATCAATATCATCGGCGGTTTCGTGATCGGCATGGTTCTGAACGGGCTCAGTCTGCCTGAGGCAATCCGCACTTATTCCCTGCTGTCTATCGGTGACGGATTGGTCACGCAGATTCCGGCCCTTCTGGTTTCGACCGCCGCCGGTATCATCGTGACTCGTTCTGCCGCGAAGGACAACATGGGCAAAGATATGGCGGGCCAACTCACTCGCCAGCCGCGCGCGATCATGGTCACGGCCCTGGTCTTGTTCGTTTTCGCGTTACTACCGGGGATGCCCACCATCACCTTCGCGTTGCTGGGCCTGCTCGTGGGGGGCATAGGATATGTGACTTCAGAGGCGAAAAAGCGAGCCGCAGCAGCGGTCCTCGAGGAAGAGCAGGAAAAGGCAAAAGCCAAAGCCGTTCCCGAGGAGCGCACGGAGGATATACTGAAAGTGGATGCCCTGGGACTCGAGATCGGGTACGGCCTCATCCCTCTTGTGGATGCGGGCCAGGGTGGGGATCTTCTCAATCGGATCCAGGTCATTCGTAAGCAACTGGCGGCCGAGATGGGTATCGTAGTCCCGCCCGTCCGGATCAGGGACAACGTCCAGCTCAAACCCAACCAGTACCAGATCAAGGTCAAGGGGATCAAGGTTGCCGCCTCCGAACTCATGGTCGATCATCTTCTGGCGATCAATCCCGGTTTCGTGGAGGAGAAGATGGACGGGTTTGCCACCCGCGACCCGGCCTTCGGCCTGGAGGCCATTTGGATTATTCCCAACCTGAGAGAGGTGGCCGAGGCCAAGAACTTCACTGTCGTGGAGCCTTCGGCGGTGGCCGCCACCCACCTGACCGAGGTGATCCGTGCTGCCGCTGCTGAGCTCCTCACGCGCCAGGATGTGCAGCACCTGGTCGATACTCTCAAGGAGGACTACCCAGCCCTGGTCGAATCGATTATCCCGGAGGTAGTGCCTCTGGGCACGCTGCAGAAAGTGCTACAGGGTCTCTTGAGAGAACGGGTTCCGATTCGTGACCTGGCGACGATTCTGGAAACGATATCCGACTACATCGGGGTCACCAAGGAATCCGACGTGCTGACGGAATACGTCCGCATGGCTCTCAAGCGGCAGATCACCGAGCTCTATAAGAATCAGGACGGCAAAATCAATGTGTTCACGATAGATCCATCAGTCGAGCAGCAACTCTCGGAAGCCGTCCAGAACACCAAGCAGGGATTGATGCTGGTGCTCGACCCGGCTCTGGCCGAGAAGCTGTTGGAGAAGATCGGCGAGGAGTTGGTGCGGACTCAGACCACGGGCGTAAGTCCCGTCTGCATCTGCTCACCCAACATCCGGCTGGCGCTGCGACGGCTGGTCGAAGCAAGGTACGGCGGTTTGGCCGTCGTCTCCTACAACGAGATCATGTCCGACGTTGAGTTGATTTCCACAGGAATGGTGAGGTTACAAGATGATAATTAAGTCTTTCACGGCGGAATCTGCATCGGCTGCCTTAAAGACAGTGCGCAAGGAAATGGGCGGCAACGCAGTTGTACTGAAAACCCGCCAACTGACGGATCGCCGGGGCGGCCCCCGCGTGGAGATCACGGCTTGCCTTGAGAACCCGACAGTGGCGCAGGCGTCAGTTCTCTCGACCCCCGACGCAAGTCAGACCGGGCGACCCGCTTTATTGGAAGATTCTGTCCGGTCAGCGCCGCCGATGGAGCCTGCCGATACTGGTTCGACAGAGGCCGGCATTTACCGGCGGCTTGATGAACTTGATCGCAAGCTCGATTGGCTCGTCTCTGTCGAGCGACCGTTCCGGTCCAGCGGTGGCGCACCCGAGGCTGTCAGAAAAATCCATGACCGGCTCCACGATGCTGATCTGCCGGAGGAGTTTGTCTCCTCCGTTCTCGGCCTGGCTCTCAGCCAGGGCGGCGCGGAAGACAATATCGAAGACCGGGTCAGAAGCACCCTGGTCGAGCATCTCTCGTCGGTGATGACGCCCGCAGTGACTTTCCAGCCGGGTGACCGGGTGGTTTTCGTTGGCCCGGCCGGGTCCGGCAAGTCGTCGGTTATGGGCAAATTGGCGGCGCGTCTGGTGATCCAGGAAAAGCGGAAGGTGTCCCTGGTCAGTCTCGATGACCGCAAACTGGGCGCCTATGATGAGCTTTGCGGCTATGCCGAGGTCCTCGGCGCCACTGTTGCCGAGCAGGTGGATTCGGGCGGCAAGCCTGAGCCTATCTCCGATGCAATCCAACTGATCGATACTCCGGGCCTTGCTGCTGACGAGGAGGGCAGACGGGTATTGGCCGCCAGGCTTGATCAGATAGACCCCGGTTATCGGTTCGCGGTTTTCTCAAGCCTGATGCGTTCCCGCGATGCTCTAACAATGGCCACGCTGATGGAACCTCTGGCGCCGACTCACACCGCCATGACCATGCTGGACCTGACCGATCGGATTGGGTCGGCCTTGGCGGTTGCCGACGTTACGGGCTGGAAAATCGCGCTGGTATCGGACTCCCCGGGAGGAATCGGCGACCTGAAAGCTCCGGATCCCGACCGGACGGCGCGTGCGCTGCTGAGAACGGAGGTCGGCCTTGAATAGACTGCGCATGATAAACAGAGCCGACCCGGACCGGACAAGGGCCACAACGAAGCTGGTCTCGTTGCTCTCAGGGAAAGGCGGCGTCGGCAAGTCGATTCTGGGCTTTAATCTCGCCGAACGCATGGCTTCCTCAGGCAGACGAGTACTGCTGGTCGACGCCGACTTCACCTCGGGCAATCAGCACATCCTGGCGAACGTCGCCTGTGACCTCGGAATCGGCGAGTATGCCGACCGGGGATTGACGCTTGAGGAGACGGTCATATCCGTAAGCGATTGCCTTGACCTGCTGCCTTCGATACGTCCGCCCGAAGCTTCGGAGCGATCGGAGCGAATTGGCGGCCGCACTGCGGCTATCCTGATGGAGCGCCTTCGGTCGGACAGTTCCGCTTACGACGCTGTCGTGCTGGACCATCCTTCCGGGATTTCCGAAACGGCCACGGTAATGGCGCACGCCTCGGATATCAACCTGCTGGTATTAGTCCCCGAGTTGACCTCCATTTCCGACTGTTACGGTCTGTTCAAGAGCCTGCTTGCGGTCAACCGGTCAATCGACTGCCGGCTGCTGATAAACCGGGCCGAGTCGGATAACGAGGCCACTTACATCCAAGAGAGGTTTGCGGCTCTGACCGAGGAGTTCCTGGAGCGGCGTCCGGGGTATCTCGGGTACCTGCTGGAGGACAAGTCCTTCAGGCAGAGCGTCGCCGCACAGTCGCCAATGGCAAGTCTTGAGCCCGACTCGGTGGCTGTCAGGGCACTTACGCAACTGACCGCAAAGCTGGCGTCGGCGCTGGGATTACCTCCCGAACCGGCGCCGAAGATCGTGGAAAAGGCAATAAATAATTACCGGGCTGCGGCCGAAATAGAGGAATAGCACTCATATGGTTAGCGCAACAAAAGCCGAGCCGAAAAAGCCGGAGAAGAAGAAAAGCAAGATGGCCCCTGCCAGTGGTAACGGCACCGATCGGATCAGGCGAGCCAGGAAATGGGATGTGAGTGACCGTGACTGGGCTCGCTACCATAAGTATCGCTCGCCTGAGATCAGGCAAGACCTGCTCAACAGGTATTTGCCCCTGGTGCGTAACGTTGCCTCCCGCATGGCGATGGGATTCCCCCGATCGGTGGAGCTGTCTGATCTCATCAACACCGGCGTCATCGGATTGATAGAGGCCTTCCGGAACTTTGATCGGGACCGGGGTGTGAAGTTTGAGACCTACGCCGTGCCCCGCATTCGGGGAGCAATCCTGGACGAACTGCGCTCCCTGGACTGGGTGCCTCGGTCGACGCGGGCCAAGTCACGAGAAATCGAGCGAGCCCATAACTTCCTGGAAAACAAGTTGGGACGCCCCCCGGAAAAAAATGAACTGGCCAAACACATGAAAATCTCGGTGTCCGAGTTGTATGGCGCCCTTGGTGATGTTTCGGGTACCAGTATCCTGTCGCTGGACGAGGTCATCTTTCGTGAGGACGACAACCGCCAGGTGCCGCGGATTGAGACGGTCGTGGACAAATCCGTACACTCCGTTCTCGGTGAGATCGAGAAAGGCGAACTGCAGTCTTTTCTGGTGGTGGCAATCGACCGGCTCACACAGCAGGAAAAGCTGGTAATTGCGCTCTACTATTTTGAGGAACTGACCCTCAAGGAGATCGGCGAGTGTATGTTCATCTCTGAGTCGAGGGTCTCACAGATACACACGCGCGCCGTGGCTAAACTACGCGGCATGGTCAGGGAGAAGTTCGCCCTGACCGGTTGAGATCGCGGTGGGCACAGGAGCGGTGGTGAAAGATGGATCAGGAAATCGAACGCGTACATGAAAGATCCGACACCCCGGCCCGGGAGCGTCTTGCGCCGGTGGTCAGATCGCATCCTGAGAATGGCCGCAAGCAGCAAGGCCAGATTCTGAAACGGAAGATGGAAGAAGAACAGGAAAAGGCCAGACGGAAGAAACAGGCTGACGGTCTGGTTCTCACCGATGACGGCGGCAGCCCCCCCGGCGAAAGCGACGATTCGCCCCGCGACCGGGACAATGACGAATCCCCGCAGAATGGGGCATCCGAGGCGGCAGATTCCACAGGCAAGGAAGGTATCGACCTGAGGGTGTGAAGAGAAAGGAAAGATGAAAATGGAGATTTCATCAGGTTTCATCATGGATTTGGCGCTGGAGACAATCGGCTATCTGGCTGCCGGCGCCTTCTCAATTGTCGTTTACTCCATGTTCAACAGGCGACGGATGACGACGGCCACGGAAACGGAGGGCCGGGAACTCATTGAAGCCGCCACGGCCCCGGAACGCAGGATCCAGTTCGTGAAGTTTGGGCAGGAGGCCGGCCGGCCGGCCGGGACGCGTGATACGTGGCACAGGGAGCCGGATTCGCCCGGCGCAAACCGCCGGAGCAGAGCGGAAATAATCAGGATTGCCCGCGAGATGATGAAGGCCGGAGCCACCAGCGACAAGATCAAGAAGGTGCTACCCGTGTCAGAGGCGGAGTTGGCGCTCATGAACCTGCAGGAGAGTTAAGGAATAAGGGAGACAAACATGGCCAATGAAAGTCCGTTTCTTCTGACAAAGGTTGAATGCCCCATCTGCAAAACCGTCAACGAGTTTGAGACGGTACGGGTCGGTGCGTACACGGAGCGCGAACGCGACACGGATTTCTGTCCCACCGAGATACAGTGGCGCCACCCGCGCTACCAGGCGTACAACCCTCTCGCGTTTTTTACGGCCGTCTGTAGCAACTGTTACTACTCGCGTGAGTTCACGAAGAGCTTCAAGGAATGGAAGAGTGACACAAACTTCAGAACGTATCGCCTGAAAACAGTCAAGGAAAAGCATCTTGATCAGTTGGCTACGGCGGACTCGGTGATTAAGAGGATAGGTGAGGCCGTCGATATGTCGCGCTACCCGAACGAGTCGGCGATTCTGAAGCTTCATCTGGCGATCTTCGACGAGCAACTGGCCGATCACTTCAGCCAGCTCGATCTCGGTCGTTTCTATCTTAGAATCGGTTGGGTTTTCCGCGGGTTGGGAAAGGGAGACAACCCCGACCAGCAGTTCCTGGGTGGACTGATGCTGGAGATCGACAACCGCTGCAGCATCACGGAAACCGCCCTGAAGAACTTCAGGGACGAGGTTGATGTGCTCGACCGCCACGTCATGTCCCATTTTGAGGCCGACCAGATATCGTCTCAACTGCAGGCGCGGCTGGCGCCCTTTCGGGAAAGGTTCAGAGACGAGTTGAAGGCGTTCCGGGATCCGGTGGAACAGGTCGAATCGCGGATGGAGTCTCTCAACCAGCTTATAGCCGAGTACCGGGCCGCGAGCCTGGGGGGTGAGGGAACTTCGGGCGGTGGTGGGTTCGGCCAATTTGAGAGCTTCGCAGGGTTCCTCCTGGATCTGAAGAAGAGTTGGAACGGGATCGTGGTTAACGAACAGGAGGCGCTGAGGAGGGCCGTCAATTATTACAGCGAGGCGTTTGTTGAGGGTAGGGGAATCTCAGCCGGAAACCAGCAGATGCAGGCCGCTTACCTGATCGCCGAACTGTCGCGCCGTATCGGTGACTTCGACGGGGCCAAGCAGTATTTCAATACCACTATCAAGCTCGGCCAGGAATTCGTCTACCAGAATCGGCAGGATCAGTCACGCACGGCGCTGGCACGAAAGATACTGGAGTTGGCTATGGAGCAAGGCAGAGAGAACATGAGGGCGTTGAAGTCCGCCCGATGACGGCACAGGAAGCTCCATGGTCGAATTGACGCTACCAAGACTCACGCAGCCTCTCATACTCTGGGAGAAGCTGGAACTCATTGTCGGTGAAGGGACCCAGGCCGGCCACTACACGACCAGGATTGAGGACTTCAGTGGCAGAGCGATTGTCATCAGCCCACCGGAGTTTATCGGCGGGCACACGCTCCTTTCAGACAGGGCCGAGGTAATGATTCTGATCACCCGGGACGACGCCATCTACCAGTGCTACTCGCGGATAACGCGATACCCGGCAAGTGAGAAGAAACTGTTTCTCCTGGTCCCTCCACAGGGGATAAAACGGGTCCAGAGGCGTCAGTTTGTTCGGGTGGAGGTGTTCGAGCGCATAGAGTACGCCCGCATCATCAACCTTCCTGAGTGGGAGAACCGCGAGAACCTGCCCAAGTGGTATCAGTCGCTCACTTCCGATATCAGCGGCAGCGGGGTTCTTATGTCGGCAGATGAAGACACCAAACCCGGCGACCTGTTGCTATTGAAAATCGGCGTTTTTCCGGAACAGAATCTGCCCGAGATAATGGCTGCGGTCTGCCGTCGAGTCTTTACACAGGACGACCAGGTAATGGCCGGCGTGGAGTTCCTTACGGTGGATCGACTGACCCGGCACTTCAGCATCGACGATCTGAAACGGCTGCCCCGGAGCATACAGGATTTCGATCGTGGTTCTCAGAACCGCCTGGTGAACTATGTTTTCCAGCGGCAGATTGAGTTGCGACAGAAGGGATTGCTGTAGATCATGAAACTTTCCGCACCGGATTCCGAACGCGAATACCAGGAGTTTGATACCTCATCTCTTGAGATTTCCCTGATAGTCGGACGCAGCGTGGTGCTGCTCTCCGACCAGATGCCGGGGAAACCGCTTCAGGCAAAGGTAATTCAGGCTGGCCGAATGTCCCTGTCAATTGACCGCGGTGGTCAAGAGGGCCTGATCGACAGCTTGGTCAGCGACCAGGACGTGACCGTCCGGTTCAACTACAAGGGGCAACTGGTGTCGGTACCTGCGGTTTTCAAGAAATCCGCCACGGGAAAGGGCAGTCTCGTTCTCGGCGTGCGGGCTACGGCGCTGACACGCCGACGTTTTGCGAGATTGAACCTCGTGCAACCGGTCAAGCTGGCGATGCTTCCATCACCGCCCCCCCAACAGCATAAAATCGCACGGCTCAGATGGCTGGAAACTGACACCATCAATTGCTCCAGCGGGGGGATGCTGATTGACCTGTCCAGCTTCCTGGAGGAGTTGTGTTACCTGATAATGAACATCCAGCTCGGTCGGTCTCTCATGCCGCCGCTGCTGCTGGGGCAGGTGCGTCACTGCCAAGAGAGCGGAATCGGCCATTTCCACATTGGCGTCGAGTTCATTATCGATGATGTAAAGACCAGACATTTTCCGTTATCCACGCTGAAAAACCTGCCGCCGGTAGTCTTCGAGTACACAGCCGTCAGGAGGGACGAGTTGAACAGGCAACTCTCGGCGCAGGTGCAGAATTCCAGCAGAATGCAATTATCATAGGAGTTGAAAATGAAAGGGACATCCCGAATGAAGCACATCTCCGAAGTCAACCTGGATGGGAGAGAGCTCAGTATTCGCAAACCGCTGAAACTGTCGCGGGACAACCAGCGGCGCTTTGTCAGGCTTCAGATATCGTCTCCCATGGCGCTGCAAACGATCAAGGACATCTTCGGCAGGTTCCACCCGGACGGTGACTACGACATTGACGGCGAGATCCTCAACATCTCCGCCGGCGGCGTCCTGGCAGAGCTGGAACAGCCTCTGAATGAAGGTGACATTGTGGCCATGCGCTTTTCGCTCGAGGAGGTGGAGCCTCTTGAGGGCGTTCTGGGAGTTGTCAAGCGTTGCGATCACGATGAAGACTGCCACCTGGTAGGCATTGAGTTCGTTACCCGCCGGTGGCTGTCGGACAAACTGTCGCAGGCCGAGATGCAGCTCCTTTCCGAGAGCTACTCGCATTTCGACCAGACCGTCAGGAATGTCCTGAGCGCGTACATCCACGAAAGGAAAGCACCGCAAGGGTCGGGCACGGACTCATGAAATTGATGACCTTTCTACTGGTCGCCCTGGTTTCCGCCGCAGGCGGCGATCGGGCGATGGCGTCGCAGGGTGTCATCCTGAAAGTACAGCACTCACCGGTGGCGTGGTCTGCCTCGAAGATTGGTGAGAAGCTACAGATTCAACTCACGCGGAATCAGTCGTTGCGGGTTCTGGAACCGCGGGACAACGGCGGGGATTTTCCTGCCTTTCCGCATGACCCCTACAACCTCGACAGCCTGGTGAACTGGGGCCTCGAGATCGGCGGGCGCTACCTGGTCCTGGTAGACATCCACGACGAGCGGCTGGAAAGGCGGAAATCCTGGCATCTGCCGCTGCTGTTCCATAGGTATGAGACTATTGCGGTTGTTGAGGGGGAACTGCGCCATGTCGACCTGTCACGCGGAAAACTGATGCTATCGACGCCTTTCAAGGTGGAACACAAAGGAGCGCGGGTATTTCAGGCAACCACGTATGACGACGTCAACGATCCCGATCTGCACCTGCCCGCCCCCGCCAAGATTCGGCTGTTCGATCAACTTGAGGAAAAGCTCTGTCAACATTTGGTGGAGTTGATCAGTCTGAGGAACCGTGGCAGGTAGCATGGAATACGTCATAAACGCGAGCGAAATTGAAGCCGCCGTCAGTGGTGAACCGGCGACTCGACGTCATCGCACGGGGAGTGCCGACGGCGTGAAAGGAGGGGCATAATTGGACACAACAAATCTCAGGCACCACGATGGGCACGTTCTGATCGACCCGGTCGTTGAAGAAGGACTTGACTCAATCGGAGTCGGCCTCTTTCGGCTTAACGAGACCGGCCACCTTACCCGGTTCAACCACAACGCCGCCGTGGTTCTCGGGGTCGACGAGAATACCTGCTGGGATGATCGGCATATTTCACGTGTCGATCGCCTTCTTGGCTCAGGTCTGGGTGAGAACTTCACTGATATCATTGACAACGACTCCGGTTTCGTGCGCAGGAACCTCCAGTGCACCAATAGTCACGGGTGCTATGTGGAATTGGACCTGTGCTGCCTTCCGGTCAGGGATGGCCATGATAGTCAACCCGGTGTCCTTGGAATACTCTACAATACTCAGGGCCGTCCCGGCAGTTCCGATGAACCTGCGTACCTTCGCGGGCAACTGCGCATCCTGACCGACGTGGCGGCGGCGCTTTCATCGTCGCAGGAGTTGAAACAGATACTAAAGGTCATCCTGACCGGAGCTACCGCCTCTCAGGGGGTCGGTTTCAACCGCGCCTTCCTGTTTCTCTACGATGAAAGCACGGATCAACTGTCGGGGCACCTTGCATTCGGCCCCTCGTCGGCTGAGGAGGCGGCAGGCATCTGGAGGGATCTGGACGCCTTGCGTCTCTCGCTGGGAGAGATGCTGGATCCCAAACAAGGCGGCACCGAAGACCATATCGATCCGATTACTGACCTGATCGCTGATCTTTCCATCAGTCTGGGTAATGACTCCCTGCTGAGCAGCGTGTGTCGGGGCGGCACTTGGGTGAATCTGGAGACGACCTCCGAGATGGATCCCGTCACGCGCGACTTTGCCGACCGCCTCGGGACCCGTGAACTCGCGCTGGTGCCGATGGTCAGCAAGGGGAAGTTGCAGGGTCTTCTGGCTGCGGATAACCTCATCACGGGTCAGCCGATCCGCGATGAGGCGGTACGCCTGTTGCAGATTCTGGCCGATCAGGCCGCCGTGGCCATGGAAAGAGCGCGTCTATACGACGCCCAGCGCGAACGCTCAGATGAGTTGGAACGCATCAATCGTTTGCTGGCGGAATCCCAGGATCAGATGATCAAGTTCGAAAAGATGTCCGTAATCGGAGAGTTGACGGCAGCCATAGCTCATGAGCTTCGCAATCCGCTGACTATCGTCGGCGGATTCGCCAATCTCATGCTGAAATCGGATGCTTCCGACGAACAGCGCCAGTACCTGAACATCATCTCAAGCGAGACCCGAAGAGCAGAGTCGGTACTGGACCAGGTACTGGACTTCTCCCGGGCCAGCAGGAGCGATAACCGGGCCATCGATTTCTCCCGGCTGGTAGAACAGAACCTGAGGCTGCTTCTCGGTCGGCTTCACAATCAGAACCCGGACATGGTTCTCTCTCTGGCCAGCGAAAAACTTGCGGTCTTCGGCAACGGCGATCAGCTTTCCCATGCCGTCTACCAGTTTCTCAAGCTGGTGGCGGAGGATCTCATCCCACCGGGATCTGCCGAAGTGCGGACGGAATCAAGAAACGGTCGGGCGGTGCTGTGGATCAAGATCAACTGTCCCGAGGAGGCCAGGGGCAGAATCACCGGGCTGCTTCAGCGGATTCTCAAGGACAACAGGGCGTCGCAGCGCCTGACTATACTGGTGGCGGGTGAGACAATCAGGTACCACAGCGGTGACTTCGGTCTTGCGATTGGCGATGACAGCATCCCGTCGCTGTTCGTCGAACTCCCCCTTGCAAAGGAGAGTGGGAATGAATCCACGAGTACTGGTAGTGGATGATGACGATGGAATCAGATTCCTCTACCAGAAAGAACTGAGCCAGGCTGGTTATCCGGTAGAGGGGGCTGCTTCAGGGTCCGAGGCCATCGAAAAGTTCTCTCAGGGGTCATTCGGACTGGTAGTGCTGGACATCGAGATTCCGGACATGTCCGGCCTTGAGATTCTGTGCAGGCTCAAGGAGATCGCGCCGGAGACACCCATCATCCTCAACACGGCCTATTCGACCTACAAGCTGGATTTCCAATCCTGGCTCGCGGACACATACCTGGTCAAGTCTTCGGACATGGAGCCCTTGAAGCGGAAAATCAGGGAGTTGACGGAATCCTCTTGATGGGCAAGGTCGAGCAAAAAAGAGAAGCGGGTCTCATCCAGCGTGTTGACGCCCTGAACGAGGAAGTGAGAGTCCTGGCTTTGAATCTGGCTATATACCTGGCCAGGGCCAAGTCCGGCTCCCAGAAGCTGAGCCGGCTGGAACCCGATTTCGTCCGGCTGGTCAACGGCACCGTAACTGTCGTCAAGGAGATTGGGCATATTATCAATGCCGCCCGCAATAGTGAAACGCTGGCATATGAAGTCCCGTCGGGAACTCTTGGGCGGGACCAGATTGAGGTGAGACTCCGCTCCATACTGGACCAATGTGGTCGGGTTATGAGCGCGCTGTCGAAGACCAATGATATCAGCGCCTGAGCGGGATTCGTTGGGCCCGGAAAGCCTGTGGCAGGTCTGCCGCGGGCCTTTCAGGCGGGCCGGGCGACTGCGACTGGAGAAAGCCGGTTCAGTAAAACCAGGCCATGACGATATATAGTGATAAGCGGTGTTGCGCGGCGTTCGAAGCAGGAAGACAGCGCCGGGCTCGATGCCGAAAGAAAAAGACCGGCTGGACAGAAGGAGGTCCGGCGATATCAAAGGGGCGGTCGGTGCAGGCCGTCCGAAACGTGGCTGGCGGTCGACCTTGTCACCCGTCCAATAAGCAGCGGACAGTGGGGCCGGCCAACCGGATGACGTGAGAGCGAACACACTATGGCATTAGCAGATCTTGAGAGGCTGACGAGGATGGCTGAGAAACGAGGCAAACCGTTTCGGGTCCTCATCGTCGACGACGAGAAGTGGGTCCAGCACGTGTTCCGGGACTTCTGCCAATTGACCGACGCGTTCGAGGTCGAACTGGCCGAAACCGGCAGTGACGCCGTTGAGAAGGCCCTGAGCAGCCAGTTCGACCTGATCACCCTTGACCTGATTATGCCCGAGATGTCCGGGCTTGAGGTCTTGTCGGCCATCAAAGAGGCGACCCCGCATGTGCCCGTCATGGTAATCACGGGCAACGCCACCGAGAAGCTGGTCAATGAAGCCGGCGTACTCGGTGCCTGCCGTGTCATGTACAAGCCGGTCATGCTGGAGAATTTCATATCGGAGTTGACGTCAACCCTGGGCTGCTGAATATGCGGGAATGCACATGGACCGTCATGGCAAAGCAACAAGAGGGCTACAGCCGGCGGGCGGATTGACTATGAAGAGTTCCATCTCAATTCTGATTGTCGATGATGAGTTGATGATGAGAAACCTCCTGGAGAACATCCTGTCACGTGAGGGATATGAGATACACTCTGCCGAGGACGGTCTGAAGGCGCTGGAGCTTCTCAAGACGCGAAAGATCGACATAGTTATTACCGACATGAAGATGCCGAGCATGGACGGTTTCAAGCTCCTTGGTATCATAAAGAGAGAGCATCCCGAAATCGGGATGATAATCATGACGGCTTACGGTGACACTTATACCGTTAAGGATGCCCTCCTTCTTGGGGCGGACGAGTACGTCACCAAGCCGTTCAAGAGCTATGAGATATCTCTTGTGGTGGAACGGGCCTACTGGAGAATCCTCTCGGCAAACAACCAGGCCTCTCGGGAACATATTTAGGAGAACCGTATGGCGCCCAGCGACGCTACAAAGACCGAATCCAAAACACACCCTGGAATTCGGGTCACGATGACCAAAGATCGACTGTCGGCGATGGTTATCATCAAGGCGCCGGATGAGTCCGAACCGGACATTACCCCTGAGGAATTGGCGCAGGCGCTCACCGATGCCGGCGTTGTCAACGGTATTAACCAGGACCTGCTTGTCACGAGCCTTTTCGAGAAACAGTACGATACGCCTATCACGATTGCCAAAGGAGTTCCCGCTCAGAAAGGCCTGGATACGGCCTTCGAATATCTGTTCGAGACCGAACATAAGTGCCAGCCCCAGGAGGACGAAGACGGGCGTATCAACTACCGTGACATGAACTACATCCAGAACACGACCAAGGATACAGTACTGGTTCGCGCAACGCCCCCCACCGAAGGAGTGCCGGGAAAGGGTGTCGACGGAAAGGAGATCGCCGCTCCGCGGGGGCGCAAAATTCCCCTTGAGGTCGGTGACGGCACCGTGATCTCCGAGGACGGCAGCGAGCTCCTGGCGAAAGTCGACGGTGCGATTCTGTTCAGTCACGGCAAGGTCTCGGTCAGAGACGTCATGGTCATCAAGGGCGACCTCGATTACAGCGTCGGCAACATTGATGCCGTTGGGTCGGTCAAGATAACGGGGAAGGTGTTTACCGGGTTCACGTTAAATGTCGGCGGTGACCTGGAGATCAGCGATAATGTTGAGGACTGTACGATCAACTGCAAGGGTAATATTCTTGTCCGGGGCGGCTTCTTCGGGTCCGGCGAGGGCATCATGCACGCCGATGGAGACATAACCTTGAAACATGCGCAGGGTCAGAAGATCACTTCCGGCGGGACCATAACCGTGGGCGGAGAACTGATCAACTGTCATGTCACCGCCAAGGAGAATGTTCTGGTAAAAGGCAAGAAGGGAAAAATCGTCGGCGGTGAAATAAACGCCGGTAAGCAAATCCGGGCGTCGGTGATCGGTTCCGAAGCCGGGACCGCCACGGTTCTGACGGTTGCCTACGACGCCAAGCTGATGCGTGAGTATCATGAGGCCGTGCATGAGAAGCAACGCCTGGAAGCCGACCAGGAACGCGTCAAGGAGAGCCTGACGTCGCTCTACCGGCTGCAACTCGACGGTAAACTCACGCCCCAGCAAACCCAGGTGCTTCAGAAGCTCGATGATTTCAACAAGGGCGTACCTCAGGCCGTGGAGAGACTAGAGCAGAAGATGACGGAGTTGGAGGAGAAGATGAAAGAGCTCCGCGACGCCAAGATCATTGTCGAAGGTACCCTCTATGCAGGTGTGAAGGCTCATATCGGCGTTCTGGCAAGGGAGATCGAAGAGGACGTCAAAGCCTGCCTGCTCACCGGGGACGGGTCCCGGGTGGAGATGTCGAGATTCGACTCAAGAGAGCATGACGCCTGAGATGGCGCTTCAGGGGCGCGATTATAGGAAGGCACACATCCTTCCCCTTTCAATGAGTCCGCGAACGAAACGCCGACTGTCCTGAGCGTATTTCAAGATTTCACTTGAAAACAGATGCGGCCCCGAATATATTTCGGTGACAATGCAGTTACGTGCGACGGAGAGGTGGCCGAGAGGCTGAAGGCGGCGGATTGCTAATCCGTTATAGGGCGAACAGCTCTATCCAGGGTTCGAATCCCTGCCTCTCCGCTTTATTTCTTTCTAACATATTATCTCCTTACACAGCAATTAGTTGTTGACACAATCCTCGCCGCCTACCATATTTTCTAACAGTTTTCTAAGGAGTTGGTGTGGCAAGTATACAGGCAAAATCCGGGAAGAAGGGCAAGAAGACCTATTATGTGGTTGTTTCCTACCACGGCAAGCACAAGTGGCTGAAAGCCGGCAGTCTCAAGGATGCCAGGATTCTCAGGAAACAGATCGAGTCCATGGAGGAATCTCGCCGCCTGGAGAAACTCGGTCTGTCTGCCACTGACAAGCGAATAGATGACTTTCTCCAGGAATATACCGACCACGTCCGTCTGCGCACCTCAGTCAATACCCTCAAGAGATATCGCAGTATCCTCAATACGTTTCTGGTGTTCTTGAAGATGTTTCATCCCAACACCAAGTGCCTGTCCCAGATCAAAGCTGACCACATCGAGTCCTATCAGCAACAGCGCCTCCAATCGCTTGAACTGAAGACGGCAGCCGACGGTGAAAAGCCGGGCAATCATAAGCCTAAGCGCTTGCCTCTTCCGCAGACAGTAAACTTCGAGGTGGGAGTGTTGGGCTCAGCGTTTATCTGGGCTCACGGTCGGCAGTTGATCCCTTCTGTTCCCACCAGGAAGGTGAGACCATTGAAGTCCAAGCCTCACAGGCAGGCACGGATACTCGATCCGCAGGAATGCAAGCTGTTCCTGAAGACCGCCCGGGAGATGAGCAGGAAAGACCGTCGCCTGCGTCCGTATAGCAGGGCTTTCCAGTTTCTGTTGAATACTGGTCTGCGCTCCGGTGAGTTGTGCAACCTGACCTGGGCTGATATCGACATGCAGACCGATCTGATCAAGATCCAGCTCAAGGAAGGATGGACACCCAAGAGCTACTCGAGGGAGTTCTTTCTTAACCGGGCCTCGGTCAAAGTGCTTGAGAGCCTTGAGACCGACGGCTATGTCTTTGTTGATCAAACTGGTACTCAACTGGATAGCGATAGTCTCAGGAAGGTCCTGATCAAGATAGCCAAAGCCTCAGGCCTGCACGATTTGACACGCGTCCACGACCTCAGACACACCTTTAGTAGCTTGATGCAGAAGCAGGGTGTTGACAGAGGAACGGTGGCGGCAATTCTCGGGCATAAAGACCTATCCACCACCCTGGTCTATACTCACCAAACCCGGGATCACATGCGGAAATCCATCAATGCGATCAATCTCAGGTGAGAACCCTGAAGCTGTCGCTCCGCCTGGCGTTGTAGCCTTGTTTCTGATCTGCAATCCAAGACCTGATGTCCTTTGGGTCAAAGCGGACCTTCTTTCCGATCTTGATATAGGGGATGTCGGTGTTCTTGAGCCAATACTGCACGACGCTGGTCTTCACCTGGCAGAACTCAGCCACATTGTCAAGTGTCCAGAGCCTGTCGTTGAAAACTCCAATGTCGATCCGAGAACTCAAGGGCTTACTTTCTTATTGCCGCATCAAAGGGCTTGCCCCAGGCGGGCAGGTTATGCCCGCCCAGGGAATTGGTCGAATTCTTGCATGATTGATTCGACCTGCGGCACGTACTTGCCGCAGTCAAGCCCGTATTCTCTGGGTTGTTTTCTTCCGGTAACTTCTTTTCACCCCTACACATACAAAGGCAAGAACTTGGTAGTTGGTAGATGGTACTTGGTACATGGTAATTGGTAAATAGTAGAGAGCAAGTCGTAAGAGGCGGGCTGTACCTATTCACGGCCATCCTCCTGTCATCGGCTCGATGATTTTGGCAACAACTGAGTACTTCAGAACGTCCGGCAGGGGATGTCCGCTGGAGTTCTTCTCTACATCCCGAACGAGGATGCGAAAGAGCCTTTTCTTGAATACACCGAACACCATTCGCTCGCGTCTGTCCGGCTTTCGTCCTACGGCAATTGTCCATTGTTGATAGTATTTGAAACGGGGCGTCAGTTTGCGCTTCGTTGGGAAAGTGCAGACCATAAACAGCTCCGTGCCGTCGTATTTCCCATCCCTCAACCGGAACCTGATGTAGATATCTTCCCTTCCACCCCAGCTTCTTCCTTTTCGCACATCGTAACAAATGGCTTCGTATTCGCCCGCCGGGACACGGGGATAGACTTCTCCAGCCACAGGGACAGTTTCTCCCCGCTCTTGACGATCCGGTCTGTGTCTTGCCTGAGCTTCGACTCCGTTCCGTTTCATGACTGAATCTCGCTCTGTTTATCAGTGGATTTCTCACCAGGGGGTATCTTGACACCTATTTTGCCTTCGCGATCTGAGAAGCCCGTATAAACGGGTGAAATTTGCTTCAAATGGGCACATCTCCGTTGCTTCTCGACTTCGCTCAGCGCATTCCAGCGCTGTTTGGCTGCCAACTCCCTTCTTGTCAGTCCCTGCCTCGGCAGCGGTGTACCTTTCCCGATTCGATGGCGGACAGATTTGGCTAATGTAGACTTTGGCTCGCCTGGCAGCCGGGTCCGGTGTTCCTGGAGTAGATCAATTGGGCATATCGGAACTGAACATCGAGCAAACCGTGGACACCGCTTCATGATCTCTACGGACATCGATTCAGCGTTCTTGGTCATTCTGACCCCTCCCGTGTCGCTTGGCCTCGAAAACGGCTGCCTTCAGATTGGTCAGTGCGTTGTTGTAGGCGAGGGCGGAAACATGCCCCGTGCCGTTGAAAAACGAGGTGAGCTGCTCCGAGGTGGGCTCCTGAGATAGTCGGAAAGTGACTGACGAGCTGGCAGGCGAGCGATAGGCCTCAACCAGATCAGCAATGTCGGCAGCAATAAGATAGGGAGTGTCCGGAATTTTGTGTAAGCGACCGGTTCACGATTGTCAGATCCTTCC
>CBFDBU010000002.1:0-205088 GCA_965603125.1 uncultured bacterium | reverse complement strand
CGGTCATAACGGCGACGATTCCCATTTCCTGACATCTGAACACCTCCGGAAAGAATCATAACACTATCCTTTCTACGTGTCCACTAAACCAGGGGAACTTCAACTTCAGCCTATCAGCTTTAAGGGTGTTCTATTGCGTATTCCTACCGGGGAGAGAATAGGTGGTCATTACGATGGATTGGCCAAGGTTAAACAGTATGCACTACATTGGCAGTCGGGAATCTCATTTGGCTCTGAGGAGTTCACGCTGGGTGCAAGCGAAACGTTGAGGTGGTATGGCTACAAGGTATTGGGTGGGGATAATCTTCTGTTCGAAGGAAGTGACGCAGCAAAAGCTACCTATCAACTTGGCGCAACGGTCATCGGACTGCGATACAACACCTTTGGTCCGTTAGCTGGCAACTACAATGAAGCGGTGATATATGTTGACTGGCAGTTGTACGATGCCCTTGAGAGGCAGGTTGTGTTTGAACACTCTACTAAAGGATTTGCAAGAATGTCTCCTCGTGCAAAGCCAGCTGTCTTTGCGGCCTTCAATAACGCTGTAAGGAATCTTCTTGCCGTGACGGCGTTTGCGGATAGACTAAGGATAGACCGACCGACCGCTACGTCAGTGACCAAGCTCGGACGCCTCGACATCGAAGTTCTGGTACCGCCGAGTCCGCTTCATCTCCCGGACCATTTCGTTGATGTCATGCAAGCTGTTGTGACAATGAGAGTTGGTTCAACATTGGCCAGCGGTTTCTTGGTTTCGCCAGATGGATATGTGATCACAGCAGCGCATGTGGTCTCGGGTGTTGAAGAAGTCCAGCTTGTATTCAACTCTGGGCTGACACTTACAGCATCAGTACTCAGGAGAGATGATAGCCAGGATGTTGCGATTCTAAAACTGCCGGGGAGCGGACACAGGTGCTTGCCGTTGGCTTTGGAAACGGAACCACAGCCGGGAGCAGATATCTACGCGGTGGGTACGCCTTTCAGCCAAGAACTTGCATGGACGGTGACCCGGGGTGTCGTAAGTGGACATCGCGAATTTCAAGAAACCGTGTATCTACAGACGGATGCCAGTCTAAATCCAGGCAACAGCGGTGGACCTCTCCTTAACCAACGAGGCGAAGTCGTGGCGGTGGTAAGTTGGAAGATCGTGGCGCCGGGATTCGAGGGGCTTGCCTTCGGTGTTCCCATCTCCGCAGTCGAAAGGTCTTTGAATGTTTCATTTCAGTCCGTTGAGAGAGATACCAATCCATAAGAAGATACTCAGTCACCGAAGGTCGCAACCCCCGGGTTTCGACAGCCTCAAGCGAGCTTGACGACAACCAGTGTCCAGTCGTCGTCAAAAGACGCTCCCCGGACAAATTCCCGGCACGCTCCAAGCAAACAGTCCTTGATCTCGTCGGTGGGACGGTTGCAGTTTTGACTGACACAGGCTGCAATTCGGTCTTCGCCGAACTGCTTTTCCGGGTCATCGCTACCCGCTTCGGAGATACCGTCGCTGTAGATGCAAATCACATCCCCCTTGTGCAGGACGATCCGGCCGGTCGGCCATGAGATGCCGTCAAACAGCCCCAGCGGCACTCCGCTCTCCCTGAGCGTCTCTGTCTTCCCCCCTGCCGAGCAAATTATCGGGTAGCAGTGACCGGCGTTGCTGTACACCAGCAGGCGCGCATCGTAGTCCAAAACACCATAGAACAGTGTGACAAACTTGTGCTCCGGGCTGGTGGAACCTACCGCGGTCTTGTTGAGTTCGGCGAGGATATCGGCGGGGGACGCGGATTTGCCCACTAAGTGCCGAAACGTGCCCTGTATGTTGGCCATGATCAGTGAGCCGGGCACGCCCTTCCCGGCAACGTCAGCCACGAGCAAGCCTAACTTGTGACTGCCCAGGTCGACGACGTCGTAGTAATCCCCACCCACTTCCCGGCAGGTGATCTGCACTGCCCCGAGGTCATATCTGTTGCTCTGCGGTAGTTCTTTCGGTTGCAATTTCCGCTGTATGGCGCTGGCCTCGATCATGTCCTTGGAGATGTCCGAAAGGAGTGCCTGAGAGCGCCCGGCCAGATTCCTCAGAAAGGCGGTGCGCGAAGAGAGGGCCAGCAATCCCGTTCCCACGATACCCACGGCATAAGCCCCCACCGGTATTATCAGCGACAACCCGGCCACCGCCAGCAGGCCTGCCACGATCAGCAGAAAGAGGGCGGCCGCCGTCACGGTCATCCCGAGGACGGCGTTCAGTCCTCGCACAGCCAGCCCCAGGGCAACCATAATAGCGGCTCCCAGCAGGAAAGCCACGGCCCGGCCCATCGGCCCCGGGCTGGTTCCCGTCAACAGCGTTTGCACCGCCAGCGTTTGGATCTCGACACCGCTGATCCTGGAGAATCCCGCTTCCCTGCCCGGGGACAGGGGCGTTAAGTGGGTATCGGTGGGTCCATTGCCGGTCACACCCACGATGGCGATTTTCCCCTTGACGGATTCCTGCCAGTTGTCGCCATCGAGTATTTGTTCGTAAGGGATTCTCTCTGCCGCGCCGGCCAGTGAGTAGTCGATGTAGAAAGACGAGCGGTCCGCTCGCACCGGCGGCTTGCCGCCCATGTACAAGGCCGCGACGACCGATGACAGAGACGGGAGGTAATCCCGCTGAAAGACCTTGCCGAAATAGCAGCGCCGAATCACGCCGTCCTGGTCGAGCGGCACGTTTACCAGTCCGATGACGGCAGCCTCACGGAGTTCCTCCGGAGGCAGAACCAATCTCGTCTGCGTGGCGACCTGGCCGCCCCGCATGTCACTTAGGGCGTGACTCTCAAGAGCGCAGGCCAGGACGACTTTCCCGCTGCGCGCGAGAGCGTCGGCAAAGCCGCGCAGATTGTCGGTGTCGGCCGTGTCTGCCTGGTCGAACAGCAGGTCCAGGACGATCAGAGTTGCGCCGGCGGAATCGAGCCGCTGGATTATCCGCGAGTGCTGAGCCAGATGCCTCGTGACCGGCGGGGCCGGGCGGGGGAAACAGGTCTGAAGTGAATGGTGATCGATCGGAATCAGCGTCACGTCGGAACAGGCCGCCGTCGATTTCATCCTCGTACCGAGGTCGTAGACCTTCAGATCGACGCTGGAAAGCCACTGGTATTTCAGAGCCAGGGCGAAGACGAGCAACGACAGCAGCGCCACGGCCAGCCGCCCGGCGAGGGCACCCGACAGGAAACTGAGTAAGAACCGTGACCGACTACCTGGCCGACTCATTTGAACAGCAGAGCCTTGTATATCTCAGCGGCCCGGTCGTACAGGCCCATGTCTTCGAGCAACTTCGCCTTCATCATGCGCGCTGCAAAGTCGCTGGGATCGCTCTCGCTGATTTCCTGCACCTGCGCAAAGCAGGCGTCCCTCAGGTTGAAATCACTCAGCGCGATCAGCTTCAACCTGGCGGCCAGTTTTCCGTCCAGAGACATGTTGTCAATATCAGCCAGGACATTGTTCAGTTGCGTCACGAGTCTCTGATTGAGAATAGAGAACGTCGCCGGCTGCGAACGCAGCGAAGAATTGCCGACGACAGCCTCCACAGTCCAGGTGTACTCAGCGCCCGGCGCCAGGTTCAGGTCGGTCGTTGCAATATCGACGAAGTTGTTCCTGGTTGTCCCCTGCCACAGGAGTTGGTTGTTGTCGAAAAGGGACAGGGAGTAAAGGAACACTCCCTCCACCGGCTGCCATCTCAGTTGCCGGGGCGCCTCTTTCAAACTGGTGTTGGGTATGGGCAGGATCAGGCGGGGGACTTTGAGGCTCTCCCGGGAGGCCAGGCCGATGTCGCGAACTCCCAATTGAACGTCCTGGCCGGCATCGGTACTGGAGAAGAGCAATTCTCTCAACGATCCGGCCAGCCTGGTCAGAAGTCCCTTGCTGTCGCCGGTTGACCCGGACTGCAGGCCTATCGTCGTTGGTCCCTCGAACTGCACCACCCGGCCATCGTGAAAAAGTAATGTCACCTGCGCCCCGGCGGGGACGTAGAGCGTGTCCTGCTGCGTCAGGCGCGTTCCCGTGGCGACAGCGGGATCATCAGGGCGATTGATCCCGATCGGCGCGCTGCATTCCAGCACACGGGCGATGCTGGTGTCAGGGGAGCGCGTTTCGTGTTCCCTGGTTTCGTCGGCGTTTCCGGCCGGCGGGGAAGACACTGCCAGAACCGCCGACAGCGTCACGATCCGGGAGAGGTCCTTGACGTTCATGGCGCTACCTCCAATCTGCGGGGACATAGGGCGCCCCCGGCACAGGGGTGGTCAACCTCAGTTGTATGTGCGACCTTGATCAGTCCTGCTTAACTATAGTTTACGAATTCACGACAGCTATGTTCCGCGGCGACGCTCGGCCCGGGTTTTCGTCAGCTTCGGCTATGGCTCGATACAGCGCCCGTGTCAGACCGCCGGTAGTGTCTCCGCGCTGCACAACGTCGCCGTTCCTGTGCTCGATAGAATATGCGCCTTCAGGATGCTCTCGTCAATGTCAAACCTCAATTGCGATGACTTTCGCAGGGTCCCCGTTCGCAGTTACAGGCTGAACGTTCACAGGAGAAACCCGGTCGTTTCCCTGTCGTCAGGGGCTTGACGGCAT
The DNA here is from genome assembly GCA_965603125.1 of uncultured bacterium. Classification (GTDB taxonomy): domain Bacteria; phylum Zixibacteria; class MSB-5A5; order GN15; family FEB-12; genus JAJRTA01. Next base: position 200,498 of record CBFDBU010000002.1, on the reverse strand, counting down.
CGCTTGACAAACGGCAGGGGCTGCAGTTCCTTTTGATTGTCGGGATTGGGGGGAGGTGCAATCAAGAGCGCGACGGCCCGCTCTCACACCGACCGCGCAGGAAAACAATGAGGGCAGGTTTTTAGGCGGCGCACGGCGCAAGGAGTGACGATGGATATTGAAAGCTATCTCAAACCGGTTATTGACTGGCTGCTGACCACGGGGTTAAGGCTGCTGGTAATAATTGTCCTGACCGTACTCGTCCTGTGGATCGGCCGGAATCTTCTGCGGCGTTTGTTCGCTCGCATGCTGAGTGACGAGGCCCCTGTGGAAACCCGGAAACGTCTTGACACGCTCCGGTCGGTGGTGCTGTCCGCGGTTAACGTGGCGGTGCTGGCGGTGGCGGTGGTTATGGCGCTCGACGAACTGGGCATCAGGATCGGACCGGTGCTGGCGGCGGCCGGCATCGTCGGCGTTGCGGTTGCCTTTGGCGCGCAGCAACTGGTCCAGGACGTGATCAGCGGCTTCTTCATTCTCCTCGAGGATCAGATCAGGGTGGGCGATGTCGTACAGATCGCCGGCAAGAGCGGGCTGGTCGAAAAGGTCAACCTGCGCCAGACTGTTCTCCGTGACTTATCCGGCAGTGTGCATTATGTCCGCAACGGGAAGATCGATCTGGTCACCAACATGACCAAGGACTACTCCTACTGGGTGCTTGACCTTGGCGTCGGCTACGGCGAAGATGTCGATCAAGTGACCGAAGTCCTTCACGAGGTGGGGCGGGAGCTGAGGCAGGACCCTGCCTTTGCGGAGGATATCCTTGAGCCGCTGGAGATCCTCGGGCTCGATCAGTTCAGCGACTCTGCCGTGATGATCAAAGCGCGCCTCAAAACCAAACCCATTAAGCAGTGGGGGATTGGGCGCGAGTTCAACCAGAGGTTGAAAAAGAAGTTCGAGGAGAAGGGAATCGAGATACCCTACCCTAACGTTACTGTTCGGATGGTCGGAGGAAGGCCCGAATAGAGGCCGCCCTGCTGCGATGCAACGGAAACGATAAGGGAAGCGCTTGACAAGCGCAGCCCGGGCAATCGGCTTGCAAAAAAACTTGCCACGCCAAAACCGCTCCGGTAGCTTTCCGGCCAGAAACGGATCATACCTGCTAACCTGAAACTAAGGAACAGGAGTTGTGATGAAGAAACTATTGCTCTTGGTGCTGGTGGCCTGCCTGCCGTTGGGCTGTGGCGGCGGAAAGACCGTAACTCGTCTCGATACTGAGACCGTGACCGACCTGAGCGGCCGCTGGAACGACACTGACTCGCGACTGGTGGCCCGGGAGATGATCGCCGATTGCCTCTCACGGCCCTGGCTGACGGACTATGCCGTCGCCAAGGGAGCCAAGCCGGTGGTGACGGTGGCCACGATCAGGAACCTTACGTCCGAACACATCGCCATGGAGACATTTATCTCTGATTTCGAACGTGAGTTGATTAACTCCGCCCAGATCAGGTTTGTCGCCAGCAAGGAACAGCGCTCGGAAATCCGTGAGGAACGTTTCGAGCAACAGGAATTCGCCTCCAAAGAAACAGCCAAGCGCCTGCGCGAAGAGACGGGGGCTGATTTTATCCTCCAGGGAGCCATCAAGACGATCACCGACCAGGAAGGCGGTAACCGGGTGGTCTTCTACCAGACCGATCTTGAACTGATCAACATCGAAAGCATGGAGAAAGTCTGGATTCAGACCAAGAAGATCAAGAAGGGGATATCCCAGGGCAGCCGCAAATGGTAAGTCCCGGTGACACCTCGTTCCCACATGCTTAGACTGCTCGTCCTTGCGGCGGTTCTTTCCGGGCTGGTCGGATGCAGTTCCGTAGCTACCAGGAAAGGTTTCTATGAACCGATCACGGCCGAGTTGCGCTCCGGTCGTCCCGAAGCCGCCCTGCAGAAGCTCGAACTCGCCCGGGAGGACAACCAGTACGCCGAGAAAGACCGGCTCCTCTATTTCATTGACGCCGGCCTGTTAGGCCACTATGCCGGCGACCATGAATTCAGCAACGCCAAGCTGCACCTTGCCGAAGAGGCCGCTGAGGAATTGTTTACCAAGTCGGTGTCGCGGGCGGTCGCCTCGTTCCTTCTCAATGACAACGTGCTGGAGTATGCCGGAGAGGATTACGAGGTGCTCTACACCAATCTGATCAAGGCCCTCAACTACATAGCGTTGAGCGATTTCCAGGCCGGCTTTGTTGAAATACGACGCGCCAATCTCAAGCTCGAGTTGCTGGAACAGAAATACACCGACGCCGCGACCCAATTGCAGCGCGGTTCTCCCGATGACACCGGGCGGGTCAAGATAGACTATAACGTCGACAAGGTCAGGTTCCATAATGACGCTTTCGCCCGCTACTTGAGCATGCACATGTACGCGGCGGACGGCAAAATGGATGACGCCCGGATCGACTATGATTTCCTGGTCGAGGCTTTCCGCTCCCAGCCGCACATATACGATTTCCCCCTCCCCGAGGTCAAGTACCAATCTCCCAGCGGAGCGATTCTCAGCGTGGTCGCCCTGGTTGGACTGCCACCGGTGAAGGAAGCTCTGAACCTGAGGATAAGGACCGACAAGGATCTCGACCTGGTCCAGGTGCTGTATGACGACCCGGAATATGAGCAGGCGGAGTATGGTCATCTGCCGATAAAAGTGTCGGCCGATTACTATTTCAAGTTCTCAATACCGAAGATCGTCTCGCGGCCGTCTATTGTCGGTTCGATCCGGGTTCTGTCGGAAGGCCGACCACTCGGTCAATTGCAGCTCTTAGAGGACGTGGGCCGCGTGGCCGAGGAGACATTCGCGGCTAGGAAGTCTCTGATCTACCTGCGCACGCTGGCGAGAGCCATCTCCAAAGGTCTGGCTGCCCACAAGCTCAAGAAAGAGGCCGACACCGGCGGGCTGGGTGGCTGGCTTAAGAAAGCGGCCATCGATATCGGCACGGACCTGATCGAGAATGCCGACCTTCGTTCGAGCCAGTACCTGCCCGGCAGAATCCATGTCGGCGACTTCGAGTTGGAGCCCGGAGTTCACGATATTTTGGTCGAGTTTTACGATACCGACGGACATTTGAGCGGGCAAAGCCGCCATCCGGATTTTGTGGTTTCCGGTCGGACATTCAACCTGATCGAAGTGCACTCGGTCGATTAGCCGGAGCGGGCTGTCAGACCGCCCCGGTGACCCGGCTGCCGTTGAGTTCTTCCCGAGAGCTCATCCACTCTATATCGCGTTCGTAATTTACCGATATACCGAGCGCCGCCTGCAGGGACTCTCCTGATCTCTGAGCCGAACCGGCAGAAACTGCAAGAGACACAGATGTTTTTGTAGCCAACGGATTTCCAGATACCGACCTTTTTCGGAGTGACGCTGTCTTCAGGGGTGTCGCGGGTGTGACTTCCTGAGGATCGGCCTGGGAAGTGAATGAGAACCGACAAGGATGTTACGCCTGCGATGGAGATCACCGAGCGCCGGGCAGAATATGGATTGCGAACGCGTGTTGTTCGAAGTGTCATCGCTCTTTCGCTGACCGGATGGACGACGATAATCGCCCAGATCGCCCCCGGTAGTGCTGTAGCGGGCGGTATCACGGCCACGACGGTCAGTCTGACCTGGTCGGCTCCGGGCGATGACGGCAACGTAGGCACCTGTAGTACTTACGACTTGCGCTGGTCAACGGACTCAACGGCATTGGTTAACAACTTCTCGGCTCAGTCCGGCGGGCTGTTGCCGATGACTCCGCAGACAGCGGGGGTAACGGAGACATACATTGTCAGGAACTTACAACCGTCGACAGAGTACTACTTCGTTATTCGGGCGGCCGACGAAGTCCCCAACTGGTCAGCGCTCTCGAATGTCCTCAGCGTCCGAACCGAAGATGTTGCTCTCTCGGCGGCCTTCTCCGGTTCACCGACCTCCGGCCTACCGCCGCTGACGGTCAATTTCACTGATCAGTCGGCGGGGAATATCGTGAGTTGGGCGTGGGATTTCGGTGATGGCCAGATGTCTGTCGAGACTAACCCTTCGCATACCTTTGCCGGCAACGGCAGCTTCACCGTGTCGCTGACAGTGAGCGGCCCGTCCGGATCGGCAACGGAGACGAAGGTTGACTATATTGTTGTTTCCGATGTCCCGACAGCGGACTTCTCCGGTTCGCCAACTTCCGGCCCGCTGCCACTGACGGTCAGTTTCACTGATCAGTCGGCAGGGGAAATAGCGGGTTGGGCGTGGGATTTCGGTGACGGCCAGACATCTGCCGAGGCCAACCCGTCGCATACCTTTGCTGATAGCGGCAGCTTCACCGTGTCGCTGACAGTGAGCGGCCCGTCCGGATCGGCAACGGAGACGAAGGTTGACTACATTGTTGTTTCCGATGTTGTCACCGGTGGTCCGACGGCGGCCTTCTCCGGTGCACCCACGGCAGGGTGCGCACCATTGGTGGTTTCGTTCGTTGACGGATCGGATGGTGAAATCGTCTCCTGGTCATGGGATTTCGGTGACGGCAGTATGTCCGGAGAACGAAACCCGGCTCACACTTATGACAGGCCGGGAGTCTACACAGTCTCTCTGACGGTATCCGGCCCCGAGGGTTCCGACCGCCTCGTCCGGTCGGGCTACGTCAGGGTGAGCGAGCAACCACTCGCGGCATTCTCCAGTTCGCCCGTTTCCGGGTGTCGGCCACTGCAAGTGACTTTCGCCGACGAGTCGACCGGTGAGATAACCGCCTGGGCGTGGGATTTCGGTGACGGCGGCACATCCAACGAACGGAATCCGACCCACGTATATGAGGCTTTAGGGGTTTTCACAGTATCACTGGCGGTGACCGGGCCGTGCGGCCGTGACACTGTCATCCTGGCAGAGGAGGTGGTCGTCGTCGATCCGCCCGCAGCCTATTTATCGGCCCTGCCGCTATCGGGCTGCGCGCCACTGACTGTTGGTTTCGCTGACGAGTCGACGGGGGAAAATACGGCCTGGGACTGGAGCTTCGGAGACGGTGAGACTTCCGGTGAGCAGAACCCGGTCCACACTTACATGGACCCCGGGACTTATGACGTGTCGCTGATCGTGACCGGCGCCTGCGGTGGCTTGGACACGGTAATAATGACGGACCACATTGTTGTCGGCGGCTCGCCGATCGCCGACTTCTCCGCATTCGTGACGTCGGGGTCGGAACCGTTGGCCGTCAATTTCTCCCCACTCTTCACGACCGATGTTACCGCGTGGGAGTGGGACTTCGGTGATGGGGTCACTTCACAGCAGATGTACCCTTATCATATCTACCGGAATCCGGGAGACTACACGGTGTCGCTGTCTGCGACCGGTCCCTGTGGTTCCGACACAGTTATTCGAGTCGACTACATTTCCGTGACAGGACAGCAGGGCTATTCGCTCTCGTTCGCCCAGATGGACCTGCCGGTCAGGGGAACGGTGCTCGGTGATTATACTATGGGCACCACCAGCGACAACGTCTATCAGGTTATAACCGAAGTTGCCTCACGGATCGATCCTTCAAGCAGCCACAGTACTCTGGAACACGGCTGGAGTTTTGACGTTGTCAGCGGCGGCGCCGTCACGTTCTGTGTCGAGGCCTATCGCCCCGACAATGACGACCATGACGATTTCGCTTTCGAGTATTCATTGGACGGCGCGGCATTCTTTCCCCTGGTGACGGTCAACAGCGCCGCGGAGGAGATCTACTCGGCATCCCTTCCGGGTGGGATTGCCGGTACCGTCTACGTCAGGGTGGTGGATACCGATACTACCAGCGGCAGGCAGTCGTTTGATTCCATTTGCATAGACTTCATGTACATCGAGTCGGGCGGCGAACCGCCGCCGTCGGATACTCTGTTCGTTTCCAGCATCGAGGTTACCCAGGAGATGCTGTCCGATGATGAGTACCGTGCGCAGGCCGTAGTCGCCGTTCAGGATCAACGTGGTTTCGCGGTGTCGGACGCCACCGTCTACGGGCACTTCACCGGGCCGAGCCAGCAGCTTGTGTCGGGCACAACCGTCGACGACGGCACCGGCGTCTTCGTCACTGCCGCTGTGATTGACCCGGATGGATACTGGTATTTCTACGTTGATCACGTAGTCCGCGCCGGCGCCTTCTATGATCCTTCCCTCAATGTCGAAACCTACGACATGGCCAAAGCCGAGGGCCTTCCGGAGCGGTGCCAGCTTGCTCAGAACTACCCCAATCCGTTCAATCCGGTTACCGTTATTACATTCTTCCTGCCGGAAGCGTCGCTGGTGAGGCTGGATATCTACAACATCATGGGGCAGTGCGTGACAACGCTCGTCGAGGGCTACCTGCAGGACGGCTATCACAGCTTCGATTGGAATGGACACGGGTGCAGCAGCGGCATCTATTTCTACCGCCTGCAGGCCGGTGGCTTCGCACAAACCAGGAAAATGGTCTTGATGAAGTAGCCCGCGGCAGAGCCGGGTGAAACGAAGGGGGATGGTTCATCCTCCGTTTTCATGCCCGAATCTGAGAACAGTGGGCTGATGAGCCTTCGCTGGTTTCCGTGTGTGTAGTACGTCCGGCCGTCGGCCCGCTGTGAAACATTGCCGGGTCTGTTGCGTATTCAATGATAAACACATCAATAACGGGAGATAGCCCCATGAAGTACCTGGCAGGCCTGCTGATACTGTCACTGTCGGCTTTCTCGGTTGCCGGCGCCGGTGACGCTGACGACGAGAACGAGCGGAAATCTCAACGGCACTACTATTACGATGACGGAATCTCGATTGATCTGGATGACGCCACCCTTGTCATCGTCAGCCAGGACCGGCATGATGAGCGCATTGAAATCACCGAGGACTTTGAACTCTACGTAGACGACCGACGTGTCGCCCTCGACGATGACCAACAGAAGCTGGTCGAGGAGTTCTACCTAAGGGCGCTGGAGATTCGCGACTGTGCTCACAATATCGGCTGGGAGGGGGCAAGAATCGGAGTCAGTGGGGCGAAGCTCGGGCTGAAAGCCGTCGGGCGGGTCTTCAAGATGTTCCTCACGTCTTATGACGGCGACGACCTTGAGCAGGACATGGAGAGGGACGCCGAGAAACTGGAAGCCCGGGCCGAGAAACTGGAAAAGAAGGCTGAGAAGATCGAGCAGATGGTTGAGGAGCTCGACGAACTGGCCTACGAAATGAGGCGCGAGATACCGGAACTGGACGAACTGGGCTGGTTCTAACAGGCCGGGCCGATATATCCACCGCTCCGCAGCCTGGCCGGTCGGGCACGGCCTGAGTTGTCACTTGTGCCTCCTGACGCTTTCACGCTTCGGGGCTTGCTCGCGCTAATGAATGGTCGCCTCGTCGGCCTGTGTGGTACCTCCCGCTACCGGCAGTTTTCTCTGTCCGCCATATTGATTTCACCTCGAATGTTGCGCTGTTTTGTCGACTTACGTATATAGTTGTCAACTGACCAAAACGTTGTCGACAAGGACTAACCGCTCATGAATCTCCAGCGAATGACGGGGTTGTCTGTTTTCGTTCTGGCTCTATCCGCTCTGCTCCTGGCAGTGTGCGACGGCGAGGACCCTGCCGGCCCGACCGGCGACAAGATTCGGCCCACGGTGAAAGTCACCAGCCCCCAGGACGGAGCCACGGGCGTCGCCGTCGATATGGGTGTCAGCGTCACCTTTTCCGAGCCCATTGATACGGCGTCGGTCGATTCTTCAACGTTCTTCCTCGACGGCGACGTTACCGGCGCTTTCGGTTTCGGCGGCAATACGGTCACGCTCACCCCGGACAGCTTGCTGGCCTATTCTAGCCCTTACACGGTAACCGTCACGACGGGGATAACCGACAACGCCGGCAACGAGCTGTCCGAACCGTTCAGTTGGTCGTTCACCACCGTTGACGATCCGGCCACCTTACCGCCGACGGTTGTCTCCACCGATCCCGCAGACGGCGCCACAGGTGTGTACGCTCCGATATCGGCCACGTTCTCCAAGGCGATGGACCCCGCCACGCTGACGCCGTCCTCGTTCGGCCTCAGCCCGAGCGTCGGCGGCGTTGTGACTTACTCCGCCAGGACAGCCACCTTCACTCCCGATGACACGTTGGAATATGACTCCCCCTATACGGCCACCATAACGACTGCCGTTGCCGACACTTCCGGCATTCACCTTGAGAGCGACTACAGTTGGGAGTTCACGACCGGGCCGGATCCGATGATCCCCGTGGCCGCACTGGTCTGGCCGCCGGACAGCGCCATAATTGGTGACAGCGTCACTGTGACGGCAGAGGCAAGTCACCCGGTCGGAATCAGCTGCGTGGAGTTCTACATTGACGGGCTATATCTTGCCGCCGCCGATGACTCGGTAGCTCCTTACGAGTATTCCTGGGATGCCTCAGATCTGGCCATTGCCGGTGTGCACACGCTGCTGGCAAGAGCGTACGACTCGGCAGGGCGCGTGGGGATATCTGATACGGTGACCGTGTTCTATCGGTGGGAGGAGCTGATTGCCGACGGCAACGATCCCTGGAGAACTGACATCGCCCGGGTGCTCGCGCGCAGCACGAGCACGCTGCTGGAAATGCGCTATGAGTTCTCGGAATCCTGGTACAATCCCTATGACACCATTCTCGACGATACCACTCTCGATCTGGGCATCTACTTCGACACCGACCAGAGTGGATTGAGCGGGCGCACGGATTTTGCCGGCATTCAACTCAATGACATCGGCGCCGAATACCGGGTGATTATAGGGCTTCATGGAGTCGACACCGCCCTGGCGGTCTGGCAGGGCGGGGTCTGGCAGCCGGTCTTTGATATCGAAGGTTTTGCCTATCTGAGCCTGCCGCCGGACACCAATGTTCTCGAGTTCGGCATCAACTGGAGCGACCTTCCGCCCGGCCCGGCGGCCGATATAGTCAGCATAAACCTGTTTTTCCGCAGCCCTACCAGCTTCTACCCGGACTGGGTGCCCAACCAGGGCCAAGGCCACGTGACCGTAAGGCACGCCTCGCGGTATATTGGCGAGGAATTCAGCTACGGTTCGCCTCATCCAGAGCGACCGAAAGACAAACCGGCCGTCATGCGAGATAACCCGTTCAGCAGTAGATTGCCCCGGAGATTGTAATATGCGCTTGTTTGGTTTGTGTTTGCTGGTTACCTTTGATGTGGGAAATGATCGAAGAACTCCGGGCAGATAGAAGGAGGCAGTCTTGGAATTCAGTAAGAACAGCCTCAAGATAGACGCCGCGAAAGTGGCTGACCATCTGAGCCATATAGTACTCACGCAAATCGGCGATCTCCTCAAGAAGGGGGGAGCGGTGGTGGGTATCTCCGGCGGGATTGATTCATCGATAGTGGCGGCCCTTTGCGCGCGGGCGCTCGGCCCCAGGAAGGTTGTCGGCATAATGATGCCTGAGACCGATTCATCCCCCGATAGCGCGATTTTGGCCTCCGAACTGGCCGCCAAGTTCGGCTTTGAGACTATCACCGAGGACATCACCGGCGGATTGGCCGGGATGGGCTGCTACCAGCGGCGCGATGAAGCTATGAGGCTGGTGTTTCCCGAATTCGATTCGACCTGGAAGGCCAAGATCGTCAACCCGGGCAACATCATGGACAAGGGCACATTCAACTTCTTCAACCTGACCATAGAGAACGAGGCCGGAGAAGTGAAGTCCAAACGGATGCCGCTGAGAGCCTACCTCCAGGTTGTGGCCGCGTCGAATCTGAAGCAGAGACTGCGCATGACCACTCTCTACTATCATGCCGAGAAGCGCAACTGGGCGGTTGTCGGTACCGGTAACAAGGACGAACACGAACAGGGATTCTTCGTGAAGTATGGCGACGGTGGCGCCGACCTGAAACCGATAGCGCACCTTTTCAAGATCCAGGTGTATCAACTGGCTCAGTACCTGGGAGTCCCGGAGGAGATTATCGTGCGTACTCCAACAACCGACACCTATAGCGCCGAGGTGACGCAGGAGGAGTTCTTCTTCGGTCTGGACTTCTACAACATGGACATGCTCTGGTATGCTCTGGAACACGATGTCCCACCGGCGCAGGCGGCCGCCGTGCTGGACCTCACCGTGGAGCAGGTGGAGAGAGCCTACGCCAACATCAGGCGGAAGATCGTCGCCACGGAGTACCTGCGCATGAATCCGCTTGAGGCCGACTGAGGACGGAACGCTCGCGCCGGGAGATACCGGGGAGTCAATTCCAAACGACCCATGTGTGGCATTGCCGGATATTATCAACTGGAAGCGACGGGAACGGCGCCCCATGACGATCAGTTGATCGGCCGCATGGTCAACGCTCTTCGCCACCGGGGGCCGGACGAGTTCGGCGTCTACCTGGACGACAAGTGCGTCCTGGGCCAGGCGCGGCTGTCGATAATTGACCTGACCTCGGGTTCGCAGCCTCTCAGCAATGAAGACGGCACAGTCTGGATCACCTACAACGGCGAAATTTTCAACTATATCGAACTGCGAAAGGAACTTGAAAAGGTCGGTCACGTCTTCCGAACCAGGTCGGATACCGAGGTTATCGTTCACGCCTACGAGCAGTGGGGAAAGAACTGCCTTGAACGATTCAATGGGCAGTTCGCCTTTGCCGTCTATGACAAGAGGCAGGAAACCCTTTTTATTGCCCGCGATCGGCTGGGGATTCGTCCCGTGTTCTATACTACGCATGGCGGACGGTTCTACTTTGCCTCGGAGATCAAGTCCATCTTCTGTGAGCCTTCGATTCCGCGGCGAATCGATCTGAGGGGTCTCGACGAGATATTCACCTGGTGGACGACCGCGCCACCACGTACCGCCTTTGAGGGAATAGAAGAACTCCCGGCAGGCGCCTATCTTGAAATCCGCGACGGGAAAATCAGGTGCGACCGCTACTGGTCGATGGAGTTCCCACTCGAGTTCGACCGCGCCCGGACAGTAGCCTCCTGGGCCGAGGAGCTGCACTCACTTCTGGTCGATTCGGTCCGGCTGCGGTTGCGGGCGGACGTTCCGGTGGGTGCCTATCTGTCCGGGGGGCTGGATTCATCGGCCACAACAGCGCTGATAAAACATTTCACCGATACGCGGGTGGAAACGTTTTCGATTGCTTTCCACGACAAGGCCTACGACGAGTCCGGCTTTCAGAAACAGATGGCCGAACATCTCGGCACCAACCACCACCAAGTCAAATGCTCGTACGACGACATAGCGGAGAACTTCCCGCGCGTTGTGCAACATGCCGAACGTCCCGTTGTCCGAACCGCTCCCACGCCGTTGCTGATGCTCTCGGGGCTGGTACGGCGTAGCAATTTCAAGGTGGTTCTGACTGGTGAGGGGGCGGACGAAATACTTGGCGGGTACGATATTTTCAAAGAAACACTGATCCGCAGGTTCTGGGCGCGCAATCCGGATTCCAAATGGCGTCCCCTGCTGCTCAAGCGACTTTATCCCACTCTCCCCCTGTCGGCAGGTCGCGCCAGGTTCTACCTGGAAACGTTCTACAAGGCGGGTCTCTCGCAGACGGACAAGTACTATTTCTCGCACATGCCCAGGATTAACACCACCGTGAAGATCAAGGATTTTTTCACCGACGGTGTACGAGCCCGGATCGCCGGCCATCAGTCTCTGGAGGCGTTTGCAGACGGCCTCCCCGCCAGCTTTTCAAATTGGCACCACCTGGCGCGGGCGCAGTATCTCGAAGCCCGTTCCCTGCTGTCGGGCTACCTGCTTTCTTCCCAGGGGGACAGGATGTCGGCCGCCAACTCGGTGGAAGGGCGCTACCCCTTCCTGGACCATCGGGTGGTGGAGTTTGCCGCCCGGATTCCGCCCCTGTATAAGATTCACGGCCTGAAGGAGAAATTTGCGCTCAAGAAGGCCATGGCCGATGAACTGCCCCGGGAAATCCTGCAACGGGTCAAGCAGCCTTACATGGCGCCCGATTCCAACAGCTTCTTTCAGGAGAACCCTCCAGCCTACATCAATGAATTGCTTTCCGAGCGGGAACTTCAAAAGGCCGGGATCTTCCGACCCGACAGCGTGACTAAGCTCAGGGCCGAGTGTGCGAAGCTCTCCCACGCCCATCTGTCGTTCAAGGACAACATGTCGTTTATCGGGATTCTGTCCACGCAACTATTGGTGAGCCAGTTCCTCGACTATTTCGATCGCCCCGCGAGCCTCGAACGCAGCGCCTTCACCGTCTGGCATGATATGCGACACTGATCGTTGCCATTGTGTTTCAGTCCCGTCCGTGGAATGGATAACGAGGCTGCCCGGCTCCGGATTGGTCTTGCATTTACCGCCCGGGGCTGTTACCATGATTTGCTGTTGAACCGCAACGAAAGCCAGGTGGAATACGGATGCCAAAGAATTTTGCGCTGACCGGTGCCTCCGGATACGTAGCGCCGCGCCATCTCAAGGCGATAAGGGAAACCGGCAACACTCTTGTGGCTGCCGTGGATCCCCATGACTCCGTGGGGGTGCTGGACAGCTACTTTCAGGATACCCGTTTCTTTACCGAGTTCGAGCGTTTCGACCGGCATGTTGAAAAGCTCCGGCGTCAGGGGCAGGGGGAAGCAATCGACTACGTCAGCATCTGTTCCCCCAACTATCTTCATGACGCCCACGCGCGGTTCGCGTTGCGCGTCGGCGCTAACGCTATCTGCGAGAAGCCGCTGGTGCTCAATCCGTGGAATATCGAAGCCCTGGCCAAACTGGAGAAGGAAAGCAGCCACCGCATCTTCACGGTCCTGCAATTGCGGGTGCATCCGTCGCTGATCGCACTGCGGGAAAGCCTCCGCCGAGAGCCGCACGATACCAAGAAAGACGTGCGGTTGACTTACGTCACTTCGCGCGGGCCGTGGTACCTGGTCTCGTGGAAGGGCCAAGGCGATCGTTCCGGCGGTCTGGCGACCAATATCGGCATTCATTTCTTCGACCTGCTGATGTGGCTGTTCGGCGACGTGCAGCGAAGTGACGTGCACCTTGCCTCACCGACCAGGACGGGCGGTTTCCTTGAGTTGCCGGGGGCGCGGGTCCAGTGGTTTTTGTCGATTGACCGCGACGACCTGCCCCGGGAAGCTATTGACAAAGGTCAGCCGACCTACCGGTCGATCACCATTGACGGAAGGGAAATGGAGTTCTCCGGTGGCTTTGGGGATCTGCACACTATCGTATATCGTGAAACGCTGGCCGGTCAGGGGTTTGGGCTGGCTGACGCGCGACCCTCGATTGAACTGGTGCATAATATCCGAGCGGCTCGCGCCACCGGCCCCCGTGCGGACTCTCACCCTATGCTGGCCGGTATGAAAGAGTAGCGGTTCTGTTTGTTACCGCTGCCCGGGAGAGCAACGTGGGCAGAATGTGGAAAGTGCCTCTTGCCATCTCGCTTCCGGTCAACCTGTCCGTTGCGCATACGGTGATATTTTTATACAAAGAGGACAGATTGGAGCTTTGAACCAGGATGCAGCTCTGTAGATTTGGTATAGATGGAAGCAGACCGTCAAGTTCTGAGCGAGTCCTGGACCTGGCGGGTCTGTTGCCGGCGGAAACGAGTTGGATGTCGACGGTATAAGTCAGGAACGGTGATTGGATATGCGCGTGACAGCCAGACAATACGTCACTGGTCGCGGCCTGTTCTGGGCGGTGTTGATCGGTCTTAGTATCGTTGCCGCTGTATTACCTCTGCTCGGGGATCCGGTGACAACCACGGTCGTCGCCATCGCTGAAGACAACCAACACGATCGAGTCGATCTTCGCCCCGGTAAAGCTGCGCACCAATGCCGCCAAACGGATCAGCTCGACGCGCTCGGCTTTGTTCTTGATCTTCCCGTTGATCGCCACCGCTCAGAAACGTTGGCGACGACTGAACGCTTCTGAGTTGGTGGCGAAAGTGATCCAGGGCGTCAAATATGAAAATGGACAGTAAGTAGCAACAACGAAGTAAAGCAGAAAAAGGTTGCCGCTTGAAAAACAATTCTACACATCTATTGACAGGAACTCTAAGGAGAAATATGTGATGCCTTGCAAGATCATTTGCGTGGTCGGGGCCAGACCAAATTTCATGAAATCCGCCCCATTGATGAAGGAACTTCAGGAGCACAGAAACCAATTCAAAGCTTTGCTTGTCCACACCGGCCAGCACTATGATTGGGAACTTTCACAGCTTTTTTTGAGGATCTTAAGATGCACCCTCCTGATGTCTACTTGGGTGTCGGTTCTGGTAGTCACGCGGTTCAGACTGCCAATATCATGGTCGAACTGGAGAAAGTGTTCACAGAAGAGAAACCGGATTTGATAATTGTCTTTGGTGATGTCAACTCCACTTTAGCGGCCTCAATTGTGGCTGCAAAACTGTGTTTCCCGATCGCGCATGTAGAAGCTGGCCTGCGGAGTTATGACAACACTATGCCCGAAGAGATCAACCGCATCGTCACCGATCGTTTGTCAGAGTTCCTGTTCGTTACGGAAAGATCGGCACTTCACAATCTCAGAAGTGAAGGTGCCGATAGCGCCAGAATTTTCTTCACAGGCAATATCATGATTGACTCATTGGTATCCAACTTGGAGGTAGCTCAAAGATCAGATATTCTTACAAGACTCTCACTATCTCCCAATGAATACTCGACATTAACGTTGCACCGTCCGTCCAATGTAGATGACAAAGGAGTACTCACCGCCTTGCTTAATGTTATCAGCAAAATAGGAAGTAAAATGCCTGTTGTTTTCCCCTGCCACCCGTCGATATCTTCTTGACAACCAGCCGGTGGAGGTGAGTTAGACAAATCACTATTGCAATTGAGCGAATTACATCTTAGTTTGTCGGTAATTTCAAAGCATCCTATCAAGGAAGATAAGTATGCGAAAAGCAGACCTCAAGAAAAACCACGAGGCCCTGGACGCCACGATAGCACGCTATCGCGCCTTCATGGTGAAAGTGATCGGCGCCCAGCGCGTCATAGCCACCGCTCAGGAAAAACGCGATTTGGCGGAATCCATCCTGTTGAGATTGTGTGCCAATTGGGAGAGTTTTGTCGAAAACCATCTGGTTGATTGTATAAACTGCGACCCGTTGAGGTTTTCTAAGTTTCTTGGTGTCACGACCCTCAAACATCCTTCAGCAAGTCTCTGCTTGGCGCTCCTTTTTGGTGGCGGTTACCGCGATTTTCACAGTTATGGTGACCTAAAAGGGTTTTCTAAGAAGATCCTCGTTGAGAACAGCAATCCATTCTTGGCGGTGACGACAAAACAGTCTAATCTCATAGATGAGGTATACACGATCCGCAACTATCTGTCTCATTTGAGTGGCAAGAGTCGCCGAACTCTGCATGAGATGTATAAGAAATCTCACAACATGACGAGGTTCTTGGAACCGGGTCAGTTTGTTCTGGCATATGGTGCCTCACGATTCCGGGAGTATTTTGATGCTTTCGAAGGTGCCTCAACCAGTATGAAGAACTGGTATAGCACGTGATGGGAGTCCTATCAGAGTATGACAAGTATCCCACAATTCGACATTTCTGTACTTCAGCGAATCTGTGACGTTCTAGTGTAGTGTTACAGAAATAACTTAACAAAACATGAGGCCCTAACTAATTGACTGCTACAACCATAACTTTTCGTGAATAGTAATAGTATTTAAGGAACACTACACTAGGTGACACCGAAACAGGCCTTACAGGCTCCGAGATTGGGAAGTACCTGCAGGGACTTGATATCAACGATCCGCGTCCAACAATAACGAAGCGGCACCGCCTATTTGAAGCCCTCGCAGCCAAGCAGCGCGCTGACTGTTGTGGTAACTATGTGGTCGCGTTCATTCACGCCGTGATGAATCCAGTCTTGTATACTGAGAATTCGGCACATTTCGATTCCAAGAGGGATGAATTCAATGAAGTGCTGTCTTTCGCCGGACTCAGCTTAAGAAACGACGGGAAACTGCAAAAATGCAAGGCAGCTAAGACCTTGTCTGAAGCTGAGGAACGCGCCGGGCGGCTGCGCAATGAGCTTCAGCGAAGACAGGTTCACCAAGATGTCCTGAAGTTCTGCAAGGCAGAACTCATTCAGCGAAACTATTTTCATGCTGTCTTCGAAGCAACAAAGAGTGTTGCGGACAAAATTCGGCAGTTAACAGGCCTATCAGGTGATGGTGCGGCTCTTGTTGATAAGGCCTTTGGTCACAGCAGTTTATCTTTGCCATATTTGGCCTTCAATTCTCTAAGGTCTGAAACAGAAAAGAGTGAACATAGCGGTATTATGAACATGATGAAGGGTATGTTTGGTATCTTTCGGAACGTCACAGCCCATGCGCCAAAGATTCACTGGGAGATTCAAGAACGAGACGCAATGGACCTCTTGACAATCGCGTCCTTTTTGCACCGACGGCTTGATGAGGCTATCCAGACGGGCCGCAATTAGTCTCCCCCCAAGCGACCTGTGCCGACAGACCGCCCCACCCTCCATGTGCCCAAACCCCCCTGCCCCTTTTATCCTTGACACGTCGCCGGGGGTGGCGTATTTTCACCTATGCCGCTACCAAAGCAACAGGTTGAGCGCCCGGCCGAACCTGCCCGAACGAACCTCTCGCAGCAAGACACGGAGAAACCCCCTCGCGACGATGAGTTTCGCCGGACGCCCGGAGCAGCAGAGCGATGAGACCGAAAGTTGTCGCTGTTGTCCCCGCTCGACTGAATTCCTCACGGTTTTCGGGAAAGGTGATTTTCCCCCACCGCGGCAAACCGCTTCTGTCCTATCTGCTCAAAGAAATTGCCAGGTCGAAAAAAATCGGCCGCCTGGTGGTTGCCACCGACAGCCGTGAAGTCAAGAGGGCGCTCGAAGAGGTCGAAGTCGAGGTGCTCATGACCTCCTCCCGGCACCGGACCGGGTCCGACCGCGTCGCCGAGGTGGTAGACAGGATCGGCGGCGATATCATATTGAATATTCAAGCTGACAATTTCGGCCTGAAAGCGGCCGTGCTTGATCGTATCATCGACAAGCTGATCCGGAACCGTCGCATCGAATTCGCCACGTTGGCGCGACGGATCGAGTCCGATGTGGAACTGTCTGATCCCAGCGTCGTCAAAGTGGTGACGGGCAAAGACGGCCGGGCCTTGTGGTTCTCCCGCTTTCCGCTGCCTTACCTTCAGAAGACATCCCGCGGACGGCGGTCGGGTCAGTTCCCGTTCTACCATCATATCGGGGTGTATTTCTTCCGTCGGGCCGCCCTGGCGAGGTTTGCCACGTGGAAACGAACGCCCATGGAGAAAGCCGAGTCGTTGGAACAACTCCGAATCCTGGAGAACGGACATGATCTGATCGTCTTCAGGACCAGCATGAAATCGGTATCGGTGGATACTCCTCGTGATTTGAAGAAGATCGACAAACTGTATAGGTGAGTAAGCGCATGTCCGACAAGGCCAAGTACATATTCGTGACCGGAGGGGTGGTGTCCGCCCTGGGCAAGGGGATCGCGTCCGCCTCAATCGGCCTGCTCCTGCAGCGAAGGGGACTGAAAGTCCGCAATTGCAAGCTCGATCCCTATCTCAACGTTGACCCCGGCACCATGAACCCCTTTCAGCACGGCGAGGTTTTTGTGCTCGACGATGGTTCCGAAACCGATCTGGACCTGGGCCACTACGAGCGTTTTCTGGACCAATCGCTCACCAAGGACAACAACGTCACGACCGGGCAGGTCTATCACACTATCATAACGCGCGAGCGCCGGGGCGACTATCTGGGCGCCACCGTCCAGGTGATTCCGCACGTGACCGAGGAGATCAAGAGCCGCATCAAGAAACTGGAACGCAACCCGGACCCGGTGGACGTTATCATCGCCGAAATCGGCGGCACCGTGGGTGACATTGAATCCCTTCCGTTCCTGGAGGCCATTCGTCAGATGGGCCAGGAGGAGGGTCCCGACAATACGATGTTCATCCATGTCACGCTGGTCCCGCACGTTCAGACGGCCGGGGAGTTCAAAACCAAGCCGACCCAACACTCCGTCCGGGCCTTGCGCGAGATCGGCATCCAGCCCAATATGCTGCTGTGTCGATGCTCTCAACCAATCTCGGACGCGCTGCGGCAGAAGATCAGTCTCTTTTGCTCCGTCCCGGCCGACGCCGTGATCAATGCCGAGGACGTCTCCACGATCTACGAAGTGCCGCTCCGGTTCCACGCCCAGCAACTGGACGATCTTATCTGTCGGCGTTTCGGATGGCAACTGCCGGCGCCGGAGCTATCCGAGTGGACCCCTATGGTGGAAAAGATCAACAGTCCCCGCAATCATATCAAGATCGGGATCTGCGGCAAGTACGTCAATCTGAAGGACGCCTACAAGTCGATCATCGAGGCCTTCGTTCACGCCGGTGTCTTCAGCGACGCCAGGGTGAGCCTCATCTGGGTCAGTTCCGAAGAGATGAAGCACAGCGGCGCCGACAGATTCCTGCATGACATCGACGGCCTGTTGATCCCGGGAGGATTCGGCGAGCGGGGCGTGGAAGGAAAGATCGAAGCCATCCGCTATGTCCGCGAGAACGATATCCCCTTCTTAGGCATCTGTCTTGGCATGCAGTGTGCCGTTATTGAATATGCGCGCAACGTCTGTGGGCTGACCGACGCCCATAGTTTCGAGTTCTATCGCGACCTCAAACATCCGGTCATTCACCTTATGGCCGACCAGGAAGGAGTCACGGAACTTGGTGGGACGATGCGGCTGGGAGCCTATCCCTGTGTGCTGACCGAGGGTTCCAAGTCTCACGAGGCTTATGGCCAGACCGAGATATCAGAGCGTCACCGGCACCGCTACGAACTCAACAACGCCTACCGCGATATGCTGCTGGAGAACGGCTTGCAGCTTTCCGGCATCTCCCCCGACAAGCGCCTGGTGGAGATCGTCGAAATACCGGGCCACCGATGGTTCGTCGCCGCACAGTTTCACCCGGAACTCAAGTCACGACCCACCAGGCCGCACCCGCTCTTCCGCGATTTCGTCAAGGCCGCCGTGCGGTACCAGAAGGAAGCGAAAGGCGACAGCCGGAAAACTACATCAACCGTGGATATTAAAGATGCTCCCGGTTAGAATGCCTGCCAGTGCGGCTTTATCGCTGAACATCTGCGTCGCAGGACCGTTAATAGTCTCGAACCCTATTCATCCCGTTGTTCGCAGTGGATTCCCGCGTTCGCGTCTTGTTGAAAAAGTCACAGTAACCGGCCACCGAAGCAAAGATGCTGGTGCTGCCAGGCGTCTCTGCCTGGCAGTAGCGCGAATCTATAGAGGCGTCGGGCAGAGACACCCGACGCCACCCCATTGGAGTGCGTTTTTCAACAAACTCTTCCGCGGGCATGAGCAAGGCGGAGCATGAATGACGGAGGTGCAGCGGGAAGGAGCAAGGCAAGGAAGAAGCTGTTTCTTGCTTGGTCCCGAGCTTGTTAACAGCATGGTAGGAGACTGATCTTGAGACAGATTCTTGGCGCAGTTGTGGCGTTGGTGGTGGTGCTGGCAGCCTGCCGGGACGAGCCAGGGACAGAACCGCCGCAGACATACCACGGTACATACGCTTTCGAAATCTCCTCGGTTGTGGGCAGACAGATTGACTCGGTCACTCTGACCGTGACCGACGGACGACGCTACAGCCTGATCCACTACGGGGTCACACCCACCGCCCGAATCATCTTCTGCAACAGCAGCGGCAACGTGTACAATTTCAACAGCATGACGATCAGGTTCGAGCCGACCGTCATTTTAGCCAGGAACTGTGACACGCTGCGCGTCCCGCACGGGGACTTTCATGCGGATTCGCGAACCCACGGTGACACTACCTGGTTTGACCGTGTTTCCGGTGACTCCATCTTCAGTTTCCGCCTGTTGAAATGAATAATGACTGTGGGATAGTGATCCAGCCGAAAGCGCAGCACCCCGGTACTACATCAGTCTCCCGGCCTTGTACAAAGGTAAATACACCTGCCAGGTGAGATAAACCGAAGTCAGCGCATACAGTGGCAGCAGGAACCGCCGATATCTGCTCTCGGCAGCCACACCGACCATCATAAAAAGTGGCCAGGCCACCACAACGTGGCGATAATAACAGAGGGTGGTGCCAAAAGTGGGCGTGAAAAGCAGGAGCCCGAACATGAAAACCTGCCAGGCACCCGGTATTCTTCTCGTCCAGAAAAGAGCAGTGGCCGTAATAGCAAATACCAACGCGACAAACACAGGACTTTGCGCCGGGAGATTCGCGAGCGCGTGAGCCATCATCCAGAGCGGAAAGGTCAACCTGTGACCGTAGTAGCTCTTAGAGTGAAGGTAGAGGAAGAAATCGTCAAATTGCCACCAGTAGTAGAGGCTGTACAAGAGCAGAGCCAGGCCGATAGCCAGCAACGCTCCCCATAAATGCAGCTTGTTTGCGGTAGTCAGAGTCCGCCATCGCGTGACTATAACCCAGGTGATAGGCAAGCCGACAACCGCGCCGGAAGGATACGTGATCGCCAGCAGTGCACAGGGAAGGGCCAGCCAGGCGTAACGTCCGGTATCGAGAAGGTAGATCGCCCAGACCGATAAGAGCAGGAAAACGGCGTAGGGAAATGCGGTCAACAGGTAGAATGCCCCGGGGAAAAGCAACAGGCTCACCAGACCTGCAAGAGCCGCTCTATTGCCGTACTTCCGGGCCACGAGGCGGTACAGCAGGATCAACGCCATCCAAAGGGCTAACCAACTCACCGCAAGCATTGTGATGCGATGATCCAATCCGGTCAGCGCCACCAACCTCCCCAGCATAGGATAGAACGGGAACCAGCCCACGTTGCCGCATATGTACGAAGGATTGAAGCCACACGGGAACTTCTCGTAGCCGTCGCGGGCGATGGAAAGATAGTGCTGCCCGTCCCACTGGATTAGCGTTCGAAGGATACTGTAGTATTTGGAGGGGCCGGTCTGAAAGGCAATCAGGAATACTACCAGGAACAGCACCCAGAGAACGGTAGGCACGACCAGATTCTTGTTTTTCAGAAAGGGATTGCTCATCAGGTTACCAAACGCCTGCAAGTTACAAACAAGTTAGTGTCGAGGGTGACTATTACAAAGCACAAATGCTCCTGTACGCCGCCATTTGCAGTACCGGCCCGGGATTATGTTCTTCCGTTTTTTCTTAAGTTGACCTGCCGGGGAGGGCGCAACCGAGATCTGTTCACTGCTGTCACCGCCGTTTTGCCGGTTGGGGCCGGTCTTATCACTGGTTGCAATCGTAGCTGCATTTGCTTTCCGTCGGACAACCAACTTCAAGCCTGATTGTAGGTTCCAGCCTGTCGGGGCAGGACCCGATAGCGGTTGACTTTCATGAGGCTATTGGCTATTCTGCACGTCTGAAAAACCGGAGTCCCAAACAGAAAGGCCTGGTATACAGCATAGTGCGCAAGCTCATTGCTATCGTCACGGCAGTTATTTGGCTGACGGCAGGGGGACAATCCGGCGCTCAACTTCCGCCCGGCGCCGACAGCCTGGGGCTCAGTTGGGCGCAGGGCTACCGGTTCTTTGACGAGCCGATCAACCCCGCCATCTACCTGATTCGGCCAGGTGAGGAACTTCAAGTCACCTTCATCAAGACCAAGTTGGATGCCATCAAGCTCTTGGTTGATCCGGAAGGCAGGATCGTCCACCAGACCCTGGGGGTGATCGACCTCTCCGGAAATACGCTGCTTGAGGCCCAACAACTGCTTGGCGAAGCTCTCCGGAAACTCTACAGCGTCGATCAGATGACAATCTCGGTGCTTGAGCCGCGCCGGGTAGCTATCTCGGTCAGCGGGGCGGTGGCTAACCCTGGGCTCTACCAGGGGTATACGTCGCAGCGGGTATCGGAGTTGATTGAACAGGCGGGAGGCGTTGAATCGCACGGCACCACGCGGCATATCGTATTTTCCGGCGGCCCCGGCGAGATCAGGGTGGACCTTGACAAAGCCGCCTATCTCGGAGACAATACGGCTAATCCCTGTCTGTACGCCGGCTACCGGATCAGCGTTCCCGGTAAATCGCGCCAACGTATCAACGTCGCCGGCGAAGTCAACCGTCCCCGGGAAATCGAACTGGTGAATGGCGATGATCTTACGGCGATAATCGGTCTGGCCGGGGGAGCCCGCAGTGGGGCTGATCTGGCCGGTGTACGGGTGCTTGGACAGGAAACCTCCGGCATGGACGGACAACTCCGGTTCGAGGCGGGCGACATCGTTTTCGTGCCGTCCGCGGACATGGATGCGTCCCGAACTCGTCTGACTGTCTTTGGGGCGGTTGCCGACCCGGGGCGCTACGAGTTCCGGGAGGGAGCAACCGTGCGAGATCTGATGGAACTGGCTGGTGGGTTTGCTGCCGGCGCCTCCCTGGGTATGGTCACTGTTTTTAGAAGGGTCCGCGCCGATGAATGGGGACGGGCTACCGATCACCGTTATCCGGTAAGCAGCCCTGAGGGTGGTGACGACAGGATGCTGGCTATGGCTCTGCAACCGTCCGACTCCGTCTACGTGCCGTTCAGCCTGGGCTACGTGACGGTGAGCGGCGAAGTCCGCAATCCCGGGAGGTTTCCGTTTGTTGAGAACAAGGATGCTGCTTTCTACATTAATGCCGCGGGAGGTTATCTTCCCATTGCGGACAGGGATCATGTCGATCTGTACAACCGGATTGCGGGAACGACATCCAGCTTCTCGCCGGGAGTGCTGGTGCACGACGGCGACGAACTGCGTATCAATCTTAGAGAGGACCTTAGGTGAGCGAGCCGAAATCCAGCAATCTCTGGCTGCTCCTGGAGACGCTCGCGCGCCGACGATCTTTCATCGTGGCTTTTGTTGTGCTCGTGACGGTGGCGGCGGTGATCATCTCGCTCGTGCTTCCCAAGTACTACCAGGCGTCCGCCCTTCTGCTGCCGCCCAAGGACATCAGCATGCCGATCGCCGGAGTGACACAGATTTCGGAGATCGTCTCGGTCACCAAGGGGCTCAATCTGCCCGTCATGGTGACCACATCGGATGTATACGCGCGCATGCTGGCCAGCCGTCGCATCGCCGACCGCGTCGTGGGCGAATTCAATCTCGTCGAACGCTACCGGTCACGCAACGCCGACGAGGCGTACTATGATCTGCTCGACCGAACCGACTTCAGGGTTACCGCTGAGGGGTTGCTCCGCGTGGCCGTGGAAGACCGGGATCCGCAAGTGGCCGCCGACATGGTCAACCTGTTTGTCGACGAACTGGACCTGGTCAATCGCGACATCGCCGTCTCGCGCGCACGCCAGAATCGCATCTTCATTGAGCAGAGGCTGAACCAGATCAAGGCGGAACTGGATTCGGCCCGGGGCGAGTTCCAGTCTTTCCAGGTTGAACACAAAGCCGTCGATTTCGACGAGCAAACCCGCCTGGCGATCGAGCAGGCGATCAATCTCAAAGTTGCGCTGGCGGAGATCGACATCGATCTGAAGATGTTGGAGAGAAAACTCGGCCGGGACAACACCGAGCTTCAGGAGAGGCGCCAGCACCGACGGATTGTCGCTGGTCAGCTCGAGCAGCTTGAGAAGCGTAATGAGGATTCCTCCTTCTTTTCGCTGCCGGTGGCTTCGATTCCCGCCTTGAAGGGGAAGTACGAAGAGCTATACAGCCGGGTTCGAGTCAACGAAGCTCTCTACGAGACGATGCTGGAACAACTTGAGCAAGCCAAGATACAGGAGAACGAGGAACTCCCGACGATTACCATCCTCGATCGAGCCGAGCCGCCCGAGATGAGGAGTCGCCCGCAAAGGACACTGATTGTGTTAGGGACGTTTGGAGTATCTTTGATCATCGCCGTACTCTTTGCCGCATGGCTTGAGTATCTGGTCCGGCTTCGCGAGAGCAGCCCCGATGACTACCGTAGGCTGGTGCTTTTTCGTGACGCCTTCCTGGGCTGGCTGCCGGGCATTAAGAACACGGATAAACGCAAAACAGGAAACCGGGTACAAACATAGATGAAGAACCTGGCAATTGCAGGGATTGGGGCGTGGGGCAAGAATCTGCTCCGCAATTTCTACAGCCTGGCCGGCGACGAGCTGGTCCTGGCTTGCGACTCTGACGAGAAACGACTGGCCTACGTCCGGTCGAATTACGCCGGCCTTGAAACGACGGCCAGGTACGATGACATAATCAAGCGCGATGACATCGAAGCGGTCATCATAGCCACGCCGCCGTCCACCCACTTTGAAACAGCCATGGCGGCGATAAGGTCCGGCAAGGATGTCTTTGTGGAGAAGCCGCTGGTTCTTTCCGTAGCCGAGGGCGAGAAGCTGGTTGAGGAAGCCGACAGGAACAACTGCATCCTGATGGTGGGACATATCATGGTGTACCACCAGGCCACGCTCTACCTGAAAAAGCAGATCGAGAGCGGTGAGTTGGGCAAGGTCTACTATCTCTATGCCAGCCGCGTGAATCTGGGCAAAGTACGTGATATCGAGAACGCCCTGTGGTCGTTCGCGCCGCATGACATCTCGATCATTCTCTACCTGCTTGACAATGACCCGGTGCAGGTTACCTCCACCGGCTCGGCTTACCTGCAGCCCGGGATCGAGGATGTTGTCTTCACCACGCTTCACTTCGGCGACGGCACCATGGCTCACATCCATGTCAGTTGGCTGGATCCCCACAAGGATCGTAAGTTAGTTGTAGTCGGCTCCAAGAAGATGGCCGAGTTCGACGACGTCCAGCCGGCGGAGAAAATACGTCTCTACGACAAGGGCGTGGACACGCGACAGGATTACGAGACCTACGGTGAGTATTTGGCTATCCGGACGGGCGACATTGTCATTCCGCAGATCCGTTCCTCGGAGCCGCTGACCGACGAGTGCCGTCACTTCCTGGAGTGTATTGAAAAACGGGAGCGCCCTCGATCCGACGGGACCGAGGGACTGAGAGTGCTGAGAGTCCTGGACGCCGCTCAGCGGTCGCTCGAAGCCGGGGGCGCACCGGTCGGACTCTGAACGGGGCAGCTTCGGCTCTTTCGAACCTGCCGCGAAACCTGTGAGGCCAAGAGACATGTCCAATGCGATAATCGCCGCCACGGCATCAATCGGAGCGCAGACCCGATTCGGTGAGTTCTGCGTGTTTGGAGAAAACGTGAGAATCGGTCGCGGTTGTGTCATCGGTCACCATGTCGTCGTTCACGACGACACCGTTGTCGGCGACAACGTGCGCATCGACGATGGCGCCGTCATCGGCAAGAATCCCATGCGGGCGGCCAACTCCGCCGTTACCAGGGAGCAGGAACTTCCCCCCTGCACGATCGACACCGACTGCATTATCGGCACCAACGTCGTCATATACCGCGGCTGTGAGATCGGCCGTAAGGTACTTATTGCCGATCTCGCCACCATCCGCGAGAACGTGTCGATCGGGCGCTTCACGATTGTCGGCCGGGGAGTGGCCGTGGAGAACTACTGCAAGATCGGCAACTACGTGAAGCTGGAAACCAACGTGTACGTGACAGCCTACTCGGAAATAGAGGACCGGGTTTTTATCGCTCCCTGCGTGGCCACGTCGAACGACAATTACATCGGCCGCACCGAGGAACGGTTCAAGCACTTCAAGGGCGTTACCATCAGGAAGGGTGCCCGGCTCGGCGTGCACGCCACTATCCTGCCGGGAAAGACCATTAACGAGGACGCGCTGGTGGGGGCAGCGGCGCTGGTGACCTCCGATACGCCGCCGCGAAAGATTGTAGCCGGCGTTCCGGCGGAAGTCTTTCGCGATGTCCCCTCAGAACAACTGCTGGAAAACCAGGGTTGGAAAGACGAGTAAGGAGAATGTGATGGCTGTACCGCTTCTGGATCTTAGTCGCCAATATGCTTACCTCAAAGCGGAGCTTGACGAGGCGGTTGTCAAGGTCCTGACCCACGGCAAGTTCATTCTGGGACCCGAGGTTTCAGAGTTGGAGAAAAAGATCGCCTCCCTCTGTGGGGTGAAGTATGCAATCGGGGTGGCTTCCGGAACGGACGCTCTTCTCCTGGCGTTGCGGGCGGCGGGGGTTCAGCTCGGCGACGAGGTGATCACCACCAACTTCTCTTTCTTCTCCACGGCCGGTGTTATCCATCGCCTCGGCGCGCGGCCGGTGCTGGTTGATATCGAAGAGGACACCTGCAACATTGATCCCTCCCGGATTGAGGCCGCCGTTACGCCGAAAACCAGGGTGATCCTGCCGGTCCATCTCTATGGCCAGGTAGCCGACATGGATCCGATCATGGAAATCGCCGGCCGTCATGGTCTGAAAGTGGTGGAAGACGCCGCCCAGGCGATTGGCGCCGAGTACAAGGGACGCAAAGCCGGTTCCATCGGTGATTTCGGATGTTTCTCGTTTTTCCCGTCAAAGAACCTCGGCGCGGGGGGGGACGGCGGGATGATTGTAACCGGGGAGGAGTCCAACTATGATCTTTGCCGCTGGCTGCGGGTGCACGGAGCCAGGAGAAAATACTACAACGACATGGTCGGCTACAATTCCCGGCTGGCGACAATCCAGGCTGCCATCCTGCTGGTGAAACTCGGCCACCTGCGAAAATGGTCGGTGCAAAGAATAGAACACGCTCGCGTGTATGACCAGGCCTTTGAGGACCTTGAGGGTGTCAGGACGCCGACCGTCAGGGACTACAGCACTTTCCATATTTACAACCAGTACACGGCGAACTTCGACCGGCGGGCGGATATCCAGAAGGCGCTTGGCGAGGCACAGATCGGATGCGTAGTGTACTACCCGGTGCCTTTTCACCGGCAGCCATGTTTCGACTATCTCGGCTGCAAGCCGGATGAGTTCCCGGTGTCCAACCTGGCCAGCGAGAAAGTACTCTCGCTGCCGATATACCCGGAGCTTTCCGGAGCCGAACAGAACGAAGTCATTGACACCGTCCGGAAGGCGCTTTAGCCGTATCCGCCGGGCGTCTTTGCGAACGGAGCAGCAGGATCTGCCGCAACCGGTTATCGTAGGGCGGGATCCCCCTGTGATCGCGCCATTCTTTTCGACAGCATCTACAGGAGCGGCTTTCCTCTTGAGTTGGCACGGGCAATCCCCTATTATTGGCACACCATGCAGCGCAGATCGCGAATTGTCTCCATCGTCGGCGCCCGGCCTCAGTTTATCAAACTGGCCTGCCTGGGACCGGTTCTGTCAAAGAGGTTTCGCCATTTAGTCATCCATACCGGGCAGCACTACGACCGCAACATGTCGGGCATGTTCTTCAAGCAACTTCGCCTGCCGAAAGTCAAAACCAATCTGAACCTCGGCGGCGGCTCGCACGGCGCCATGACCGGGCGAATGCTGACGGCTATTGAGAAGACACTGGTGAAAGAAAAGCCCGATCTGGTGCTCGTCTATGGCGACACCAATACAACCCTGGCAGGTGCGCTGAGCGCCGCCAAGCTGTCGATCCCGGTCGGCCACGTCGAGGCCGGGATGCGTTCCTTTGTCGCCGACATGCCCGAGGAGATCAACCGGCGGCTGACCGACCATGTCTCGACACTGCTGTTTTGTCCCACGGTGGCCTCCCTGAAGAATGCTCGCGCGGAAGGGCTCAGGAAAGGATTGGTGCACTCCGGTGATCTGATGTATGAGCTTTTGCACGACTCGATGTCGGCCATTCGACGAAATCGCAGCCTTCTCAAGAGGCTTGGAGTTGAGGCAGAGCGGTTTCTTCTGCTGACCGCTCACCGGGCAGCCAACGTTGATGACCGGCAACAGTTGCTGAAGCTGCTTGTTCTGATCGAAGCGCTACCGATGCCGACTCTCTTTCCGATACATCCCCGGACGAAGAAGCGGTTCCGGCAGTTCCGGCTCTGGTCGAGGCTGTCGCGTGTCGACGGGCTTATCCTGTGCGATCCGCTGGGCTATTTTGACACGCTCACCGCCGCCCATTTCGCCCGCTCCGTTCTTACCGACTCCGGCGGCCTTCAGAAAGAGGCGATCTTTCTGGGAACCCCGGTGCTGACCCTGCGCGATGAGACCGAATGGGTAGAAACCCTGCTGCGGGGCAATCACCTGGTGGGTCTTGACGCTCGGAAAGTCCGCCGACTTCTTGCGAGGGATATCAAGGCCAACCCCCTGCCATACCGGGTCAGGAACAAGAGGCCGTCGCGAATCATCGCCGACCATATCGCACGCTGCCTGGCGGGGAGATAGCCTGTGCCGGGCCGCTTGAGAACGGCAATCTTCTCAGTTGCGGGAATTGTCCTGGTGTCCAAAGCGCTTGGCTTCGTGCGCGAGATGGTGATCGCCGACAAATTCGGCACCAGCGCTGAATATGATCTCTATCTGATCGCCATCATGCTGCCGGCCCTGGCCTACGGTGTGCTCAACTTTGCCAGCTTTTACCTCTTCGTGCCCTATTTCTCGAGGAGGCTGGGTGATTCGAACAGCTTCGCCGATAGCTGGCGCACGATCTGGCCGCCCGTGCACATGTCGGTGCTGATAGCGGTGGCGGTGACGGCGGCGATAATCATCGCGGCACCCTACCTGATGAGAATCTGGGCGGCCGATTACCTTGCCGCCGAGTTCTCCCGGATCGTCTTCTACAGCCGTGTCACTGCCGTCATTGTCGTGCTGGGAACGATGGAGGCCATTATCCGCGCTTTCTTGAATGTCAAAGAAGTCTATACTTATCCTGCCGCCGGATACATAATTTTCAACGCTTTCTCGATCCTGAGTGTCATCTTCCTTCATGAGCGTTTCTCCGTTGGAGCTGTGGCCATTGGTCTGCTGGGGGGGCTGCTGGCGCAGAATATCTATCTGCTTTGCCGGCTCGTTTCATTCAAGTCGGCGGCGGCTTCAGGCTGGTCGCCGTTTGGTGAGAACTCCCGGGCATTCGTGTCCGCCGCCGGGATACTGGTCCTGATTGAACTCATAAACCGATCCTACTTTCTTATCGACCGCTACTTCGCACCGCAGTTCGGTGAGGGTATCGTCTCGGCTCTCAACTATGGCCAGGTATTAGTGCAACTTCCCGACTCAGTCATCGGCTTTGCCATCGGAGCCGTGGTATTTCCACTGTTTTCGACTTCGCTGCGCAAGGCCGATCACGCCCGCTTCGCCGCAGTGTATGAAAAAGCCGTCAGCGGCGCTCTTTTGATAGCCGTGCCTTTGTCGGTGTTCCTTCTGACCAACGCGGAGGATGTGGTTTCCCTCGTTTTCCAGCGCGGTGTCTTTGATGCGAACTCAGTCTCTATCACGGCCGCTGTTCTGCGCCCCTACGCGCCGACGGTGATAGCGCTTTTTATAATCTCGGCCTCTATTCGTGCCTGTTATGCCGGAGGGTGGCAGGCGCAGGTGCTCGGTTTTGCGGTAGTGTTGTTTGTCACTAAACTGGCGGCGACTTGGCTCCTGCCGCAATGGTTCGGGTATCCCGGCATCTCAGCGGCGACATCGCTCGCTCACGCCGGTTACGCGCTGTTGCTGCTCGGCTTCATTGTGAGGAAAACGCGCACCGGCTCAACCAGACCGTTCGCCTGGCGTCTGGCGCGCATTCTGCTGGCCGGGGGACTCAGCCTGGGAGCGACCATGCTCTTGCAGGACGTTTGGCCGGACGCACTCAACGGCGCCGGTCGTTCACCGGCAGCGGCAAGGATGGCTCTCTGGGGAGCGATCCTGGCAACAACCTATGTAGCCTTTTCTTTGATACTGGGTCTCGGGCCGTCTCTTGCAGAGCTCTTTTCCATTAGAACGGGAGGAAGCGAAAACAGTTAGAGCACCGGTAGGAATGTCACGTATGCGAGTGGTTATATTCGGTTACGCGCTGTCCGTACACGTGCAGCGGTGGGTGCGCGGGCTGGCCCGGCGCGGGCTTGAGATCAAGCTCATCTCCCTTGGCGGCGAAACCGTGGAAGAGGTGGAAACGCGTCTGCTGGCGCGACGGGGCAACTGGTCATACCTGACCCAGGCTGCCGCCGCCGTCCGTGAGGCCAGGCGCTTCAGGCCGGATATCGTACACGCTCACTACGCCGTCGGTTACGGGCTGTGGAGCTGGATGTGTCGCTTCTGTCCCACGATCATCTCCGTATGGGGCTCCGACATAACCGCTTTCCCGTTACGCCGGCCGAGCCGGGTTCTGATCAGGTCGGTTCTGAGCAGAGCCGATCACGTCACGGTCACCAGCCGGTTCCTTCAAAAGGAGACGCTCCGCCTGGCGCCCGCAGTGCAGCCACGGTTAACGGTGATACCGTTTGGCGTCACAATTCCGGAAACGGTCGAGCCCCTGCCTGCAAAAGGTCCCATCAGGATATGCTACATCAAATCCCACGTGACCGTATGCGGTCCGGATATCCTACTGCATGCCATGGCAAAGGTGAAAGAGGCGCTTGGGGAGGTGACACTCTCAATGGCCGGTGAAGGAAAGCTGACAGGCGAACTGCAAGCCCTAGCGGCACGCTTAGGTCTGAGCGAGTGTGTCCACTTTACAGGTTTCATAAACAATGACGACATTCACTCGTTCCTGAAATCCCACCATCTAATGGTCATGCCCTCACTTCGGGAAGCATTTGGCGTGGCCGTGCTGGAAGCCTCCGCCTGTGGGCGAGCGGTGGTTGCGTCCGACGTGGGTGGTGTCCGCGAGGTGTTGATCGACGGACGGACGGGTCTGCTGACGCCGCCGGGGGACGCGGAAGGGCTGGCGGCGGCGATAATCAAACTGGCCCGGGATGCCGATCTGTGTAAAAGAATGGGGCAAGCGGGGCGTCAGTTTGTAACCGAGCACTATAGTTGGGACAAGTCGCTGGATATGATGATCGGCTTGTACGAGCAGGTAATACATGAGAGCAAGAACCACTAAGACAAGAATCCCGCTGTTCGATCTGAAGGTTTCCGCCGCGGCAAAGAAAGAAGTGGCAAAAACGCTGGTTTCCGGATGGCTTACCACCGGGCCGCGGGTCGCGGCGTTTGAACGGGCGGTGGCGAAATTACTCGGCGTCCGGTACGTGGCGGCGGTAAGTTCCGCCACGGCCGGACTTCAACTTGCGCTGAAGGCCATCGACATCGGCCCCGGCGCCGAAGTAGTCACCACGCCCTTCACTTTCGTAGCCACTCTGGAGGCCATCATGGCAACGGGCGCCAAGCCGGTTCTGGCAGACATCAACCCCGACACGTTGAATATCGATCCGGACGAAATAGAGCGCAAGATCACCGATCATACGGGGGCGCTGGTGCCGGTCGATATCGCCGGTTATCCAGCCGATTATCAGCGGCTCGGCGCCATCAGCAGGGAACTGTCAATTCCTGTGGTGAGCGACTCCGCCCATGCCGTCGGAGCTGCCTACCGGAACCGTAGTATCCCTAGGCTGGCCGACGCGGCTGTCTTTTCCTTTTACTCCACCAAGAACCTCACCTGTGGCGAGGGTGGCATGGTCGTCTCGAAACACAAGGCGATGACGGAGACCGTTCGGTGTCTGGCTCGGCACGGACTGACTTCCCATGCCTGGACACGGAAGACCGGTAGTGAGCAAGCGTATGATGCCATCTTCGAGGGATTCAAAGCCAACATGTCCGATGTTCACGCGGCCATCGGACTCGGGCAACTGGGGACCTTCGCATCGGATCAGAAGCGGCGAGAGCTTCTGGCAAGGCGCTATCTTGAGAACCTGCAAGACCTGTCGGAACTGGCCGAACTTCCGACTATTCAGAGGCGCTACCGACACGGCTGGCACCTGTTTATCATCAGGTTGCATCTCTCCGCGCTGAAGATCGACCGGGACAGATTCATCCGCCTGATGGCCGTACGAGGGATTGAATGTGGTGTGCATTACCGGCCGGTTTTTGAGCTGTCGTACTACCGCGATGCCCTGGGTCTGTCACCGCAGTATTTCCCCAATAGCGCCTACGCCGGACGCCGGGTGGTCTCGCTTCCCCTGTACCCCGGCCTGAAAGCAAGCGAGGTTGACTATGTCTGCGAATGTGCGGCAGAGATTATTCGCAAACACAGGAAATAACTTATCGGTTTGCACTCCGCAATATGGGGGATGCTGGATCAACCGGTTGTCCTGAGTCCCCTTTACACCTCATGCCTCGTCCGATGCGGAGAACTCCCTACCGGGTTGACAATGAAGGAGCTGCGCGCTAACTTGCTGTGAGTCTATACGCCGGTGACACGGATTCAGAGGAGTCGGATGTGCAGGTGGGTTTGATTGCCGAGGATGAATATGACGCTTGCAACAATTTCCATAACCTCCTCTATGGCAAAAGACGGACTATTGAGCAATGGCGCTGGGAATTCGTCTCGCCTTTGTTCGGAAATCCTCAACTCCCGTTTGCCGTGGTCAGGGACAACGATAGGATCGTCGGTACACAGGCGCTCATTCCGATCCGCATGATAGACAAGAACGGGATTTACTGGACCGGTAAATCAGAAGAGACACTCCTTGATCCGACCTATCGGGGCAAGGGGTTCTCCGAGAAGATGTACCAACTCGTTTTCGATTACGCCCTTCAGAACGGTTTGGTCTGCATCTGGGGCTTCACTCGAGCCACCAAAGCACTGAACAAATCAGGATTTGACGTACCGACGGTAACTTCGCAGATTCTGTTCCCTTTTTCCTCGCGCGCCGTATCCGTTCTGCTTCGAAGTCACGCAGCCGCTCACGAAAGAGACTCTACAGGCAGTTTCAAGAGCGCGTGCTACCGGTCCGCGTGTTCGCTGGCGCAAGTGCTTTCTGCGATCACGTTTTCTTATACCGGAAGGAGACTGCCGGCGACTGGCAACCTCCAGGTGCGAACTCTGGACGAGCCACCGGAGGACGCCGGAAGACTGTGTGAGACGTTTGTGAGGCAATGGGGAGGAACAACCATCTACCGTGATGCTGCCTACCTGCGCTGGAGAGTCTTTGACAACCCGTTTGTGAAGGCAGTGATTCGCGCCGTTTACGACCGGGAGCAGCTTCTTGGATGGGTTGCTTACTCGCTTGGCGACGATCGTATGGGTCAACTGGTCGACCTGATCCTGGCAATCGACCGGACCAAACCATATTCGTCTGAAGACGTCACCCGGTTACTTCTGAGAGAGGCCGTAATCGGAACGCGGAACATGGGTGCAGTCGCCCTCAGGGGATGGCATGTTAACGATCATCCTTTTGACAAGATGCTTACTCGCGTGGCCGGTAACAGCGGTTTCTATCTCGTAAAAAAAGGACTTGCAGCAGTTCTTCACCCAATTATCAAAGGGTCCGACCCGCGGCCATATGGATCATTCCGCAACTGGTATGTCACTCGAATTTACACCGAAGGAGTGTTCGGCTGACTATGTCCCCTGAAGCGAGCTACTTGTGGCGGCAGATTCTCAATCATGCCAATCTTTTCTTCTCCCGAAAAGCTCTGGAGTTGCTGAAGGCCGGGCAAGTGAGGTTCGTATCCTTCGATCAGGCCATCCGTGGAGGCGACCAGGCGGTCATGATCCCGATCGATTTGCCCGTTCCTTCCAGACCGGAGAAAACGTGGCAGGTGGCATTCAATGGTGCGCGGCTGACACTCTGGAACAGAATCGATCGTCCAGTAGTTGGGGACTGGAGAGCCGTGCCGGACGAAACCGCGCCGCTCTGGTACGTGCATCGGACAGGCACCGTGCTGCCGGCCTGGAATCTGTTTGGCAATCTGTTCAAGCTACTCACCTTTGGCGAAGAACTCATGACGAACGAACGAGACAAGCATGGACGATTCGACGCACTGTACAGCCCCCGGTTCAAGGCAGGGTTACTTGAGACCCCGGCTTTCAATGAAGCTGTGGCGGCGCTTGTAGCGACCTGTGCCGGGTTGCACCGAAACGGGGTTCCTGATCTGTATCTGGACAAGTTACTGAAACCACCGGTCATCGTTCTGTCTCATGATTGCGACATTCTTCTTGGTAACGATCACTGGACACAGTTGGTCAGGGCCGTTCGCGTACTGGCGCCGGTTGCCCGTGCGAAGTTTCCGCGTGTGGCCAATCTCTGGTGGATCGCCCGTAATGCCGTATACCCCAGGCGATTCTACTTCGACAATGTGCCTGGCATGATTGACCTTGAACGCGGCTTTGCATTCACATCCACGTTCTATCTGCTGAACGGCAGTGGAGGTCGTTACGGTGCCCGCAGCGGATCTGGGATACTCCGGCAACTACTGCCGCTAATCCCCAGCGGCTGGGATGTTGGTATCCATTACAATTATGATACCTTCCTCGATCACGATCGGTTCCGGACCCAGTTCAACGAATTGGGCGAGATCGTTCACAAGCCAATCAATTCCGGACGGGCTCATTATCTTCGTTTTGATTCAAAACAATCCCTACCGTTCCTGGAATCGTTCGGTATTCGATGTGATGAATCGGCCGGGTATGCTGCTCGCATCGGTTACCGCTGTGGCATTGGCGGTTGTTTCCAGCCGTACGATGCTTCTTCGACTGGGCCGTTGGATATCTGGGAAGTCCCATTGGTAGTCATGGACGGCACTCTGGTGAGTCAGTATGGTGAGGAATCGGTGGTGGCCTTCCGTCGGTTGCTGCTGCACCTGAGTCGTGTCGGAGGAGCTATGAGCCTTGTCTACCATCCCGGCCAATTCCACAACCCGGAGCATCCCAAGATGCTGGGTCTGTACCACCGCCTGCTGATTGAGTGCCGGCAACTGGGAGCCAAGTCGGAAACAGCGCTTTCGCTCGTGAACAATGTCTCCTCCTGAGAGAACTCTGCGTCGTCAGCTCCCGCTTGTCCAGGCGACTGAGACCAGCGCATGAATCATTTGCACAGCATCCTCCTGTGCCTCGGGCCGGTGGTGATCTGCCCCGAGGAGCGCCGGGGGTAATCGCGCGCTTGTCAAATCGGCATTCCGGTATTATCTATATTGTATGCCGGCAAATCTACCGCCACAATACTACGAGTTGGAACGAGAGTTCCGGGCCGAGAAAGACCAACGCGAGAAACTGCGTCTGGCCGAGGAACTCCTGCGCATCATGCCCAAACACAAGGGTACCGACCACCTCCAAGCAGACATGAAGGCCAAGATCTCCAAGCTTAAGAAGATGATCGTACAACCGCAGCGCCCTTCCGGTGCTCGCCAGGCTCCTGCCCCTGACCATATCGACCGGGAAGGGGCGGGACAGGCGATCCTGATCGGGCCGCCCAACAGCGGGAAGTCGGCCCTCCTGGATGCCCTCACCGCAGCCGGGCCGCTTGTGGCCGATTACCCCTACTCCACCCGCGAGCCTCTGCCGGGCATGATGACGTTCGAAACGGTGCAGATTCAATTGATCGACACTCCCCCCATTTCTCCGGAATCGTACGAGAACTACCTCTCCGGGCTGATAAGGAACTCCGACCTGGTCATTTTAGTATGCGACCTGGGAGCCGAGTCGATGCTCGACGACCTGGCTTTTGTCATGCGGAAGCTCGAGGAAAAGCGGATCACTCTCAAGAGCGACGACTCCGAGAAGGGTGACGATCCGCGCCTGTGTGTCAAGCGCTCCATCCTCTGCGCTCATAAGGTATACGATGATGAGACCGGTGAGAAACGCCGGCGGCTGCAGGAGAGATTCCCAGGATTCCCCATAGTGGCGACATCGATAATCGACGACGACAGCCTGGAAGATTTCAAGAGAACCGTTTTCGAAGGCTTGAGAGTGATTCGCGCCTACACCAAACCGATGGGAAAAGAAGCGGATTTCAGCGATCCGATTATCGTTCCCATCGGCAGTACGGTCGAGGATGCCGCCCGCGTGCTTCACCGGGACTTCACGCAGAAGCTGAAGTACGCCAAAATATGGGGCAAGGGAAAATACGACGGTCAACGAGTGCAGCGTGACTTCAAGCTGACCGACGGCGACATTCTCGAGTTCCATCTCTGAGACAGCGCGGTAGTCGCCTCGAACGACGAAGCGATCGACAGCGAGCATCCGATCAACCATCAGAGAGCGGGTCACGGCATAACCGATCAATGTCCAGGCCTTGTTGACTGTCGCGGTAAGAAGTCGTACCATATTTGCCATGATCGGCAACTCCTTGATCTGCGGCGAATACAGCGCAGTCAATCGTCGTGCTCTGATGGCCTATGGCATCGTTCTGACAGCCGCCATCCTGGGTCTGGTGAGTTGGTTCGCATTGACCGGAAAACCGCTGCTGGCCTTCCTGCCGGCGGCCGTGGTGGTCGCTTTTCTTCTGGTTACTCATCCCAAATGCGTCCTGTTTCAATTTGTGTTTGTGCTGTTCATCCAGGTGGCAGTCACTTGGTCGGTTCCATTATTTCTCACCGACCTTAGTGCCCTCCTGGTGATTCTGGGAGCCGCGTTTGACATACTCACTGACGACAGGCTGCCCGCGAGGCTGCCTCGGCTTACGCTGAACTTCCTGGCGCTTCTGACCGCGGTATTCCTGGCCGCCCTATTTGGCTACAGTCCGTCGGTTTCACTGCATCCTCTGGCAAGAATCGGACTCTTGTTTATCACGTTCATGGCTGTTTATCGCCTGGCTGCCAGGGTGCCTGCGGTAAGTCTGGTAAAGTGGTTTTACTGGATTTGCGCCGGGCATGCCCTGATCGCTCTCGGCGGGTTTGTTGCTTCGGCGGGACTTCAGCGGTCATACGGTTTGTCTCCTGCCACCTTCGGTGATTTGGCGATGATCGCTTTGCCGATCGGGATCAGTCTCTTTCTATGGTCACCAAAGGGGAAGGCGGGCGCGTACCTGGTGGGTACGTTGATAGTAATGGGCGGCCTGCTCGCAACGCAATCGCGCCTCTCTATGCTATTCGCGTTGGGGTTTTCGCTGGTGGTGCTAGTCCTCTCCCTGCGGTGCACTCGACGAGTGGAAACGCGCACGGCTGCTCAGGCATCGCCGGGCACGTTAGCGGCGTTGCCAGGTCTGGTATTCGGGCGGGCAGGGACAGTCGTGGCGCTTGCGTCGGCAGGGATGTTGATGCTGCTGTTCTTCCGGCCGGGCATCATGGATGCAGTCACCGCGCGCTTTGCGAATCTCTTATCTTCGACTCCATCCGAGACAATCTGGCTTCGGCTGGGCCTGTGGAAGTTTGCCTGGTCGGCGTTTGCAGACAATCCCCTTCTCGGCATCGGCCCGGGTTGCTTTCGTTCGATACACTTCATAATACCGACCGTGCATCTGGAGACCGTGAGCGTGTGGGTGAGGGGATTGTCGGCTCACAATCTGTTCCTGCACTATCTCGCCGAGACCGGAATCGTTGGAGCCATTGCGTTGGTGGCTCTCTTTGCCAATCAGTACCGGCTCGCTCGTCTGCGATGGAAGACAGTGAGTTCAACAGAGGACGGCGGTCTTACCCTGGCTTTGTACGTCACCAGTCTCCTGTTTCTGGTGACCACCTTCATTGAAGCAGGGTGGCTATGGGGTCAGACCGGGTTTGCTTTCGTCTTTTTTGCAGCGATAATCGTGCGCTATAGCGCAAATCAGAATGATCATCACGGACATTCCGGCAGCTGAATCGCTATCGCCTCCTGCTGTTGACGCTGCCAGGTCATCTGGCGGGCAGCAAACAGGTGATGGCATACTAAAAACTCGTCCCCAACAGGACGGTGAAATCGCGTGTACCGTAATCCGATAACTGCCATGTGAAATACAGCCTGAAGAACATCGGCGGGATGCGTCCTAGGGCAAAACCGATCTCGCGGTAGGCTCGGGGAGCTATGCGTACCTGATCGTCACCGGACTGCCCCGGATGACCTGTGAAATCGGTCCAGAAAGCTCCTCCATGCAGGCTCAGCGAGAAGGGAATCTTCCTGATCAGGGGCAGACCGCTCTTCCTGAATGGCCAGGTGCCGAAATTGTGCGAAAGGTAGACTGCCCCCGCCCGGCTTCCGGCGAAGTTCGACTCACCCATTGTTTTGAACGCCAGCGTGTAGCCCAGCACGTCATCGGTATAGTCCACCGTGAAGTACTCCTGCGGCGGAAGCGTTCTGTCCGAAGCTCCACCATACACCATCAGCTCGGTGCTACCGGGTAGCACACTTCGCCCCGAATAACGCAACCGAGTGTGGTATCTCGTGAAGTGGAAGTCATTGTCGATGAGATCAGGCGAGGCCATTTCCACTGCCGTCTCGATGCGTACGAAGGAAAAGACGTCCATCGTAACTTCCCGTCCCTTGAGCTTCATCAACGGACGAGAGTCATAGGCCAGGCCGGCTGTCAGGGAGCGCAACTTGCCGTCGACGATAGCCGGATTTGCCCGGTGTCTTTTACTCTCGCGGAAGAGACTGTACTCGGTGTGGCTGGCCTCCGAGCGCTGAGTGCAGTCGCGATAGCCGACGTTCGCCCTTACCCGTTTCAGCAGATTTGCACCTACCGACACACGGAACCCCTTTTCGAGATAGTAGTCAAAGGGATCGGTCTTGTCGGCCAGGGCCAGGAGGGTCGGGTTGTGATCGGGCGGTGAGATCAGAGTCGGGCGATGAACGATATCAGTGCGGTATTGCCATTCCAGATCAAGACGGTGTGCATCCCAGAAGCGGTATGTGATTCCATGTTCGTGTTGCCAGCGTCTGCGGTCAAAAGCGTAGCCGGCCTTGATCCGAAGATCGGTTCGCGGCAGGGGATGGTACCCTCGAACGCCGTAACCGAGGTAAGCTCCCTCGACCCGGTTGAAGTGGAAGAAGTCGGGGTCGGTCAAAGTTATCATGACTCGAGCCAACCCGCCGAGTACCTCCTTATAGAACGGTCGTGGTGCGTTCTCAAGAGAATCGATCCTGAAATAGCCGCGTTTCTCAATCGGTGTCAGCGGGATCATCTGGGCGGCGTACCAGACGACGGAGTCGACCTCGTCCGCTTCCTCAGCGACCTCCAGCTCGTAGTCAAATGTGCCCGGCGCATGTTCGACTTCAAACGAGTAGTCGTACAGGGCGGCCACGTAGTCGATCGAATAGACCGGCAGGCCCGGTACCGGTAGATCCAGGACCGCGGCAAAGCCGACCTCAATGGGCATCCAGTACTCGTTATCGAACTGGTCGTAGCGCAAACGGTAGAGAAAATTCTCGAAAAACGGCGTTTCGATGCCTTCGCTGAACCCGACTTCCACCCCCACTACCGCGTAGGAAGAGTCGGCAATATCGATAGTGCCGACAAAGAGCGGGGCGGCACTGTTCTTCGGCTCGATCTCCAGTCTGAAAACGGGCCGATGGTCGTAGAAGACGGTGTCAAGCAGGTAGTAGTTGTAGTGATCCAGGGCGTCTTTCGCTGTCGGAGAGACGATGGAGTAAGGCCCTAAATCGAGGCGGTTCCTGTTGAAATCGAGAATCCGCCCGATCGTCACCAGGTTCTGATCCGCTTCCAGGTTGGAGGTCTGGCGCCGAGCGGTGATCAGTTCTTTGTACCGGTCCGGCTGTTCCCAGAAACACTCGAGTTGTGTCTCGGTAATGATCACGACGTGGCTGGAATCGTCTTTGGCCGTATCGCATACCATCAGCTTGGTGTAAGCGTCGAACCGGTAGCGAGCTAATTGCGAGAGGATTTCCTGCTTACGGGCTATCGCCTGGATGATGATCTGCTGAGCGGGATCATAAGCCCTTTCGTAAACCCTGGCCCCGTCGATTTCGATCATCGCCTGCTGAAGGGTTACATCCAGCGTCATGGCCGTATCGCCTGCCAGAAGATCAATACGTTCGGAGTAGTAGGCCACGTGACTGAATCTCAGTTGCCACCGTCCCGGATCCAGCCGCAGCCGGTAGAGTCCGTGTTCGTTGGCCAACATGGAACGGCCCGTTCCTTCAACTCTGATGGTTGCATACGGCACCGGCTCGCCGGTCTTACGATCCCCGATGCTGCCGGTAATGACGCCGCCGAAAAGGTGTGGGACGCACAACATCAGCAGACAGAATGCTATTGTGACTCTCTTCACGTGTTTCCTTGAAGAGCGACATCGCCCTTGCGAACATGGTGCTCTGTGTGGCATTGTTTATTAGACAGTGTGACCGGCCGATTGGTTGCAGTTGAATATGTACGTCGATCGACGCGGGCGTTGGGAGCGTCTTTCCCGTCTCGTCTGTCGCAGGCTACCATCACCGGGATCAGAGCTTCACGCTGTCCGGGATGCCCGCCTCAGGGTTCGGCTCCGGTCGGTACTCACTTGAGGATCGCCAATTTACCGACTTGATTGCCGTATTCCGATTCCACCACCCAGTAGTACAAACCGGTAACGATAGCCTGGGTG
The DNA here is from genome assembly GCA_965603125.1 of uncultured bacterium. Taxonomy (GTDB): domain Bacteria; phylum Zixibacteria; class MSB-5A5; order GN15; family FEB-12; genus JAJRTA01. The sequence goes on along the minus strand of CBFDBU010000002.1, from coordinate 160,365 downwards.
TTGCGAGTGATCATGTTCCAGCGATGAACCGAGGTGGTCCCGCTTCCTTCAGGCTCGTCGTGTTCCAACTCGCGGACGAGATCGCCGTCCAGGGAGAAGATGGAAATAGTACACTTGTCGGGCAGGTTGGCGAAGTAGATCCCGCGAGCCCGTTCCTCCGAGGTTGCGTTGTCCCGGTTTTCAAATCCCCTGGCGACGTATCTGTCGTCGATACGGTACGGGTTGGGGTAGCAGTATACGTTGAGCTTGCCGTCGTTGAGACTCGCCGGACCCTGTTTGACCGCCATCACTTCAACCATGTTCTCAATCGGCAGCGATTCGAGAGGATCCAGCGATTTCGGCGGGTGACCGAAATCGAAGGCGGTTACCGAGACGAAATACGGCACCGTCACAAGCAGGTTCTCAATTATGTACTCATACTCGTAATAGCGCATCCGGCCCTCTTCGTCGACGTCGCTGGTATCGAGAAGAGCGTCCGGATAGAGTTTGTGGATGCCGGCCGGGTCTTCCAGATCGGATACGTTATAATCCACTTTCTCGAAGTAATAGGTGTCGTCCCCGACAAAAAGCGGGTTAGAGTAAGTATACTCCAGCGGCTGGAAATCCTCACCATAGAGGGTACGCAACGAGTCAAGCGTGTACGGGAGGTCTTGAAGCACGTAGCGTTTCCGTCTCGTATCCCAGGAGTGGCGGTTGAAGTTCTCCTGATCGTAGGACGCCAGGAGAACCACCTCCTGAAGCCGTTCGGAGCGGGCGATGTACACGCGGTAGCCCTCGAAGTCGCGCGAATAACTGAGCGGGTCAAAGTAATTCTCTGTCGCGTGGCCGTTCCAGCGCACGATGATCCTGCCGTCCTCGGTAGTCACACGCACCACAGGAGGCGGAGGAGGCGTCGCCCCACGGAAATCAGGTACGCCGTCACCGTTGCAGTAAACCTTGAGGCTCTCTCCGGTCTCCGGCTCATACCTAATGAACCACTTTCCCGAATCGCCGTCGCCGTCAGTGTCTATCCCGGGATTATCATAGACCAGGTTGGCCCAGCGGATGTTGGTGATCAGGTCGTCGAAATCCAGTTGCGCCTGGAAAGGCCCCGGGTTGAGGGTGTCGAAGATATACCGATACGCCATCCGGTCATAGTGGACTTTCTCCCCGATCGCCATCACTACCGTGAACACGGCGTCTTTGCCCGGCAGAATGGTGAAGGGGCCGAAGGAGGTCATGAATTCCGGGAGATGCCCCCTGGCAATGACTCCGCCGTATTCGTGCGGCGGCAGCCAGCCCTTGCCGGTGTGGTCAACGGCGGCCTCGTAGCCGGAGTAGTCAACCTCCGGCCGGGACATGAGGTAGTACTTGTCGCGATCGCTCAAGGGATCCCCAAGACCGCCGGAGAAATATCGCATTAAGTATTTCGGGGTTGAGGCCTGCCGGGGCCCCCAGTTGAAAGAAGTGCCGTAGCTGTTGGTCCACCAGTTGAAGTTGTTCACGTAAGCTCCCCTCGGCAGACGCAGGGGTGCAATGGCGAAGGCGTTGGTGGTGTTTACAAGGTCCCACGGGAACGACCACGACCACCCGTCATTGTCTACGATATAGGCGGCACACAACGCCTCGGTGCCACACTCCTCGTATTCGTGCGGCACCGAATAGATGTAGCCTTCAAGGTCGTCCGAGGGCGCGTACGGCTGCTCGCCCTGATGATGGACGCAGCCGACATAGTAGATGCCGATCCAGGCGTCGTAGATCGTATCCACGCCGAGATTATGTACAATGTAGTCAACCAGAATGAAATCACGGGCATACTTGTACGACCAGGAGTAGCTGGTCTGGGTGACCTTGATATTCATCGGTTTGTGAAGCCGCGAATCATAGATGTTGTATGGTACCCAGTCCTGTCTCTCGGCGGTGTCGGTGTAGACGGCTATGAACTCCTGTTCGGCCTTCGCCCGCGGGTGATAGTACGGGGAGAGGGGGTTGATAGACCTCACCTCGATAGCGCCGAAAGGATAACTGTCCGGCCAGAATTCCATGGGCCATCGATACTCCCAGTAGTTCCAGTTGGCATCCATGGCCACCGTGACCAGCGTGTCTCCGCGCACAATCCCACCCACCCACAGGCCGGCATAATAGCCGTGCTGGATGCGGCTGTATGTGGGATGGAAGAATGAGGGCGCCTGCCTTCTCTCTCCGGGAAGCTCAAAACGGAAGATATTGCCGATGATGCCGTTGTTGTTGACGGTCGTCCAGAGATAGCCGTTGTCATGAATCCGGTAGTCCAGATACGGAGAGGCGGCGGACTTGGAGGTGAACGGGAAGTCAGACTTAGCCCCGGGTTGAGCGAGCGGCGAGACCCGGTTGGCATGAACCGACGCAGAAGGCGCCCCGAACTGAAGGGCCGCAATAACGAGGACAAACCACCGCGAAAGACCCGCTATTTCAAACACGCGTCTAAACATCCAAGCTGCTCCAACTGCAACCATATAACATTAGCTGGTATTTTGATAATCTCTTCGATATGCCTTCCGGATTTTTGTGCGACCATTGACATTCCTTCACCCTCTGTGCCGCGGCGTAGGCGGCAAGCCGCAAGACGGTCGGCGGCTGTGGTGATAGTCCTCTACTTGAGAATCACCAACTTGCCGATCTGGTTGCCATAGGTTGATTCGACCACCCAGTAGTAAAGACCGGACACGACCGCTTCAGTATTGCGGGTGATCACGTTCCACCGGTGCACTGAGGCCTTGCCGCTCCCGGCCGGTTCGTCGTGCTCGAATTTTCGTACGAGATCACCATCGAGAGAATAGATGGAGATCGTGCACCGGTTGGGAAGATTGGCAAAGTAGATTGAGCGCGCGCGCTCCGGCCCGGTTTCATCAAGGCGATTCTCAAAGCCGTGGGTGTAGTAGCTGTCGTCGATCCGGTAGGGATTGGGGTAGCAGTAGACGTTGAGCTTGCCGTCCTGAAGCACCTGTTCGCCCTTCCTGACGGCCATCACCTCAACCATTCCGCCCTCGATCGATGACTCCAGCGGAGCCAAGGCTTTGCCCGGGTGGCCATAATCGAAGGCCGTCACTGATACGTAGTAGGGTATGGTCGGCAGCAGGTTTTCGATCACGTATTCCCATTCGTAGTAGCGAATATAGCTCTCTTCATCGACATCGGAGGTGTCCAGCTCGGCGTCGGGATACCGCTTGTGGATGCCGACGGGATCCAGGAAATCCGAGGCGTTGTAGTCAAGCGCCTGGAAATAGTAAACGGCGTCGTTGAAGTAAAGCGGGTTGCTGGGAGTGTAGTCGAGCGGATCAAACGAGTCACCATACAGCTTACGCAGGGAATCCAGCGTAAAGGGGACTTCCGTCAACTCGTAGCGCCGGTGCTTGTCGTTCCAGCCATAGCGGTTGTAATCCTCCAGATCGTACGAGGCCAACAGGACCGCCTCCTGCTCTAATGCGGACCGCGCCAGATAAACCCGGTAACCCTCGAAATCCTTGACGAACGTCATGGGATCGATATGGTTCTCGGTGTTATGCCCGTTCCAGCGAAGAGTCAGGCGGCCCTCTTCGGTGATGATCCTTACCGGCGGGGGCGGGGGCGGAGAAGCGCCCCTCAGGTCCGGTACGCCGTCACCCTCGTAGAACACCTTCAGTGTCTCCATCGTGGTCGGGTCGTAGTGCAGGAACCATTTGCCGGAGTCACCGTCGCCGTCGGTATCGATGCCCGGATTGTCGTAGATCATTTTCGCCCAGCGGACGTTGGAGATCAGATCATCGAAGTTGAGATAGTCCAGGAATTCTGCCGGGTGCCGGGGGTTGAACCACTCCCGGTAGGCATCCGGATTGGTATGGGCATCCCTGCCGATCGCCATCACCACCGCCAGCGTCTCGGCTCTCGCGGGCGGCAGGTTGAAAGGTCCCCACGAAGTGACAAACTTCACCTGGTGCCCCTGGGCGATCCTGAAGCCGCTGCTGGGACGCGGCAGCCAGCCGTCATCGGTGTGGTCGATATAGGCCTCAAACCCGCTGTAGTCGATCTCCGGCTTGGACATCAGATAGTACCGGTTCCTGTCGCTGAGGGGGGCTCCAAAGCCACCGTAGAAGTAGCGGAACGGGTAGACGGCGCTGCCCTCCATCCGGGGAGCCCAGTTGTTCCACGCTCCCCGCTGGCTGATCCACCAATTGAAGTTGTTGGTGAAGGCAGTCCGGGGAACTTTCAGCGGCGCAATGCCGAAGGTGTGCGGTGAGCGCACGAAATCCCAGCCCATCCAGCCCGCGTAACCGTCCTTGTCCACGATGTAGCTGATCTGCATCAGTTCATCGCCCAACTCCTCGAACTCGTAGGGAGCGGAGTAAATGTAACCTTCCAGGTCGTCCGGCTGGGGATAAGGCAGTTCCCCCTGATGCTGAATACAGCCGTTATAGTAGATACCCGCAAAGGCCGACCTGATGGTGTCTTCACCGATATTCCTGATGATGTAGTCGACGATCACGAAGTCCTGGGCGTACTCGTAAGCCCACGAGAAGCTGGTCTGTACCACGGAGATGTTCAGTGGCCGGTGTTTACGATTGTCGTAGGTGTTGTATGGAACAAAAGCCTGCTGCTCAAAAGTGTCCGCGTAGATGGCCTGGAACTCGGCTTCACCAACGGTCTGCAGATCAACCGAAGATGAAGATGAGCCGTCTGTGCGTACTTCAAACTCTCCGAACGGATACTCGTCCGGCCAGAACTCCGTGTTGAACAACTCGTCGATCGTCGTGGAGACCAGCGTGTCACGGCCGACTACGCCACCCACCCAGAGACCGGCGTGATAGCCGTGCTGGATACGGCTGTACCCTGGATAATAGAACGACGGCGCCGTCCTGCGCGACTCGGGAAGGCCGAACCCGAAGACGTTGCCGACGACTCCGTTATTGTTGATCGTCGCCCACAAGTGGCCGTTGCGGTGAATCTGGCAACTGATCGTCGGTGCAACGGCAAGGGCAGCGGAAGACAGGTTAAACTTCGCGGAGGCTGCAGAGTCAGGCAGCGGCCCAGGCTGGGCGGCAATGCCAGCCGCGCAGATAGCTGTCAGGCACCCGGCAAAGCTCAATGATCGCGTAAGTCGTCCAGCCATTCCCAACCAACGTAAAAGTATCAGACCCCGCCAATATAGCAGGAAATGCAGCTTTGACAAGGCCAAATAAGTAAGACGAGCGTTACTCTCCAATTGTGTAACGACCGTAGCGCCACCTCCGGTCCGATCAAACGTCGGCAGCAACGGGGAGTTCATCTGTGGAGCGGGCTTGTCACCCTGTCCGGTTACGGGCCCGCCTGCGTTGCCGACAGACCCAAAAAGGATTGATTTCCTGCAGGACCTGCGATATCTTGTGCAACCCTTCTTGTAGAAGGGGTCTTTTTGAACCGTCGATGACCCCGGTAATGCCGTCTGGAGCGGGCCTTAACCGACCCGGACGCGAACATGATCGCGAGGCTGAAATGAGAGAATTGGTCCTGAGACTGCTCCCCGAGATAAGGGACATAGAAGAAGCTGACCTCCAGAACAAGGTGATCGACTGCTGGCAGGATGCAATCCAGTTCCGCGGCTGGACGGAAGAACTCCTGCGCGGCATCCCCTTTACCCTTCTGGCTGAAAATGTCAGGATAACGTTCATCGATCACGTCCGGGCGGTGTGCCGGATGTGTATGGCGTGCGACCAGGTCCTTGACGAGGTGCACGGTGCAGGCAAAACGCCGGTCAATCGCGACTATCTCATTGCCGGTGCTCTGCTGGCCGATGTCGGCAAACTGCTGGAGTTCGAGATCGTCGACGGCAGGCCGGTCAAATCCGACTACGGCAAACATATCCGCCACCCGTTCAGCGGCGTCGGACTCGCCTTCAAGCACGATCTGCCGTCACGGGTCATGCACGTTATCGCAACGCATTCCAAGGAAGGGACCGGTGAAAAACGGCTGCCGGAGTCTATTATCTTCCACCATGCCGACTTCATTGACTTCGAACTTGTCAAGTAAAGCACACGACGGCGTGTCCCCTTGCCCAACACCTGCCGACGGAAGGCAGCCGACAGGGTGGCCGAGAGACTCAAAAAAACGCTGAGGTGTCAGTGAGAACAGCAGGTCAGAATCTAATCGAGAAAATCGCCCAACGGTTTGCGGTGGGGCTTGAGGACGGACACGTCGTCCACAGCGGCGACTATTTGTCGGTCCGTCCCGCCCACGTCATGACCCATGACAATACCGGCGCCGTGATCCCCAAGTTCAACGGCATTGGAGCAGCCCAGGTCGCCCGGCCGCGCCAGGTGGTTTTTGCACTGGATCACAATGTCCAGGACAAGAGCGAAACCAACATGGCCAAGTACCGGAAGATCGCCGCCTTTGCAGAAGCGATGGGAGTGGATTTCTACGGCGCCAGCCGCGGCATCGGGCATCAGATAATGTGCGAAGAAGGCTACGCCTGGCCGCAGACAATGGTGGTGGCCTCCGACAGTCACTCCAACATGTACGGCGGGCTGGGCTGCCTCGGCACGCCGGTAGTGCGCACTGATGCGGCCGCCATCTGGGCCACCGGCCGTACCTGGTGGCAGGTGCCGCCGGTAGCGCGATGTGAACTGCGCGGCCGTCTCAGAGCGGGCGTAACGGGCAAAGATGTCATACTGACGCTCTGCGGGTTCTTCAACAGCGACGAGGTGCTCAACCACGCCGTCGAGTTCACCGGGCCGGGAGTGGCGGCGCTTACTATCGACGACCGGCTGACAATCGCAAACATGACTACCGAGTGGGGCGCTCTGGCGGGTCTCTTTCCGGTGGATGAGGTCACGGTGGAGTGGTTGAAGGAGCGGATCGCGTTCGTGGAGAAACGAGGCCCCGCCGGAGTCCCCTCCGACGTTGACGCCGCAGGTCACCGTCCCCGCCTGAACGGGCAACGCCTGGCTGATCTGAAACAGAGCTTGCTCTCACCGGACGAGGGTGCTTTCTACGCTCGGGAGTTGACTCTCGATCTGGCCACGGTCACACCGCACGTGGCCGGTCCCGATCATGTCAAAGTGATGACGCCGGTTTCTGAAATGCGCAAGCGGAAGCTGAACATTCAGAAAGCATACTTAGTGTCCTGCGTGAACAGCCGGGTCGAGGACCTGGCCCAGGCTGCCGAGGTCGTACGCGGCAAGAAGATCGCCGATGGTGTCGAGTTTTACATCGCGGCCGCGTCAAGCGAGGTCCAGGCCGAAAGCGAACGGCGCGGCGACTGGCAGGCGCTTCTCAATGCCGGCGCCGAACCGCTCCCGCCCGGATGCGGCCCCTGTATCGGGCTGGGCAAAGGGCTTCTCAAAGATGGTGAGGTCGGCATCTCGGCCACCAACCGCAATTTCAAGGGCCGCATGGGCTCAAAAACCGCCCAGGCGTACCTGGCTTCCCCCGCCGTCGTGGTGGCGTCGGCCCTCTCGGGGTATATCGATATGCCGTGGGAATTCGAACAGACGCAGCCTGTGGCCGATATGCGCGTCAATGACAGCCCGGCTGAGACTACCGACGTGGCGATCATCGACGGCTTCCCGTCCGAAATCACAGGTGACTTGATCTTCTGCCATCTCGATAATCTAAACACGGACGGCATCTACCCCGGTAAATACACATATATCGATGACTTCACGCCTGAGCAGCAGGCATCGGTAGTGATGGAGAACTATGACGGCGAATTCGGCAAGCTCGTCAAAGAGGGTGATCTCCTGGTCGGGGGGTTCAATTTCGGCGCTGGCTCCTCGCGCGAGCAGGCGGCCACGGCTCTGAAGTATCGCGGCATCCGCCTCGTGCTGGCCGGGTCGTTCAGTGAAACGTACAAGCGGAACGCCATTAACAACGGCTTTCTGGTCATCGAAGCGCCCGTCCTTGTGCGCGATCTCAAGGCGAAGTTCGGGACTGAAAAGCTGACCGTGGTCACCAATATTGAAGCCACTGTCGATTTTGCGAAAGCTACCCTCACCGCTGACGGCAAACAGTACCGGCTCAGCCCCCTCGGCGCCGCTGCGCAGGAACTGATCGTCGCCGGCGGGTTGGAAAATTGGGTAGCAGGTAGAATCGCTGTCTGACTAGACGCTTCATAATGGTACTGTGACGCATATAAGGAGAGTGAAGAGTGAGTTCGGTCACGTTGTTTGACAAAATCAAGTTTCTGATTGAGAAACATTACGAGGAAACGAGGTTGTTCTGGATAAGATCCAATGTGTACCTTGTACTCAATGTAGGTGCATTGACGTTGGTCCTATCTAATCTTGTGGGTGATGACAAGTTGCCTTGGGAAATCTTTTCTGGTATCTCGTTAGTCAGTCTTGTGTTCTGCTTCCAATGGTGGAAAACCATCACCATTAGCCGTTTTTACTCGCATCGCTGGAGAGACGATGCCATTCGGCTGGCTCGGGAGAATCCTGAGATGATCAAGACATTCTACTATTCATTAGATTTCAGACAATACCCGAATGTATTCGGCTATGGGCACATCATGACAGAACCGTTTCGTGACCGCAAACGGCCGTTGGTTCGTGACCGCAAACGGCTGTCGAAGGGTGCCACCGCAACCGAGTTCTTCCGTTGCGTGGTCATTCTGATCGGTCTGGCTTGGCTTGGCCTCTTCCTATACGCTATAGGCGAACTTGTGTTCAAATGGTCCAATGTTGCGGCAGTACAGTTGTAGGTCAAAACCGTTGCGGTTTCGACACCGGTGTCAGGACCACGGGGGTCCTGACCTACGAAGAAACGAAAGAAAGTCCGACATAGATGAACAGGATACGTTTGATGAACAAGTCAATCGCAAGACAGATAGCTGAGTTCGCACTCCAGTTGAAGTACGAAGACGTTCCCGACAACGTCGTGGGCGAAGTAAAACGCTATCTCTATGACTCTGTCGGCTGCGCATACGGAGGCTATCACACCAGAGACGTCAACATCCTCCGTGACATTTACACCGGCATGGGCGGCAAAGAAGAGGCCACACTACTTGGCTTCGGCGACAAAATGCCGGCCGTCAACGCCACGCTGGTCAACTCGCTCATGGTCCGGGCCCTCGATTTCAACGGCTGGGTGGCACCCTCAAACTTGTTTGGGGGTGTCTCTTTCCGGGCTGAATTCCCGTTCCAAACAGCTTTGAAACAGCCACCCGACGGTGTATGACCCCCCGACTGCTATGCCGAGCCGCCAGGGTTGTGGTCGCCTCTCGGCGACGTGAGAAGACTCACCACCAACACCGCCAGGAAGGCCAGCACGAAGGCCGGCACCAATTCGTAGACAGCCCCCTTGAGCACAGGGATGTTGCGCCAGATAACGGTGACGATAGCTCCGGTCAGCATCCCGGCTGCCGCGCCCGCCGCGGTGGTTCGTTTCCACAGCAGGCCCAGTATGACTACCGGCCCGAAGGCGGCGCCCAGCACCGACCAGGCATAGAGGACGAATTCAAAGATGACGCGATTTTCCGTGAGCGCGAAAACAACAGATAGCAGAGCCAGAACTACCAGCACCCACCGGTCCCAGCGCTGGGTGGTCAGCAGGTTGGCGGCCTTCTTTCGAAAGAGCGGGACGACGTCGCGGGAGATAGTGCTTGATACTACAATAAGCTGCGAATCGGCGGTCGAGCAAATCGCCGAGACTATGGCCGCAATGACAAACCCTCCCAAGATCGGCGGCAGGAACTCCCCCACTGCAATCGGCAGCGCTTGTTCCGGGTCGGCAAGCTCGCCGAAATAGGCGCGTGCGAAAAGGCCGAAATAGATCGCGCCGGTATAGACTAAGATAAACCACCCAAACGCGATCAGGCCTGCTTTTCTGACCGTCTCAACGCCTTTTGCTGCCATGAATCTCGACAGCACGTGCGGCTGACCCGGATAGCCAAGCCCGATTCCCAATAGTCCGACCACGAACCCCAGAGCCGCAAAACCGGTTCTGCCGGAGGCAAAACTCAGAAGGCCGGGATCGCTTTCGGCAAGGAGGGATTCAAACGTGGCATAGTCGGCCAGTTTTCCGAATGTCACGATGGGCATTACGATGAGCGCGATAACCATGAAGCTGGCCTGGATGATGTCGGTCCAGCAGATGGCCCGGAAGCCCCCGGTCACGGTGTAGGTCAGGATTATGGCGGCGCCCACGAGGACACCCCACTCGTACGGCAGATCAAAGGCGGCGTCAAACGCCTTTCCGGCGGCGTTCATCTGGGCGGCTACATAACCAAGCATGGCCGCCGTTATTACCAGTACGGGGATGAGCCTGAGCGCCAGCGAACCTTTCCCGAAGCGATCGACAATATACTGGGTCAGAGTCACAGCCCCGCTGGTGCGCGTGCTTTTCCTGAGTCGCTCGGCCAGGACAAACCAGTTGAAAAGATACCCGACGGCGATTCCGGGGATAATCCACAGGGCGGAAAAGCCGAAAGCGTACGCTTCGCCCACAAGTCCCAGCATCACCCAGCCCGACTCAGAACTGGCTGACGCCGACAGCGACGACGACCACGGCCCCAGTTCCCGGTTGGCCAGAACGAAATCGTCCTCGGTCTTCTTTCTCAACCTGGTGGAATACAGGCCGAATGCGACAATGCCCACGCTGTAAACAATGAACGATATAGTCAGAACTACGCCGGAGTCCATGCTGCTCTCCTGTTTCTCCCATGCGGGATGGGGATTCGATGTCGACGCCGCTCAAATAAGAGCGACGAGGCCGCAAATCAACAAGTTTATGCCTGCTCCGGCCGGCGTTAAATACTTGATATTCCACTGCCTCATGCGTCCATTGTCAGAGGCGGTCACCATTGAGATTGCATCACATGGTTCATAAACCCTTACCGGTGGGCTGAATGAAACGGAGTTAGGCTGGGTATCCCTTGGCACATTCGGGATAGTCAGCGCACTTGATGGAGCGCCTCAGTGCCGCTCAATAGCCAACGGGCGGGACCGCTATGGCGTGTATTCAATCAATAATCTGTAATATCTCGTCAGTGAAGTACTCGGGAGTGATCTTTCTGTCGAGAGACTCCACAAGCCTGTCTCTAACCCAGACAATGATGTCGCGAGCCTTTGAAGCGCACTCATAGTTAAAGATCCTAAGATCTTTCGGAATCTGTGTACAAGGTCTGAAGTTGCTCTTGTGGGAGTCATCAGCTTCATGGATCTTGTCCGGTTTGAGTGTGATCGTCATCTTTCTATCGACGGGCTTTGCGTGCGCTATGGAATTGCGGACGCTAACAATCTCGGCAAACTGATGCCATTTCTTGGAGTTCTTCTTAAAGAAAGAACTGGGTGCTTTGAGTTCATCGCAGCAAAGCGACGGAATGAAGAAAACCTTCTCGGTGATCGGCCACCATTCGAAATCCTTCTTTATTTTCAGTTGTTCGACTCTCTTCTGTTTTCCGAAGAAACTATCCGGCAGATCGCTCGGCTCCCTTCGTTTGAACTCAAGCCGGACATTGTGGACGAACGCCTCAAGGCCGGCAAATCCGTGTAGGAAGCTGCCGAGTGAAAGGTGCTTCTCCAACGACCAGAGTTTTTGGTCAGGAAACGGCCCGCTGGAGATATCATGGGATTTGATTTTGCTGTGTAGAGATTCTGCCTCCTGGAGCAAGGCTTCCATCCCCTCGAACAAGGTTTGAAACGGTCGCGTAGTGAGGACAACATGTTTGGTTCTTTTCATGATCGCCAATACGGGCTAGTCGCGTGAAGTCAAGCCCACTGGCGCAAACCAGCGGGCTTCATATTTTTGTGCACCCACCTCCGAGCCGCCGGCGAGAAGGGCTTCGCCCAGCCAGCTCCGGCCGGGTGACCCCGCAACACACACCAGTGACTACTTACCGCTGCTACCTCCCGGTCCTGACGGGGTTCATAGGCTGCTGTTGTACAGGACCCGACCCTCAACACCGCTTAGACGTCGCCGCTTGACGACAGCTAAACCCTCGGGTGGGAATTCGACCCCGGTATAGCGGATTCCGGGTTACAGGGCACCGCTAACTCCCCATCTAGCACACAAGCTATGCTTGTCTTGTTCCTGCAGGACACCGAAACCGCGATGGTTTCGACCTGCTGACAGGTGACGTTTTCAAAGAGCAAATCTGCCGCGCCGACGGTCGGAATAGTGCAATTGCCGGGGCCTTGAGCTGCTTCGGCTTGCTACCGCAACCGCAGAATCGGCGACCAGCGCCGGTCGCGTACGGGAAAGCGGTGTCGAACTCTGCAAAGCGACCCGGCCTCAGTACAATTACAAATGGAGCAGATGGGGATCGAACCCACGACCTCCACGTTGCGAACGTGGCGCTCTCCCAACTGAGCTACTGCCCCATACCTGCCGGTATTCCGGCCGGCAAATGGCCGGACTCACCGATGCCCGACGGTCAAACAATAACGAAAAATCCATGCCAAGCCAAGCGGAATTTGCCTGGCGGCTGTCCGCATGAGATCGACCGCGCCGGGCAACCTCCTGACAAATCTGCTCACCTGCGCACCACATAGAAAAACCGGTGGCCGCGGGCGCGACCACCGGTGACGTTGTCACTTTCTGTAGATGTGGGGCTACTCCTCTTGTTTCGGAGGCTCCTCGGAATCCTCGGGAGCAGAAGGCTCCGATTCGGGTGCGTCTGTAACCTCGGCCTTGACTGCTGCTTCCTCGTCCGCCTCGGCAGGTGCTGCTTCCGCGGGCGGCTGCTCCACGGCAGGTGCTGCTTCCGCGGGCGGTTGCTCCACGACAGGTGTATCCTCCGCCGCTGAAGTCTTGGCGACTGTCTCAGTTGCGGCCGCATCGCCTTCAGGCTGAGCCTGCTCTTTAGCGGGCGGTGCCGCTGTGGTTTCCGCCTGGGCTTTCAGTTCTTCGGGCATGGCGTCGCCAAGAGTAGCCGGTTGGGGCTCGTGCTTGGCGAGGAACTCGTCAAACTCGGCCCGTTCCCGCTTCTTATAGTAAGCGATAACCGACAGGACCACTTTGCGCTGGTTCTTGTCCAACTCGGTCACTTGCAGCGGAATAGACTCCCCTTCGGCAAAGGAGCCCGTAGCGTCTTTGAGCTCCTTGCGCCCGAGCTGGGCAGTCGGCACAAAACCTTCGATATCTCCATCAAGATCGACCACAACACCGCGATCCAACACTCTGGAGATGCTGCCCAGGCAGTCGGTGCCGACCGCGTATTTCCGGCTTATCTCCGGCCACGGATCCTGGGTGAGTTGCTTGTAGCCGAGGGAAATGCGCCGATGCTCATGATCGACCTTGAGGATCTTGACCTCCAGTTTCCCGCCTTTCTTCATGACTTCCGAAGGATGCTGGATCCGCTTGGTCCAGGACATGTCGGAAATATGAACTAGTCCGTCGATTCCTTCCTCCAGTTCGACAAAAGCACCGAACGCGGTCAGGTTGCGCACTTTTCCGGCAACGACTTGGCCGGGCGGGTATTTCTCCTCGATGGTGGTCCATGGATCGGGCTCCATCTGCTTGATACCCAGCGATATCTTCTCGTTGTCCTTGTCCACCGAAAGGACCACCGCCTCCACCTGGTCGTTGACGTTCATAATCTTCGAGGGGTGCTTGATATGCTGCGTCCAGGACATCTCGGAGATATGGATCAGCCCCTCCACGCCCTTCTCAAGCTCTACGAAGGCGCCGTAATCGGTGATAGACACCACGCGACCGGTGACCTTCCTGCCCAGCGGGTACTTCTGCTCAATGTTCTCCCACGGGTACGGGGTCATCTGCTTGAGGCCGAGGCTGATGCGGGAGGTCTTCTCGTCAAAGTCCAGAACCTTGACGTCGATCTGCGCACTCAGGGAGACCACCTCCGAGGGATGGCGGATCCGCCCCCACGACATGTCCGTGATGTGCAGAAGACCGTCGACGCCGCCGAGGTCGATGAAGACACCGAAGTCGGTTATGTTCTTCACGATACCCTGGCGGATTTGTCCGATGCCTATCTCGCTGAGAAGCGAGGCGCGCATCGTCTCCCGTTTTTCTTCGAGTATCATCCGGCGCGACACGACGATGTTGCGGCGGCTCTTGTTGATCTTGATGATCTTAAGTTCCATCGTCTCGCCGATGAGGGCGTCGAAATCCGGCACCTGCCGCAAAGCGACCTGAGAGCCGGGCAGGAAGGCGTCAACACCCTGGATATCCACTACCAGGCCGCCCTTGATACGGCGTACCACCCTGCCTTCGATCTGGTTCCCGGAGTCGTGAACCTCACGGATGTTGTCCCAGACGCGCATGAAATCGGCCTTCTGTTTGGAAAGGACAAGCTGGCCGTTGGCGTCCTCAATCTGCTCCAGGAAGACTTCGATGTTCTCCCCCACCGCGATATTCAACGGCTTGGGGAACTCGTTGAGGGGGATAATGCCCTCGGATTTGAAGCCGACGTCGACAATAACATCGTCCCGGGTCACACCCATGACGGTGCCGGAGACTACTTCGCCCTCCTTGATATCCTTGATGGTCGAGTCGTACATATCGACCATGGCATCGTAGTCGGCGGCCTCGTATACGACACCGGCGATGTCGGTGATCTTTACGGCAGCCATCTCCGGGGGCGGAGGTTCTACGGCCGGTATCGATTCGCGCACCCTGGCCTTCTCCAGCATTCGGCGATGACGCTCGGTCAGAATCCGCTCATGCTTTTCCCGTTCTTTCGGTTTCGTCGCGACAGCGATGACACCGGCGGCCCGGGTCTTGGTGATTTTGGTTTTGACCTTTCTTGTTTTTCTTGCAGCGCTGGTCTTGCGCTTGGAAACCTTGGCGGTTTTGCTTGAAGTAACAGTAGTCTTGGCCTCTGCCATTTACAAAAGAGAACCTCCTTACGAAAACCCCGGCAGTTTGGATTTTTTCCCGACGACGGGAAAACCACCAGAGAACCGCCCCAGAGCGGCGTGTCGCCGTTGAAGCAAACCATAATGTAACAGAAAGCGCCGGCTTAGCAAGCCATTTCTGCCGCCCGGGAACACACTATTTAGTCGGCCTTCGGGGGCTTCGACTTGACCGACACCACCCGGTCTCTGAGATCAGCAATGTGCTCCATCACGGTCGTGGCGATTTCGCGGTACCCATCCTTGTCGGCCGGAATCGATGATACCCATTCGGCCGGAAGCGGCTCGCCGAAGGTAATGCTGAAGTTTTCCCTGCCGAGAAAGCAGTCCCTCAGCCGGTTTGATCCGCTTATGTAACCGGGTATAATGAGGCAACCGGCCTGAGATGCGATCATGCCGATACCGGCTTTGGGCTCAAGGAAATGCGCCGACCTCGAACGCGTACCCTCAGGAAAGACCACCAGCCCGCGGCCGGATCGGATAGTCTCCACGCAGACCTCGATAGCCGCGCGGTCGATTGTGGCCCGCCTGACCGGGAGAGCATTTACGCCCCGCAGGAACCAGCCGATGAGGCCAAAGCGAAAAAGCTCCACTTTGGCCAGATAGTACAACTCGCGGGGGGACCAGGAACCGACCAGCAGCGGATCGAAATAGGATAAGTGGTTGGTGGCCACGATAAACCCGCCCTGCCGGGGGAAATGCTCCTTGCCGCTCACCCTGATGCGGAAGAGAAGCTTGCTGACGAGACGGATCAGGATCCAGACAGAGTAGTATACTAACTTCATGCTATTTGAAAATTGAGAGGATCAACTGGATGATATGGTCGACCTGCCCCTCGATAGTCATGGCGCTGGTGTCGACAACGTAGGCGTCCCGGGCTTTGGTCAGCGGAGAATGCGCCCGCTGCGAATCGTACTCGTCGCGCCGCTTGATATCGGCCTCCTGCTCTTCAAGCGTGGTCGAGATGCCCATCCGAGCCATGTCTAAGAGACGTCGCTGGGCCCGCTGGTGGGGACTGGCGTCAAGGTAGATTTTCATGTCGGCATCAGGGAACACCACCGTCGTCGTATCTCTGCCTTCGGCCACAATCGATCCGTCCCTGGCCAGTTGCCGCTGCCGGGCCACCATTCCCTCGCGGACCTCCTTGTGCGCCGAGACCTCAGAGACGTGTTGCGTCACGTCTACCGAGCGTATCTTCTCGGTAACATCGACGCCGTTGAGCAGAACCCGATTGACCTCACCGTCGCTGCGAAACTCTATCGGCACTTTTTGAGCCGCCACGGCCAGCGCCCTGCCGTCCAACGGGGGTATGCCTTGTTCAATCGCGAACAGGGTCAGGGCGCGATACATGGCGCCTGTATCCAGATAGACATACCCCAGCCGGTCGGCAAGAAGACGGGCGGTAGTGGATTTGCCCGATCCGGCCGGGCCGTCGACAGCGATTATCTTGCCCTTGAGCCGGGACAGATTCAACCGCAATGGTTGCATAAGGAAATGTTATACTATGGCGTGTCGAAAGGCAATGGGAAAAAAGTCCGGCGACAGCGGGGTTCGAACTACGGCCGTTTGCCGTTTTTTCTGGCGGCCACCCAGTCCTTCAACCCACCGGTCTCGGGCCAGAGCTCGGCGAACTTCTGCTCTACACGCTCCAGGGCGGCCTCGTCCCCCGTCTGAGAACAGCGCTCAGCCAGATGGGCAAAGGCTGTTTGATACATTGTGATCATGTTTCTGCCGGTCTTGTCAAGAAAGCTCCACTTCTCCAACCCACGGTATTCGTACCGGCGCAGAAGATTATCTTCCAGTCTTCGGTAGTCAGCCAACTCCAGGGAATCAGTCACAATCCGCCGGATGAGGCCATCCAGCCGCGTATGAGGTCTGAGGCCCAGCGGCAGTCGCATGCCAAAACCGGCCGAAAAACAGATCGGTCGCTTCCAGGCATTCTCCCGCAGGATGTCCAGCAGAACCTGGTCCTGAACAAGCAGATACCCCTGCGGGATGCTCGGTTCGACGACCCATGACAGCGAACTACTGTTCAGTCCACCTCTGGTGATGATCACAGTGTCCGCTTCCCAGGGGATGATTCCCAGGTTCGGCAGAGAGTCTTCGCTGAGTGTCCACGGCAAGTCCGGATGCTTAACGATCGTAGTGCGCAGATACGAGACGGTGTTGAGCAGGCCGATATTCAGCACCGTGACGTCGGGCCGGACGCTTTCAACTATCTGCATGTACCACGGCAGGTAGGTGTCGCTGTCGCCGGCCGTTATCAGGATCGCGTCCGGCTCGCAGGATTGAAGGAGGTTGCGGCCGAACTCGTGGCTGCTGCGGTTGGCGCTCATGTCGTTGGCCGTCCAATTCGCAAGGAGAACGTTGATCGGCAAAGCAAGGCACAGTATTGTGGCTGTGATCCACAATGCGCCCGATGAAAGGTGAGCACGCCTTGAGCCCTGGCTGGATGCCAGCCGTAGCGCGGCGTAACATCCCACGCCTATCCAGATCGAAAACAGCATGAACGAACAGAGAAAGTGGCGGTCCATGTCGCGAAAGAAGCCGGCAGGGACATTCAAATACATAATGGCAAGAAACGCGGCACAGAACAACATGACCGCCAGGGCAATCATCTGCCGGTGGCTTCGGACGAAATGATAGACCAAACCCGCCAGTCCGGCCAGCAACGGCACGGCCCACAGCCCGGTCCACCTGACGCGGTCGGCGGCGGAGTCCATGCCGATGAAGTTCCAGCCGAAATACCGAAGGTACATCTCCTTGACTTGGTATTCCCAGAATGGCCCCTTGCGCTGCAGCAGGTCGGAACCGAAGGTCTTGATTCCAAACTGGCTGAGAGTCAGGTAGTCCCAGAGGCCGCCCCAGGTGTCGGGGTCGCCTGTGTTCAGAAGCGGGTCAAGTTGGGAACGCAGCATGATGCCCAACTGCAGCGACAGGCCGAGTACGAACAAACCAACCCCGGCCAGCCACAGGCGGAAGTCTCGCAGTGCTGTGGGCCTTCTTAACAAGACTATAACAAAGAACGCCGGCGCCAGTAGAAGATTGCTGCGGTGCACACTGAGATCCAGCCCGAATAGGAAGGCCGCCAAGAGCAGCCAGTTGCCCCCGCCCGGATTGTCCGCCTCCTCCCACCACCGGACAGCCAGGTAAACAAGAAGCGATGAAGCCAGAAGCGACAGCGCGTAAGCGTTCGTGAACGTAGCCTTGCTCCACACGCTGTAGGTGAAAGCAAGCGTCAGCGCGGCCAAAGCCGCCGCCAGGGTAGCGATGCCTCTCCGTTCGCCCGCGTGTTCAAATGACCGTATGACTCGCGTAGTCGTCATGTAGACGATTGTGATTGCCGTTGCCGAGAGTACCGCGACCAGGGCGTTTATCCGAACGGCAGGAGCGGTGACGAGGATGACAAGCGAAGCTAACCTGCCGAGAAGCTGAAGCAGGAACGATCCTGGTGGTGCGGTCACGCCCAGCGTGTAGCTACAGGAGATATACTCGCTGCTGTTCCACCAGCCCGGCCCGGGCCACAATGTCGCCAAGTAGATAGTCAGAGCGACCGTGAACACACCTGCGCCGAGCAAGAAAGCACCCGTGGGCCGCCACCGGGCCGACCGTCGCTGAGTCCCATCCGCTGTCTGTTCATGTCGGGGCCAGATCCCCGCCGGAACCAGCACCAGGTACGCCAAAACCAGCAGAGCCGGAGCCAGAGTCAACGACCAGAAGCTATCGACGGGCGGCACACGCAGAAAAACGAGTCCGGCAACAACTCCCGCGAGTCCCAGGTAGAAACAAGAAGACACCTTGCTGAGATTAGCCATCGCAAATGCTACGAATCATCAGGGTTTCTGCAAGCGTTGCCAGCACGGCCCTCATGGATCAGGCTCTGTCTCTGAATTGTGGCTCGCCTTCCACTTGTCTATGACGTCGCCGAACCTGTCGTCGATATGCTGAAGGTACCATTCGTCTATGATCGATTTCCTGAAACGCCATTCCTTTCCCAACTTGGCCGCCGGGATCTTCTTCTCCTGCGCCCAAGTGTATATGGTCTGCGGCTTCAGCTTCAGATAGTGCGCCACCTCTTCCAGGGTCATGATGTCGGTCTTCAACTGTCGTCCCTCCTACTGCCCATCCAGGTGAAACATCAGTAGCGAATCCCGGGCCGTGTCGTCCTGCGGACTATCTATGCCGGGTTGTCGGTTCTCGCGCAGCTTCTCATCCTTATCTGACTCGTCGGGTGTGTCCAGCAGTTGCCGGCCGGAGTATATCAGGGCGGTGTAGAAATTCCCCTCATACTCACGGAACAGCTCAAACGGCTGTCCCCGGTCGCCCAAGAACGGCCTCAGGTTCCAGGCCAGTTGGATACCCACGAAGGCCATGATTATCACCCAGAACCGAAACACCACCACCCCGAGTTGAGGGTAGATGTTTTTCTTCTCGCAGGAGTATTTCAGGGCGTCGACGATGGTCTTCATCCCGAAAATGCCGGAGAGAACAAAGATCACGATGTGAAGCAGTTGCAGAAAGTAGTAGTTGCCGCCGGTCAGAAGGAAGAAGATCACTATCGGTGCGAAAGAGACCATGATCGAACCGGTCAGGACAAATCCGGACAGGATAATGGATATCATCTGCCGCAGTCGCAGGCGGGAACCGAGAATGAACTGGATTATGAAAAAGGCCGGGAAACACACGACCAGCACCAGCGAGAAAAGCACCGCGATTTTCACTCCCGCGACAAGAGCCTGAGCGACGCCGTGATAGCTGCCCATGACTACCCCGTATGCGAACGAGAGCACAAGCAGCATGGCATACTGCCCGAAGATACTGATCGCCGGGCCGTCGTCCTGGGTTATCTTCTGGAAGAACTCCTCCCGATTGGACAGGGTCGGGAAGAACTCCAGCGAGAACAGCCTTCTTTTGGTCATGACATTCATCCTCTGGTAATGTTGTTTACTGCTGTTATATAGGACAATAGGCTTGTTTTGTCAAGTGTTTTATTGTTTATTGGTGTTTGGTGTGGTAGTGTGTGGCAATTATCGCGAAAATGATACCGAGCGAAAAGGCTATCGCCCAGCAAAGCTGTGGTGGCGAGAAACAGCACATCAAGAGCAACTTAGCCACCGTAACTAACGCATTACAAGCATTGCAGAACTGGGTGAATTTTCCCATAAATTATCAGAATATTTTGCAGAAATTTCAAGAAAATTTCTGGATAATCAAATAAAGTACTTGACATATAAGTCGATATAATATAACAGTATAACACTTAGCTGAGTAGAGTATTGTTGAGAAATATTATTGATATATTTGAATAATGATTACTTACAATATTCCAGATGATTGGATTAAGTACGACTCATCTCAGATTGTCCGGGTCTTGGTCGAGGCTAGGGCAGCTGTCCTGGCACTTCAAAAAATCCCGTATCAAAAGGACTGGGTCGAGAGCCTTCAGAACATCGAACTTAAGCGCGAGGTTGCCGGAACTTCGAGAATTGAGGGGGCCGACTTCACAGAGAAGGAACTTGAAGACGCCCTCCGCAAGGAACCAGAGGACCTGTTGACACGATCCCAGCGGCAGGCACAGGCTGCGGTGTCCACATATCGGTGGATCGCTACCATTCCGGATGACAGACCGGTTGATGGTGAACTGATCAAGGATATCCACCGTAGGATTGTAACTGGTGCAGACGACGATCGCTGCGAGCCTGGAGTGCTCCGCAAGCAAGATCAGAACGTCACATTTGGACAACCTCGCCATCGTGGAGCGACTGGTGGCTCCGAAGGTGAAGAGGCCTTTGAGGGGTTTGTGGATGCGCTGCAGCGTGAGTATCTCAAACATGAGCCGCTGGTGCAGGCGCTCGCTGCACACTATCACCTGGCGGCGATGCACCCCTTCCTGGACGGGAATGGAAGGACGGCGCGAGCTCTTGGTGCCCTACTGAAGCAACGTGCGGGGTTGAGGGATACCTGCTTCATTTCCATGTCAAATTACTACTATGACGAGAAGAGAGCCTACTTGGAAGCACTGGCTGAAACACGGTCTCGCGAGCATGACCTCACTCCGTTTCTCGTGTTTGGACTGAGGGGCGTGGCGATACAGGCTGGAAGAGTGCTACGCAGCATCCAGAAGGAAGTAGCGAAAGCCATCTATCGGAATATGATGTTTGACCTCTTCACCAGGTTGGAGACTCCCAAGAAACGAGTTATTATGGAGAGGCAACTGTCGATATTGAAGCTACTTCTGGAGCATGAGAAGTTGCGCGTTACCAAGCTGGTGGACATGATTAGAACGTCTTACTTGACACTAAAGAATCCGTTGCATGCGTTGTCCCGAGATTTGAACCGTCTTATCGATCTCGGAGCCATTCTGTATATTCAGTCAAAGGGCGACCCTGGCTCACTAAAGATAAATCTGGACTGGCCAAAGGAGATAACCGAGTCTCTGTTCTATGAACAATTGAAGAATCTCCCGAAGGCAAAGACATCTCTCGTGCTAGACTCTGAACCGCCGCCGCATACAGATCGGACTTCATAAGCCACTGAACCTCAGTTCTCTTCGTGGGTTTTCTATCCTTTCCAATTCAGCCACCGCCCTCCCCGAACCCTCGTCCATCCCCGCAGCCCCTTCTGTGGATGTCAGGCACATGCCCCCACCACCACAAATCCCCCCCTGCCTGCGTATTTCCAGTTGAATTTGCTGCGGGATTCCCTGTACTTAAGAAAAAGGACAGGAACTGTCATCAGGAGGTGATCATATGCAGCAACTGAATTACCGATGCTCGAAATGCTCCAACAATCAATACGAAGTGGCGGAGTTTCGTGCGGCGGGCGGGTTCTGGTCGAAGATATTCGACGTCCAGGGTTCCCGGTTTACGACCGTTACCTGCTCCAGGTGCAGGTATACCGAGATCTACAAGGCCGACAGCAGTATGCTCGGTAACATCTTTGACTTCTTCACCGGCTGACTTTGATTTGAAAGACTGCCGAGCTGTTCGTCGGCGACTCTGCCGTTATGTTGTCCATGGAGAGGTATCGCTCGTGGTGACGTTCATGGTCAAAGACCCACGGGCGACACCGATGTAAAGAGAAGCGAAATATGCTCAAGATAGTAGAGAAATCGTGGAATGAGTTCTGGGCCGCATACTGGCGAATCGACCACCGGCACGGCATCCCGGGGATATTCGAATGGGACCGCAAGCTGGTGGATTTCATCGAGCACGTGTGCCGGCTCTCGCCGGGGATGCGGATTCTCGATCTGGGCTGTGGTGGAGGTGACCAGGCCCGGTTGTTCTCCGGCAAGGGATACGATGTCGTGGGAATCGACATCGCCCCGCCATTGATCGAGTTCGCCAGGCGGCAATACAAAGAGGCGGGGCTTACGGGAAGTTTCATCGCCGGCGACATGCGGCGGATTGACTACAACCGTGAGTTCGACGCCTGCGTGATTCTGAGCGGGACGTTCGGGTTCTTTGGCGACGCCGAAGACCTGGAGTTGCTTCGGTCGATCCGCCGGGCGCTCAAGAGCAACGGGAAGCTCTTTGTTATGTTCCTGTCGGTGGAACGGTGGGGCAAGAGGGAGCGATCATGGTCTGAGATAGAAGATGGCTGGGAGCTAAGCGAAAGCTGGTACGACGCCGAGACCGGCACGTACAGGGGTACGATCTTCATCATCCGCAAGGACGGCACCCTGTTGCGACCGAAGGTCGAACCGGGTTATCACGCCAACGAGGCTATTCGATGTTACACCCTTCCGGAAATGCGGGGCATGCTCACGCAGGCAGGGTTGCGACAGGTGGCTGCCTACTCGAGTGGCGATTTTTCCCTGCCGCCTGCGACTCTGCCGCCCGAGACCGCCCGCAATATCGTCGTCGCAGAGCGCCCGCCGGAAGATTAGCGCGGCAGACGGGACGTTCACCGTGGCCGCTCAGAGCAAAAACTGCTTGTTTTCCGATTCAAGGCAACCTATTATGCCGGTGCTTGGGGATGTAAGCGAATGTTGTCTACCTACTTTCGTCAGCGCATCTCTTGGAAACCGAGCAGCACGGTATGAAAAAAGGACACATAGAATAGAGGGATGTATCTATGAGATTTTCCGACTCACTTGAGGGCGATCTGGTTGTCTTTAACATCGCAGGCAAGATCATGGGCGGCGAGGAAACCACACTCTTCCACGGCAAGGTGCACGAGTATATCAATCAGAACAAGAAGAACTTCGTTGTCGACATGGCCAAAGTCGACTGGATGAACTCAGTCGGGCTGGGTATGCTGATATCGACCTTGACGACGGTCAAAAACGCGGGCGGCCGGCTGGTTCTGACGAATATCACCAAGATCGAGTCGATTCTGACCATCACGCGGCTGATTACCGTCTTTGAGCACTTTGACAGCCGGGACGAGGCGCTGGCGGCTTTTACGTCCTGAACCGATCTCATCCGGAACATGACAAGCCCCGCTTGCGGGGCTTTTTCTGTTGGCATTGCAAGGCACCGACGCGCTGGATATGCGTCCGTTTTCGGTGAACAGGAGCCGCTTTTTCCACGTCTATGTATGAAACTACGGAGACGAACCGTCGTATAGTATGGCAGTGGCTGTTCCGGAAGATAACCGGTCCTGGGATCGTCAGGACAAGCAGTTGCCCCGACAGAGACTGGTTCTGAGTGGTGGAAAAGACATTGTTAAAGCTTCATATCGAGAGGAACAGCCCCTTGGTAACCACGAGCAATTTTTGCCTTACCTTTCTGCTGAGTTTCCTGTTTGCGGCCTGGCTGATGATTCCGGTGGCGCCGGTGGTCGGCGCAACTTCTTACGCACCGGTGTACCATCCGACACTCCATGTGCCCAGGACAACGGCTGAGTTCAAGATTGACGGTAATCTGGACGAGCCGGGCTGGAAGTCGGCGGGACGGGCGTCTAATTTCGCGGAGCACCAGCCGGGAGATCAGACTCAGCCACCGGTTGAGACAGAAGCGTTGATCACCTACGACGACAAGATGCTCTATGTAGCCTTCGTTTGCTACGACGACCCCGGTTCCATACGGGCCTCGCTCTGTGAACGGGATCGGATATTCTCCGACGACAATGTGGTCCTTCTTCTGGACACCTATGGGAACGCTTCCTGGGCTTACGAGCTGGTGGCTAATCCCTATGGTGTTCAGGGTGATCTGCTGTATTCAAACAACGGTGTTGAGGACAGCCGGTACGACATGACCTGGGAGTCGGCCGGCAGGATTACCGATATCGGCTATCAGGTGGAGATGGCGATTCCGTTTGCCGGCCTGCGTTTCCCGGACAGGGCGGTACAGACCTGGAAGGTCGATTTCTGGCGCAATCATCCCCGCGACAGCCGCGGCCAGTATTCCTGGGCGGCCTACGACCGCGATGAACCGTGCTGGCTCTGCCAATGGGGAACAGTGACCGGGATTAAAGACGTTCAATCAGGCAAGGGAATCGAGATTATGCCGACGGTTATGGCGCATCAGTCGGGTGCTCGTGTCGACACCGACGACCCGGAGTCGTCATTCGACAATGCCGGTCCCGATGGCCAGATGTCCCTAAGCGCGCGCTATGCCGTCTCCTCCAGCGTGACGACGGAAGTAACGTATAACCCTGATTTCAGCCAGGTCGAGGGGGACGCCGCCCAGATCGACGTCAATACCAACTTCGCCCTGTTCTATCCCGAGCGAAGGCCTTTCTTTCAAGAGGGAAGCGACCTCTTTAACACCCATTTCAACGCCGTCTATACGCGTGCAATCAATGATCCCGAGGTAGCAGCCAAACTGACAGGACGGATAGACCGCACCAGTGTTGCCTTTCTGGTGGCCCGCGATGAACATTCCCCGGTCATTCTTCCGTTTGAGGAGAGCAGCGAGATCGTCCAGAACGGGAGAAGCACGTCCGGTATTTTCAGGGCGCGGCGGGCGTTTGGCGAAGACTCCCACTTGGGTGCGATTATCACCGACCGGCGCTTCGACGGTGGTGGGTCGGGCAGTCTCTACGGTATTGACGGAGCGCTTAGTTTTTTCAAGAACTACCGACTTGAGATACAGGCATTGGGCACCCATACCGAGGAACCGGACGACACCGCTCTCACCAGCGATCTGAGTGACTCCTACTTTGACGGAGGTTCCCACACGGCCGGATTCGACAGCGAGTCTTTCAGCGGTCACGGACTTTTCGCCAGTGTCGACCGCCACGGCCAGTATTGGTTTCTTGAGCTGGACTATATGGAGAAAAGTCCCACTTTTCGCGCCGATCTGGGATTCGTGCCGATCAACAACCGGCGGGAAGTGAACCTCGTATACGGTTGCTCCTTCCATACTGATTCCCGCTTCGTCGAATACATTGAACCCCTGGCAGTGGCAGGCCGGGTGTGGAATTTCGATGGGAACAGGAAGGACGAATGGTTTATCGCTGAAGCCAACGCCAGGCTCAAGAAGCAGACATATGTCTCGGTCAACTACATGGTGAGTTGGGAGAAACTCAGGGGAATCGAGTTCCCGGGCATCAAGCGCTTCCGGTTGCACGCCGAAAGCAACTTCAGCGAACCCGTTGGCCTTGGTTTCCAATTCATGCGCGGTCATACAATCACTCGCTGCGAGGACCCGCCAGTGATGGGGAGAGAGACATCCATAGAAGCCTCGGCATATGTCAAGCCCTCCGACCGCCTGAGAATCGAACCGACCTTCAGCTACGGACGAAGTGAGCACCTTCAGACCGGCGAGGAGTTCTTTGAGGGATTCATCGCCCGAACGCGGGTGAACTACCAGTTCACCCGGGAAGTGTCGCTTCGGCTGGTAGTGCAGTACCATGACTTCGGGGAGCGCTGGGATATCGATCCCCTGCTGACCTACCGCCTCAGCCCGTTCTCGGTCTTCTACGTCGGCACGACATATGATTACGGCAATCTTGACGGCCTCAGCGAGGCGGACAGAAACGGGTCAAGAACATACTACAAGGAAAACTGGATGCTGAGTGCGCGGCAGTTCTTCATGAAGCTGCAATACCTGTTCCAGGTTTGAGCGCGATATCAGCAATCGGATCGGGGGTTGATCAACCCGCTTCGGATCCGGTCGGTGACGGCCCCTTCAATACAATGAGGCGCCCAGCCTTTCCGGACATATCCGCAGCCAGACTTGCCATGAGTCCTGTCAGGACTCCTCCGAGTCGCGTTTGGAGAAATACATCACCCCCTCGTAGAAACAGTAGCCGTGTTTCTGAAAGAGGGCCATCGAGGGCAGATTGTGTTCATCGATAAGACAACTTATCACGATGGCCCCGCGTTTTCTGAGGAAGCGCTCGCAGGCGTCGATCATTTTGCCCCCGAGTCCCCTTCCGCGATGGTCGGGATCGACAGCCACCCGGTTGATCCAGCCCTTGCGGCCGTCGTAGGTAGCCAAGCCAATCGCGATCATCCGCCGATTCTCGAACAGCCCGAGAAAGGCTGTGTCGTCGCGCTCGATTTCTTCGGCGATCCTTGCCCTGGCGTCGCGTCCCCGGGGTTGCCAGGGAAGCCCGGCGTCAGCCCAGATGCGGATTATGTCGTCATAATGTTCAATGGTCAGTTGCTTGATGTTGTCGGCCATGTTTTTCTTCCAGAATCGATTCAAGCCACTTCATGGAGAACTCCGAGGCGCACGGCTGGTCGTTCCAGTGCTCGCAGCCGCTGAAGTTCAGGAGCACACCGCGGGCCGGGATGCCTTCTTCGCGAGCGGTTCGCATACCGGAAGCCAGCATCTTGATACAGGCGACGCCGATCACGCCCATGTCACCCATACGGTCGGCATACCTGCGAAGTTGCCGGGACAGCCTCCGCTTGGAGAAGATGGTCTTGACCCGGTACCGCCGCGCCACTTCGCCGACCTGGTACGCCTGGCAGTTCTCCAAGCACCGGCGGCAGACGGTGCCGTAGCGAGTCTCTATCTTCTCGCAATCACGGTTGTGCAGCGACAGGCAGTCGGGCATCACCACTAACGTAGACTTGGTCCGGTTGAAAGCCTCGCGGTCGAGTTCGTCGTATATTTTGAACGCCACCAGTTCCAGCAGATACTCCGCTTTCCTGGTGCGGCGAAGAGTCTGCGCGGAATCGTCGCGAACAGCGCGCGCCAAGTAGTTGTCTATCTGCGTAAACTCCTCTGAGAAGTAGTCGTACCCCCGGGTCAGGAATTGCTCGACGAAAACGCTTAGGCGGGCGGGGAAATTCTCACCCAGAAAGTAGGTCGGAGCATTGGCCTTCATGGCGTCAATATAAGGGAATCGGGCCTCACAGCCAGCAAAATACTACGCGGCCGCCGGATCGTCTCAGCGTGCTTGTGGTAGTGAGGCGGCGCACGAGACATACGTCACCCACGGGAATTGCGGATTCCTCTTGAATAAAGGCAGCCGGAATGCGTATAATAACCAAGCGGTGCCATTCAATGCCGCAAAACAGGAGCAGATATGCCCGGTCAACCAATTCCCTCAGCACCTCAGTACAAGAACCCGGGAGTGGCGGCGGTTCTCTCGTTCTTCTACATGGGTCTGGGCCAGATATACAACGGCCAGATCGCTAAGGGAGTAGCCTTCATGGTGGCCTATTCAGTGTCGATTCTCATGATTTTCGTTCTGGTTGGGCTGGTCACCACCCCACTTCTGTTCATCTGGGGTATGTACGACGCCTACAAATCGTCCGAGAAGATCAACCGCGACCTGGCTCGGATGGCGGGCAGTCCGGTGCCGATGCGTTAGCAGACCGCTCCAAAAAATCAGGACAGGATGCAACAAAGCAACTGCCTTCCATTTCAGGTAATCTCTGAGCCCCTCCGTCATCTCTGAGCGCGTGGTATCAACGCCCCACTGGATGCCCACCTCCGCGGGCATAACAGAGAAGGTGGGTATGCAAATCCCCGGCATGACGAATCCGTTGGCTTGAGAGTATTCGGTTTCCGAGTATGATGAAACGTTTTATCAACCCCCCTCGGTGCGACCGGGAAAGCCCTTTCAGTCGCCCGGCTCTTCAGCAAGAGCCATGAGGTCGCTCATTCGTATGGGCTCCGCAGCATACAGGCCCTGGCCATACTTGCACCCGGCCTGAATACCGAACGACCGGGCCATTGCCGCAATGTGCTCAATGTAATCCCGTGACTTCCCGGGGTTTAGAAACTGTGACTCATGCGCGGCTAGAGCCTTGATCCAACGGTCGAAATGCTTGGTAATGTCCACCACCATCGTCGGGGGGACCTTCGGCGGCAGGAAGTAGTGGAAGATACGTTTTACCAGGTGCGGATCTCCGGGCAGGTCGGCTTTTCTCAACGATGCCAGGTTCGCGGCGTTTATGGCAATCAGACCCGCGGCAACATGGTCCGGGTGAGACTGGCGACGCCCATGACTCACATGCGGGTAGGGAGCAAGCATAACACGGGGTCCAGCGGTGCGGATCACACGGGCCAGTTCCGTCCGGTGCTCAAGAGTGTCTTCGAGCGCGGTGTCTCCCCAGTCAAAAGTCCTGGCAATATCCGCGCCTAATATGTCGGCCGCCCGCTTCACCTCTATCATCCGTATCTCGGCATTGCCGCCGGTACCCATCTCTCCCTGGGTGAGAATGACCACCGCGCACCGGTAGCCGCGCTCGCTCAGATCGATCAGGATTCCGCCGGCGCCGACCTCAACGTCATCCGGGTGGGCGCCAATGGCCAGTAAGTCGTAGCGTTGTCCGGCCTGTGTCATCTATCAGTAAGTATCAAAAAACCCGGAGGCACAGACCTCCGGGTATATTCTGTTTTCGGGGCCTCAGTCTCCGGAGCCTTCGGGATAAAAGCTCTGGGAGTGGAAAATGAGCATTTCCCGCAATAGTTCGTACAAGAACTCGTTGTCTTCAGCGGGATTGCCTTCGTAGCCCGTGTACGTCCGCAGTACAGGCGTCTCCACACCGGCGTCGGCCTCCAGCGTTTCATACCATGACATGGTCTGATTGTGAAACCCGTAGCGCGCTTGAGGGCTGGTGCCAATCCAGATATCCGCGTTGTCAAGGCCGTTACTTGCGGCCAGCAAGGACTCAAGGTTATTTTCCAGCCAGATGTCCCAGATGGGGGCGTAAGGCTTCTCGGTGAAGCTGAACGGAAGATGGAAATCGAAATTATTCGCGTCTTCCATGATAATACTGTCAATCAGGGTAACGGAGTCGGTGATTATGTAACTCGGAAGTCCACGCGTCTGGTCATCGATTATGATTGATACGTAATAGTCACCTAAATTCGGCGTCCTTTCCCGGATTATGGTATCATAATCGAGCATGGTATCGTGAGGCGTGAAGGCCAAAGCGCCACCGATAAACATCCGGGACACCGGACAGGTTGAGGAACTGTCAAAGGCGTGGTTAAAGTTGTTGGCGTTCAGATGTGTCTGCTCCGTCAATAGAACAGTATCCATGAGATCGATTAGGCCCGCGCCGCGACCGGGCCCGCCGTCAAAGTCCAGGGGGCCGTCGCTCCCGGAGACGGACGTGAACACAACCGAGTCCTGCATCAGAGCAGCCCGAAAAGCGCCATAAGCGCCCATGCCGATACCGCCGATGCCGCGCTTCGATGGATCGTTGAGAGTTATCGGATAAGCAGCGTTCAGATACTCCACCAACGCGTCGCCGACAAGGTCGTCATAGAATCCGGCTGCGAAGCTGTTGCCCGCATAGAAGTAGCCCCCGAACGTGCGGTCGTTGGATATGCAGGCGATGACCATCGGTTCAATCTCCCCGCTGGAGATCAACTCATCGGCCAGGCTCTTGAGGCCGTGGTTGAAGAAGAAGTAGCGGTCGGTGCCCTGCGGCGGCAACAGCACTAGCAGGGGGACTCTCTTGAAGGTGCCGCCATAGTGACGCGGAAAGGATACCCGGGGAATGTACACAGCCATTTGAATAAGCTGAAAGTCGTTACGAATCTGCAATATCAACTCGTCGAAAAAGACATGGTTCTGCGAGGAGATGCCGCCGGTCGTCAACGTAACATCCTCCGCACTGTTCGTCCCGCGATCCGAGCATGCAATAATGAGGACAACCGCCAGAACCGCGATCAGTAACATAAGTTTCGTATACTTGGCCATCTATGCTCTCCTTAGAACCGGTAGTTGAACGACAGTACGGTCTGATAGGTGGCTGCCTTGTAGCTTCCGGCGAAACTGTCGGGGTTGCCGTCTTCGTCGATATCTTCCAGGGCGGACACCTCGGCATCGGGATGATGAGTGTAGCCGGTTATCAGCCCGAGATCCCATTGCTCTATGTGTAGCTGAAAACCACCGCTGAGACTGTACTTGGTACCCAGGTCCATGAAGAGCGGTGTGAACTGCTCCACATCGCCGGCCGGTGACTGGTCTACTGAGAAACCGCCCATCAGGGTAAGCAACTCAGAGTATTCATAATTGGCGCCGGCCATAACCTTGGCCGTGTTTGACCAGTCAACGGGTGTAGCCACATCGGCAGTGAAAAAGCTCTTCATGTCGGCTGCGGTATCGGCGGGACCGGTCAGACCCTGGTGGTTACTGTACTTGAATGAGAAGCCGTCAAACTGCGACCAGAAGGTATACTCGGCATCGACAGCTAACGTCAGTTTCTCGGTGGTCTGGTAGGCCAGACCGACGGCAATCGAAGGAGGTAGCTTTAGCTTGGCCTCAAAATCCGCGGAATCCGTCACCAGACTACCGGCCGTGAACAGATTCTCGACCGTTCCCATGAAAAAGTAGGGAGGGACAACTTCTAATTTCGGCATGTGGAAGGTCAGGGCTGATCTGCCGCTCACAGTGAAATCCAGCGGCAAGGCGGCCGTCGCAGCCAGCGCCAGCTTCTCGCTCTGCTTCAGTAACATTCCGACCCTGAAGCCAAAACCCCAACCGTAGCCGTCATTGCCCACCCACTCAGTGA
Organism: uncultured bacterium; assembly: GCA_965603125.1. Classification (GTDB taxonomy): domain Bacteria; phylum Zixibacteria; class MSB-5A5; order GN15; family FEB-12; genus JAJRTA01. Next base: position 129,699 of record CBFDBU010000002.1, on the reverse strand, counting down.
TCTTCCGGTTCGGGTTATCCGCAAATTGCCAGTCGGGATCGCGGAGAAGATACGGGTTGTCCCTGAAAACGAGGCTGGTGTGCAGGAGATCACCCCTGAGCACCTGCAGCCCCACTCCAAGAAACAACTTCTCCTCGATGAACTCCCTGGCCGCAGTCAACTGGAACGACACCACATCAAAGTTGTTCTGATACTGATTGTTCGGCAGATACAGGCTGTCGTTGTAAGCGAGGTCATGCTCATAGAGGGTCCAGGTCACATTGTAATCAAACGGCTGATAAGCCGACAACCCGAAAACAGTCTCGCCCCAGACCGGCAAGCGTACTATGAAACCCGCCGAGGGGTTGGACAGGACCTCGTGGTAGTTGTAGTTCGGGATATCGTTGAAGAATCCGGGTTCACTAAGCTCGTTCCACCTGTAATCGGGTGTGATTTCATTGCGGTAATGAACGAAGGCAAAGTTGCCCCCAAGCTGGTTGTCAAAGACATCCGCATATCCAGCCGGATTGTAGTAGGCGGCGGTCCAGTCGTTGGCGACAGCGCGAAACGCACCGCCCATGGCAGTAGCTTTGGTGCCGACACCCAAGCTCTCAAAACCGCCGGCCAACGGTCCCGGCGACAGCATTGCCAGAACAGTCACCACAGCGGCTGAGATTCTGATTATCCCCATCCTTATCTCCATGCTCCTATAGAAATGAAAATAGATTTTGTCCAGTCAACTCCGTAGCGTCCGACGCGCATACTCCGGAAGAAACACCAGGGTCGGAACGGTTTCACATTTTCTGTTCAGGCCGAAGGCAACCGACCGCGGTTGCGACTATTCCCCGGCCAAACAATCACGGAAGTTACAACAAGCGCCACCCGTTGTCAAGCGGTGCGGCTGGTTTTTTCCCGCCGGCTTGGGCATTAACCGTTTGGCAAGGCGGCGATTAGCCGTCGCAGATTACAGACGTCCCGACCCTCCCGGATGTCAAGACAATTATGCCTGACACTGTTGAGTATCCGTGGTGGTCCAATAGAACGGTTCAAAGCCCCGTCTTTCCTGAGCGTGGAAAACCGTTCCCGATTATCCGGAATCCAGTTCTCGATAAGGCGAGGTCTGGGCCGCTGCGGGGACAACCTGCCGGCTCGTTATCTCTTGAACTCTCAACGGCTTACTCCTCACGCGAAATACGTGGCATTGCGGTTGCTACCAATGATGTCCGTTGTCAAGGCCGGACTGATACCGGCCTCAAGTTGCTCGGAAATCCTGCAATGGGAAGGTGAGGATGAAGAAACAAGCGCTCATCTGGCTGATAGCAGTCATCGTGCTTGTCTCGCTGCACTGGTTCAGAGCAGTTGTAGCGTGAGAGTCTGATCAAAGACCCAGGCAGAAAAATGTACTCGTTGTTCGTGCGCTCGACCGGTGGCAAGAGACAGTATTGACTGCTTTGCGCAAAGGACAGCCGGGAGCGGTTGCGAGGAAAGCCTTCCGCCAAAAGGATTGTGGAATCTGATTCACGAAGTAACCCATATATCATTTTCTCACCTCCCACAGCCACACGAGATGCGATTGTGTCCCGGGTGGCTTTTCTTATATGGGAAAACCGTTCCAGTGCAGACGGAATGAGCTGCCCACCACCAGCCGGCGCCGGAAGCATCCCCGGCCGTGTCGATTCGCACCCGGCGTCTTCCCCGCTCGAAGACAATAACTTAGACGGGTCACTCATGAATCGCACCGTTCGGCACTCCGTTTGCGTGGCTGTCACATGGATTGTCAGACTTGAAAGAACGCAGGTCATGGAAGACATTCACAACGCTGACCAGCATTGGTTGAAACAGCCGCTCCCAGAAGGCCGTAGCATCCGTATCACTACTCGGCACCGCCCATATCGTCTGCGGCGCGTCATTCTTCTTATACCGTTGACATGGCGCAAAATGCCCGTCAATGAACCGGGCTCCGGCGGAAACACGGGGCTGCGTTTGCCGGCGGCTGGAAACAGAGCCACACTCTTAAACGGAGGATAGGAACTTACGATGTCCGGAACTCTTACCGACAGCACCGGTCTTGACGGCCTAACAGCCCGAGTCGCGCGCAAGGTAATGGCCGACAAGGCGATGATTGTGCCCTTTGCGGATTTCACGGATTTCCTGACCGATTTACTCGGCCTGTGTTACCATCCTGTGTCCCGGTTTATCGGTGCGGGCCAGGTTGAACCGGAGGTGGCGCAGGCTGCCAACCGGGCGGAGATGACACTGGCCGAACAACTGGGGGTCTCTCCGTTCGCAGGCGACCTGGAGAGTGTAATGGCTTCAGTAGCATCGCCGCATGATGTGATCTACGCGGCCAATCCCAGCCGCGTCACCGGGGCCAACTTCTCCATTACCGATCTTGAGGCAATGGCTCGCGCCGTGCCCAAAGGGATGTTAATAGTGGACGAGTACTACTTCGACTATTTCGGTATCAGCGCTCTTCCGCTGCTGGACATTCTGACCAATGTGGTAGTTCTTCGCTCGTTCACCGCCTCCTTCTCCATAAATTCCTCCGATGCGGGTTTTGCCGTCTCCAATCCATCCACGATAGAAAGGCTCAAACACGCTCACCAGGGGAAACGTATCTCGCTGACCATCCAGAAGACGATGCTGGCCACGCTTACGAATGCGGAGGCAATGTCCAACCGGCTCCAGGAAGTCCATGATGAATCGCTGCGCCTTGCCGGTTCCCTAAACAAGCTGGGCGTGCAGTGTCGGATCTGCGCTACGGATTTCCTCCTAATTCGAGTAGCCGATCCCAAGAGCGCCGGCAATCACCTGGCCGCGTTCAACATGCCCATCGATAACCTCGACGGTTATCCCCAAATGAAAAACTACATCAGGTACCGGATCCAGTCTTACAATTCCAACGACAGGTTGATCGAAGCCTTCAGGAAGATGCCGGAGGGATACTACCGCATGAGGAAAGCTGATCTGAGAGCGACATCAGTACGCCGGGGGTCGGACGAATCCGGAGGGGAAAAACCAAGCGACAGCGGCGTCGGTCACAATGCTGACCGTGTGACGGACCGCCTGCGCGGTACGAAACCATCGCGCAAGGAAGAAGCCGTGTCATAGACGGAACGGCGGCATCACCGCGATCCCGCCCTCCGGCACGCGTGGCCAGCCACGGCTGTTAGATTACAGTGTCAAAGTCTCGCCGAATCAGCGTCCCTTGAACTCCGGCTTGCGTTTATCGAGGAAAGCCCGCGTGCCCTCATTTTTGTCCTCAGAGCCGCAGACCGAGCCGAAGCTGGCTTTTTCCAGGTCGCATCCTTTCGGCAGCGAGACGTCCAGGCCGTGATTGATGCTCTCTTTGGCCAGGGCCACAGCCACCGGCGCCTTGGAGCAGATCAACTCGGCCAGTTCAACGGCCTTATCCATGAGCTCCTCGGGCGGATAAACCTCGTCGGCCAGGCCGATCCGATATGCTTCCGCAGCGCCGATCATCTCGCCGCTGAGAATCAACTGCATCGCTTTCCCGCGGCCCACCAGACGGGATAGCCGCTGCGTACCGCCATAGCCGGGAATCAGGCCCAGGCTCACCTCCGGCTGGCCGAACCTGGTTTTTTCGGAGGCCAGGCGGATGTCGCAGGCCATAGCCAACTCGGTCCCGCCACCTAAGGCGAATCCGTTCACGGCGGCAATGACCGGCCGGGGAAAATTCTGGATCGTCATCATCAGGTGCTGTCCCTTTGCCGACAGATCAGCTCCGGAACGGGAGTCCAGTTCGGCCAGCTCCTTGATATCAGCGCCGGCCACAAAGGCTTTCTCACCGGCGCCGGTAATTATCACGCAGGCGATATCGGTGTTGTCCCGGTAGGTGTCGAACAACTGCTGCAGTTCGGCCACGGTCTCAAGATTCAACGCGTTAAGAGCGCGTTCCCGGCTGATCCTGACGATCAACACCGCGCCCTTTGTCTCCACCAGCAGGTTGTTGTATTCGCTCATCGCTCAATCCTTCCAACAGTTTATTGATTGCAGGCTTTTTGTGTTTGCGTAGATCATTTGTCGGATTGTGTCACCATCCGAACCATCCTCAGGCCGACCGTGTAGCCTGAGGTTCCGATTATCTCGAAACCGGCTTTCAGATAACACCCTAAGGCAATCTCGTTCTCTCCGTAGAGATTCAGGACTACTTTGGCCACATTCTCCTTATGGGCGGCCCGCTGATAGAGCAACTCCAACATCTTGACACCATAGCCGCTGGCGCGCTTGTATGGATCCACAATCAGGTGCGCTATCTCGACAGCCATCTCCAGTGGTCTTTCCCAAAGCTCGCCGTAGGCCACCGGCTTGTTCTCCGAAAAGAGAAGGTGGGATGTCACCCCGGAACGCTGCCACGAATCAACAATATCCTCGGGGGGCGGAAACTCCTGACCCCGGCACACATGGCGATACGTTTCCTCAGAGTCGATCCAGGAACGGACCTGGCCGGAGTACTCGGCGCTGTACGGGATAATGTCTGCCTTTGCGCGAGCGGGTTCCATCAATTCAGATTCCCTGGTTTCTCGACGGCCAATATATGTTGAATGGCGGGACCGGGCAAGCGCCAAGACAGCGTCGGTATCCGGCGCGTACTGCTTCTCCAATGTATTCGCGCGGGGGGCGGTTCTGCCACAACGCCGGGGGGTGTGTCGATCCGGACCGGATAACGTCACGCGTTACAGGTATGGGCCTATTCCACCGTCACCGACTTGGCCAGGTTACGCGGCTGGTCGACATGACAGCCACGCATGACGGCGATATGATAAGCCAGAAGCTGCAGCGGGATAATCGACAACAGTGGCGTCAGGAGACGGTAGGTTCTCGGAATGTATAGAACATGGTTGACGCGGTCGGCGATCTCGGTGTCGCCCTCGGTGGCGATTGCTATAATCCGGCCATGGCGGGCGCGCACCTCAGCGATATTCGACATGACCTTGTCATAGACGGGATCCTTCAGGGCGATGACAACTACCGGCATGTTCTGATCGATCAGGGCGATCGGCCCGTGCTTCATTTCGGCCGCGGGGTAGCCCTCGGCATGTATGTATGATATCTCTTTGAGCTTCAAGGCACCCTCGAGAGCCACCGGGAAATTGATACCGCGCCCGAGATAGAGGAAATTGTTCGCCTGGTAGTATTCCGACGCAATCGCTTTGACCTGCTCTTCCGTCTGGAGAATCGTCCGGACCTGGTCGGGGATCTTCTGAATGGCGTCGATTATCTCCTGACCCAGTTGCACCGACAGGTGACGCATGCGTCCCAAGAGCGTGGCAATGAGCGCCAGCACCATGACGTGCGAGGTGAAGGCCTTGGTCGAGGCGACGCCGATTTCCGGACCGGCGTGGATATGGACACCCCCGTCCGATTCACGCGCGATAGTCGATCCCACCACGTTGACCAGGCCCAGCACGGTTGCGCCGCGCTTCCGGGCCTCGCGCATGGCCGCCAGGGTGTCGGCCGTCTCGCCCGACTGGCTGAGGGCAAAGAGGGTGGTGTCGTCATTGATGATCGGAGAGCGGTAACGGAACTCGGAGGCGTACTCCACCTCCACGGATACGCGGGCGAGTTCCTCGATCATGTATTCGCCGATCAGGGCGGCGTGCCACGACGTGCCGCAGGCGGTGATAATGATTCTCCGAATGTGACGCAACTCGTCATATTGCAGGTTGAGGCCGTTGAGGCGGGGAATCCCCTCCTCGTAGTTGAGGCGACCGCGAAAGGCGTTGGGAAGTGTGGCCGGCTGCTCATGGATCTCCTTGAGCATGAAATGGTCATAGCCTTCTTTTTCGATCTGATCGAGTGTCCAGCCGATCTCCTCCACCGGATGATCGATCCTGATATTCTGCATATTTGTTATTTCGGCGCCGTCAGTGGTTACGGTCGCTATTTCACCATCTTCGAGATAAACCACACGGTTGGTATGCTCCAGAATGGCGGAGACGTCGGACGCCACGTAGTTCTCACCATCGCCGTAACCCACCACCAGCGGTGAACCCATCCTGGCGGCCACCAGCGTACCGGGATGCTCTATCGAGACAACCGCAATACCGTAGGTGCCTTCCACGGCATTGAGGGCGTTGCGAACCGCCTCGGTCAGATCGCCCCTGTAGTTGAGTCGGATCAGGTGCACCAGCATTTCAGTATCGGTGTCGGTGCGGATGTCGTATCCCTGCCTGACAAGGTACTCCCGCAAGGCGCGGTAATTTTCAATGATGCCGTTGTGGACCAGCGCCACGGTCTCGTCGGCGTCAGTGTGCGGATGAGCGTTAAGCTGGCTGGGTTCGCCGTGGGTCGCCCAGCGAGTGTGGGCGATACCGTGCGTACACCGGCAGTCCACGTCGGCGATCCGTTCCTCCAGCCGCTCGATTTTGCCGGCCGATTTGGCCACCATCAAGCCGCCTTCAGTCAGGAGGGCAATGCCCGCCGAATCATACCCGCGATACTCCAGCCGCTTGATGCCGTTCATCAGAATCGGCACCGCCTCCCTGTATCCCACGTATCCTACAATTCCACACATGTCAGTGTCCTCTGATCAACCAAACAGTTTCATCACCTTCCGTGACAACGCCTTGGTCAGCACGGAATTATCCGTCTCCACAATCAGCCGGAAGATCGGCTCCGTATTGGAGGAACGGACCTGCAACCAACCCCGCTGGAAATCAAAACGCAACCCATCCTTGCGATCGACAGTCGCCGGGCCGAGCCACTTGGGGGCTTCTTTTTCGAGCTTCTTCAGCCGCCCGGCAAAGTCGGCCGTAAGCCGTGCCCTGGACTTCACAATATAATACGCGGGAAAGGTTGACGCAAGTGCTGACAGGCAGCACCGCTCCCGAGCCAGGCATGAGAGCACCAGGGCGGCCGCAATCAGGGAATCACGCCCGGCATGAAACGACGGATAGATCACGCCGCCGTTGCCCTCGCCGCCGATGACGGCCTTCTTCGCACGCATCATCTCCACGACGTTGGCTTCCCCTACCCTGGAATAATACACTTGCGAACCTGCCGCCTGCGCCGTGTCGGCGCTCACTTTTGAGGTCGACAGGTTTATCACAGTTGGACCCCTGACCTTCCTGAGTACCTGCCGAACGGCGATTGCAAGAGTCAGTTCCTCACCTATGGGACGGCCCGTTTCATCGACAAGCGCCAGCCTATCGGCGTCGGCGTCGCAGGCCATGCCTAAGTCGGCCTTGTGGCGTTTGACCGCACGCGCCAGTTGAGACAGGTTTTGCGGAGCCGGTTCCGGCTCGTGGACGAAATCGCCGTCGCCTTTGCAGTTGATCCTGATTACCGTCGCCCCAAGCCTTTCCAACAGGGTCGGCAGCGCCTGTGATCCGGCGCCGTTGATGGCGTCCACGGCAACTCTGAAGCGGCGCTTCCGTACAGCTCTCCCGTTGACGACTACGGCTGCGAGCGTCATCCTGATATGCTCGTCTATCCATCGGCCCTGGTACTCAACCGTTCCCAGCCGGGCGGCCGGTTTACAGGCGAACTTGCCGGAGTCAAATATGCGCTCGAGTTTTCGGAACTGAGCCGCTGTGATAAACTCCCCGCGACTATTGAAAAACTTCAGTGCGTTCCACTCAGCCGGGTTGTGCGAAGCGGTGACGCAGATACCACCGGCGACCTTCAGCTTTGCGACAGCGATTTCCACCGTCGGCGTGGGAACAATACCGATTTCAACGACGTCCATGCCGACCGACATTAACCCCGCCACTACTGAGCGCATGAGCATCTCGCCGGAAGGGCGACTGTCACGCCCCACCACGACCGTCCCCGTCTTTAAGAGATTACCGAAGGCCGCGCCGTAGGCTGTCGCCAGCAATGGGTCCAGACCGCGTCCGACAATACCGCGTATACCGGATGTTGATTTTATAAGCGTTTTGGCAGGCATATTCCTCTTATACCGATTATCGTATGGGGTTCCACATTGCCTGACCGATTATAGCAACCACGGTAAAGAAATCCAAGGCGTTTTGCGGGACTCCAGAGTTATCAGTCCCAAGACGGGCTCACTTTCCGGTCAGGGTCGACTGCATCTGCCTGTGAATGCGGTTGTTTCCGGCGAGAATGTCTTTGTCAAAGATGGAATAGGCGCCGCCGCTTAGACGGGTGACGCGGCCGCCCGCTTCTTCAACGATCAGCCTGGCGGCGGCTGTATCCCAGGGATGAAGGTTAAGCTCCCAGAAGCCGTCGATCCGCCCGCAGGCCAGCCAGCAGAGGTCGATGGCTGCCGAACCGGGCCGCCGCACTGCCTGTGCCGCCTTCACCATGCGGCCGAACAACCCGATGTTATTCTTGCGGTCGGTGGCTACCGTATACGAGAAACCGGTGGCCAGTAGCGCGCGGTCCAGCCGCTTTTCCTCGGACACGTGTATCTTTCTGCCGTTCAATCGCGCCCCCAGGCCCACAGCGGCGGAGAAAAGTTCCTCCCGTTCGGGATCGTAAACGGCTCCGGCTATTGATCTCTCTTCGCATTCGACCGCCACCGACACGCAGTAAACCGGGAAACCGTGAGCATAGTTGACAGTGCCGTCAAGCGGATCTATCACCCAGCGATAGGGGGAGCGCCGGTGGGTGTCACTTCCTTCTTCGGCGAGGATGGAATGATAGGGATAGCGCCCGGCTATGCGCGAGGTGATATATTTCTCAGCTTTCATGTCGTACTGCGTAACCGGATTGATGCGTCCCTTGTACTCTATTGTGAGAGATCGGTTGAAACCGTCCTTGAGGATTCGCCCGGCCCCGACAGCCAGTTCCGAAGCAAACGTCATCAGTTCTTTCACAACTTTTTTGCGCGGTTCCATCTTGTGATTGTCTCCACTTTATTGCGCCGTTCGTACACCTGTAACCTGCTACTTGTACTGCACATGGTACAGTTTATGATAAAATGCCCTGCTGCTGCAAAAGCTCGCGGTGGTTGCCGATCTCGTAACGGAAGCCGAGGTTCTTAAACTCTATAGGGCTTCACATGTGTCACCGATGCAACCGCGCCGGCAATATAATACGGCTGCGGGCTAATAGTTAAGGATGTTGGCAAAAAGGTGGATGGCCTGGAGATCGAGTTCCGAGATCATCGGCAGCAGTGGCAGTCCGCAGTATATCATCTGGCCCTCCCCAAGCCTGGAGACGGACAGCAGCGAGGCCCCGGTGCCGGTCTGAAAAACGACTTCAGACGGCGACACCACCGCCGCGGCGACACTCCGCCGGGGGCCGAAAGCGGCCAGCAGTTTCGTGACTGAGATATCGTACGGTTCGCTCAGGACCCTGGCGTCGGGAATGGGATTGGCTATCCCCTCGTCACTCGTCTGCTCCATTGAGGGAGTCAGCGCGAACGGAACAATTCCCTGGGGCCAGTCGTAGGTCTGCCCCAAAATGACCAGCGATCCACCCCGGCGCAAGTAATCCTCGAACCGGTCGCGGATCAACTCAAGCGACGGGTGAGCCCGAATGGTCCCGGAACCAATGATTATGACGTCATAGCTTTGCAGGTCGGCTGTCAGCAGGCCTCGGTCGGTCAGAGGCCGAAAGGCGGCGTCGGTCATGCGCAGGACATCTTCGAGCAACCCGGAGCCGTCAGGCAGAAAACCCACCGTACGTTTGTCGTCCACCCCGCAGGAAGCGATGCGCATGACGGCAGTGTCCGCGGAAGCAACCTGCCCATCGACTGAAAGCGATACCGTGGGGTACTGGATACCCGGTTCCAGCAGTTTGGAGAGCGTGAAGGGAATGCGGACCATCTTGAGGGTGTTCCCTTCGTACAACATGAGATCGGTGCGGTATGCCCCTGCGAAAACACCCCGGGGCGTCTGCAGGTTGAGGTGAACTCTGCCTTTGAAATCGCGGGGCTTGGTGATGACGAGGTTCCAGGCCATGGAGGTCACCACCCGGTCGATATCAAGGTTGGCCACCGGCGGCACAAAGAAGAAGTCAGGTTCGAAGGTGACCGTCAAATTCGGGATCTCGCGCATGAGGAGATGCCTGGAAAAGACGAGCGGGATCAGGCCGTATGTGAGTGAGGTTGTAAACAGCAACGAATCGGGGCGGGCCGTTTCCAGGAGTGACCGGTCGATGTCAACCAGGAATTCGCGCACGTAAGACTGGTGTGGTGATACTACCCGGACGATTGTGTCCAGAGGCACCGCCGCCGTATCCCAATGCGGATGAAACACGACCGACGACAGCTCTATCTCACGCGGGCCGTCCACCGAGAGCGCAACCGTCGCTTTGACCTTCGGGCCGTGAGGGGAGTCGCGCAGTGAAATGCGCCCCTCCCAGCCGATTCCCGCCGCTCGCAGCGCGACCCTTTCGGTCCTGGCTACCAGCCGCTTCAGGTAGGCCTGGTAAGTCACGTGCAGTGCCGTCTCTCCGGGTCGATGGGGAGGCGTACTCAAATCCAGCAGGGCACGATAACCCCTGATGATGTGATCTGCTCGCTGCCCGCCGACTGCCAGAGTGGCGGCGTTGAATTCGGATATGAAGCGGCCGGTCTGCTTAAGGTAGGTCGTCCGCTGTGGTCCGTCGGTGAACAGCCTTTCGATGTTTGCCGCCAGGCGGATAGGGCTCAGGCCGTTGAGGAAGTCGGCATCGGCTCGGCGCGAGTCGAGGTCACTTTGCAGCAGCCGGTAACGGGTCAGACTTCCCACCGCGAAATCAACGGAGCGGTACCAGTGAAACAGGACGGGGATCTCGCCGTCCATGCGGACGCGGTACCGCGTGGACAATTCACGCGTGTTCAACGTTACCACTCCGCTCGAGTCACCCGGGCCGGGGCTGTCCTCCACGATCTCATACACTTTCCGGATATTGAAGAGGGCGTCGGCATCCCACGGCAATTCGAGAATGGCGGCCTTGAACGCCCGGCACAGCGAATTTTCGCCGCATTGACCGAGAAGGACAACATCCGGGCGCCGCTCACAAAACAGATCGGCCATCACGGAATCGATGACGAGAGAATCAGGTCGGTTCACGAAGTAGTGGTGCTGAAAGATCTCACAATCGGCGATCTCGGCGGTGATCTTACGAAACTGCGTGTGTGTTTCGATGGACAGAAGGTCGATGCGGCAACCGAAGTTGTCGTTGAGATAGTAAAGAGTCGGCCAGTCGATTGCCCGCGGATCGTCAAAGAGATACAATACCCGCACATCACACAGACTGTAGCGGGCCGGGTCGACACCGTGGGTGACACGAGGCAGGGCCACTGTCAACCCGAGCAGGATCAGGGCAAACACTGCCCTCCTGAGAGTCATACGACGTTGGCGAGTTCTCCAGAACATAATGGGGAAGATATGAGGTGCATTTGCGGCGTGTCAAACTTGAATTTCAGCCGCCTGACGGATTCGAGCAGTTGGCTCGCATCCTGAGACACCCCCCACCCTGCGATTCTCCGGCTACCGGGGCCACCCCCTGCAAGAAAGCCGCTCGGGGGCGGTTTTCGGTATCACAGGATCTGCTTTTCGCGCAGCTTGCCGAAAAGCTTGTCGGCAATCTCCTCGGGGGTTTCGCCGTCGATGATCTCCCCTTTCGGTCGGGGAGCCGGCGGCGCTACCTTGATCGTCCTGGTCCCGGAGTCAGCTCCGATACCGGACCCGTCCAGACCGAGATCGATCGCCGACCAGGTGGTGATGGCTTTTTTCTTGGCCGCCATCTTGCCCCTGAGGGAAGGCAGGCGGGGTTCGTTGATCTCCTTGACGACTGACACAACCGCCGGCAACTTCAACTCAACGACGTCATAGCCATCCTCGGTGCTGCGCAGCACGGTTGCGGCTTCGTCATCGATGGCTTCGAATTTCTTGACAAACATGGCCTGGGGCAGGTTGAGATGGGCTGCCACCGCGGCGGGTACCTGGGCTGAGTCGGTGTCGATTGCCTGTTTGCCGGCCAGAACCAGATTGTAGTCGCCCAGCCTCTTGAGGCCGGCGGCCAGAATACGCCCGACAGCCTGAGGATCGGAACCGCTGAATTGCTCATCGCTGAGCAGGTAAGCGTCGTCAACGCCGAGAGCCAAGCAGGCCCGCAGCGCCGATCCAGTACGCTCAGTGCCGACCGACATCACCATGCACTTGCCGCCCGTTTTTTCCTTTATGCGTAACCCCTCCTCGACGGCATACTCGTCGAGTGGGTTGACCGTTCCCGGCCCCTGCGGCAGAACCACCTCGTTCGCGGTTTCGTCCACCTTGATAAGAGCAATCTCCGGAACCTGTTTCACCAAAACGACAACGTTCATATCAACTCCCACAAAAGAACCGACTTCCGTTCCCAGGTTTCGCGACGAATATGGCACAAGGACGGCTGGAAGTCAAGCGGACGATCGCGACAGTAACACCTCACGGCATTGAAAAGCCCGCCGTAAGGCGGGCTTTTCCTTCGAAGATGTTATCACCTGAGAAGCAGCTTGGTCACCTATCAGCGACGGCGTTTCCTCCTGGCCGGCGCCTTCTTAGTGGTCTTTTCCCTGGCGACTGCTTTGCGGGTAGTCCTGCGCTTCGGCGCCACCTTCCTGGTTGCCTTTTTCTTAGTCTTCGGTTTCTTCAGACCCAGCACCCTGATCTTGGCCTTCACCGAGGAGAGCGTCCGCTTGAGACTTCTGGCAAGCTCGGCTGCAGTTTTTGTCTTGTAGCCTTTTGTCAGTCTCGTGGTCTCAGTCTTGGTCCAGGTCTTCACGCCGGCTCGTCCGTGTGCTGCCTTCCTTGCGGGCTTGCGCGTGGTCTTCTTCGCGGCCACCCTGCGAGTGGTTTTCCTGGTCGCCACTTTGCGTGTCTTTTTTCGGGTTGCTTTGCGCATCAATGAGAACTCCTGTCATGTGGTTTTCACCCGATGGTTCCTTCCATAGGTCTATCAAGAAAAGCTGATTGTCATCATACTGACTATATTCATGCGAATCCCATGGCACGGGATTTCATAAACAGGATTGTTGAAAATCATGTCAACAAAAAACCTGAAAGTCGGCGATGGGTCTTGCCGGTGAATACGTTTAACATCAGTTTAACTCTGCAAGGCAGCGACAACTCCGGCGTCATCGCTCAGCAGGAGTAACGGCAGACAGCAATCCGTAAGCAAAGCAGGATGCAAGGAAAGGCGCCCGTAAGTATACTCCGGGATCAGGAAGATGCGGCATAGTGCCGGAGCGCCTCGGCTGCCGCTTCCTGCTCGGCTTCCTTCTTGGAGGAACCGGAACCCGACCCGACAACCTGATTTCGCACGAGCACCACGACGGTGAACATTTTGCAGTGGTCGGGTCCTTCTTCCGACGACACCTCGTAACGCGGAATGCCTTCCTCACGAGCCTGTGTCAACTCCAGCAGTTCACCCTTGTAGTTTCGCTGTGATGAATCCGACATGATCTCCTCCCGACGCGAGTAGATCAAACGAAGGACAAGCCGGCGGGCAGTCTCCATACCGCCATCCAGGTAGACGGCGGCAATCACGGATTCAAAGGCGTCCGACACAATAGATGGTCGCTCCCGACCGCCCGACCTGTCTTCTTCGGGTGAGAGCCTGATAAACCGGCTGAGTCCGATATCCGTCCCGACTGCGGCCAATGTTACTTCGCTTACCAGCATGGCCTTGGTCTTGGTCAATTCCCCTTCTCTGATATGGGGATGGTCACGAAAAAGCTGGTCGGCGATAACAAGTCCCAGGACCGAATCTCCGAGGAACTCCAGCCGTTCATTGGAGGGAAGATCATTGCGGTCGGAATGAGAAAAGGAGCGATGAGTCAAACCCAGAAGCAACAGAGATTCATCGTGGAACCGGTATCCGAGTATCCTCTGAACCGCTTCCAGGTCAGGCTGGGAGGAAACGCGACGGGGCCCCACTCCCAGAATGATCCTCAGCTGCTCCAGAAAGCTCATCTACTTCGTGCCGTCTATCCTGCCTACCGCCAACGACACATTGTGACCGCCGAAGCCGAAGGAGTTAGTCAGAGCGTAGTCTATGCCTGCTTCCCGCTTTTGTCCGGTCACATAGTCGAGGTCGCACTCGGGATCCGGGTTTTCAAGATTCGTGGTCGGATGAACGGCGCCCTCGACAATTGACTTCAAAGTGATGATTGTCTCCACGGCGCCGGATGAACCCAGCATGTGACCGAGCATCGACTTGGAAGAGTTGCACGGGATCTCGTAGGCATGTTTGCCCAGGACATCCTTGATGGCTTTCGTCTCGGCGATATCACCCAGGCCGGTGGCGGTGCCGTGGGTGTTGATGTAGTCTATCCGATCCGGCGAGAGGCCGGCTTCACGGATGGCTGCTTTCATAGCTGTGCGCGCCCCGTGCCCGTCAGGGTGGGGAGCCGTTACGTGATAGGCGTCGGCCGTCATGCCGGCGCCAAGGATTTCCCCGTAGATATGAGCTCCGCGTGCCCGGGCATACTCGAGAGATTCCAGGACAAATATCCCGGCGCCTTCGCCCATCACGAACCCGTCGCGGTCAAGATCGAAGGGACGCGAAGCGCGCTCGGGCTCGTCGTTGCGAACCGACATCGCCTTGGCCTGGCAGAAACCGGCCATAGCGGTCGGCGTGATGGTGGCTTCCGCGCCCCCGGTAATCATGACGTCGGCATCGCCCCGCTGAATAATCCTGCCGGCGTCGGAGATGGCATGGGCCGACGAAGCGCACGCCGACACGGTCGCGTAGTTGGGACCGCGAAAGCCGCACCGCATGGATACCAACCCTGCGCACATATCGATAATCATCATAGGGATGAAAAACGGCGACACTTTGCCCGGGCCGCCCCGCAGCAGCCGTTCATGCTGCTGCTCAAAGGTTGCAATGCCTCCGATTCCGGAACCAATCACAACTCCGCATCGATCGAGATCAACCGCCGTCAGATCCAGCCCGGAGTCCTTGAGGGCCTGCTCCGTGGCCGCAATGGCATACTGTTCGGCCAGATCCATGCGGCGCAGTTCTTTCTTTTCAATATAGACCGAGGCATCGAAGTCTTTGACCTCACCGGCAATCTTGGTGGTGTAGTCGCCGGTATCGAACCTTGTGACAAGCCCGATCCCGGACTTGCCGTCAAGCAGCGCCGTCCAAAGCTCGTCAACCGAATTCCCCAGCGGGGTGATGACCCCCAATCCTGTAACTACCGCTCGTCTTTTCATGAAAGCCGTCTTGGTCTTGAGGGAGTGGGTTACTTCGCCTTATCGGAATGTTCGGTGATGTATCCGACGGCATCGCCGACAGCAACGATCTTCTCGGCGTCCTCGTCCGGTATCTCAATGGCAAACTCCTCCTCAAGGGCCATGACAAGCTCCACCGTATCCAGGGAATCGGCCCCGAGATCTTCGACGAACTTGGCCCCGTCCGTAACCTGAGCCGGTTCCACACCCAACTGTTCGATTATCAGTTCCTTTACTCTCTCTTCAACTGACATTCCCTTACTCCTTCTTATCAATACTTCCTTGATTTCCGTCTGCCTACGAAATCACCAATCCGCCGTCCACCGCCAGCACCTGTCCCGTTACGTAGGACGCTGCCTCGGACGCCAGGAAAACGACCGCCGAAGCCACTTCCTCCGGCTTTCCCGGTCGACCCAGGATGACCTTGCCGAGGAGATACTCCCTTGCCGAATCGGAGAGGGCCTCTGTCATCTCGGTCTCAATGAAACCCGGCGCCACGGCATTAACCGTCACGCCACGAGATGCCAACTCTTTGGCGACCGTCTTGGTAAAGCCGACCAGGCCGGCTTTTGAGGCTGAGTAATTGGCTTGGCCAACATTGCCGGTCAGGCCTGCCACCGAACTGATGTTTATGATGCGCCCATAGCGCTGTTTCATCATTATCCTGGCGGCCGCCTTGGTGACAAGAAAGGCTCCCTTGAGATTGATGTCAAGCACCATGTCCCAGTCCTTCTCATCCATCCTGACCATCAACCCATCGCGGGTGATGCCCGCGTTGTTGACCACCACGTCGACGCGGCCGAATTTGTCCATTACCTTCCCGAAGAGTTCATCGATGTCGGCGGCGCTGGTGACGTCGGCCCGGTACCCGACACTGCCCCCCCCGATTTCGGCGGCCACCCGCTCAACTACCTGCTGATCGAGATCGCAGATGACAACGCCGGCTCCCCGAGCGCCGAACTCTCCGGCGATGGCTCGCCCGATACCGCGACCGGAACCGGTCACGACGACTGTCCTGCCCTTGAAATCCATTCGGCTCTCCATCATACGGCAACAGCGCTGAAGGCTTCAATGTCGGCCAGGGTATCAAGACCGATTGAACTCTCGGGCCGCATGTCCCTTTTCGCCAGACCCCTCAGGACCTTGCCGGGGCCAATTTCCATGATCGTCCCGACGCCCTCCCCGACAAGGAACTCCATCGTCTGGGACCATCTGACGGGCGATGTTAACTGCTCAACGAGCAGGCGCCTGATGTTTTCATCATCCGTCACCGGTCGGGCGGTCACGTTGGCTATGACCGGATAACGCGGGGTGGATATTGTCACACCCTGCAGGTAGGTCTCAAGACCGACTTTCGCGGGTTCCATCAGGGGCGAGTGAAAAGCGCCGCCCACTTCCAGAACTATGGCCTTCCCGGCGCCGGATTCCCGTGCGCGCCGGACAGTCGCCTGCACTCCCTCCACGCTGCCGGAAACGGCAATCTGCCCCTGCGAATTGAAATTGGCCGGGACAACGATGCCCTCGGGTTGAGAGTCACGACATATCTGCTCGATCTGTTTTTCATCGAGACCAAGGACAGCCGCCATGGCACCGGGATTCCTGACGCAGGCCTCCTCCATCAACGAGGCTCTTTTCACCACGGCCTTGATTGCATCTTCGTATGTCAGGCTGCCGGTCACCGCCAGCGCTGCGTACTCGCCAAGGGAATGCCCGCAGGCATAGTCGAAAGCAGGGAGGTTGTCGTCCAGGACGGTCACAACCGCCAGCGAGTGCAGCATGATGGCCGGCTGGGTATACCGGGTCCTTTTCAGTTCCTCGGCCGGTCCCTCGAATGAGAGGCGGGCGATATCGGCGCCCACCTCCTCAGAGGCCAGTTGGTACAACTCCCTGACCCTGGTCGAGGATTCATAAAGGTCCTTGCCCATTCCTACGTACTGGGAGGCCTGTCCGGGAAAGAGAAGAGCTGTTTTGCCCATCTGATCACCACCTCACCAGGGCTGAGCCCCATATCAGGCCACCGCCGAAAGCTACCATCA
Source organism: uncultured bacterium (assembly GCA_965603125.1). Classification (GTDB taxonomy): domain Bacteria; phylum Zixibacteria; class MSB-5A5; order GN15; family FEB-12; genus JAJRTA01. The sequence continues at coordinate 112,547 of CBFDBU010000002.1, read as the reverse complement.
CCACATGGTCTCCCGGTTTTATGCGTCCGGAGCGGTTGGCCTCATCCAGGGCCAGCGGAACCGAGGCTGATGAAGTATTCCCATACCTGTCTATGTTGACATAGACCTTGTCCGAGCCGACACCAAGACGCTTGGCCAGGGCATCGATAATGCGAATGTTTGCCTGGTGCGGCACGACCAGAGCGATGTCCTTGCGGTCGAGGCCGGCATCGTCGACAACCTTGAGCGCGGCGGCGCACATCTCGCGAACGGCCACCTTGAATACATCGGAACCGCTCATGCGCAGTTTGTCCGATCCGTTGAGAGCATTCTCCCGTGAATACGGGTTCCTGGTGCCTCCGACCGGTATCCACAGCAACTCCCGCAGGCAACCGGCCGATTTCATAAAGGTGGACAGAATACCGGCCCCGCTATCGTCCGGCGCCACCACGGCCGCACCGGCAGCGTCACCGAACAAGACACACGTGTTGCGGTCCTTATAGTTGGTAATCGACGATAGTTTCTCCACTCCCACCACCACGATCTTCCGGTAGACGCCACACTCAATGAACGACCGCGCGATAGAGAGGCCGTTGAGAAAACCGGCGCAGGCGGCCAGGTTATCAAAGGCGACCGCGTTGGGCATACCCATCTTCTCCTGAATGACACACGCGGTAGAGGGAACCTTGTAGTCGGGCGTCACCGTCCCCACAATCAGAGCATCAATCTCTTCATGCGTACACCGGGCCATCTCCAGCGCCCGTTGGATGGACTGGACAGCCATATCAGAGGTGGTCATGTCGTCGTCGGCAATTCGCCGCTCCCTGATACCGGTGCGAGAGACAATCCACTCGTCGGAAGTGTCGACTATCTTCTCGAAATCAGCGTTGATCATTCGCCGCGGGGGAGTATACGATCCCGTTCCGATTATCCGGGCTCTTGTTCTTTGCTCCATTGTTATTTCCGAGATGGTTGGCCACTAGTTCCTGGCGAATGCGATCGATGACTTTCCTGGAAGCCATCTCATGGGCCATTTTGATGGCATTGTAGATGGCTCGTGCGTTCGAGGAGCCGTGGGATATCACCACGATTCCGTTGACGCCCAAAAGGGGCGCCCCGCCGGACTCGGCATAATCAAAGCGATTGCGTATTCGCCTGAGAAACGGCGCCAGCAGCATGGCACCTACCCGTGAGAAGACGTTGGTCTGAATCTGGCGCTGCATGGACTTCACCAGCATGGGCGTGATGGATTCAGCGAACTTCAGCAGCAGATTGCCGGTGAAGCCGTCCGTTACGGCCACGTTGACAGTCCCTGAAAGTATGTCTCGCCCTTCGATGTTGCCGATGAAGTTTATCCTGGAGTTCTGGAGCAGCTTGCGGGCGTTGAAGATCAGTTCGTTGCCCTTGCTGCGTTCCTCACCAATTGAGAGAAGCCCCACGCGGGGAGCTTCAACACCGCGGATGGCGGAGTAATACAGGGAGCCCATGATGGCGAATTGCGAAAGATGCGCCGGCTTGCAGTCGGCGTTGGCGCCCACGTCCAGAACCACCGTCGGCTGCCCGGTGGAGGTGGGGAAGCTCGAAGCGATCGCCGGGCGCCCCACGCCCTTGATCCGTCCCAGCGTCAGAAGCGACGTGGCCATCACCGCGCCGGTGTTGCCGGGTGACACAAAGGCATCGGCCCGCCCTTCGCGCACCAACTGAAGGCCAACCCGGATGGAACTGTCCCGCATGCGCACGCCGTCGGTGGCCGAGACGTCCATGGGCACCTCGCTTTCGGCATGCTGTACGGAGACGTTGGAAGGAACATCCTGGCGCTGCGACAAAACCCTGTCGATTGTCTCCCGCCGGCCGACAAGAATCACGTGGAGTGAGTCACCCTTTTCCCGCGTGGCGCCAAGACCCCCTTTAACAATCTCTTCCACCGGTGTGTCGGCGCCCATGACATCGAGGACGATAGTATGTTTCTCCGGAGATACCATGAGGATGATCCGTCGGGCGTCCCGAGTCCGGCCCGATATCGGGCCTACGCCTCCTCTTTCTTGCTCAGGACCTGGCGGCCGTCATAGTAGCCGCAGGCCGGGCAGATGTGATGAGGCAGACGAAATTCATGACAGTGTGAACATTCGACAACGTTCAGGGGAGTGATGGTCCAGTGTGTACGCCGCTTGCGTCCCCTGGCTCGTGAGTGTCTTCTTTTGGGCAGTGCCATAAGTCAGTCCTGTATGTTTTGCTGCTGGTTGCCGGAGAACTTCTTCAGGGCTTCCCAGCGTTCATCAATTCCATCATCGCTGCAGGCGCAGGCATTTTCGTTCAGGTTCCGGCCGCACTTCGCACAGAGGCCACGGCAGTCCTCGGAACACAAGGGCATCATGGGAACGGCAAGGACTATCGCCTGCCCGACCACCCCCGAGAGGTCCGCGAGCGGCTCCGAGCCCTGAAAGAAGACATAGTCCTCATCGTCGATGGCCTGTTCACGATGGACGGCTCGCTGTGCTTCTGAGCATACGATAAAACTCATATCGCAGGCAATCTCTTCGTTATACGGTGTCAGGCACCGAGCGCATTCCAAAGTCACCGTGGCCTCAACCTTTCCCTGACAGAAATACTCATCGCCCGATCTTTGGATTGCGAGTTTGACACGGAACCTTTCCACGCTCCGGATCACATCAGAAGCGAGTGAAAATGTTTCCGGGTCACCCTCTAAATCCTTACGGGCCGGGAAAGAACCAAATTCCCGTAAATCCAATATCACAGCTTCAGAGTTTACACCAACAACCAGCAAAAGTCAAGGCAAAAACGGCCCATAAAGTGTTTGCGGGGTAAGGGATTAGAGGGGGAAGGTAGCCAACGTATTCTTGTGCCGCGCGCTCCTGATTAAACCGTACAATATGTGCATTTGCCAGCGAATTGCGGACAGGCTCGGAACTTATGTTGCCGGGTACCAAAGCTTGGAGACTGTGGGTTGCTTACGAGAATGCAGAGGAAGTGCTACTTCTTCTCGCCGTGCTCCTCGGCGATCCTCAGCCGGTTGGCGGCGCGTTCGAAAGCAGCCCGCGCCGACGGCAAGTCGATATCGGTCTCGCCCTTGCCCGCCGAAATGATACGCTGTTTCTCCCGGTCGAAAGATGCCTGGGCCCGCTCCACATCGATCTCGTCGGCCCGCTCCACGGCATTTGCCAGTATGGTCGCCCGGTTCTTTGAGACCTCCAGGAATCCGACCGAGACGGCCATAATGTTCACCCTGTTCTCGGCGTCGGCGAATTCGATCCGGCCTGGGAGGAGAGCGGTGATCAGAGGGGCGTGGTTGGACAGGATTCCCAGGTATCCTTCGGTGCCGGGCACCACCAGGGATTGCACCCGGGCCTCGTAACATACCTTTTCAGGTGTGACTATCGAGAGCAGAAACATCGCGCGATCACCTACTTGCCTGCCTGCTCGTGTTTCTCCAATACTTCGTCGATACCGCCGACCATGAAGAAGGCCTGCTCGGCAACATGGTCAAGCTCACCGGCGATAATCATGTCGAATCCCTTGACCGTGTCATCGACGTTGACGTAGGCGCCAGGCTTGCCGGTGAAGGCCTCCGCCACGAAGCACGGCTGTGACAGGAAGCGCTGGATCTTTCGCGCCCGCTGCACCATCAGTTTGTCCTCTTCGGAAAGCTCGTCCATCCCGAGGATGGCGATGATATCCTGCAGGTCCTTGTAGCGCTGCAGAATCCGCTGCACCTCGCGGGCCACCCGGTAGTGGTCTTCGCCGACGATCGCCGGATCCAGAATACGGGAGGTGGAGTCAAGCGGATCGACTGCCGGGTAGAGGCCAAGCTCGGCGATCTGGCGCGAGAGCACCGTGATGGCGTCAAGGTGCGAGAAGGTCGTCGCCGGGGCCGGGTCGGTCAGGTCATCGGCCGGGACGTAGATGGCCTGGACGGACGTAATTGACCCCGCCTGCGTGGACGTAATGCGCTCCTGCAGACCGCCCATCTCGGTGCCGAGTGTGGGCTGGTAACCGACCGCCGAGGGCATGCGGCCAAGCAACGCCGACACCTCGGACCCCGCCTGCACAAAGCGGAAGATATTGTCAATGAAAATCAGGACGTCCTGGTGCTCTTCGTCGCGGAAATACTCGGCCATAGTCAGGCCGGAGAGACCCACCCGCAGGCGCGCGCCCGGCGGCTCGTTCATCTGGCCGAACACCATGGCGGTGCGCTTGATAACGCCGGACTCGGTCATCTCTAAGTAGAGATCGTTGCCTTCGCGGGTCCTCTCCCCCACGCCGCAGAATACGGAGTAACCGCCGTGCTCGGTGGCGATATTGTGAATCAGCTCCTGGATGATGACGGTCTTGCCTACACCGGCGCCGCCGAACATACCCACCTTACCCCCCTTGAGATAGGGCTCCAGGAGGTCAATGACCTTGATGCCGGTTTCAAACATCTCGGCGCTGGTCACCTGTTCTTCGAAAGCGGGCGCCGCACGATGGATAGGCAACCGCCTGGCATCGGCGGGGATAGCACCCTTGCCGTCGATAGATCGACCGAGAAGGTCAAACAGGCGTCCGAGGCACTGTTCACCGACCGGGACGGTAATCGGCCCGCCGGTGTCGACGGCCTTCATGCCGCGCACCAGGCCATCGGTGGAGGCCAGCGCCACGCACCGGACAATGCTGTCGCCGATATGCATGGCGACCTCGACGGTGAGGTTGATATTCCTCTCTTCGTCCTTGATGACAATGGCGTTCAGGATGTCGGGCAGGGCGTCGATATGAAACTCGCAGTCGACCGTGGCTCCGATAACCTGCGCGATTTTTCCGATATTTTCAGCCATGTAGTGAGCTCCAGTTATGTTGAAACGACCTATTTCACATCTACTCAACCCTTGAGGGCCTCAGCGCCGGAGACCACCTCCAGCAGTTCCTTGGTAATCTGCGCCTGGCGGGCCTTATTGTACTGCAATGTCAACGTCTCGATCATCTCGCCGGCATTCTTGGTGGCCGCATTCATGGCGATCATCCGACTGCCGTGCTCACTGGCGAAGGAGTCCGCCAGGGCAGTGACCATTATAGTCATGGCATAACCGGGCATCAGGGAGGCGTATATCTGTTCGGCGTCCGGCTCAAAGATATAGTCCATGGCGACGCCGTCTCTCTCGTTTCCCTCTTCCGGTATGTCGGGAGGCGCCACCGGGAGATAGTCCTGTGACGTCACCTGATACCTGGCCGTCGACAGGAAGCGCGTGTACAGCAGGTCGATCCGATCGGTCTGGCCGGATACAAACCGGTCGGTAACGAAACGGACTACCTCGCGGGCGCGGCCGTAATCGAGACTTCCGCCCCACTCACCCCAGAACCGCGCTACCGAAACGGGGCGTATCCGAAAGAAGTTGTTGCCTTTCTTGCCGACCGTGATCAGTTCCGTTTCGTATTCGCGGTTGTCATCGAGCCACTGCACTGCGCGCCTGATGATGTTGGAGTTGAACGACCCGCAAAAGCCGCGGTCGGAGGTAATCACCACCAGCGTCTTCTTCCTGATCTCTCTCTGCTCGAAATAGGGATGCACTATCTCGCCGGTGGAGGCTGCGGCCAGGTGGCCGAGCATCTGGTCCATCTTTTCGGCATAGGGCCGGGCCTGCTGGATCCGCTGCTGCGCCCGACGCAGCTTGGCGGCCGCCACCATCTCCATGGCGTTGGTGATCCGCTGGGTCGAGATTACGGTGCGGATTCTCTTCTTTACATCACGAAGCGTCGCCATAGACCCGCTCCATTTCAGTCCGTTGTCAGCCGGTTCATGTGTGTCCCGACGGCATGGGGTCGGCCGGGCTGCCTGCCCCGGCGAGCAATCCCCAACGTTGTCAATTTCACCCGCTCTTCTTGAACGATGCCTTGAAGGCTTCGACCGCCTTCACCAGTTCCTCGTCTGTCTTCTCGGAAATCACCTTTTCCTTGTCCAGGTTGTGCTCGATATGCGGGTAGTCCCTCTCACAGAAAGCGAGGAACTCTTCCTCGAAACGAAGGATATCGCCGGTCGGGATATCGTCCAGGTAACCTTTGGTTCCGGCCCAGATGATCATTACCTGGCGCGCGACCGGCACCGGCATGTACTGGCCCTGTTTCAGAAGCTCGACCATTTTATCACCGCGGTTGAGCTGTTTGCGAGTAGCTTCGTCGAGATCGGAGCCGAACTGCGTGAAGGCCGCCAGTTCCCGGTACTGAGCCAGATCGAGTTTCAGGGATCCGGCCACCTGCCGCATCATCCTGACCTGGGCGTTGCCGCCCACGCGCGAGACTGATATGCCGACATTGATAGCGGGCCGGATGCCGGAGAAGAACAGTTCGCTCTCCAGGAATATCTGGCCGTCGGTAATCGAGATCACGTTTGTCGGGATGTAGGCCGAGATATCTCCGGCCTGTGTTTCTATGACCGGCAGCGCCGTCAACGACCCGCCGCCCTTCTCGTCCGAGAGCTTGGCGGCACGCTCCAGAAGGCGCGAGTGGCAATAGAAAATATCGCCCGGGTAGGCCTCCCGTCCCGGCGGTCGGCGCAGTAGCAGCGACAACTGGCGATAAGCCTGGGCCTGCTTGGACAGATCGTCGTAGATGCACAGAGCATGCCCGCCGTTGTCCCGGTACTCCTCACCCATGGCGCACCCCGCGTAAGGGGCAATATACTGCAGCGGCGCGGGGTCGGTGGCGCTGGCCGTAACAACAGTCGTGTACGGCATGGCGCCGTGCTTCTCCAGTGTCTGGACTACCTGGGCCACGGTGGAAGACTTCTGCCCGATGGCTACATAGATGCAATGGACGTCGGAGTCTTTCTGGTTGATGATCGTGTCAATGGCCAGCGCTGTCTTGCCGGTCTGCCGGTCACCGATTATTAGCTCACGCTGTCCGCGACCGATCGGGATCATCGAGTCGATAGCCTTCAGGCCGGTCTGCAGCGGCTCCTTCACCGGCTGACGCTCAATCACACCCGGCGCGCGACCTTCAATGACGCGATAGTTGTCGGTTACAATGGGACCTTTGCCGTCCAGCGGTTGCCCCAACGGGTTTACTACCCGTCCTGAAAGCGCTTCACCCACCGGCACCTGAGCCACCCTGCCCGTGCGGCGCACGGTGTCGCCCTCATGTATCTTCGTATCCGATCCAAAGATGGCGGCGCCGACGTTGTCCTCTTCGAGGTTCAGCACCAGCCCAATGATACCACCGGGGAACTCGATCAACTCGGACATCTGGACATCCTCGAGCCCCCAGATGCGGGCGATGCCGTCACCTACCTGCAGCACCGTTCCGACCGACTCCATCTCGAGCTTGGTTTCGTATTTCTCCAGCTCTTTCTTGATAACCGATGATACTTCTTCCGGGTTGAGACCCATCATCGAACTCCTGTATCTGTAGTACGGTTCTTTTTCACCAAACCTCGTCGGGCGTCATCTGCAGGACCGGTGTTTGGAGATCGCCCTGGCCCTGCCTGCCAGGAACTCTCAAGCTGACTCCGATCCGCCGCCGATCCATCGCGCCGGCCGCCGGCTGGAACCAGTGTCGCGCAACGTCGAGCCGGTCTCAGTGCACCCGCACTTTAGTTAATTGCGTTCTTACCAGATCCAATTCCCGACTTATGGAACCATCGATGATCTCGTTATGCGTGATAACGATCATACCTCCAATCAGGTCAGGATCGATTTTCTCTTCCAGTTCAATTTTCAGGCCGGTTCTTACGGCCATCCGGGTAATCAGGCTGCTTCTTTCCGCGTCACTGAGCGCCACGGCGCTAATGACGGTGACACGGCCGATACCTTTCTCGGCCTCCACGTATCGGACAAACTCATCGATAATCCCGTGAAGAAAGCCGATGCGGTGTTTCTTCACCAGGACATGCAGCAGTTCCACGAAAAGCCGTTCCAGGCGAGTGGAAAAAACATCCTCCACCAGCGCCAGCTTGTGTTCATCCAGCACGTGGGGAGCAACCAGGAAATCGAGCAGAGTCGGGTCGCTTTCAAGAAACGTCCTGAGGTCCTGAAGCTGATCGTAGGCGACGTCGACCAGACCCTTGTCCTTCACGGACAGGAACAACCCGCCGGCGTACTTCTTGGCAACTTCAGGAGCTAACATCTGTGGCTTAAGCCTTCTCCACGTTTTCGATAAAACTGCCGATCAATTCCCGATGCTTCTGATCATCAAGCTTCTCCCTGATGATCTTTTCAGTGGCCACGATGGTCATCGCCACCATATCGTTCTTGAGTTGAACTTTGGCTTTGGCAACATCGCGCGCAAGTTCGTCCTCGGCTTTTTCGCCCAGGCGCTTGATTTCCTCGCGGGCGGCAGCCTTGATTTCCTCGGCGATCTTCTTGCCTTCATCGACCGCCTCGACCAGCCGGGCGCGACGCTCGACGTCGATATCCTTCAACTTACCTTCATACTCGGCGGTAAGCCCGGCCACGTTCGCCTTCTCGTCCTCTATGCCCTTGAACTCATCGGCGATCCTGGTTCGCCGCTCTTCCATCAGGGCCAGCAGAGGACCCCAAGCGAACTTCTTGAGAATCCACAGAACGATCAGAAAGCCGAGGGCGTGGGTCAGTAATTGCTGCCACTGTAGTTCCATTATGTCTCCTGGTTCTAACCGGCGTTACTCAAAGGTGAAGACTGCAACCGAAGCGGTTTTCTTCAGTGCGCGCCGATCTTTCCGTTGAGCATAATGAAGACGATGAAGACGTAGATCGTAAGCGCCTCAATAAAGGCGGCGCCGATGATCATCGCCGTCTGAATCTTGGCCGCCGCTTCCGGCTGCCGACCGATGGCTTCCATCGCGGAGCCTACGGCACGGCCGATGCCGAGGCCCGAGCCAATCGCGGCCAGACCAACCGCTATCGGGGCCGCCCAGGCTAACATCGTCTGATACTCCATTGTGTCCTCCTACAAGTACCTCAGTGATATTGCTGAATTTCGTTTCTTCTCATGTTCTCAGTGGCCATGCTCCTCGTGCGGAAGCATCATCAGGATATAAATAGTGGACAAAAGCGTAAAGACCAGCGCCTGTATGGTCGACAGCAGCATGCCCAGAAAAATGAAGGGCAGATGCAGGGGCAGACCGACGGGCGAGTTCATAAATGACAGGCAGGCAATCCCCAGGCCGACAAAAACGGCTATCAGGACATCCTCGCCGGTTATATTTCCAAATAGTCGTAAAGCTAAGCTGAACGGCTTGGCCAGTTCGCCAATAAGGTGCAGCGGAAACAGAAGCGGCACCATGCACCAGGTGATGACACCACGTGGTTCCCCGGCCATATGATCAATGTAACCCAGGATCCCAAGCCGCCGTACACCCGTATACTGCGCATACAGGAAGACCATGATGGCCAGCGAGGCGGTGATGTTCAGGCTGGTCGACGGTGAGTGTCCGCCCGGAATAAGGCCGATCCAGTTCATGGCCAGGATGTAGAAAAACAGCGTCCCCAGAAAGGGGGTGTACTTCCGGGCGTCCTTGCCCAGGATAGTGTAAAGGAAGTTGTACATTCCTTCGACCAGCATCTCGATGAAATTCTGAAGCGGTCTCGGAATGAGTTGACGTTTCCTGTAAACCCGTGTCACGACGATTGTAAAGAACACCGCTATCAACAGCGCAAAGACGATGTCCACCCACAGTGTGGCCCACCGGTAGGCTCCCCCCGGCAGAATCCCCAGTTCGTGCAGGATCCAGACGAGACTGGGCAGGTGGGGTGTGCCGCCATGATCGCCGTTGCCGCCGCCGGCGGCTACCAGAAACAGTGGCGTGAAATGCGCCGCGGCCAGGGCAGACATATAATGAAGCCCCACCGGCATCAGAGAGCTCTCTCAAGACGTTTGGGTTCCGGGTTTTCATCGTGCAGGCCCGGAAGCAGGCGCCCGAGAACCTTCAATACCATCACCGCCAGGACAACCGAGAAACCAATAAGAAACCGCGGGGGAGTAAACTCCGGAACGGTCAGCAGGCAGTAGGCGGCGCCATAAAGCATCGGGAACTTGACCAGGGCCAGCCCCAGCAGGCGGCGGCGGTCAACGCCGTCAGGGCGAAAGGCGGCTCGGATAAGCGCGGCAAGGAAGATGAAGTTGACGATTCCCCAGACACCTCCCGAAAACACCGCCAGAGCAGGGTAAACTCCCAGATAGTAGACCCCGAAAGGAAGGAAGATCAAGAGCAACAGACCGGTTGTCTTCAGCGTGCGGTTTAGAAAGTCAAGTCCCAGACTGTCTCTCACTGTCCTTGTCTTTCTCAGTGGCCGAGGCCTTTTTTACCAAGTTATATGTCTCAATCCCGGCTGAGGCCAGACCCAGAATCACCCCAAGAACCGACAAGTAGGGCTCGGTTCCAAAATATCTGTCAGCCCAATCACCCGCGAAATACCCGATCAGGGGGCCTACCAAGAGCAACATTGGCACCGCAGTCAACAGGCCGATCTGCCTTAAGTCCTTACTCGGCCGTTGCTTCCGCCGGGGGCCAATTAGAATCATTTTAGTTTACCCCATAATTTTTGAGTCGTCAATATAAAATACCCCGCTACGGCCATGTCAACCGGTTTTTCAGGAGCAAGTTTTGGAGGACCTGCAGGACGGCCCGCAAGCCCGCATGGGCGGCCACCACCCGCAGAGCTCCGGCATACTTCAAAAGGCGCCATTGGCAGGCTCGGATTACAGGTTGACGGCAGCAGATCCCGCACAACAATTCGGCCTGCCGGGTGTTATGTATATCTCATCCGGTTCCGACATACAATAACATAACGCAGTGCTCACTCATCGGGGAAAGCACGTCATTTCACTGCGACGCAGCACTCCGAAAGTGCAGGGTAAGGGAAAAAAACATGAGAATCCTCGTTATCGATGACGAGGAGATGATACGGGCTCTGGCGCGCAAGATACTGCAGCGCGACGGGCATGAAGTTCTGCTCGCTGATTCAGGCCAGAGCGGCTTGGCGATTGTCTCCCGAGAACATGAATCGCTCGGGTTGGTTCTGCTCGATTTTAACATGCACGAGCTGTCGGGCGTCGAGACACTGCGCCGGATCAGACAGGTTTCTCCCACGATGCCCTGCATAATCTCTTCCGGCCAGATAGCCGATCAGAATGATCTTTCCGACGACCTCACCGAGCATCTGAGATTCCTGCAGAAGCCTTACCGCGCCAACACCCTCTCGGAGATGGTGCGGAGCATCGCAGCAGGGCGACAGCCAACGACGGCGTAACCTGGCCCGCGGTTTTTGTCGGTCTTTTCAGAATATCCTTTAACAAGTCCCGCGAATTTCCTATTTTCCCCCGCGTGATACGTTTTCACTCAGAACGGGAGAAAATGCAGAAAGCTAAAAGAGCGTTGTTGATAACCGGTTTGATCCTGCTGGTCATTCTTCCCTGCGCCGCCCCCTGCGGACAGGAACAGCAGCAGGTCCGGATCGCTTTTTTTGAAGGCGGCGAGAGCCTGGGGCACATGGCGCTTACGGATGAGTACCTCAGGCAGTTGCGGCAGATGCTGCCCGATGATATCGAACCGGCAACGATCCCCCGGGGGTACAAATCCGCCGGCTGGAAACGAGACACCTGCCGCGCGATGGCGGCCCGGCTCGCCTCCATAGAAGAGCTTGATCTGGTGGTGACAACGGGTCCCTGGGTAGTCGAGGACCTGTTGGCCGCAGGATTCAAAAAGCCGATTGTCGCGATGAACCGCGTGGATCCGATGCGCGAGGGTCTTCTGGACGAAGCCGGCCGCCCGGTCGTCCCCAACCTGACCGTGCATCGCCGGCCGCACAAACTGGAGCGCGATCTTGTGGCGCTCACCCAGCTTGTCGATGTGAAACGGCTGGGCCTGCTGTACTTCCCGACCGGCAATGAACGCGACAGCCTTCTTGCCCAGGTTTCCGAGTTGGGGAGGAAACTCGGCTTTGAGGTGGTCAGCCATGAAGGGTATAACAAGTACGGCACCTTTGCCTACTTCAAGGCTTACCACAGTCTCGACAAAAACATCGACGCCCTGTATCTCTTTCCTTTCTGGGACATGGACGCCATCAAGACCAGGGAGTTTCTGGCGATGGTCAAGCGGGACGGCATTCCGGCCTTTGTCTGGGAGGGCCGGTTCCTGGTTGATCGGGGGGCATTCGCCAGTAACGCCGGTTATACAGTTGTGGCTGAGGCGCGGTTCGCCGCCGCCAGGACGGTGCGTATTCTAAAGGGAGAGATACCTGCCGGGTTGCCGGTGGATTTCGATACCCCGGGCGGACTTACTCTTAACAGGGAGACGGCCGACCGGTGCCGCCTCCACCTGAACGAGGAGACTCTGCGCGAGGCCCAGGTGATCCCGGCGCCGCCACCGGAAGACGCGCCGGTCCTTACTATTCGTGGTGTCATCCAACAGGCCCTCGACCGGAACCCCGGTCACCTTTCACGATACGATGCCTTAGAGGAAGCGGCCCAGGCGGCCAGGCAGGCCTACGGCGCATATCTGCCGGAGGTCATCGGGGAGTACACAGTGGCCAACTTCGATGATGATTTCGCCACTGTTGTGGAAGAAAGCAACCAGGCGGCCAGGTACACCGGGAGGTTGACGCTGGAGCAGACCGTCTTTTCGCTGGAGACCATCCGCTCAATTGAAAAGGCCGCTCGTAGACGGCACCTGCAGGAGATCAGTTTGGAGCAGTCCCAGCTTGACCTGGAACTGGCCATGACCGTTGCCTTCCTCAATCTCCTTGAGGCGGATCAGACCGTAGCGCTGCAACTGGCCAACCGGAACCACATCGACCGCTATTACGAACTGGCCTTCGCCCGTCTTGAAACTGAGAACGGGCCGCAGGCTGACGTCGTGAGGTGGGAGCAGGAGCGACGCCGAGCGACCGCCCAGACGGTTACGGCCTCCGGCACCCTGGAGGTGACCCGCATATTGCTGAACTCACTGCTTAACCTTCCCGGTCACAACCCGCTGGTGCTCGACAGCAGCCGCTTCTCGGAGGAGAGTTTCGCCCGGGACTACTACCGTCTGTTGCCTCTTCTGGACGACCCGGGAAGCTTGCGGAACATGGGTGATCACCTCGTGGAGGAGGCGTTGACGCGCAACCGATCGGTGCGGTATCAGAAAGCAAGGATCGAGCTTCAAAAGAGCCGGTTGGCGGGAAACAAAGCGCGCTACTTCCCCACTGTCGGATTTCGGGCTACACTTGACAGGTTCGACAATCTCAGCAACCGGCCTCCGGAGTTGCCTGACGGCGCCGGTGGCTGGTCTCTCGGCGCCACCGTGAGCCTTCCGATTTTCCTGGGCGCAGATCGCATACGTGAGCGCGGCCGGTTGAACGCCCGGCTGAGCGAAACCGAGTACCTGCGCGATGACGCCGTTCTCAGGGTCATGAGCGAAGTACTTGGTAAGTTGCACCAGCTTACCGCCCATGCCGGCAACGTGCGCCGGTACCTTCTGGCAGAGAGCCTGGCACTGGAAAATCTTGGACTGGTTGCCGCCGATTACGAAGCCGGGAAAGCCACTCTGCTCGAAATGCTCGAGGCCCAGGAGAACGTTCTCGAAGCAAAGCTGACCTCGGTGCGAAGCCGCTACGGCTACTACCGGAACCTGGCACGACTATCAAGCGAGATCGGCTGGTCAGTGCATGATGAAAAACGCGATCTAAGCGAGCTGTTCTTTCAATACATCGATGAGTATATCGGCTCCGGCAGGTAGACCGGCGCTGCTTCCCGGTCGGCAGGAAAGCCGGCTCTGCCTCAGTCCGACTCCCACGGTCAGCAACAGGAAATATCAATGATGAGCATACATCGGTTATCCCGCAAGATAGAGAAACAACCGATGAAGATACACTACCGCCACCATCACCGCGACTGCGATTCGGAGCGTTCTGAACAACGGGCGATCGGAAAAAGGGCGGGGCGAGAGACCTCGTTTTATGATGACAAAGACCCGGCTATAGCTCACGATTGAGGCAACTAGGAGGGCGACCGTGATCCAGATCATCAGTGTGATTCCGAAATCGAACCGGATCACGTAACTTCCAAGCAGGACGGCAATAGCGGCAAAGGCGTACTTACCGGTGAGATTAGACGGCATGTCGATATCTCGCCCGCGCATCAGGTAGAGGCCGGCGCCTACAATCACCAGATCGCGGCCGACGATTGCCGCCGCCAGCCAAACCGGAAAGCCCCGAAACAGAACCAGCATCACCACCAGCGCCCCAGCAAAGATCTTGTCACAAAGGGGATCCAAAGCTATTCCCAACCGGGTCACCTGCCCCAGTCGCCTGGCTAAGTAGCCGTCCAGGAAGTCGGTGATCGCTGCTACGACCAGCAGGGAGGCGCAAATCAAGGTTGATTGACTGTCCCCCCTCCATAGAAAATAACCCACGAACGGAGTCAGCAGAATCCGTGTCAGACTCACTAAGTTCGGTATCTGCAGTATCTGGGCCGGGGGCATTTCGAGCCTGCTTCTATCCGGTCTGAGGATCGCCCGATGATTCCCGTTCGCTCCCCTCGGAGGGCTTCCTCGACTCCCGGGTCGGTCTGTCTATATAGCGGGACAGCGGCGTGAACATGAACAAGATCAGAAGCGCTGCCGGAAGGAGAATGGGAATGTAGTAAAGCGACAGGGGCACGATAACGCTTGGCTCATCAGGCGGCTGCCCGGTCGGCTGCCCGTGCGTAACCCAGCCGCCCTTGCCGTCCGGCTCCCAGCAGTCTTCGCCCGCAAGAAAACCGTACGAAGGCCCGTAGACTGCATCGAGTATGAGCGATGGGATCAAATAGAGAAGTATGACTCCGATCAACAGCAGCACCGCGTTTCGCATACCGTAAGGTAGAGACAGTAGCCCCACGAGTCAACACGGGATGCAACCCGCCTCGCCAGTTATTTGTTGATCTCAACTCAAGTCAGCCCAATCTTGTGATCGGCTCAGTGGAAAGACAGCGTCCGATTCAGGGCGCAAACAGGATGAACGTTCTATGACTGAAAAGAAACCACAGCTCCCCACGCAGCCCTCGCTGGTGGGAGACAAAGTCTATCTTCGTCCGACCACGGCCGAAGATATCGTCAACATGCACCATTGGTCGGTACAGAGTGAACCGCAGTCATTGAGTTGCCGCGCCCTGATTCTCAGGACAGCCTCAGAGAAGGCGCAGCTTTTCAAAGAGGCGAAGCGATCCCCCGATAAGCAAGGGTTTGCCGTTTGTAGGAAGAAGGATAAGATACCGGTCGGTAATGTTGGTTTTTTCGATCTCAACCAGCTCAACCGGTCGGCCGAACTTGGCCTGTTGATCGACCTCGACGAGCAAAGGAAAGGCTACGGCTCCGACGCTCTGAAGGTTCTCTGCCGATACCTGTTCAAATATCGCGGTCTGAACAAGGTCTACGCCATGACGGCCGGGTTCAACACGGCCGCGGCGGCGCTGTTGGAATCACTGCGGTTTAAGAAGGACGCCACCCTGCGCGATCATTACTTCTACAACGGTGAGTTCCACCCGGGATTTATTTACTCACTCCTCCTGTTCGAGTTAGAATGGTAGCGAGCCGACGAACAGACATCGACTCAGTCGAAGTTTACCCGGCCTCACGGTACCGGGCAGCGAGGGCAGCGGCAGTTACTTGATCTTCATGGCCGTGAAGACGCCGTCGGGCTGTTTGAAGTTTGCTTTGACTACCCCTTCCTTGTCGTCGATCACAAACTCGACACTGAACCCGGAGAGGCCTTTGAGATTGTACTCAGTGCCCCGGTAGGGTTCCAGATCGTAGGTCGGTTGACCGGGAACGACCGCCACCAGGGAGCTGTCGCCTTTGAACTCAAAGCGGATCACCACCTGGTCGGCCGTTTCATATTCGCCGACAAACTGAGCCAGTAACTCCGGGGCCGACATCGCCGCCGGCGCTCTGCGTTTGAAGACGATCTCATCGACCGACACCTCGAGCAGCGTAGAGATACGGTCAACGTCGCCCCTGGTGTTGGTGAGAAACTGAAGCTTGACTTTCTCGTTACCCATCTCCTCGACCGTGGCCTGGAAAACTTCGTAGTGCCAGTGTTCGAGTTCGCTGTCGAGAAAGTTGTATTTGATCCTGAGCTTCTTGCCGTCGCGGTCAACCTTTATCACGCCGTAAGCCGGATGCTCGTACTCGCCGACGTACTCCTCCAGTTTGTGGGCCGGTTTGGTGTCCATGCAGCGACTCTCTTTCTCTTTGTCCCGTTTACCCCGCGCCTCCTGGGCGGCCTTAAACTGCACCCTGGCCCGGCCATGGAAATCCACCGGGTCCAGCCCCAGAAGCAGATCGGTGGCGTACAGGCTGACTATCCCGGGCAGGGACGTGCCATTGAGGTTGGTCAGCACGACCATGCCCAACTTGTCGCGGGGCAGCAGCGATACCAGAGCCGAGAAGCCGTCGATATTCCCGCCGTGATAAACCCTCTCGTGCCCGCGGTAGCTTTCTACGAACCACCCTAAGCCGTAGCTGTTGTGAAGCCGCTCGGCGAACTCCACCGGTGCACTGATGACCATCTGGGTCGTATGCATCTCGGTTATGGCCGTTTCCGAAACCAGTTGGACCTGTCCCACTTCACCACCTTCAACGTGAAATCGCACCCAGTTGGTCATGTCGGCTGCGCACGAGTTGATCGACCCGGCCGGCCCCATAGTGGTAATGTTGCGAAACGGCATCAGAGCGACTTGCTCGCCATCCCTGCGGTAGGGCAGGGCGAAATCGGTCGATTGCTGCAACTTATCGACAGAGAAGTTGCTGTTACTCATGTGTAGCGGTTCGAAAATCCGGGTGCGGACGACGTCTTCCCAGGTGGAACCCGTCAGTTGCCCGACCAGGTACCCGGCAGTCATGAACATCAGGTTCTGATACTGAAACTTGGCGCGGAAACCCACGTTGGGCTCCAGGAATTGCAGGCGATCGAACAGTTCCCGGCGGGTGCGCGACGAACCATACCACATGAAATCATGGCGCGGCAGCCCGGAGCGATGAGTAACCAGGTCGCGCGGAGTCATGCCCTCCGTGGCGAAGTCGTCATAGAGCCTGAAGGTCGGGAGATAAGTCCTGACCGGCTCGTCCCAGTTAAGGAGTCCGTCGTACACTAACATCCCCATTGCCATAGTAGTAAAGGCTTTCGTGGATGAGCCGATGGCAAAGAGAGTATTCTCAGTGACCGGAAGCGAATCGTCGATATTACGCAGCCCGAATCCCCGCGACATAATCACCTCGCCGCCGCTGACAATCGCTATCGCAAGCCCGGGCACCTGCCACGTGACCATTGTCGTATCGATGAACGCTTCCAGTTCCAATAGGTTTTTTTCGAGTCGCCGGGCTTCCTTTTCCATTTCGGCAACGTCTTTTTTCCTGAGCGTGAATGGAAAAGTAACTCCCCCCTGGGTGAAATCACCGGACAACTCATGACCGTCGCCGGAGAGTGTGCCATCGAATTTCGGTTCGCCCGGAAAGCCCGGCAAGTCGAACGTCAGCTTGTCCCCGACACACACGATATTGTCCAGCGGCTGGTCTCTGGAACCCTGCATCGGGATATCGATCTGGCCCTTCAGGACCTCATCGTCATTCCGGGTAAACTCAACCGTGATAGTCAGTTCCGAACCGGGGAGCGAGATCGCCCCTTCCCAGACACCCGTGATATCTTCCCGGTTACGCCCCAACACCCCCGATGCGAGAAGAAGATTCCCGAACAAAAGGGCGATCAATAGCCCACGAAACGTTGACTTGGACATAGAATTCATCGCGATCTGCCTCCGGATTGGTGTTGCATTCAAGCATGTTTTCAATAGTACCGGTATTCAACGGAAAAATTCGATGAAAAAGCAAGCGGTTTTGTATTGTTTCAACGGTTTCGGTTTGTTGCTCGCTTCCTTTTTCAATTCCAGAAAACCAATAGTAAGCAACGATTGCCCTATTGATTCCCGGCCGGTTTTCGATTATACATTGTGTTTATGTTGCTGACCTGGATCGGTTTCCTGGTATCTCTTGCCGGGATCCTGATAATATCAAGAAAGAACCTGGCCGCGGGGTTGATCAGCGGGGCGCTGATTCTCGGCCTGTTCACGCTGCCGGTGGAAAGCGTTCTCAGGCAGGCCATAGATACCGTCAGCGACCCTTCGATTATCCTGCTGGCCGTCGCCATGGGCCTGATACCAGTGCTCGGCGGGACCATGAAGGAGAGCGGCCAGGTCGATTCCCTGGTTAATAATGTCCGGCTGAGCAGGAGATACCTGTTGCCGTTTTCGGCAGCCCTGATGGGCCTGCTGCCGATGCCCGGTGGTGCGCTTCTGTCCGCCCCGATCGTCGAGAAAGCCGGGGAAGGAGTAACTGATGCACTGAAGGCCGTCATCAACAACTGGTTTCGCCACCTGTTTATCCTGATCTACCCCCTGTGCTCGGCGCTGATTGTCTCGGCCGAGATTGCCTCTCTGGACGTCTACCAGGCCATCGTCTACCTCTTGCCTGCCTTTTTCTTCGCTCTGATCTTAGGGTACATCTTCTTCCTGCGCCGCGTTGACGGCACTCCCAGCCGCACCCGGGCATTCTCCTGGGCGGGTCTGGCGATTCCGGTGGTTATTATTCTCTGTGCGCCCCTGATCGATTTCAGCCTGAAGAGACTGCTGTCATTGGGATCGCTTGCCACGCTGGCAGGTGTCAGCAGCGGTCTTCTGCTCTCGATTAGCCTCTCCGAGCAAAAGCTCCACCTGCGGCGGATCGTGACCGACATGAGACCGTGGAATTTCTCGCTTATCATAATAGGCATGTTTCTGTACCTGCACATCTTCCAGCAGTCGGACGCCCGCAGCCTGATCGCCACGCTGCCGCTGCCGCCGCTGATGTTGGCTGTCTGCGCCGGCTGTCTGCTGGGTTTTGTGACCGGCCGGGTGCAACTCCCGGCGTCGATCATCCTGCCGGTCTACCTGGCCACGGTGTCAACGGTTGAGCCGGAGATGTTTGCCCTGATCTACGTCTCGATCTTCTTTGGATACATCATATCCCCGGTCCATCCCTGCCTGGTGGTCACCTGCCAGTACTTCCATGTTCCCATCAGGCGAATGCTCGTAGGGTTGGCGACGCCCACGCTGCTGGTTATATTGGTCGTATTAGCGCTGGCCTGGCTTTCGACTTGATGCTGCAACAGTGCGGTCACCCGCGTGTCCCAATCCAGTTCACAACTCTGCTAAGACCGCAGGCTGTCGGCGGCCCTAATCCACAAGGCGTGACTCGGCGACGGCAGTGTCCCTTACCGGCAGACGGAACTGATCGGGGCGCGCCCGCACTACTTCGCGCAGCCAGCCTTCCGGGTAGCCTTTCTCCTGGGGGCGGCCGTTTTCATCTTTGACATAGCCGTCGTTGTATTTTGTCAGGAGATGTTCGGCAAGTTCCCGCCATCGCTTGACCACCTGTTCACCATGAGTGACACAGTAGTCGGTCAGGTAGCGGGTCATAAGCTGCGGATTCGAGTCAGACAATCCCAGGGCCGTGGCATCCACCGCCGGCTGCAGAGTTATCAAGGTACTCTCGATATCGCCCTGCACTTCCTGGATCTCCGGAAGCATGTACGAGTATTTCAGGCAGGCGATGTTGGCCACGAAGTTGAACACCCACCAGGCCGACTCCCAGGAGAATTTCTGCAGGCTGCCGATCGTGTACGATTCCGGGATGGCGTCGATACCGCAATAGAGCGGGAAATAGCAGGTCGTGTAGGTGTCGTCCACGCCGTACCAGAGGACGCCGCCGACGGGATCGGGAAGCCAAGAGCGCGACTGGGATACAAACGAGAAGCCGGTCTGCTGGGTGGAGATCGGGCGCTCCCAGACGTACTGGACGGTGGTGTCGTCCAGCGAAAAGGTCATGGGTCGCCAGCGGTTGGGGCAACCATAGGGACCGGCGTCGATGCCCCCGGTCATGTCGTAGGCGGTGCCTTCATAGTGATCGCGCATCAATGAAAACACGTCCGCCAGTGACAACGGCTTGTCGGGCTTGATCCACAGCGGGTATGGCTCGGCGCCTTCTACGGCGCGATGATAGTCGGGTGAGAGACCCCGCGACGGGGCCGCGCGGCGAAAGATGCTCCAGACCCGGGCGTCGGCGTACCGCTGGTTTCCCGGCGTGGCCGGACAATAGGCCTCGCAGAAACGGAACGGCTCGCCTGAATCGGGATCGTAGTATCCTTTCTCGACCGCAAAAGAAATGACATTTCCCGAGTAGAGGCAGTTCTCCGGATCATCCAGCGGAAACTCGCCGATGCGCGCCTTGTTGGCGTGGCACGATATGAATCCGTCGGGAACCCGCACCGCCACCCATTGGGCGCCTTCACCACCTTCGCCGGGGCCGATCATTTCCAGTATCCAGGCCTCATCGGGATCGGCTATCGAGAATGACTCACCGGTGGACCGATAGCCATACTCGGTCACCAGGTCGGTCATGACGTCTATTGCTTCCCTTGCCGTCCGGACCCGCTGCAGGGCAAGATACATCATGTCCCAGTAGTGCAGCAGACCTTCGCTGTTGCGAAGCTTCTCCCGCCCGCTGAAGGTCGTCTCGCTGATGGCCAGTTGGTGCTCGTTGATCAGATTGACCACGGCGTAAGTATGCTCCACCTGGCTTATCCAGCCACGGGTATTGCCGCGCCGATCGGTGATCTCAAGCGAATCGCCAGGCTGGTAATCCGCAGCGGGGGTGTACTCCAGGTGCGGGTGGAACTCGCCGTCACAGGTGTAGGTGATCATAACCGAACCGTCGCTGGAGGCGCCTTTGGTGACCAGCAGATTGGTGCAGGCGTTGGTGTGCGGAGTAAATACGGCCACACTCACACAGGCACAGGTGATCGCAACAGCTATTGTCTTTTTCATCGAGATCCGCCTTTCATTTCGTCAGTTGCCAATCACCGGACGATACACGACGGCGACGGCTACTGCAACCACAAAAAACACACATAGTGGCACCGCAGCACCGCAGGTGGCCCACCATTTATAGTGGGGATAAATCCGATTGACTTTGGCAGTTTGCGGGGATATGATCCAGTTGAGACTAAGTCAACCATTTGAGACGCAACGGATACAGAGAAACCCACCTTGAAAGGTGGGGATAAATCCGATTGACTTTGGCAGTTTGCGTAGATATGATCCAGTTGAAACTAAGTCAACCATTTGAGACGCAACGGATACAGAGAAACCCACCTTGAAAGGTGGGCCACCCAGCGTAGTGTCATCGCAGCATCACGGGTGGTCCACCATTTATGGTGGGGATAAATCCGATTGACTTTGGCAGTTTGCGTGGATATGATCCAGTTGAGACTAAGTCAACCATTTGAGACGCAACGGATACAGAGAAACCCACCTTGAAAGGTGGGCCACCCAGCCCTTGAAAGGTGGGCCACCCATCCGTTTTCAACAAGCCCGGAAGCAGGGGTCCATCCGTCATACTTCGACTCCGCTCAGCATGACGTCGATGGCAGAATCGCAGCGATCTGTCCACGGGGAGATGGATTTCTCGTAGAAGGCCGTATATCCTATCGGAAGCGCAAGACATCCCATCTATACTTCTCAAGGCCGGCGGCGACCGGGCCAACGATAGACACTTTATTATCCTCAATGACGATATCAAAGACGGCGTGATGCATAACAATAAGATTGTATCGCTTGCGATTGATGTCCTCATACTCAACGTAGATGTACGGGTATAGCGTCAGCTTCTTGTCCCCATCACGGTGTGTGTGAAAGACATCTATGGGCATACTTCTCTTCACACGCTTCTCAGAAAACTCTTCAAACCCACCCGGGAAAACGACAATATCAACTAGCATTGTGTCGATATCTGGAAGTGTACGCAGGGTCACAACCAACTTCTCAACTGACTTGTTGTAGATTTCTTCCCACTCTTCTAAGTAGAGCGTCGAAGGAATCCACTTAGTGACGCGCAGGGGAGTAAGTCCCTTATTCTGCAGCTGTAAAGTCCTCTTGAGATCAATGAATAACCGCTGTACCGCCAGATACTCCCTGCTGGATATCTCTATTTCTTCTATTGGGACCATGCCACTTAACGAAGTATCGCTTCTGCCCATTATGTAGTCAGGCGTCAGAGACATATTCATCTGTTCAACATATAGCCAAGGACGCCATTGAAGTTCAGTCGCACGGCGCAATTCGTTCACCTGGTCACCGAGAGATTGTTGTGTCAGGTAGGTTGAGATAATAGAAACTATGACGATCAACAATGTGCCAAGCACCAAACCGCCCGTTCCCCAGAACTTACTTTCCCTTTTCAACTGACCCATCCCACGCCCTTCAGTTAAGCAAATATCCCCGTATCGAATACGTACAATATTTGCTTGAAATGTAGGCTGTAGAATGTCAAGACACAAGTACTATTCAAGCTTTAGTGCGGACATCTTTCCGCAGGACCAGTCCGGCACGATGAAGAGAGCTCAGACGCCAAGCGCCGGAGCTAAAGAACAAACGCGCGTAGCGCGAAAAGGTAGCTTGCTACCGCAGCGTCGGGACAAACGGTTGCGCTGTGCGATAATGCCGGTATCTTGCGGTGTGGACGCGTATTGAAACCAAGCAGGCGGAGACCACGTCGGCAACAACGGTCTTCTCCGCCGGTTTCGGGAAGATAATCGGGAATGAATCCTCAGGAAAAACGCGTAGAACTTGAGGTAACCGACCTGGCCTTCAACGGCAAGGCGGTGGCGCACCTCAACGGCAAGGTAGTCTTTCTTGA
Organism: uncultured bacterium; assembly: GCA_965603125.1. GTDB lineage: Bacteria > Zixibacteria > MSB-5A5 > GN15 > FEB-12 > JAJRTA01. The sequence goes on along the minus strand of CBFDBU010000002.1, from coordinate 89,860 downwards.
CGGCGGTCTGCCGGGGGAGTTGGTAGAGGCGGAAATTGTCCATTCCCGGCCGCGCTTCGACCAGGCGCGCCTGCGTCGGATAGTAAGGAAATCACCGGAGCGGATTGAAGCCCGCTGCCAGCATTTCGAGCACTGCGGCGGCTGCACCTGGCAGGACCTCGACTATGCCCAGCAGTTGCGGTTCAAGCAGAAACAGGTGGCCGACTGTCTGGAAAGGCTCGGGGATCAGAAGGATGTCGAAGTTTGGGAGATTATCGGATCGGATCGGCTTTTCTATTATCGCAACAAGATGGAGTTCTCTTTCGACGTAGCCGACGACGGCGGCTACACGCTGGGATTGCATCGGCGCGGATGCTGGGACGAGATTTTCGATTTGACCGAGTGCCATCTGCAATCGGAAACATCCAATCGGCTGGTCGCCTGCGTGCGCAGCTTCGTGGCAAGCAGGAACATCCCCGTCTATGATGTCAGGCGCCATACCGGCTTTATGCGGTTTTTGGTAATTCGTGAAACGGCTCACACCGGCCAGGTGATGGTCAACCTAGTTACCGCCAGCGGTGAAGTTCCTGCGGCACAGGAGATTGTGGCGCAGGTGACCGATGAGTTCCCGGAGGTGACAACGATCGTCCATAATGAGACCGACCGCAAGGCAAACGTGGCCACCGGAGACAGGGAGACCGTGCTCTGGGGTCCCGGATACATCGAGGAGCAGTTGTTTCAAGCGCGGTTTCGAATCCGCGCCAATTCCTTTTTCCAAACCAACTCCCGCCAGGCCGAAAGGCTCTACCGGATGGCCTTTGACATGCTGGAGGCCGGGCCGTCCGATCGCGTTCTTGACCTCTATTGCGGAACCGGTTCCATCGGTATTCTCCTGGCAGACTCGGTGGCCGAAGTGGTGGGAGTGGAGATTGTCGGCGAGGCGGTCCGCGCAGCTACGGAGAACGCCGAGATAAACGGCATCACCAACATCAGCTTTCACGAGAACAACGTTAGAGATTTCCTGAGAGAAAACCGCGAGCAACCGGGGTCTGTGGATATCGTGATTGTCGACCCGCCGCGAGCCGGTCTTAATCCGCGCGTGCTGAAGCAAATCGCCTCCCTGCGTCCGCCGAAACTGCTATATATCTCCTGTAACCCGTCGACTTTCGCCAGGGACACCAGGCAACTACGGCAATTCGGCTACCGCCTGCCGGCCGTGCAGCCGATCGATATGTTCCCCCATACCATGCACATAGAACTGGTCGGCCGTCTTGAATTGACGTAAGAAGCTTGCCATGCCTTGCGGTTTTGCTTAATATGCCGATCAAATTGCCAAGGAGGATTCATGTTTCGTAAGGTATTTACAACACTGGTCGCGACATTCGTTCTTATCTGTATTACCGCCGGTTCCCTGTCGGCGGACGACAAGTTCGACAAGCTCTGTCATGATGTTCTGGAGAGCCTTCAATCGTTTTACCCGGTCAGGTCAACCGAGATGGGTATTCACGCCTACGATTTCCACCTGGCCGACTATTCTTCCAAGTCCGTCAAGAGCATGATCAAGAAACTCCAGGGTTACGAGAAAAAGCTCTTCCGATACAAGAAGGCCGACCTTCCCCGTCACGATCGGATAAACTACAAGCTGGTGAAAGCCAACGTGGATATTGCCCTTCTCAATCTGCAGAGGATTCAGTGGCACAGGAAATCGCCGCAACTGTATGTCGATGAGGCAATCAACGGCATCTACTTCCTCCTGCTTTCCGGCCACGCTCCCCTGCACGAGAAGCGGGTGGCTATTGTCTCCCGGATGAAGGCTGTTCCGGGGCTTTTAGCCACTGCCCGAAAGAGACTCAAGAAACCCCCGCCGGTGTACATCGAGGCTGCCCTTGAGTCTCTGGAGTCAGGTCAGCAGTTTTACCGGGAGGTCGCAGGTGAACTTATGAGCAAGTTCCCTGACCAGGCCGACGAGATTCTCCAAGCCTCCACCCGCGCCCGTGAGGCGATGAATGATTTCGCCCTCTATCTCTCTGAGCTTGAACCGGGGTCGCCGACCGAGTTCGCTATCGGCAGGAAGAACTTCGACTACAAGCTGAGTCACGAGTATTTCCTGACGTACGGCTCCGACTCGCTGCTGAAACTCGGCGAGGCGTTACTTGAGCAGTCACAGGTCGCCTACGCCGAACAAGAAGCCTATCTCGAAAACCACCACCAGAACGGTCAGGACTCGGTCTTCGTGCCGGCTCACTTCAGCGGGGCCGACATTCTCGAATACTACAACTGGGAGGTAAGACAGGTGCAGGTGTTCCTCGAGCGCAGCGACTTCGTGACCATTCCAGAGGACATAGCCCCCGTCACGGTCATCGAGACGCCGCCGTTCCTGCGCACCATGATCAGTAGCATCGCCTACCAGCCCGCCGGTCCTTTCGACAGCGTGCAGCATGGATACTTCTATGTACGTCCTGTCCCGGAGGATATCGACCGACAACAACTTGAGGCCCGCTACCGGTATATTCACCGGCGAGGGTTCAGAAGCTCGGTTGTCCATGAGGCTTTTCCCGGACATCACCTGCAGTTGCAACTGGCCGGGAGGAACGAAGACCCGGTTCGAAAATGGCAATTCAATATCATGATGATCGAGGGCTGGGCGCTTTACTGCGAGGAAGAAGTCTACCATCATGGACTCTACAGCTCCGAAGACCCGGTCCAGTGGCTGGGAACACTGGGGGGGATCAGGTTTCGCGCCGCCCGGATCGTAGCCGATGTCAAACTCCACACGGGGCAGTTCAGCTACCAGGAGTGTGTCGACTGGATGATCGACGCCCTGGGTATCACCAGTGAGTCGGGCAGACAGTATATCCGCACGGAAGTCCGTCGCTACACACTGTCCCCTGCTTATCAAATGTCTTACCTGATAGGTAAGCTGGCGATCATGGAACTCCGGGAGGCGGCTATGGCGCGCGACGGCGACGCGTTCTCACTGGCCGGTTTCCACGACGCCCTTCTGGCCGAAGGCTCTATTCCTCCGGCCCTAATGTGGGAGGCGATGGGGCTGTAGGCGGGGAGCCCACATGCATATGCAGAAATCGAGACTCACATAGAAGCTCTCTGGAAAGCCACCCAACCAGGATTTGACCAACTCAGCCTGCTCGTAGGCCTCCCACGCCTGACAACCCGGCTCTAACGGAATTCGGTAGCGTACATCGGCATAGTGAGTGTAAGGGCTGACGTATACTTCGCGCTGAGCGCGCGTGAAATCGATCAATCGCCACAGTTCCCTTCGCAAGGGGAGAATGTGCGCCAGCTCAGCCTCCTTACCGAGGGAATCGCCGGCATCCGGATAGAAGAAGCAGAAGTCAACAGTATCCGATGTATAATACTCGTAAAGAGTATTGAGTTCCAATGCTGTATCACCTGCGATCTGAACGTGTTGGAGTGTAAAGGGGTGTGCATGCCCGATTTCGATGACCACGTTATAGACGCCCCGCTCGATCCATGTCTCAAATGACGATGAGTCGTCTGTCTCAATAGCAAATGTGGATCCACCAATGCTGACGAACCGGACTATTGCCTTCTTACCAGTCGCGACCGTATATCGTGGTTCGGGCGTGGGATTGTATCCATCACGCACGCCACAGAACCACGCCAGCACCTCACCAGACACGCAGACGGAGTGATTGGGACAACTGTTATAGATATTCTTCTCGGTGCAGGAGAAAAGCACAAGCCCGGCAAACAGAACTAACCCTAAGATAAACAGTCGCGTACGCACAATCGCCTCCTTTGGTTACAGTTTCTTCGACCTGCACTAACTAACCTTTCTGTTTATTGCAATTTCGCCGTTGTGTTCCCGCCTTGTCAAGTCTCTTTGTCAAGGACGTATGTGGCATCGAAGTGCGCAAGAAAATCGTATCGGCAATCAGAAATAGACCGTATATTTGGAGCTCAGACGAGCACCATTACGTCCTGCTATCTGGAAGCCGATACAATGTATGTGACCGGCACAATTGTCATAATCGCGTTGCTGCTTGCCGCAATACTCCTACTCCGCCTTCGGGTGCGCTTTGAGTTGGGCGGCGACAGGCGATCCCTGTTTGTGGGACTGGGCAGAACCGGCCGGGAGTATGACTACCTCCGCAGAGTACGGTCGGTGAGAGTGCTCGGGTTCCGGGTCAGTTCGTCACCGCTTGACGAGAAGAAAGCAAGGAAGCCCGAGCAACCTGAGAAAAAGTCGCCGTCTGAACAACCTCCCCGGAAACCCGGGCGGAAACGACCGCTGCGAGATATCCTCCGTATTCTGCCTGAGTGCAGTAAGGGGCTGTACGGCTATGCTGTGGGTGTCCTGAGATCACTGATTATCGAACACTTGGAGGCAGAGATCAAAGGCGGCTTTGCCGCACCCGATCTAACCGGCCAGGCCTTCGGTTATTACCAGGCAGCCCTGGCGGCGGCCCCCGCGGTTGTCGGGCGGGTGCGATTCACACCCGACTGGACCGGACCGTCGCTGTCCGGGAGCGCCCGTGTTTCGGTGGCCCTGCCGCTGTATTTGCTGCTGTACCGCTCACTGGTGTTGGTGGCGGGCCTTCCCTTAAGACAGATCGTGAAGTTGGCGATAGGAAAGAAGAGAGGAGACCAGGATGGCTAACAATGTAGTAGACATTCTCAAAGGCGTTGTCGGTGAACTCAAGGAGGTCGCCAGGACCGAAACCGTAATTGGGGAGCCGGTGACGGTCGGGGACAGGACGGTTATACCGGTAGTGAAAATATCGTTCGGTTTCGGGGCCGGTGGGGGCCAGAAGGAGGGTGACAAGACCGGTGAATTCGGTGGCGGCGGTGGCGGCGGCGCCAGGATCGAGCCGACCGCGTTCATTATCATGGACAAAGACGCCGTACGGATTCTCCCCGTGGCCAAGGGGAAGTGGGAAGGAATCGTCGACGCCATACCCGGGTTGGCCAAGAAGCTCGCCAAGTGGAAAGACAAGTTCAAGTCAGAGACATCCGAGAAAGACGACAAGGACGACGAGCCTCAGGCCGAAGAGACAGAGACCGACAAGTAGCCACCTCTCGTCAAGGGCCTGTTGAAAAAGTTACAGTAGTCAGCCGCCGAAGCATTGATGCTGGTGCTGCCAGGCGTCTCTGCCTGGCAGTAACACGAATCCATAGAAGCGTCGGGCAGAGACACCCGACGCCACCCCTTGGAGTACCTTTTTCAATAAGCCCTCAAGCAGGGACGCCTGACGCCGGGTGTCCCATCCGCTTGCGGTGGGATCGGTTCGGCATTAAGTGTTACCCTTCGACTGCGGTTACCTGTGAAAAGGTCGTTGTCAATGCTTTTTCTCTCCTCGTTCCCATGCTCCGCGTGGGAATGGGCACAACGTGCCTCTCTTGGACGCTCTGCGTCCGTCATGCGATCAGTAGAGAAGCCTCACAAGGAAGATCAGCCCCGGGTTAATATATCTTCGCCCGCTGCAGGGCGCGGGCGAACTTACTGTCGGTCTGGTGCTCAAAAGGAATGGCAAGCGTGGAGAACATCTTGCGCAAGGCGTCATCGACTGTTTCCAATCGGTCGGTATCGGGAAGTTCGACCTCAAGCTCGTAGTCAACCGAGCCGTCCCCGAATTCAGTTTTATCAATCTCAAACACGTACGTATGGTCGGATATCTTGAAGAACTTCTTCTGCCGCAGGTTTTCGAACTTGACCAGCACCATCAGTGTCAACTCGCCCAGTTTGTCTTTCAGGTAGTCTATGGGAACGACGGGAAAGCTCATCACGTCCCGCTGGAGGGCCAGGCAGTCAAAGGCTTCCGCACGCGATATCTCAGCCTCCATTTCCTGCCGGATGAGGGCGGCTCCCGACCGGGTGGCGATGCTTTTGATCGTTACCAGCCCGCGATTGTCCTCCGCCCGCACCCGTAGCGCCCAGCCGGCCTCAGCCAACTTGCGGTCCTCGGTGTCGAAAAAGGCGTTTTGATGGCGTTCTTCCCGCTCGATCTGGCCCAAAAAGCCAAGCAGCTTGAGGTAATTGGTAAAGGAGTCGAGATTTAGCTTGATCTCAATCTCCCGACCCATTCGATGAGAATCAATCATAGCCCTGATCCATTTGAAAAACGCTTCCTATCGTACGCTGCAATGTGGTCAAATTGCTGACCCTCGGCAAGGTTTTTCTTGGACCATTCGACCGTCCGGCAACGCCGGCCCTTCGGAACGGCAGGCGCACCTCCAGAGCCACGCAGGGAGATTTTTGCGATTGCGGTTTGCCTTTTATGCCACATACTTGTCCGAGATCTCCTCGTTGGTGACGGCGTTGTAGACCTTGTATTGCTGCACGGGAAGGGTCGTATCCCGAATCACGTTGATTTTGAACCGGTGAGCTCTCATGAGCCGCGAGACGCGATCGGTCCCGTTGTCGACCATCGCTTCCGCCACCAGCGGGCTGATGACCAGGTGGAAATTGGTGTATTGCCGGTCGGCCTTGGCGCGCATGAACCAGCGCTCGATCTTGGTGGCCATAGTCTTCTTCGACGGGACGCGCCCGATACCGGAGCAGTACGGACAGGGTTCAGACAGGACGTGCATGTGCGAGGGGCGGATCCGCTCCCGGGTCATTTCCAGAAGGCCGAAGTCGGTCACGGGATTGATGGCTCTCTTGGCCCGGTCGCGCACGAAGCAACGCTGGAACTCCTCGTACAATTTCCGGCGGTTCTCGCGGCTGTACATGTCGATGAAGTCGCAGACGATCAAACCGCCGATATCACGCAGCCTGATCTGACGGGCAGCCTCGCGCGCCGCGGACAGGTTGGTTTCGAGGATTGTCCGCTCGTGGTCTTTGCCACCCACAAAACGGCCCGTGTTGACGTCAATCGTGACCATCGCCTCGGTTTGATCGATTATCAGGTAGGCTCCCTTCCTGATCCAGACCTTGCGTTCCAGCATCTTCTCGATCTCCGGCTCCAGCCCGTGCTGGTCAAACAACGGCAGAGCACCCTTGTAGAGTTCGACCCTGTCCTTCAGGTCGGGAGCTACCTGCCGGGAGTAGCTGCGGATCATCTTGTAGTCGGCCCGATTATCGATCACCAGCCGTTCCACATCGTTGGTAAAAATGTCCCGGATCTTGGAGACGGTCATTTCCGCTTCCTTGTGGATCAGGGCCGGCGCGGGTGAACTGTCGGCTTTCCTTCTCAGCTTGCCCCAGAGCTTCATCACTCTTTTGATATCCGCTGCGAAGACCGGTTCTTTTTCCCCTTCCGCCTCGGTCCGGACTATCAGCCCGAAACCCTCTGGCCGCAGAGGGGCCAGCAGCTTTTTGAGCCGTCTCTTCTCACCCCAGTCCGAAATCCGCTTTGAGACCCGGATATGGTCATCATCGGGAACCAAGACCACGAACCGGCCCGGGATTGATATCTCGGTCGCCACCCGCGGTCCCTTGGTGGATATCGGTTCCTTGATAACCTGTACCAGTACTTCCTGGCCGCGTTTGAGAACCGTTTCGATCCCGGCCCGACGCCGCTTGCGGACGATATCAGCCGGCGATTCTTCCTCGATGTCTTCCGAGTCCCCATGCCGCGTGTAAACCTTGCCGACATCGGACGAGTGCAGATAGGCCGCCTTGGGAAAGCCGATATCGACAAAAGCCGCCTGCATCCCCGGGAGAACGGTCTTGATTACACCTTTGTATATATCACCGGCCATCCGGTCGGTGTCCGGTCGTTCCACGTGTAGTTCAACAAGCTTGCCGTCCTCAAGAACAGCCACCCTGGTTTCGTATTCGGTTGAATTAACTAAGATCTCCGTTTTCACTTCTACTCCTTAATGCCCTGGACCGGCTCCCCGAATAGCTCCGCTGCCTGCGGCCGGAAGCCGTTGACAAAAGACCTGCCATCCATGGCTTTCTTACCTTCCGGTATCAGACTCTGAACCTCGACGGCAGAGTCTGCGCACCGGATTACAAGCTGCCCTCCGGCCGGGATCACAGATCCTGGCCTGCCGGCAGCGGCGACACTCGTCTCGGCTTTCCGACAGACGAGTATCTTGACTTTCTTGCCCCGAAACCAGGTGTAGGCGCCGGGCCTGGTGGACAGCCCCCGCACGAAATCCCTGACCCTGGCGGCGGGGAGACCAAAATCGATCAGCGCGTCGAGCGGTCCTATTTTGGGCGCCGGCGTGGCCCGGCTCTCATCCTGGAGCGTCGGCGTGAATCCCTCCTGCTCGATCAGATCAATAGTCCTGAGCAGGAAAGGACCCGACATCTCCGAAAGGCGGGCGCGAAGGGAATCGCAATTCTCATCCTCGCCGATAGCCGTCCTTTCCTGGAGAATGATGTTGCCGGTATCGATCTTGGCGTTCAGGAAAAAGCTGGTCAGCCCGGTTTCCCTCTCGCCGTTGATCAGGGCCCAGTTGATGGGAGCCGCCCCGCGATACTTCGGCAGCAGGGAGGCGTGGATATTGACGGCGCCGAATTCGGGCAGACTGAACAGCCGCTCCGGCAGGATGCGGAAGGCCACCACCGCGATCAGGTCCGGCCGGCAGGCGCGCAGCTCCTGGTACAACTGCTCGCTCCGGAGCGACTTCGGCGTGAGCACAGGCAACCCCAGCTCCCCGGCAACGCAGTGGACATCGGTGGCGCGCGGCTCCCCTCGCCGCCCACGACGTTTGTCGAGACCGGTGACTACGATCGCGATCTCATGTCTGCTTTCGTGCAGCGCCAGCAGGGGTTTGCAGGCAAACTCCGGCGTACCCATATAAACAATCTTCATTCAGTATGTCAGCCGTGAACCGGGCGCGTCGGTCACATGCGACGGCGGCGGGAAAAGAACGGGGGACAGCGGAGCCGGACTCAGGCGGCTCGCGAATCCCTGGCCAGTTTTCGTAAACGGCCCTTCAGCAGGGTACGAGTTATCGGTGACATGCGTTCAATGAACAGTTTGCCCTCAAGATGGTCGTACTCGTGCAACATAGCACGGGCCACAAGGCCGCTGGCGGCGATTTCAAATTCATTACCGTCGAGATCTGTCGCTCTCACTCTTACATGCGAGGGTCGAACAATCTTCCGATAAATCCCCGGAAATGAAAGACACCCCTCCTCCATTTCAACTTCGCCGCTGGTTTCAACAATCTCCGGATTGATGAAAACCCTGAGGGTCTCCGTCAGGTCGACCGCCGTTAGGTCGACAATGAAGACGCGTTTCAAGACACCGATCTGGACCGCTGAAAGTCCCAGACCCCTGGCCTTTTTCAGAGCGTCCGTAAGGTCGGACACTAAATCTTTTACTTCCTGGCTGATCTTGTCAACCGGTTCGGAAGTCTCCCGCAATACCGGGTCGCCGTAAGTGACGATCCGCCGCTCAGCCACGGTTGCTCCTTATACTACTTTTCTACCTTGGCGGCAATGGACGACTTGAGAAACTCCAGTTTGGTGGCGTCATTGATTTTCAAAATGACGCGGCTTCGTTCGTCGTCGATGGCGAATATGGTCCCGAACATGCCGCCGGAGGTCACAACCCTGTCGCCTTTTTTCAGTTCGCCCAGGAGCCTTTGATGCTCCTTCTGTTTCTTCCGTTGTGGGCGTATCAGGAGGAGGTACATCAGGACGAAAATCAGTCCGAACCATACCAGCGTAAAAGCGCCGCCTCCTGAGGCATCCTGCCCACCCGTCATCAGTACGGGCCAGTAATAGTCCAAATCATCTCCCTTAATCTATCGGCAGACTGCTCAATTTCTGAACAGCCAATTTATCCACGCCGTAATATATTAGTCAACCGTATGTTTGCCAAGTAATTGTTTTGGGGGGCAGGAGCGGCAATAAATATCCCAATCTCCTTGCCAAAGCGGCCCTTTTGGCCTATATTACGGTAATTGGGAGATTAAAGGTGGTAGGGGTATTATGAAGTGCTCAATTCTTGTATTAGCAGGGGTGCTGTGCTGCGCGGTTGCGTATGCGGTGACGCAGGATACGGGGGGATCGCCTAAAGACATGGCTCATGAATCCAGCGTAGCACAATCACTGGGGGTCGGCGTCTTCCCATCTCTCTCCCCAGGCGTGAAAATAGGGGAGACTTGGTATGACCAGCAGCATATCGGCACGATGGCGCGAATGGTTGACTGGGGTCCCAGTCAAGGGAGTGGTCTTATCATACACTTTGTTTGGATGTATTTGCAGGCGCCGGTTCTGGAAGATCGTCATATGTACTACAACGCCTACTTCGGCTGGAATGGCACGCAGCTTCGGCCTGGCCTGGGTGTGTCCGTTCAGCCCGGGGGTGACTATGCCGGATATGTGGGCATAGACGTGTCTGCTGATAATCGCGCAGTAGTCAGTGGTCACAATAATCAAGGTTCCGGGTACTCTCCCCATTTGTACTACGACGCAGGTCCGGGCTCGGGGAATTTCTCGTCTTCCTCTCGCGTGCCAGACAGTGTCATGGATTATGGTGCTATCCTGGGCGATGAAGCTCTATGGCCAAAGGTATGCTATCATGACGTACCCGGGGGGACTCCAGTAACACACGTTATTGCTCAGGGTGATGATTGGCCCGCTGATCATCCCCACCCTATGTATTACTTCAGAAAGGTTGGAGAAGGTAACGTGGGGACATGGGACTATCCACCCTACGTAATTGACACAAGTTTCAATTACTCGCAAGATATTACTTGTTCCGTAGCTGACGGGAAGGTAGCACTTGTGTGGATCGCTAATCTACCGAATGCTGGTGACTGTGACACCTGCTCCAGCAACACCGGACTTTTGCATGAGGATTCAGACAACGATCTGTACTATCAATTGTCCTATGACTTTGGTGCCACATTCACTCCGCGTGTCAACCTAACAAACAACACTGACGGCCTTGCGGGTTTCAGGCCCTACACGGACGTATCAGCTCTAATTGCTTCGGACAATAACCTCCACATCGCATGGAACGGCCGATACTGGCCCGCAGATGCTAACTCTGGCGGTGATGTCAGTTCTACTCAATGCAGCATGTTCTACTGGGGTGAGACTCTCGGTTTCGATGGTCTTGGCCGTGGCAATCTGATTACTGTTGCTGACCTTGGGTGGGACCAATCAGTCTGCAACGGTGGCGCTTGGCAGCTGAATGGCTCCAAGATGTCAGTCTCCGAGTGCAATAACAGGTTGTACTATCTTTGGGTGCAATTCAACGATATTCCCGCGGGGATAGAGGATGACTGTGCCCAGCGCGGTTTGGATGGCACCGATCCCTACGGATCAGCTAACGGAGACTTATATCTTGCGGTCTCTGAGACATTGGACGGACTGGTGTGGGACCAGGGTAGGAACATCACCAACACCCATTCTGCGGGCTGTGATCCGACGGTTGGGGCGAGGTGCTCATCGGAGCACTGGCCGTCCATGTCTCGCACCGGCACTGATCGTACAGGCGACATGTCTGGCGCAACAGTGATTGACCCATCAGGCTCTTACGATGGCGACTACTATCTCGATGTGGTCTACATTGATGATCCAGAGCCTGGCAGCATCATTCAAGACGAGGGTACGTGGCAGTTGGCAGATGTGAGATGGTTTCGTCTTGCCTGCATTGAGCCATATCCAGCAACAGCACCCGTAGTACTTGGAGTGTTTGTCGATGGCAGTGGCCCGGCTCTTAACGTAACGAGCCACGCACCAGAGATTTCCTGGGCGTACACAGACCCGCTTGATCGACACGCCCAGACTCAAGTTGAAGTAGCCGTCGGCACCGACAACGACTGGGCCTACGCCGAGATGTGGAACCCGGCTCCGTTTGAGACAGCAGATACGTTTGTTGTCTACGCAGGAACGGAGCTTCTTGATGGCGAGACCTACTACTTGAGGCTCAGAGTCCATAACGGCCTCGCATGGTCAAACTGGTACGAAACCACCTTCCGCATGAACTCGCTGCCGTCGGTGCCGGTCCCGCTCCAGCCGCTCGATGATGAGCAGGTCAGCGACATGCCCACGCTTTGGGTCGAGAACTCATCCGATGCCGAATCGGACGCGCTTGCCTATGATTTCTTCTGCACCGTTGATACGACATACGGTGAACCTGACCCCGTGGAGGCGTTTGATATCCCTGAAGGCACAGACTCTACTGCCTGGCAGGTGAGCCAGCCTCTGCATGAGAACTGGCGCTACTGGTGGCGGGCGCGAGCATACGATGGATACGAGTATTCCGAATGGACGGACCTGTTCGCGTCAGCCTTCTTCGTGAACAGTACACCTGAACCTCCAACCATGCCTGATCCAGCTTACCCACCCGATACCGGCAATATGCCTGTGTTCAACATGCTGCCGACATTTCTGTGGAGTGAGTGCACCGACCCCGATCCGCTCGACACCGTGCGGTACAAGCTGGAGGTTTCTATCGATCCCGGTTTCACGTTTGTCCAGATCGTCGATTCGCTGCCAGGTGCCTCGCATACGCTCTCTGACTCGCTGACGTTCAACACTCACTACTGGTGGCGTGTTACAGCGTTCGATAACACCGGTCTGTCGACGTTGTCAACAGAGACGCCGGATTTCTGGACCTGGACGCTGGGTGATCTCGACCACAATCATTCGCAGGACATTGCCGATCTGGTGTTCCTCATAGATTACATGTTCCGGGACGGCCCACCGCCTTATCCGTTGTTCGTGGCCGACATCAACGGTGACTGCTCTAATCCCATAGACATAGCGGACTTGGTCTATCTCGTCGATTATATGTTTCGAGGCGGGCCAGAGCCGATTCCGTGCCCGTAGGAGATTGGTCAGAGCACTCTGCGCCGGACGGCCCCAGGTCGGCTTTACATCATATCATCCGGATCGACATCGACCACCAGCTTTATTGCTGACGGCAACTTGAACCGGGGCTCCGCCGTTTCCCACTCGGTAAGCATCCCGACGAGTTTCACCACCTGCCGTGTTTTGACAAACATGTGGCGCCGGTATTTTCCACGCAGCAAATAAAGCGGCCGCGGCGCCGGGCCGAGTAGTTCGGCTTTCAGGCCGGATCGGCTGATTTTGTCCCGAAGTCTGGCGGAGAACTCCAGCGCGGTCTTCTCAAGCTTTTTCTCATCGCTTCCCGAAAGCGTGAAATTGACCAGACGCGAAAACGGCGGAAAGGACAGCGCCCGGCGCGATTCAATCTCCCTGTCGAAAAAAGCCTCATAGTCCTGCCGGGCGGCGTCGGCAATGAGATCACTTCCGGGGTAGTAGGTCTGGACCTTAACCTCACCCGGTGACTGCGACCGACCAGATCGCCCGGACACCTGTAGTAGCCGCGCGAAGGTCTTTTCCGAAGCCCGGAAATCCGGCAGGTCCAGACTCATATCGGCCGAGAGCACCCCCACCAACGTCACCCCTGGGAAGTCCAGTCCCTTGGTAACCATCTGGGTTCCCAGCAACACGTTGCTCTTCCGGGAGGCGAACTCAGACAGTATCGCGTGAGCCCGCTTGCGGCCGGAGGCGGAATCGCTGTCCAGACGCACTGCGCGGGCATCCTTGAAAAGCCGGGAGAGCGACTCTTCCACCTTCTGCGTACCCACTCCTAAGTAGATGAACTCTGTTCCCCGGCATTTTGGACAGACGTCATAACTGGTCCTAACGAAACCACAGTAATGGCAGGACAGCTTGTGGCCCACCTTGTGGTAGGTCATGTTGATTCGGCAGTGAGGACACTGGGGCACCTCGCCACAAGTGCAACACTTCAACTGAGGCGAATGGCCCCGCCGGTTGAGGTACAGTATCGCCTGTTCCCCGTTGGCCAGGCGGTTTTCCATCTCCTGCTTGAGCGGGAAGGACATGAACGACAGGTCTCCCCGGAGCCGGTCTTTGCGCATATCGACCACATGCACAGTCGGCAGCCCCGCCCCGGCGGGCCGTCGCGTCAGCCGAAGAAGGCGATACCTTCCCGAGCGGGCATGGTGGTATGATTCCAGTGACGGCGAGGCGGTGCCCAGAAGGATCGGAATGTCGTTCAGCTTGGCTCGCATGACGGCGGCGTCACGACCATGAAAACGCGGCGCAGGGTCGCTCTGCTTGTACGACGGGTCGTGCTCTTCGTCAACCACTATCAGGCCGAGATCGGGCAGCGGCGCAAAGATCGCTGAACGCGGCCCAACCACGATCTTGCAGCGACCGGATCGAATGTCGCGCCAGCTTGCCCACCGCTCCCGGTCAGTCATGGCCGAATGAATCACCGTCACGAGATCACCAAAGAATCCTCGAAAGTATGACAAAATGCTTCCCGTCAGGGCGATCTCCGGAGTCAGAACCAGGGCCGTCTTCCCTTTCTGCAGCAAGTCCCGGCACAGGTGGCAATAGACGATGGTCTTGCCCGACCCGGTCACGCCATGCAGCAGGGTCGGCGAGAAGGGGCCTCCCAACGATTTGTGCAACTCCTCAACAACGGCCTGTTGCTCTGCGTTTAGTACAATCCCGGAAACGTCCTCGCGCGCCTGTACGAACTCCAGTACCGACCCGTGCTCCTCGTCACGGTATACAGGCAACAGAATGTTTTCACGCAGCGCCAGTCGGATCTGGTAATCCGACCAGCCGGCCTCTTTCAATTCCACCCTCGTTTTGGAGCCGTCGAATTTCCCGGGTTGGAACTTTCGCGTGGCGAAGTGTTTCTCCCAGACCTCGAACCCAGCCGCTCGGAGGGCCACGTACCTCATGCTTTGCAGGGAGGATTCAGGGAGCGGTTGTTCCACTATGGCCGCCTCGTCGACAAGCCGTTGGAAAAGCCCGCTCTCGCCGGTGATCCTCGAGAGCACGGCGGGCGTCACCCGCTTGCCCCTGCCGGCCCGCCTTGCCAGGGACGGTGGCAGCCAGTCGGGCTTGGTCTTCCAGAAGTAGGCTGCAACAGCTCCACTCTTGAGGGGTGGCGGCAACGCCGCTACCAGGCAGTCGGCTGGATTGGCGAAGTAATAGTCAGCCATCCAGCGACAGAACTTGAACAACTCCGGGCTGAAATAGCTGAAAGCGTCGATGGCCCTGGTGATATCCTTGAGCTTGAGGCCGGGCCGCCGTGGCGCTGGACCGAGGTAGTACCCGGTTTTTCGCCCACGTCCAAACGGCACCAGCAGCCGCTGGCCCGGCTGGAGTTCTCCGATTGATTCCGGCACGCGGTAGATAAAAGTGCGGCGGAGTGGCCCGGCAACAGCCACCTCGGCTATACTCTCCGGTCGTGGCATGAGCGACGCCTGCGATGAAAGAAGGCGGCAGGCTGTGCGCCCGCCGCCAAGTGCTTGTTTTCCAGACTATCAGCGAAACAGCGACGCAGAACAGGCCGACCGAGCCTGTCCGCTACGGGCCTCATCACTACTTGAGTTCGTCCAATCGCGTCTGGGCTTCGGCCTCCTTGGCCGTTTCGCCTATCTCATGATAGAGATCCGCAAGTTGCTGCCAGACGTCGCTGTTGGACGGCTGCAGATCAACCGCCTTTTCGTACGCCACGATCGACTCATCGAACTGCTTCAGGCTCAAATGGATATCACCCAGATATACCCAGTTGTCGGGATCATCGGGTCTAAGCTCGGTCATTCTTGTGTAGCCGATGATCGCTTCTTCGAAATCGCCTTTCAGCGCACAGATCAGGGCATACATGTCGGCGACAAAGGGATCATCGGAGTTCGCTTCATAGGCGCTTCGGAAATAGACCTGCGATGAGTCAAAAGCCTCATCCTTCCTGACCTGCCATTCCGCAGCAGCGGTGGTGTTGCCGTCCTGCTCCTGCTGCCGGGCGGAATCCGCCGCCTGACGACCCTTCTCGTTATAGTAGCGCCCGACCGCGCTCAGGACATCGACGTTCTGTGGATCCAACTGAAGAATCTTGTCGTAGAAAACCATGGCGGAGTCGTACAACCCGCAGTTGTTGTAGCAGATGGTGAGATTGTACATGTTGGCCGTGTCCTGGGGGGTAATATCCACGTAGCTCTTCAGGTAGGGGATGGCCTCGCAGTACTTGTCCATGTTGATGTAGTTGTAACCGATCGACAGCAGCAATTGGGTACTGTCGGAGCTGTGCTCGAGACCCTTCCGCTTCCATTCGATGGAACTCTCATAGTCCAGCATTCTCTCGTAGGCAGTGGCGATGGCCACATAGCTTCGATGATCGGTCGAGTCGATAATGATGGCCAACTGCATGTTGGTCCGGCAGGAATCGAAGGTTGCCTCAAGACCGGACTGCAGGTACGCCATGATCGAGGAGTCGGATTCCCCTTGAAGATCCTGCGAGAGGTCCTGCGTCTCTGTGAGCTGCTCGATACCGGCATTGTAGAACTCGCGCCAGTACTTCACTGCGATCGAGTCCGCCTGTTGCGTGTATTTCTTGCAGTCCTTCTTGTATTTCTTCTTGACGTCCTTGTTGTCACAGCACATGTGGAGGGAGTCGACGTAGGCGACCATCCGTTCCACGTGGGGCATCTTGCTGACCGGGCCCGGTGAGGCCTCGATGCGGTCGACCATTATCTGCGACATAAGGAACAACGCCTCGTCGTGAGGACCGTAATGCATGAAGAGTGAATCCAGCATGACCACCGCCGTCTTGTATCGCTCGAGGTCGCCTGATATGATTTCAATCTTGGCGGACTTCAAGTAGGCTGACAGCGGCAGTTTGCGGCCCCTCTTCGCCAGGGCGGAACTGACAAGACAGCCGGCGAGACCGGCGACAACTACAAAAGTAACAATCCTTCTCAAAACTACCTCCTGATTTGGCCGGACATTTGCACATCAACCCGCAGAATGTAACCTCCGACGATCATCTTGTCAACCGCGCCGTTATCAACTGTTGCTGAAGCGCACCGTCATTGTCAGCACCTGTGTTTCGCCACTTCCCACCGTGACGTCGAAGTAGACGGTGGTGGCGTCCTTCTTGGTGAACTCCAGACTGGCCTCCCTGATTTCCCAGAAACCGTACAGTCGTTTTTCCACCCGGACCGTTACGTCTTCGTCCTTCCGGTTGCGAATCTCGATCTCGTACCGGCGCTCTTCGACCCTCTGAGAAATCCTGGTCTGGTCCATCAGCTTTTCCTCGGCCACGATGTCGAAGGCGTTCCCGACTTTCACCGTGATCTCCTCGTCACGGGGCGTATGCTTGATGTAGTCTTCCCCGATCAGGATCATGGAGCCGTCCTCGTCCGCCTTGAACATTCGCATACGGCCGGCGGGAAGCGGCATTCCGAGACCGGCGGAAGCTGAGTTCGTAAACTTGACCGCCACCCCGACGTCAGTGGGGTGAACGTGCGGCCGGTAAGTGTAGATTTTCTCCACGGTAGTGCCGGCCGGCTCGAACAGTGATATTTGCTTGATCTCCTTGTCCGCCAGCGTGGCCCGGCGCGGCAAGGTGTAGAGATGGTATTCAAAGAAGGCCTTTTCTTCGAAGCCGCCTGCGCCTTCCAAATCAGCCATAGCCAGCGCTTTCATCCGGCCCCGCTGCGGTGGTGGCGCCGCCCGGCTGATGTCGCCGGCCACCAGTTTCAGGGTGGCGTCGTTATAAGTCTTCCCGGACTTGTTGGTTATGGATGACCACCCCGACAGCTCAAGGTTGCTCTCATCACTGCTGAGAAGGCCGACATACTCGGCCCGCCAGTCCATGCCCGCCGTCTGGTAGCCCACCCGACAATCGAGACTCCCGCTGGTGCTGGAGTTGTAGAGCCAGAACAGCGTCGGCCTGGTGACCAGGCCCTCGGGCAGGCTGGGGAAACTGACCTCGGCGATGTTCTCAAGAAGAACGATCTTGATGCGACCGCCGGATTCGCGAAGGGTTACCTCGCGGCTGCTGTGCGCCAACAGATTCCCGGCGTAAAGCCGACCATCTTTGTCGATCAACTGGATCTCCTGGTCGATGTACTTGGCGTACATCTGTGCCGGGCTGACCAGGTCAAAGGCGTAGTTCTGCTCCAGGATGGTCACCTGTCGTTCCGGCACCTCGAATCGAACCGAAGCCGCGTCGATCAGCTCCGGAACATCGCGGAAGGCCAGCCGGTTGGTTCCTTCCGTGAATTCAAGTCGCCGTGTCTCGCTGACCACTCCCAGGTTACTGTTGTAAACGGTTACCGCAATCTCATCGGCCGACACCGACCCGATCAGCAGGAGAATCGACAGCCCAGCCAGAAAGGCCTTGTTCATCTTTCTCATCTTCCTTCCTCCATGTTTTATACTCACCCGCGCGGGCGCGTTGCCAATTAACAAATCGGTCCTCGCCGCCGGCAAGCTTTAATCCACATACATCCGGTGACGGGTTTTCTTCCCTCGAAATTGGGACGGTAAAGCAAGGGGCCCAATCTATTCAGAATCAACGCCTTCCGACCGGATTGAAGCGAACCGAAGGCGGCCACCCAGATTAAACTTTCGCAGGTCACAGGTTTATAATAGCATGAGACCCATGAAACAGAATACCCGGCTTCTCATCCTGACGCACAATTACCCCCGGTATCCTGGCGATTACGCCGGGGTCTTTCTCTCGCTTCTCGCCCGGCGTCTGGTCGACGAGGGCATAAGACCGGTCGTGCTGGCTCCCCACGATAACGGTGTCGCCGAGTATGAAGAAAACTCCGGCGTCAGGATTTACCGGTTCCGTTACCACGAGGATGAGAGCCGGGAGACCCTGGCCTACCGCGGCAATATGCAAAACCTGGTGCTCGGTTCGCTGGGGGGCCTGTACCGTTTCCGGTGTTTCTTGAAGTCCTTCCGCCGGGCGGCGCTCAGCGTCATCGAGAAAGAGGACATCGACGTCATTGCCGGGCACTGGCTCATACCCGCCGCCATAGTAATGAAACGTATCGCCCGTCGGGCGGGGCTGCCGATGGTTCTCTCGTCGCACGGCACCGATATTCGGCTGATGCGGAAAGCCGGAAGACTCCCGTATAGATACCTCCGGGGTTTCTGTCGTCGGCTTTCGCGCTGGACGGTTGTATCCGGCTTCCTGAGAGAGCAGGTCCTGCAATTGGACCCCGTTCTGGGGGGCATCGTGGAAGTGCTCCCGCTGCCGCACGACGAAAGGCTGTTCTTCAGGGACGCCAAAGTTAAGCGCGACGATTGCCTGATCGTCTCGGTAACCCGCTTCACAGAGCAGAAGCGCGTCGACTATCTTATCAAGGCCTTCGCCGCCGTCACGCAGGAAATACCCGCCGCCCGGATGGAGATATACGGAGCGGGGCCGCTCCGGAACAATGTCGAACGCCAGATAGCCGCCCACGGCCTGTCGCGCCAGGTGACGCTACGCGGGCCGGTCGACCAGACACAACTGCGCGAGGTCTACAACCGGGCGGCTGTAGTGGTCCTGAACTCCTATCGCGAAGGGTTCGGCCTGACGCTCTCGGAGGCCATGATGTGCGGAGCGGCGGTTATCGGCACCCGTTCCGGCGGGATCACCGACATCATCGAGCACGAACAACGCGGCCTGCTGGTCAAGCAGGACAACGCCCGCGAGTTGGCCGACGCAATGGTCAGACTTCTCAGGGATCAGCCCCTGCGGCAGAGGTTAGCCGAGGCCGGTCATGGGTTCGCTCATGAGAACTACGCCTCCGGTCCGCTTGCCGCCAGGTATGCCGCTATCGTCCGCGAGGCTTAAGAAGGAGGATAGGGGGTGGGAAGGGACGGGTCACGCGGGCAGAACATCTTTGGGAGATTGAGGATATTGTCGAATTGCTGGAGAACAAAGAAGGCTAATCATGTTGTAATACGTTTTACCATTGTGTTTTGCCCGCAAATATGTGATCTTCTTGAGTATGGGAATCGACTTACTTCCAGATTTCATAAGAGAGAATTACTCTGTCCATGAGTGGAAGCATGCTTGCGCTGTGCTCAAAGGTGATTTCCCAGAGGAGTTTGAAGATGTGATTGCCGTCTTTACGGAATTTCGTTTCTATAGAAGCTGGATAAACATTGGTGGCGGTCGAAAGTCGAAAGTCTCTGATTCAATGGACAGTGCCTTAGCGGAGCGCGGCTGGATCGAAAAGGCTTTCGCTACTAAAATCGTGATTGACGAGGACAGCATTGAAAGCCCAACTCACAAGGTGGATTGCTTCAAGAACAAGGTCGCCTTGGAAATCGAATGGAACAATAAGGATCCTTTCTTTGACCGGGATCTCAACAACTTTAGATTACTCTTTGACCTTCGAGCTATAAGCGTTGGTATGATTGTGACTCGCTGTGATGAATTGCAAGAGATTTTCGTCCAACTTGGTCGCGGGAAATCCTACGGGGCGTCCACCACGCACCTTAGCAAACTGATTCCCAGGGTCGAGGGCGGTGGGGGTGGGGGTTGCCCCATTTTGGTGCTCGGTATCACCAAATCACTGTATGTAGAGGATTAGTCGATGCCACCGAAAAAAATCATAAGTCCAGCTGAGGATTTTGTAAAGAACATTGCCGGTCCCTTTGGAACGATTCTCGCTGATCCTCCTTGGAGGTTTTCTAACCGCACTGGCAAAATTGCCCCCGAACACAAGAGACTATCGCGCTACACGACTCTTAGTTATAACGAGATTAGAGAAATCCCGGTAGCAACGGTGTCTGCGCCCCAGTCTCATTTATATCTGTGGGTTCCTAATGCTCTTCTGCTTGAAGGCCTGGAAGTGATGAAATCGTGGGGATTCGTTTATAAGACAAACATTGTATGGCATAAGACTCGTAAGGACGGTGGACCAGATGGCCGGGGTGTCGGGTTTTATTTTCGGAATACAACAGAGTTGGTACTATTCGGCATCCGCGGAAAGCTAAGAACGCTCTCACCTGGAAGAAGGCAGGTGAACATTATTCGTGTTGCTAAGCGTGAACATTCCCGTAAACCCGATGAACTTTATGGGATTATTGAGGCATGTAGCCCCGGTCCGTTTCTTGAGTTATTTGCGAGGGGAATCCGCTCAGACTGGACTCAATGGGGAAATGAAGTAGATGACTACGAACTAAATTGGTCCACCTACAAAAACAATTCCAAATCTTCTCATTAACCAAGATTCCAGTAGACTTCAAACTCACCTCCCCATTTTCGGGTTGCGTCGGTAGCCGGGTGTGCTATCTTTATGATAGAGGTGTAAGATGACGTCAATCGATGCTATCATCAATCGCCAGTTGCTCAAGTGGGAATTGGAACGAAAGAAAGCAGCCGACGAACAAGCCCCGACCGCACCGCCCCCGCAGGTGGTCACGGTCAGCCGCGAGACCGGCAGTGGCGGTACTTATTTCGCAACCCTGCTGGCCGACGAACTGGGCTTCCAGAGACTGCACCGCGAGACAATCGACGCCATCTGCGAGTCGTCAGGATTACGCAAACGGATTGTGGAATCTCTTGACACCCGCTTCCGCGGCGACCTCGAACTGCTGGCCGAGTCAATGGTCACGGGACGGTCGGTCGACTACAGCGACTACCACCGACACCTTTTCAAGGTGGTGCTGTCGATGGCGCGGTTGGGAGGCGTGGTTCTCGTGGGGCGCGGCGGGAGCTTCATCTTAGGGCCGCTTCGTGGCTTTCACATGCGCGTTATCGCCCCCCGGGAGCAACGGCTGGCGAACCTGATGAAGTACAAGAGCTTCTCCGAGGAAGAGGCGGCCGCCGAGATTGCCCGTGTAGATACAGAGCGACGGGGGATGATCGCCAAGCTGTTCGGCTGTGACATTGACGATCCCAACCACTATGACCTGGTGATCAACTTAGGTCTGCTCGACCTTGAGATGATGGTGCCGCCGACCGTTTCCGCGATCAAGTCCAAGTTCGCACGCCTCGCCCCTGCCGAGCGGGAGTAGGCGCGGCACCCGCAGCCGTGGTGGAGCCGTCGACCGATCGAGAGGGATGTGGCGCAGAGCGTCAATAGAGGTGCGGTGCGCCCGTTCCGACGCGGAGCATCGGAACAAGGAATCCGGCGGCTTCCGAGTATTACAAAACGCTTTTTCAACAACCTGCCAGCCACTATCCGGCTGCCGATGCGGATTGAGTTGTGCTGCGGGCTGAGGGTTCGTCACGTTCAACTCGCCGTCGAATCAACGACAATGACCGCTGCGCCGTTGAAGCGGCCGTGCCGAAGATCGTCAAGAGCCGTGTTGACTTTCTCCAGCGGATATGGGTGGACCTCCGTACGTACCGGCACTTTCGGAGCGAGCGCCAGAAACTCCTCTCCATCGCGGCGGGTGAGATTGGCCACCGACCGCACGACTCGCTCGCCCCAGAGAATCGAATACGGAAAGGACGGGATATCGCTCATGTGTATGCCGGCGCAGACGACAATCCCTCCCTTGGCCACGGCTCGAAGCGCCGCCGGAACCAGTTCGCCCGCCGGCGCAAAGATAATGGCCGCATGGAGCAGCTCTGGTGGGGTCTGATCAGAGCTTCCCACCCAAACAGCGCCTAAGCTTCGCGCAAAAGCCTGACCCTTCTCGTCGCCTCGGCGCGTAAACGCAAGTACTTCGCGCCCCTGGTAGCATGCCACCTGTACTATGATATGGGCGGCGGCACCAAATCCATAGAGACCCAGCCGTTTGCCGTCACCGGTCATGCCTAAGGAGCGGTAGCCGATAAGGCCGGCGCACAAGAGCGGAGCTGCCTGAAGATCGGGGTAGGCTTCCGGAATCGGGAAACAGAATCGCTCGCCGGTTACGCACATCTCCGCAAAACCGCCGTCGATCTGATACCCGGTGTAACGGGATTCGTCGCAGAGATTCTCCCTGTCGCTGCGGCAGTAGTGGCAATGACCACAACTGCCTCCCAGCCAGGGCACGCCCACCCGGTCGCCCTGAGCGAACTGCGTCACGCCGTCGCCGACATCAACCACCCGACCCACGATCTGATGACCGGGGACAATCGGCAACTTGGGTTGAGTGAGGTCGCCGTCGACAACGTGCAGATCGGTTCGGCACAGACCGCACACGTGCACCTTGATCAACACCTGACCTTTGCCCGGGATCGGCGCCGGAAGGTCGGTCGCTCGCAGCGGCTGCCCGGGTTTGTCAAGGACCATGGCCCTCACTGTTTTCCTCCGCTATTGACCGTGACCGAGTCTGTTACAAAGGGGAGCACAACTCCCACTGGTGAAGAGATAACAGCCGTCGTCACGTTTCCGCAAGCCTTTTCTGGGGCTTCGCCCGTGACATCATCGCGGGGAGTCATCGCGTCACTGCAAAAATTGTTTGTAGCCCATCGGTCACGATTCTATATTGTCGATATGGATTCCCGGAAGTTCGACCGGTTCATGGAACTCGCCATGCGCGAGGCCGAGCAGGCATTTCAGAAAGGTGAGGTGCCGGTTGGCGCGGTGGTAGTCTTTGAAGACCGGGTTGTCGGGCGCGGTTACAACCAGACCGAGAGTCTCCACGACGCCACCGCCCACGCCGAGATGATAGCTCTCTCGGCCGCTTACGGTCATTTCGGTGACTGGCGGCTTGAGGACTGCTATTTATTTTCCACTCTCGAACCGTGCGCCATGTGCGCCGGGGCTGCCGTGCTCTCGCGGATAAGCACGATTGTCTACGGCGCTGCCGATCCCAAGTTCGGCGCCTGTGGTTCCATTCTGGACATCCCCAACGAACCGCGCCTCAACCACAAGATAGAAGTCGTCTCCGGGATCAAGAGCGACGACATCGCCGCCATGATGAAGCTCTTCTTTCAGCAGGTGCGAGGCGGCCGGGCGAGTGTAAACTGATGGACCGGACCGATCCATATTCCAGGGAGTTCAAGAAGGCGAAGCTGCTGGCCGCGATGCTGCTCGTCGCAGCTCCCGTCATCTATCTGATCGTTGCCGCACTGGTGAGAATCCCCGCGAAGACCGGCGGCGAGTATGACATGCTGTTCTACATCCTGCTTCTGGTGGGAATATCACAGCCGGCGGCTCTCAGCTTTGTGGAAAGATCGCAGATCGCAAGCTATCGCCGCAGCCGGACGTCCATGAATCCCGCCCAGCTTTTTAGCGCGATAATTATAGTCAAGGCTGCGTTTGTGGAAGCCATCTATATATACGGGCTGGTGGTCTACTTTCTGTGCGGTGACGTGACGAGAATGCTGGTCTTCTATCCCGTGGGTATGGTGTGGTCCTATGTAGTCTGGCCCCGACAGTCGTCACTTGAGAGATTCAAGCGGAAGGTGGCCGCATGATGGGATTCAGTTCACAAGACAATGAGTACGACCTGCCGCGGATTCTGGTCAAACCGCTCTATTTCGGCCTCTTTGTCAATATCATGGTGCCTATGGCCCTGCTGTTTGTCTGTTTTTACCTGGACAAGAACTACTCTATGGACAACCATGCCGGCTCAGCAGCCAACTCCCTGTTCTATGTTCTGGCGGTTTTGTCGGTGGCACAAGCGGGCCTGGCTCTATGGAAGCGAAGAAGACTCTTCCAGCAGCCGATGATCCGACGCCCCGAGACGTTCGAACAGGACCTGGCGGCAGGGTTTCTTCGCTGCTCCCGGCCGGTGTTCATTATCATTGCCGTGATCTCCCTGTACGGCTACCTCTACTTCTTTGTGACCGGACGGTTTACAGAATCGGTTATTCTTGTGCTCTTCTCGTTCCTGGTGTTCCAGGTTGTGCGGCCGCGCACCGGTTTCGTAAAGAAACTGATCACCCGCCAGCGGGAACTTATCGAGCAGCGCCGCTATTTTTCCGGTTAGCTCCATAATTGGCTCGGGCGATCCTGACTTGCAATAATGCCTTTACAAACCAGTCACCGTAGGTCGAAACCCCTGCAGTTTCGACGGGTGGCAGGTTCAAACTTGTTTGAACCTGGCCGTGTACCCCTACCCCATACTCAACTGGTATTGGTACCCCACCTAAAGCGAAGCGGCAGGTGGGACGATCTACCGATCACTATGCTGGCAACGAGACGCGCGAAGCACAAAGAACCCACTTGTGGGCCCCCCGCAAGAACACCTCAACTTCCCCCCCAAATGCTCGTACAGGTGCAGTAGTATATATGAAATACGCCTCGACCGACGACTCGTGCAGACCGCGAAATCACTACCGATCCTGTCAACCGAAAATGAAAACCCGCAAAACGAACCCATTTCTGCGTGTTCCCTGGCCAGGAACTACCGGCGAAGATTGCAATGCGAGGGAGAGTCACAAAAAAATACGCCCAGGAGGAGTCGAACCCCCAACCTTCTGATCCGTAGTCAGACGCTCTATCCAATTGAGCTATGGGCGCATTAAATCCAGAATTAACCGCGGGGCACGCAGTTGTCAAGGCTTTTCTGGCTGCAGCAGCGCGACTGCGGGCTGCTTCTGCGGTCACTATGATAGAACGCCCGCTAAGGTTCGAACGATGCCACCAGCGCTCGCACTTCCTCAGCGATGTGGGGATCACCGCGCCAGTAGCGAAGGAACGATCGAAGATGAACCAGGGCCGAATCAGTCGCCTGCCGATCCAGGTACAACATCCCTAAGTGGTAGTGCATATCCGCCCTGGTGGGTGCTGACTGCAAACCTCTCCTGAAACAGACTATGGCCGAATCAGTCTCTCCCATTTCGCTTAGCACCACTCCCAGGCTGTGATAACCGTCGGCATAGCTCGGGTTCTCTCTTACCGCGTGGCGATAGGCAGTGACGGCGCTGTCGCGCTGGTTCAGGCGCAGGTAAGCCACGCCAAGATTGTTGGCGGCATCCGTGTAACCGGGAACCTGCTCAAGCACCGATTTGAGCAGGGGTACGGCCGCCTCCGGCGTTCCGCCCTCGAGATACGCGTATGCCAGGTTGTATTTCATGATGTAGTCGCCGGGTGCGAGTCGCACCGCCCTCTGCAGCAGGCGTGTCGCCTCGTCGAAAGCTCCCCTGCCGGTTAGAATAAGTCCTAAGTTGTTGTTTGCTTCGGCCAGGGTTGAATCTTCGGCTAACGCCATACGGTAGTATCGCTCCCCGCCGCCGCTGTCCCCCTGCTTCTCGCAAATGGATGCCATAGTATACAGGCCCTGAGCTTCCGACCGACCGGCGAGGGAATATACATCGGTGTTACAGACTACCAGCATCACCAGGAAGGCAAAGACCACCGCAGTCCTGAGGGCCGGGCGCAACTGTCTCCACTCAGCGGCAACCGTCACGACGGTGTGGGCGCCAAACAGAACAAGCACGGGAACCATCGGCAATCGGTAGCGCGCCGTCACAAAGAATAGTACCACCACCGGGACATAGCAGACCAGAAAGAGCGCCAGCGTTTTCTGCCGGGCCGTCCACGACCGGCACAGCAGCAGACCAGCCACCGCCAGCGGGAGCAGAATCCCCCAGGGGAAAGCAATCAGGTTCCGCCACATCAGTAGTTTCAACAGGTGCGTTCCGTGCGCGAAGAAGTACAGATCGAAATTGTTGGACAGCTCCGTGCCTTCCACCAGGAGGATGAACTTGCGAAACAGGTGAGCCAGAAACCACCCCGGGTTGTCAGCAATGGTTCCCGCTGTCTTCCCGGCCCAGTATGTCGACTGCTCCGCGTCCGAAAGTTCCCGGCCGCAGTCCTGCTCAGCCATCCGCTCGGCGTCGACCATCATCCCCCACCAGTCCCTTCGCGCGCCCGGAAGCTTGGCCGAGACGCCATCCGAGGATAGGTTGTTGCCGATGTATGCGTTCAGCCCGCCATAGGTGCCTATCAGCGTGAACTCACCCGACTCGGCCAGGTTGTGTACGGTGACCGGTAGAATGGGAATCAGCACCGCCGCGCCATAGACGACTACGTGCACGAGCGTTGCCGGGGATCGTCCCTTGAAATATCGCCAGAGCATCCAGAGGAATACCGAGAGCGCAAACAGCAGCACGGTGGGACGGGCGATAGCCGACAACCCCAAAAGCAGCCCGCCCAGAGCGAAATGGACCGCGATCGGGTTTTCCCATGCCTTGACCAGGAAGAAAAGGGCCGACAGGTTCAGCAGTATTGCCAGGGTGGGTACCAGGAGTTGCCCGTCGTAGAAGATCAGCGTGCCGTAGGCGGCCAACGCCAGGCCGGCCACAAGACCGGTTTTGAAATTGAACACTCTCAATCCGATCAGGAAGACCAAAAGTGCGCTCAGGCTGCCCAAGAGCGCCTGGATTACCCTGATCGTCAAGGGATTGTCCCCAAAGATGAAATAGACGGCTCCGAGGAAGATCGGATAAAGAGGTGCCCGGAAGAACGGACCATCGACAAACTCCGTCTGGGTGGCAATCGCCGACGCCCAGTTGTGATGGTATTCCATATCCATAATGGGCGTCACATACAACGGGGATTCCCGAAACTCTGCGATGAACACAAGCCGCAGCACAAGGGCCAAGGCGAAGACAATCAGAGCCCATCTGACTGTTCGACGGGAGGGGTGTCTGCTGCTCTTACTCATCGCTTTCCGCAATGTAGGGGAGGTCGGCCCAAACGCAAGGGGAGCGCCTCGCAAAGCCCTTTGCATTCAGTACCAAAAGAAAAGATCCCGTGCCGGGGTTCCCCACTGTTAATGTCAAAACCGGTCATCTGATGGTTGCCCGGACGTGAACCCGGCCGGATTGACGTGGGCCAAAAGAGAGTCAGTGTCCGGTGGTCGACAGGTACACCATCGCTGCGGCCACCACTGCAAAGACCACGAATATCAGGGTCAACAGAAATCTGCTGGCTCCCTTGGTTGCCGTATCGACGTCAGGAGGAGGCTTTTCCTCAACTCGGTAGTTCCTCAGCCTTTCCAGCCAGGCGTCCTCTGCTTTCAGCAGGTCCGGCGACTCGGCGGGAAAGGTCTGAACGTCCTTTTCGGCATGGTTGGACTCGCCGGGTTCGAGTATTTGAAGCACGATGACGGTAACATTGTCCGATCCGCCGCGATCGTTGGCCATCTGTACCAGATCATCCGCGATGCGCTTGATATCGCTCCTCGCCCTGTCCGCCACCGCGAATATCTCATCATCGTCGGCAAAGCCGCACAGACCGTCCGAGCAGAGAATGTACATGTCGCCCGCCCTGACCTTCAACAACCGGTAGTCGACCTCAACCGTTTCCCTCACACCCAAGGCCCGCGTGATCACATTTTTTCCGACGGCGTTGAGGGCTTCTTCGTCCGAGATGAGTTGCTTCTCGCGCATCTCCGACACCCAGGAGTGATCCAGCGTCAAGGGCTTCAGTTGTCTTTCCTCGAGACGGTAGGCGCGGCTGTCACCGACGTGAGCGACGGACATGACATCTCCCTCAAGAGCTACCGCCACAACCGTTGTGCCCATGCCGGTCAGCAACGGATCGCTCAACGACCGGTTGAACACCTCGCGATTGGCCATACGGATCGACTTGACCAGCAGTTCGCCGCCGGGCGGCAGCGACTCATCCAGGGTCAGATCGGGATCGGCAAGAAGTTCCTTCCTGAGATGAGTGAAGACAGTGAACAACGTATCCGCTGCCGACATGGATGCCACCTCGCCGGCTTGGTGTCCGCCCATGCCGTCGCAGACGGCAAAGACCGCGTTGGCATCGTCCAGATGAAGGTAGTCCTCGTTGCCGGAGCGGACCAGCCCCACGTCGGTCTTTCCGGTTACGTTGTATCTCAGCGGCAAGATTCGTTCCTGTCCGGTCGCCAAAGGTTAGAGGCCCACGCGTCTTCAGACGGGATGACAGTGACCTCAATACAGTATTGCGATTCCGCGTCGCCGACACAACAAAAAAACCCCGGCTTCAAACCGGGGTTTTTCAGTCACTTGCTTGTCGCCTTGCAGCTATTTCAGCAGGATCATCTTTCTGGTCTGGCTGCCGTGGTCGGTTTCGAGACGGTAGAAGTACACACCGCTGGCAAGTCCCAAGGCATTGTATTCAACGCGGTGGTCGCCGGCGGACATCCGGCCGAGATCGAGGCCGTCGACAGTCCTTCCCAGGATGTCGATGACCTCCAGCCTGACATTCGATCTGACGGGCAAACTGAAAGTAATTGTCGTTGTCGGATTGAACGGGTTGGGATAGTTCTGGGCCAGGTGAACGCGGTCGGGAAGTATGGTCAGGTCGGGGTCTTCCACGTCGGTCGGATCATCCACGACCAGGCTGACAGAACTGCTCACACTAACCGCCGGGTCACCGTTGGAATGGACGGTGTAGCTTATGTGCTCGGTCTCCCCATCGGTGGCGGATGGGGGGACAACAACGTCGAAATACAGATACACAAGTTGACCCTTGGGGGCGTTCACGAGGCCGGGCTCAGGCGAGACAGTCCAGCCGTGCACGGTACCGGCAGCGGTTATGTAATACTGGTCGGCGAGGTCACCGGTGTTGCGAACGCCGACATTGAAACGCACGGCGTGATCCGGCTCGGCGGTCTGCTGAAAGGGAGGGTCTTCCAGTACCATCGCATAAATAAGGTGGACGGCGTTGGCCGTAGCCAACACCGACCCGCCATCAGTCTGGTTGGGATCACCTTGGGAGGCGACCTCATAGCTGATGTTCGAGGTCTCGTTATCGCCCGCTATGGAGGCGGGAAGTTCTACGCTGAACAAGAAGTAGACTGTCTCTCCCGGCTCGGCATGGGTAACTCCAGCGGGGATATTGACTGTCCAGCCGAGATCAGAGCTTGCCGTTAAAACATAATCGTCAGACTCGTTGCCGTCGTTGCGAGCGCCGACAGTGAAATAGAGCGTCGTTCCCACGTCACCGGACTGGTCAGACGGCGGATCCACCAGCGAGACAATGTACACCGAGGCGGCGTCCACGGTCACCTGCAGCGCGCCTGATTCCGAGACACCGGGATCGACATTCGAGTAGACCGTATAGGTTATGTCGTCGATTCTGTTCGCACCGGGGAATATCGGCAGTTCGACGTCGAAATAGGCCCAGGCCACCTGGCCCGGTTCGGCGTAGGCGAAATCCGGCATAGGCGTCAGAGTCCACCCGAGTGTGGAAACGGCTTCGATGTTGTAGAAATCCAGGCCGCTACCGAGATTCTGCACACCCACATAGACCCGTACGGTCTCACCCGGTTTGCCGATTCTGTAGGGGGCGGGATCGGATATCACCATGTCAACAGTTACGAAATCCACTGAGAGGTTGACTTTGGCAAACCCCTTGTCCGTCCAGAACACGTCACCGCTGTCTACAACTAAGGCGGCATCGAGACCATTTACCGTGAACGAAATGATATCGCCGCTGGTGGCTCCCTCTATGGAATCCGCAGACCACGGATCGTCGCCGTACACGGGCATGAATCCGTAGGTGCCGACTCTCGCCGGATCAAGGGAATCAGCCGAGGGATTAATGGCGCCCACTATCCAATCGCCGCAGAAGATGCCATCCTGGTTATAGGCCTCGACGACCGTTCCAAGCGGCGCGGGTTGACCGTTGATGCTGACGTCGCCGGAGAATATCTTGGAAAACGGGTTGGCGGCTACACTGGTCGGGCTAGCGGCAGCCAGAGCCAAGACCAGGGCGGCGATCAGAACTTGATTTAAGTATCTTGTTTTCACACCTTCACCTTATCGCTATCCGGCCGACCTTGCAATCGGCCGGAGGTTTATACCAGTTCCTTTCACAGGATTGCACTCTATTTCAGCAACGTCATTTTTCTGGTTTCGGTGTAATTGTCTGCCGTCAACCGGTAGAAATATACTCCCGATGAGACCGGCTTGCCAGCGGAGTTTCGCCCGTTCCAGACAACCTGATTGATTCCTGCCGAAGACATACCGTCATGAGGAACAGCAACCAGTCTGCCGAGGATATTGTATATTTCAATCCTTGCCCTGCCCGCCGACGGCAGCGAGAAGCTGATCGTGGTGGTCGGATTGAACGGGTTGGGATAGTTCTGAGCCAACGAGCAGCCGCTCGGCAGAGTGCCGTCGGAACTCGACTTGGAAGTCAGAGAGTTGATCTCCCTTTTCTCCGCGTGGTCGCTCCAGACGAACTCTTCCATAGTCCGAACGCCGTTGACTCGCAGGTGGAACTCTTCGCCCGGTCTGGCTCCTTCTGTGACACCCGTGGCCGGATCGTCGGCATAGACCGGCATGAATCCGAACAGACCGTCCTGCTCCATAGAGAAGCCGCCGATCAAATTGCCGTCGCCGGTGTGAGCCGTTATGGTCGCTCCTGCCGGGACAGGTGCGCCGTCAAGCAACAACTCATGGGCGTACAGGTTCATCCAGCGGGTGGTCGGTATCAAACCCGGCACACCCTTGGCGGCCACGAGATTCGCCCTGACCTGAAGAGCAGGCGCTGGAATCGGTCCGGGGTAAATCAACTGACCGCCCTGCGCTACTTTAACCCAATAGCCGTGACACGTGTCCATCTCCAGCAGGGAGTTGAGGGGGTCACCGGGCTGGTAGACATTGTCGGCGCCTAAGGCGACGATCAGGTCGTCGTGGATCGACGCTAAGGCAATCGGGGTTGCCAGTGTCTCACCGGGAAGGTATGACACTAAGTTCCATCCTTCAGTCACCGGGATGGGAGTTGTGACCGGCACCGCCGTACCGGTTATTTCAAGGGTGATATCACAGTCGACTTTGATCCAGTAGCCGCTGAGATAATCCACGTAGTTCAGTGTCGAGAACAGGGGCAGGGTGGGATCATAGGTCAGGCCGCCCGCCTCATAACCGAGAACGACAATCAGGCATTCTTCTATTGAGGCCAGCGCCTCGGTGATGTTGTTGTTTCCCTGGTCGATATTCCAACTGACCAGGTTCCAGCCCTCGGCAAGATCACAAGAGTGGACGGTGGGGGTGGCCGCCTCGAGGCAGACTTCGTAGACATCTCCTTTGGACGTCCAGAAGGCCGGGACCGATGGGATCGCCTCGACGCCGTTGACATAGAAGCGGATAAGGTCACCCTGACCGGCGCCGTCGATTTCCGGCGTGTAAGGATCGTCCCCGTAAACCAGCAGGAAGCCGTACTTGCCGGGTTCGCTGACGGCGAAACTGCCGCAGTGGACTCCCTCGGCAAAGGCATCGATGACCGAGCCGACCGGCAGCGCGTCACCCAGGTAGGTACTGAAGGGACAGTAGAAATTGACCCATTCGGGAGTCGGCGTGACCGGCTCGATGGTCGTCAGGGTAATCATAATACCGGTCTGGGCGAAGTTCAGGTCTTCCACCCTGACCGGATAGTAACCGTCTTTGTATGCCCACAGGTCGAAGGGGATAATGGTCGAGTTGAAAAACTCAAACAGCCCGGTGCCGTCGGTATAAGTCATGTCATCGATAAAACCGCGAGGGAAATCGGACCACAGTTCAACGGTAGCGCCTTCAATGGCGCTTCCCTGAGGATCGACCACGTAACCGCAGACGTAATTCTCAGCCGTACCGATGACAACACCGCCGTCGATTGCGGTCGGAGCAACCTGGACCGGTCCGGAACCACAGTCATATCGAAAAACGGGTGGGGGGTCCACAAACACTATCGGACAGAAACTCTCCGGAGCGTCGTGGCCCACGGTTAGATGGAAGGTCACCAGGGTGCCCTTACCGGCCGGAACAGGATCCTCACCGATAGAGGCCGAGGCGACCAGCGTTGACTTGTGGTTCTCGTGAATTACTTCTTTATTGCTCCAGTGTTCGATGACCGATCCAACCCATGAAATCGAGTCCAGATCAAGGAACTCGAACTCACCTCCGGGGCCCAGAGCAGCCATCACTGAGTCGAGGGAGCAGAGGTTTTCAATACCGACAGCTATCGCCACACGCGATCCGGGAACAGCCGGCACGGTGGGTATGGTCAGGATGTCGTCTTCGGACGGCGGCGTAACCACCATTTCGACTGTCAATTGGCAAAACGCCTGGCGTCCGCAATCATCCTCGGCCGTGACGTCGAAGTCGTAACTCCCGGAAGTGTCAGCGAAGAAGCACAGTTCATCATTCTCCCAAGTAGCGCCCTCGACATATACGTCGGTGGCGTTGACTATCTGAAGAATCACACAGGCGTCACCGACTCCGTACAAATGATCCGGAATGGGCGATTCCGGACACAGGATCATCGGCTCGGGGATGAAATCCACTACCACCGTCAGATCACATTCAACTGCCTCGCACATGGGGTCAGTGGCTGTCGCGGTGATATGGAAAGTGTAAGTGCCCACCGTATCGGCTTCAAAACAGAGCTGTCCCTCGGCCCACTCAGCGTCGTTCACGGTGACTTCTCCGTAGTTGAGAATCTCAAGGTCGATACAGACCTCTGCCTGGGGACCACAGAGCGCCGTGTCCAGTGGTTCGGGGGGGCACGCTATAGAGGGTTGGGGGATGAAGAATACGTTCACGTTCACGTAGCAGTCCGTCGAACCGGCGGAGTTGCTTGCTACGACGTGGAAGGTGTACGGCCCTCCCGGCAACTGCGGCGTGAAGCAGAGCTGTCCCTCGTCCCATTCGGCGCCTTCCATATCGACTGTGACTGTCTCGTAATCTGTGATGGACAAAGGAACGCAGACCCGCTCTACGCTGCACAGTTCGACATCCGGATAGGCCTCGGTCGGGCAGACGATCACCGGCGGGTCGCCGGGCAGTTCCCCGATAGTAAAGCAGTGTGGCCCGTCCCAGGCCGGGAAGGCGTCGGGACCGGCCCACTTCCAGACACCGGAGGGCGTATAGTAGCTGGAATCAAGACAGATCTGCCCGCCGTCGTAAGTCTGGTCGATGGGACCGATCTGGATCTCGAAAACCACGTCGTCGAAATCCACAGGCAAGCCGGTGCTGTTCAGTTGCCGCCAGCATCCCAGACCGACTGTGTCGGCTCCGGAACCTGTGACCGAGAAATGCTTAACGTACTGTTGCTCATATATCGACGCCGTCAGCGCCCCGGTCGTATCGGCAACGGTAGTGGTCCATTGGGCGCCGGTAGGCGAATAAACCCGGTAGCCGTTGGTGGCGCCGCCGTAGTAGTTCTCATCGCCGGTCATACGGACGAAGAACGTCACCGGTACACCCATCTTCAGACCGCCGGTAGTATTCAAACCGTCGACATGATCCAGCGTCAGGCTTTGACCCTGGATCAAACCAGCCGACAGGGCTGAAAAAACAGCCAAGAGTATTATCAATCTGAACCGCATTTCGCCAATCTCCTGATAGAGTTCAAGAACATCGCACCTGATCCTGATATTCCAGACGGGGACGAACAATTGATTTCCCCGGTCCGAAGGAGCACTTCTCCCGGCCGGTGCTCATTCTCGATGTTCAGCAGGCTGTGGAGCAGGGAAGTTCCCGTCATCGCCGCCGGGCAGTTGCGCCGAGGCACGAGGGGAGTATTCGAATCTGCAACAGCCATGATCGAAAAAGGCCGGGTAAACATGCCAAGCTGCTCACTGGTTGCCGCTTGCATCAATTGTTCCTCCTCGAGTGTAGATTCAAGACCGGACCAGTTTCGTTAGACCAGATACGACTATTAATATCTGCGCATGTACGCGACCAACATTGTCAGACCAGAAGGAAGGCAGTCGGCCTTCGCCAAATGGGGCTTGACCGCAAACGTAGCCCAACCAGCGGAAATATATCACTTACCCACAGATTGTCAAGGCATTAAAAGAAATTGACCTGCCATCAAGCTGTTGTGGCGGAAGATTGTATGAATCATGAGCAGTAGTCCCGGCCCCCGGCTGCCTTTCTCCTGCGCGTTTCCAGGATAGCCAGCACCAGCAAGGCCCCCAGAAGGTCAGCAAGAACATCCCACACCTCGGAAGAGCGACCCGGTATGAACCTCTGGAATGTCTCGTCGAAAGCGGCAAACAACGACAGAAAAAGGGTGGAAAACCAAAAGGCGTGCCTGGACATCAGTCGTAACTCCCACCGGCAAAAGGATCGGTAAGTAAGGAAGGAAAAGATGGCGTATTCCAGCAGGTGAGCCAGCTTGTCCAGAGCCACCACCTTCATGTCGGGTGGCTGCAATCCCGGCAGGGAGGATACGGCCAGAACTGCTGCGGCATAGAGAATGACCGGCAGATGATAGATAAGGAACTTCCTTGCGGAACTACGCTGTGAGGAAGAGGAATCCATCCGGGAATTGGTAAACATGTTGTTGATTTCGGTCAAGCATAATGGCTTCTTGAACTCTGATCGACAACCAGGAGTTCGCCATAGTCGAATGAGAGGAACCGACGAGGAATCGGGCGGAACGGAGTTGATACCTCCGTTGCTCGGAGTCGATGCTGCCGGCGTGAGAGGACAGACACCATTTGCTGAGGGCGGATATTGAAGGCGAACGGCATCTCCGACGCAAGGGTGATGGGCCGCTGGTCCACGGAGCGGACCACAAAGATACGGAACGTGGGTTTGACTCTGGTAGCCCTTGCATTGGTCGTTGCTTCCGGAACAGTCGGGTTTGCTTTCATCGAGCGGATGAGCCTTCTTGACGCCCTGTACATGACAGTCATCACCTTGTCGACGGTAGGCTTCGGGGAAATCAGCCCCCTGCATCCGGCGGGTCGGATTTTTGCGATGTTTCTGATCGCTTTCGGCGTGGCGCTGGGAGCGTTCACGGCCACCACCATTGGACAGATCGTCCTTGAGGGTCAGTTAAAGCAGATGTTTGGCAGGAAGAAAATGGAAACCAGAATCAAAAAACTATCCGGGCATTATATAATTGCCGGATTTGGTCGTGTCGGGCGCCAGGTCGCCTGTGAGTTTGTCAGCCGGAACGTACCCTTCCTGGTCATAGAAAAGGAGCCCGATGCGATCCGACGTCTGGATTCCGAAGGCTTCTTGTTCATCGAAGGGGAAGCTACCGAGGAGGACACCCTTCGCCGGGCCGGAATCGACAGGGCGCGGACCCTGATTTCGACGCTGCCCGACGAAGCTCACAACGTCTATCTGACCCTCACGGCTCGCCACATGAACCCGGAGTTGAACATAATAGCCCGGGCGGACTGCGAAGGAGGGGAGACCAAACTCATGCGCGCCGGCGCCAATCATGTCGTTTCCCCTCACGTCCTGGGCGGCGCGCGGATGGCTATGGCGTCTCTGCGTCCCAACGTGTTGGACTTCATGCACATGACTACTCTGGGTGAGGGGGAACTGTCAATTGAGGAGATTGTCATCCCT
The DNA here is from genome assembly GCA_965603125.1 of uncultured bacterium. GTDB lineage: Bacteria > Zixibacteria > MSB-5A5 > GN15 > FEB-12 > JAJRTA01. Next base: position 54,005 of record CBFDBU010000002.1, on the reverse strand, counting down.
AAGGACTGTCAGTTGGCAGGGAAGAGCCTGGTTGAATCGCAACTCAAAGACAACTACGAGGTTACGATTATCGGCATCAAGAAACACGGCGGCAAGATGACAATCGCTCCGGGGCCCGGCACTGTGCTCGGTGAGCTTGATACACTGGTGCTGATAGGTCCCACCGACGACCTTGAGCGGCTGGGTAAAGACCTTAACGAGTAGGCAGTTAGCCCCACCGGACGCTCCCTGTGCCCCTGCCGGACGCGCGATGGCGTGTTACTCTGTTATCTCGTTTCAAACCGGCGATGGATATGATTCCACTCAAGTTGGTAGACCCCTGAAAACAGACAGAGTTTCTGCCTGCTGAAAAGCCGAACCGCGGGCCTCCCTGCGAAAAAGGAAACCCTTGACTTGGAAACGGCTTTGGCCGAAATAGTGGCAGTATGAGAATTGTAATTGTCGGCGGCGGCGTGGTCGGCCAGAGTCTGGCTGAGCACCTGATCAAGGAGAAGCACAAGCTCTCGATGGTCGAGATGGATTCCGGACTCTGCCGGTCGATGGCCGAGAAGCTCGATCTGCAGTTGCTGAACGGCCCCGGTTCGTCTCCGTCGGTGCTGATGGAGGCCGGTCTGGCCGATGCCGACATGGTTCTGGCGGTCACCCCCGACGATGAAGTCAACATGATCGTCTGCGCCATTGCGGCCCAGTACAACGTGGGTCAGAGGATCGCCCGGCTACGCAGCCGCGAGTTTGCCGAGGAGAACAGCGCGGTCGACCTGTCCCGGATCGGCGTTACCTCGGTCATTCATCCGGAGAAAGTGCTGGTTGACCATATCCTGCAGTTCGTGGAGACGCCGCACGCGGTGGAGTCGGCCAACTTCGAGGACGGGCGTATCCTCATGCGCGGCTATCGCGTGCGTGAGGGGATGGAGCTGGCCAACAAAACACCCCGGGAAATTCGGCAGGAGATCGCGCCCGACGTTGTTCTGTTCGCAGCCATCGTCCGCAACGGCTCGGGCATGATTCCTGACGGGGATATGCAAATCCTTCCCGGCGATATCGTCTATTCTCTCTTCGCGCGGGAGTCGCTGGATCGCTTTCTCAGGTTGGTCAATGTCGAACGAAAGAAGACGCGCAAAATCATCATTACCGGTGACTCGTACGCCACTCTGGAACTGGCCCGGGCTCTGGATGTCACCGATAACACCGTGCAGTTTGTAAATCCCGACATGGAGCAGGCTGAGAAGGCGGCCGCCATGTTTGACAACATCGAGATCATTCATGGGGACTGCACGCAGCATGACCTTTTGCGCGAACTGAATGTCGACAGCGCCTCCTTCATGATCGCTACCTCCAACGCCGCCGACTACAATATGCTTTCCGCCCTGCTGGCCAAAGCTGAGGGCGCCCATGAGGTCATCGCCATCACCACGGAATGGCAGCACGACCGGCTTTTCCACTCCATCGGCATCGATCACGTTCTCAACCCGAGGCTTACGGCGGCGCGTGAGATTCTCGAGATCGTCTCGCTCGGTCATATCGGGGCCGTGGTGACTCTGTCCCACGTCGACATCGAGGCGGTTCGGTTCAACGTTGCGCCTGAAAGCGACGTGGCCGGGGTTCCCATCTGGAAGCTGGCCCGGAGACTGAAAAGGGGCTCGATCGTGGGCGTGATCGTGAGGGGAAACCGGATGATCCTCCCCGGCGGTGACACCGTCATCGAGGCCGATGATCACGTCATTATGATCACTCGCCACAAGAACCTGCCGGCAATCTCGAAACTTTTCCAGCCGCGTGGAACTCGGCTGCGGAAATGACCGGCCATGCATAAGACGGCAGTTGCCTACGCCATTGGCAAACTCATGCAGGTAATGGGGCTGGTGCTCCTGGTTCCGCTGGGAATTGCCATCTATGACAACAGGGCGCTTGATCCCGGCGAGTTGTTTTTCATTCCCGAGGTGTTTGGCTTCATCGAGGCCATTGTGCTGTCTCTTGTGGTGGGCACCCTTCTGGCTACCTTGTGTCGGGGCGGCCGGGATTTGCAGGGGATAAAGGAGGGCTATGCCATCGTTACCATAGGCTGGTTCAGCCTGGCTTTTGTCGCCTCCATCCCCTTGTGCCTGCACTTTCTTACATTCGGTCCGGATGGATGGGGTGGCATCTTCCCGGCTTTCACCGATGCCTACTTCGAGGTCATGTCCGGTTTCACCACCACCGGGGCCTCGATCCTGAGCAACATTGAGGCCGTCCCCCGCTCCCTGCTTTTCCTCAGGGCTCTCACTCACTGGCTGGGCGGTATGGGCATAATCACGCTGGCCATCGCCATCCTTCCGGCGATGGGGATGTCCGGCTATCAAATGTTTCGCGGCGAGGTCCCCGGTCCCAGCAAGGATAAACTCCGGCCCCGGTTGCGTCAGACGGCATCCATTCTGTGGGGTGTTTATCTTCTGTTCACGGTGGCCGAGACGGTGATGCTGATGCTCGGCGGCATGAGCCTGTTCGACGCCGTCTGCCACGCTTTCGCCACGATGGCTACGGGCGGCTTCTCCACGAAAGATGGTTCGGTGGGGGCCTTCCACTCAGACTACATCGAGTGGGTCATTATCATCTTCATGTATCTGGCCGGAGTGAACTTCGTTCTCCATTTCCGAGCGCTGCGGGGGGACCTCGGGTCGATGGTGAGAAACAAGGAGTTCGTCTTTTACAACTTCGTGATCCTGGCGGCAATCGTGGTTATCGCCATCGTCCTGTACGCCAACGGACCTACGCCCCTGGAGACAGCAGCCGACAGTTACCGTCATGAGCAGATGACTTCCGAGCAGTTCGCCCGACACTACGACGAGCAGGCCGGCCTGCTCAATGGCTTGTACGACTCGATCCGGGTGGCGGCTTTCCAGGCCGTGGCGATGGTCACCACCACCGGTTTCACAACCGCCGATTTTGATATCTGGCCTGATTTCCTGCGAATCCTGATGGTGCTTCTGATGTTCTTCGGAGGGTGCGCGGGTTCCACCGGCGGTGGAATAAAGATGGTACGAATTATGGTTGTGTTCCGGGTGGCCATCAATGAACTGCGGAAGCTGACCCAACCGAGGCTGGTGGCCCCCATCAAGATCGGCAACGGCGCCGTCGATGACAAGATGGTCATCAACGTCGTCGCTTTTTTCATCCTCTTTATCGGCCTGTTCGTGTTGACAGCTTTCCTGATGACTCTTTTCGTGCCCGATCTGACCACCGCCGTCGCCTGTTCCATCGCCACTATCGGAAACATCGGACCGGGACTTTCAGGTATCGGCGCCGCCCAGAACTACGGCTGGCTCCCGCTTCCGGCCAAATGGATACTTATTTTCTCGATGCTGCTGGGGCGGTTGGAGATATTCACGGTGCTGATTGTCTTCCGCGCCGCCGCCTGGAGAAAATGACTTGGTACCACCGGCGGTGCAGCCATCATGTGCGTTCTCGAATACACCTGGCGCCAAAACCAAAAAAGCGACAGCTTCCTGCCGCGCGGTTTCGTATAATTCGGTAGGGACACGGGTAACGCCACAGCCGGAGGATAGATGCGCGAGTTTTTCCCTCTCATCTTTGCGACCGTGGTCATCCTGGTCCTCGGCGCCGCTGAGATTCTTCTGCTGGCTTTTCTCAACCGACCGTGGTGGATCAACAGACGCCTGCGGACTGCCTCCTGGGCGCTGCCTCTTATCGGCGTCGTTGCCGTAGCGCTCTGGGGGTGGGGCGAGTACAGCGGCCGGGACTGGCTGGCCTGGCCCGGCGCCGTCCTGGCGGTGGTGACACTGGTGAGCGAACTGGCGCTGATGATCTCGCTCCCTTTGTCGGGCTTCCTGCATCTCGCCAATTGGATCCTCGACCGGCTCGGGCGTGATCGCAGCGGCAAAGCGCGACCCGTCGACAGCAACCGCCGGGCGGTGCTCAAGGCGGCTGCGGCCGGTCTTCCCCTGCTGGCGGTAAGTATGGGCGGGGCCGGGGTCACACGGGCCTTCGCCGGGGTGAACGTATTCCTGAAGCCGATACACTTCGATAGCCTCTCGCCGGGCCTGAACGGTCTGAGGATTCTGCACCTGTCGGATCTTCACCTGGGACACTACGTCCGCCTCGATAACCTGGAGCAGGTCCTGACCGAGGCTGATCTCCTAAAACCGGACCTGGTGGTGGTCTCGGGCGACATAGCCGACAACCTGTCGCAACTGGGCGACGCCATCAACATGATGAACAGTCTTGGCCCTCGCCTCGGTGTCTACGCCTGCCTGGGCAACCATGAGCATTTCCGGGGTCTGACTCAGGTCAAGCGGACTTTCGAGCGCTCACCCGTGCCGCTCCTGGTCGACCAGGCGGTAACACTCGATGCCGACGGGAGCAGGTTCCTGCTGGGGGGAATCGACGACCCCCAGCGTATGAGAGGAGCCGACCGCGCCTTTTTCAAGCGACACATCGACCAATGTTTCTCAGCCGCCGATTCCCGGTCAGACTTCACACTCCTTATCAGTCACCGCCCGGACGCTTTGAATTACGCCTCCGAGACGGGCGTGGATCTCACCCTGGCCGGACACACGCATGGCGGCCAGGTGGGACTGGGGGGACACTCGCTCTTTGAAAGCGTTTGGCCCCGGCAGTACCTGTGGGGACACTATCGGAAAGGCGGGAGTCACTTGTACACGTCATCCGGCGTCGGCCACTGGTTTCCTTTTCGTCTGGGGTGTCCTCCGGAGGCACCCGTGATCGAGCTGCGATCGTCCTGAGTTGTGTCTCGTGACAGCCGCTAATGGCCCCTCGGACAACCCGGAAGGAGCACACTTTTTTTCCCTGCCCCCATGTTTTTTCTTGCCAAGACGTTTTGGAAAAAACTATTTCTACACACAGGAGGACACAGAGGAGGACAGGAGTATTCAAGTAACATTGATGTGAGTGTCCACCTTCAAAATAGAGAAGATTGAAAGAAGTAATTTAACCTAAACCGAATTGCCAAAGGAGCAAGCGATGGCAGTAGCAAAGAAGAAACCGAAGAAGAAGACCGCTGCCAGGAAGACCACCACCAGAAGGAAGGTGACAGCCAAAAAGAAGCCGGTCAGGAAAAAACCTGTCGCCAGAAAGGCAACTGCGACTCGCAAGAAAACCGCTGCGCGCAAGAAGATGACGACCCGGAAGAAGACCACCACCAGAAAGAAGGCGACGGCTCGTAAGAAACCGGTCAGAAAGACCGCGGCTCGCAAAACAACCGCCAGAAAGACCACCACCAGAAAGAAGACCACCACCAAGAAGAAGGCTATCAGCAGAAAACCCGCTACCAGGAAGAAGACTGTGGCCAAGAAGAAAACCACCAAACGCAAACCGAATCCGGCCTTCATGCGGCCGTGGAACCTCTCGGAGGCGCTGGCGGCAGTCGTCGGAACCAAGCCGATACCGCGCACCGAGGTTACCAAGAAGCTTTGGGCTTACATCAAGAAGAACAAACTTCAGGACAACGTAGACCGTCGGATGATTAACGCCGATGACAAACTGAAAAAGGTTTTCGGCGGCAAGAAGAAGGTGTCGATGTTCGAGATGACGAAACTGGTCTCTAAGCATTTGTCATAGCAGACTGGTTTTTCATCTGGAGTGTGGAAAGGCCGGATTTCAGTCCGGCCTTTCCTTTTGGTATGTGGGTCAACTCGGCTGAGCATGGCGGCGGCAACGGAAAACCCCGGCCTGCGACAGGCCGGGGTCACCGGGTGAATAGGTTGGGGATCTAAGAATCTCTGAAGAAGCTGCTTTTTCTTGCTTCTGATGTGTTATACGGCTTGTCGTCGTTTTTGTTTCAAAAGAGCCGTCGTTTTGTGCCAACCATAGGGTTGTCTCCACGGAGTTGGCTGCGCGGGGGTTCCGGCCAGCCTGCCGGCTCCACACAGCCACGGGATCGCGCCCGCCGCACGATGGCTTTGGCGGTCTGTTAGACCTTGCGTGGCTGCCGCCACCCGGTTTTATTACCGGTTGTCTCAGGTTGGGTTTCGAACGCTCGAGCTCTTATCCGGAGTTGCACGATGGACTACAAGATTCGAACCAGAGTTTCACAGATTATCGTTGAGGACAAGATCCCCGTCGACTCGGAAATCACCGTGCTGGGTCTGGTGCGGACGGTCAGGATCGGCAAAGGCGTGGCCTTCATAGAGGTCAATGACGGCTCGTGCATGGGTAATCTCCAGGGCGTGATTGTTGATCCGGCCAAATTCCCCATCCTTGAGAAGATTCTCACCGGAGCGTCGGTTCGAATGAAGGGCAGGCTGGTGATATCACAGGGCAAGGGACAGAAGTATGAACTGACGGTGGGTACTGTCGATCTGATCGGAGGCGCCGGGCAGGATTATCCCCTGCAGAAGAAACGGCACAGTTTTGAGTTCCTGCGCGAGATCGCCCATCTCCGTCCGCGCACGAACACTTTCGGCGCCGTGGGTCGAATCCGATCGCGGCTGGCGTACGCCATCCATGAATTCTACCAGCAACGCGGATTCTATTATATCCACTCGCCGATCATCTCGGCATCGGACTGCGAAGGGGCGGGCGATCTTTTCCGCGTCTCCTCGTTCGACCCCATCAATATCCCCATGAAGGACGGCCGGGTTGACTGGGACAAGGACTTTTTCGCCCACGAGGCTTTCCTGGCCGTCTCCGGGCAGCTCGAGGCGGAATCGATGGCTCTCGCTCTGGGAGATGTCTACACTTTTGGGCCGACTTTCAGAGCGGAGAACTCCAATACCGCCCGGCATGCCTCGGAGTTCTGGATGATCGAACCGGAGATGGCCTGGGCCGAACTGGACGACAATATGGACCTGGCCGAAGACTTCCTGAAGCATCTTTTTGGTTACGCGCTGGAGAAGTGCGCCGACGACATGGACTTTTTCGGCAAATGGATCGACAAGAATGCGCGACAGACGCTTGAGGGTGTGGTTCAGTCCGATTTTGAGCGCATTACCTACACCGAGGCGGTCAGGCTGCTGGAAAAATCAGGTGAAAAGTTCGAGTACCCTACCACCTGGGGCGCCGACTTGCAGACGGAGCACGAACGCTACCTGACCGAGAAAGCGTTCCGCAGACCGGTCATCGTCTACGATTACCCGGAGGAGATCAAGCCGTTCTACATGTGGGTGAACGACGACGGCAAGACCGTCCGCGCCATGGACGTGCTCGTGCCGCGGGTCGGTGAGATAATCGGCGGTAGTCAGCGTGAGGACCGTCACGACGTCCTTCTGGACAGGATAAAGAAAAAGGGGATGACTGAGCTTGAGAGCCTGGAATGGTATTTGGACCTGCGCCGGTTCGGGACCGTTCCCCATTCCGGTTTCGGGCTGGGTTTTGACCGTGCCCTCATGTACATCACCGGCATCGCCAACATCCGCGACATACAGCTCTTCCCGCGGGTACCCCGGTGGGCCCGGTTTTAGCGGGCGGTCGCCTTCTGCTGTGCATCTGCTCTTGCAGTAGCGAAGTAGGTCGAAACCCCTGGGTTTCGACGCGAAGAACCCCACAGCAGAGGGTTGTGGGTTACACGGCCTTTCGGTTCAGTTCAGTCCGGCATTGACAAATCCGGGGTGGTTTGGCATCTTTGCTGCATACGGGGTTTTGGAAAGACGCATTCATCTTTGGTTCGACAGAAGAGACCTCGCCTCGACCAGTCGCGTATACGTAAAGGTGACACGATATAGGAGGTTCCTATGCCTATCAAGAGATTAAAGGAGTTCCTGGACGAGCATGATGTCAAGTACGAGATGATCAGTCACTCGCCGGCTTACACGGCTCAACAAATCGCCGCCCTGGCTCACATTCCGGGAAAGAATCTGGCCAAGACGGTAATCATCAAGATCACGGGCGAGATGGCGATGGCTGTTCTTCCTGCGTCCTACCAAGTCGATTTCGATCTTCTGAAGAAGGCCATCGGCGCTGAGGATGTGAAGCTGGCCACCGAAAAGGAGTTCAAAGACATTTTCCCCGAGAGCGATGTCGGCGCCATGCCACCGTTTGGGAATCTCTACGGAATGAGGACACTGGTTGCGGCGAGCCTGGTTGAAGACCGGGAGATCGCGTTCAATGCCGGTTCCCACTCGGAACTGATCAAGATGGAGTACAAGGACTTCGAAAGACTGGTCAAGCCGCAGGTGATGCGGTTTTCAGACCTTTAAGACGTGCCGGAAGGAATTACTACGATGTGAAGAAGAACAAAAAGTAACACCATAACCATCCGGGGGCGGATTGACGCCGTTACACATGACTTCCCATCTGACGTTGGTATGCCTCTCTTATGGATTCAAGCAAGCGGTTGGACTTTGCTTCATATTCGGTAAACTCGTGAATGTTGTCGTGATTCAGATGGAGTTGCCCTTCTCCGACGTTGCCACGATGCTGGCCCTTCGAGAAGTACTTGTTATTCGCAACTTCATTAGAGGATAGAACCCAATACCGTATCACATTACGCCAGACGCCAACCCAAATGAATACATCACAACAGGATGGTTTGGTTTGCTGGAAATTCATATCAAATGACTTGTCAGAATCCGAAGAAAGGGCCTTTACAGGGAGCGATTCTCTACTATCGAAGTCAACTGCCCTTGATGCTTTCACCTCAATTCTTATCTTTCCATCGAGAGAGAGATCATATTGTCCGGAGTAATCGGGGTCCCGCTTTTTCGACGGTTTAACTAATTCCGGTACTAGCTCCTTAAGATGCCCCTGTGCCCATGTTTCTCCGAACCCTCTTGGAGAAGTCATTTCGAAAACGTACAAGAACATGTTCCGTGATATGTATTCATCTCTTAATTCGTAGTATTCGTCTAACGTCAGTTTATCCAACCCAAGCAATGTCGAAATGATATATTCAAACTCATTAAAGGGGAACACAGACAAGAGGTCGTCTAAACGTTGTCGTAATTCTGCCTCGTTCTCAAGGGGCGAAATGAGTGCATCAAGTTGTTTCCGCAGTTTTTCCATATTCTTGCTACTAAAACAAAGTTCCTTGAATTTGAGCACCCCGCCCTTTCGTTTTGTTGTTGTTTTCGGTCTTAAGTGAAGTAATGCCTTCAAAAGGATGTGTGTTTTGCCAACCTATGCGCCCGGTCAACCTAAATTGCTCAAGGCGACGAATTGCTATCTCACAAAATATTGGGTCAATATCCATTGTGAAACATTTTCTGCCCAAGTATTCCGCTGAAATCAATGTGGTACCGGAGTGAGCAAAATAGTCAGCTACCAGATCACCTTTTTGCGAACTCGAAGTGATTATGCGGTCAATACATTTCAAAGGCTTCTGGGCATAGCAACCTGATACGTTTTCTTCCATGCGATAAAAGACTTGTTGGATGTCTACCCACACATTGCCTGGTCTTATGTTATTCGACTTGCTGCGCTCTCCGTTTTCAGTTAGCTGCCCACCCACCTCTTTGTAATACCCACGCAGTATTTTGGGGATATCGGTATACTGTACTGAAAAGTAAGGTTGTCCCTTTGTGTAATAGAGAAGTTCCTGTCTTACTGCCATCCAATTTTTCTGTGTACCGTATCCTCTTTGATTTCTCATCGTTATGAATGAGCGGGACTTGACCTCCTTGATGTACCGCATCATTACCATAAAATCTGGTAAAGGTTGAAAACTGTTTTTCTGGTCAGCGCCAAGCCATATGTATAGAGAAGAATCTTTTGTCAAATGGTTCACCGAATTCCTGACCCATTGTTCGCACCAATCAATGAACTCATGAAGACGGCGTTCTTCAAATGCAACCAGGTTATATGGTGGGTCGTGTATAGCGAGCTTAGCAAATGTACCATTATGGAGTTGTTGAACGTGCTCTTCATTCGTTGCATCAAGACATCCCACACGATGTTTTCCTTGAGGATCATGCCAGATATCGCCGGTTGTCAAGCGGCAATGAGGAAGCAGTTTTTTTCGAATCTCCTCGTTTTCATCAAGTCTTGGTAATGGATTGTTCTTCATTTTTCATAGCCCCGCCATGACGGTGTCGCTAGGTTAGCCTTCGCTGGCGATGTTGACGGCGATGACTCGGTATTCTCATTCCTTACCTCGTTATTGGTTGTGGCGGAGATTGAGGCATTCGCCAATCTCACTAAAATCTCAATTATCAAGATTCGCACCACATTCATTCAAAAACAATATGATTCTCTGCTGCCATCATAGTCAAGGCCAATTCCTGCTTCCGCCGCCTATCAGAGTGACAGTTCGCACCCCTACTCCCCTTTCCCGTGGCATTTTTTGTATTTCTTGCCGGAGCCGCAGGGGCAGGGATCGTTGCGTCCGACCTTGGGCACCTGACGGCGAAAAGTGCGGTTCTGTTTACCGGCCTGGGAGGCCTCGGCCATGGGGTTTTTCTCCTGTGGAGCGCCTTCCACCGACGGCGGGGGGGCAGACAGGCCCATGCCGGTCGTGTCGGCGTGTGAGGTGACCATTTGCGTTTCGCGGCGGCGCTCGGAGCGCGATTTCTCAGGCACGTTCACCCGCAGCTTGTAGACGAGATTGATAATTTCCCGGTCGACCGTCTCCACCATGTCCTGGAATATCTTGAACGCCTCGCGCTTGTAGATGTCGATCGGCTTGCCCATCCCGCCGTGGTAAGCCCGCAGTCCGATTCCCGCCCGAAGCTCCTCGACTTCAGCAAGGTGGTCGCGCCAGTGGTGGTCGATTGTCGACAGCACGGCGTAGCGCTCCAACTGGCGCATGACTTCCTCGCCGTAAGCGGCTTCCTTCTGGGTGTAGAAAGCCATGATCGCCCCCAGAACGTTCTCCTTGAGCGATTCACGCGTCAGCTTCTCGATATCCTCCGGCTTGAACTGAAGGTTGAGCAGGTAGATCTTGCGCAGTTCCTCGGTGAAGCCCTTCAGGTTCCACTCCTCGGGGTGCAGCTTCTCCGGGCAGTGGGCGTCGATCAAACCCACGAGGACATCCTCGATCAGTTCCACTACTTCGTCCTTGATCGATTCCCGTTCGAGGGCGGCCAGGCGGCGCTCGTAGATCCATTTACGCTGGACGTTCATCACGTCGTCATAGTCGAGAGTGTGTTTGCGGATGGCGAAGTTCTGGGCCTCGACTTTTTTCTGCGCCCGTTCAATGGCCTTGGTCACCATGCCGTGTGCGATGACCTCGCCTTCCTCGACGCCCAGCTTGTCCATGACCGTGCCCAGGCGGTCACCGCCGAACAGGCGCATGAGGTCGTCCTCGAGCGAGAGGAAAAACAGCGAGGAACCGGGATCGCCCTGGCGGCCGGACCGCCCGCGCAACTGGCGGTCGATACGCCGTGACTCGTGACGCCCGGTGCCGACGATGTGCAACCCGCCGCGTTCCACAACGCCCTCACCGAGCTTGATGTCCGTGCCGCGTCCGGCCATGTTAGTGGCTATCGTCACGGCGCCGCTACCTCCGGCGTGGGCGATGATTTCCGCCTCTTTCTGATGGTGTTTGGCGTTGAGGACGTTGTGCGGTATCCCGGCTCTTTTGAGCATGCGGGAAAGGGTCTCGGAGACGTCAACCGTGACAGTGCCCACAAGGACCGGCTGGCCGTTCTCGTGCTTCTCTTTTATCTCCTTGATGATGGCGTTGTATTTCTCACGGCGGGTGCGGTAGATACGGTCGTCTCGGTCATCGCGCACGACCGATACATTGGTCGGGATGACCATGACGTCTAACTTGTAGATGTCGAAAAATTCCTGCGCCTCGGTTTCGGCGGTTCCGGTCATGCCGGCGAGCTTGTCGTACATGCGGAAGTAATTCTGAAGAGTCACCGTCGCGAGCGTCTGCGATTCCGCTTCGATGCGAACTCCTTCCTTGGCCTCGATAGCCTGGTGGAGGCCGTCGCTGTAGCGGCGACCTGCCAGAATACGACCGGTGAACTCATCGACAATCATCACCTTGCCGTCCTGGACGACGTACTCGGCGTCCTTCTCATACAGCGAATAGGCGCGCAGGAGCTGGCTGATGGCATGGACTTTCTCGGAGCGCTCGCCGTGGACGCGGTAGATCTCGTCCGTCTTCTGCTTCCGCTCCTCGTCTGAGAGTGATTCGTTGCCGTCAAGTTCCGAGAGCATGGTAGAGATGTCCGGTATTTCGAACAGCTTCTGCTCTTCAGGGGACAGTTGCACCGTGCCCGTGTCGGTCAGGGCAATGGTGTGCTCCCGCTCGTCTATGAAGTAGTAGAGGCGGTCGTCGATTTCGTGGAGTTTCTTGTCACGCATGAAAGCCGACTCGACGCTCGTCATCAGCTTTTTCATGCCCGGCTCTTTGAGGATTTTGAGCAGTCGTTTGGCCTTGGGAGCACCGCGGTTAACCGCCAGCAACTGGATGCCGGCCTCGAATTCGTCTTCGGCTTTCTCGCCGGCGAGCAGTTTTTCCGCCCTGGAGAGCATGTCGTTGACAAGCACCGTCTGTTTGCGGACGATCTTCTCGACCGTCGGCTTCATCTGGCTATAGCGGTCGTGCCCCGACGACTCCACCATGCCGGAGATTATCAGGGGAGTTCGAGCCTCGTCCACAAGGATGGAGTCGACTTCGTCAATAATGGCATAGTGGAAATTGCGATGGGCGCGGTCTTCGGCTCGCTGGCACATGTTGTCGCGAAGGTAGTCGAACCCGAACTCATTGGCGGTGCCGAAAGTGACGTCGCACGAGTACATTTCGCGGCGTTCGGCGTTGGTCATCTGGTTCTGGATAACGCCCACGGTGAGGCCGAGATACTCGTAGATCCTGCCCATCCAGTCGCGGTCACGGAGGGCGAGGTAGTCGTTGACCGTGACGATATGGACTCCCTTGCCTTCCAGAGCGTTGAGATAAACCGGCAACGTGGCCACGACCGTCTTGCCCTCGCCGGTGGCCATCTCGGCGATCTTTCCCTGGTGGAGCGCGATCCCGCCGATAAGCTGAACGTCAAAATGGACCATGTTCCACTCTGTCTCGATTCCGGCCACTTCCCACGTCTGACCCAGGTGACGACGGCAGGCTTCCTTGACAACGGCGAACGCCTCCGGCATGATTTCATCGAGCGTCTCGCCTTCTTTAAGACGCCTTCTGAAATCGTCGGTCCTGGCTTTGAGTTCCTCCTCGCTCAGCTTCTCCAGTTCGGCGTAGAACCGGTTTATCTCATCCACCAGCGGCTGCATGTTCTTAGCGTCCCGCTCGTGCTTGGTGCCGAATATCTTTGTAATCAGGTTTTTCATGTCCTCGCATACTCTTAAGTGTTCAGTCACTCTGAGCATACGAAATTCGGGCTGTCAAGGCAATCACAGTGTTTAAGCTTGGCCGTGATCACCACGAAATCTTCGGTGACATCTTTCAATGAGGCAACGCGCGGGCGACGTCTCCGGTGCCTCGGCCGGTTCGACCGAAGGATACTGTCGGACAAAGAATATCCGGATCAGCAGCACGATAATGGCGCAGGTGATGGCATTGTCGGCGATGTTGAACGTCCACCAACGTTCCAATTCACGACCGAACAGGCTCACGTCGGAAATATCCACATCGATAAAGTCGACTACCTTGCCGAGGCGGATGCGATCGATGATATTCCCCAGCGCCCCGCCGGAGAAAAACCACTCAACAAGTTGTTCTTGTGGTTCGGGCTAAACAATCGCCGCTCTCGTTCGTCTTTCTCAATGAGGGCCGTTTGCAGCAAGGAGTGATCAATCGGTCGGGGAGCCTCGCATGAGGCATGAGAGTGAGGTGATGTATTATGACACCAGCCAATAACGTTATCTACACGCCCTATGGAGCCAGTCTCCTTAAGGCCACCTACCAGCGCAACATGCTGATGAGCAACGGCCTGACGATTCTGCTGGTCCTGGCCGTTCTGGGAACAGCCTGGTTAGTGGATGCCCTTTCGGGAGCGGAGGTGATCACGCCGCCACCAGACAGATTGATAATCTCCCTCAAGTTTGTTCCCCCTCCGAGCATTATCCGCAGCGAGCCTCAGGTACGAGTTGTCAGGCCTCAGAAGGTCCAGGCGAGGGTCGGTATCCCTACGGCGGTACCTGACGAGGAAATGATTGATGAGGATGTCGTCATTGCCAGCCGGCAGGACCTGGCCGAGTTCGGCCGATCCAGTGGTGATATTCCTTCCGACGGCGTGGGTATCATCGTCGACCTCGGTGATGATCCCATTCCCGAGATCACCAAGTTCGTTCCCATGGAGAAGCGGCCGGAGATGATCTTCCGCGAGCAGCCTGACTACCCGCGACCGGCCAGGCTGGCAGGCATGGAAGGGGTGGTGATTATACAGGCTCTTGTGGGCAAGGACGGCAGTGTGCGCAGGGCGGTGGCTTATGTATCATCCGGAAGCGCCATGCTGGATGAGGCGGCAGTGAAAGCGGCGTACAAGAACAAGTTCACTCCCGGCATCCAGAACGGCCGCCCCATCAGCGTGTGGGTGACATATACCGTTGAATTCATCCTGAACGAGTGAGATGTTTTCGTGGGCGGCAGACATCCCGTCTGCCCTATTCTCGATGATCGCGGTGTTATCCACCGCCTTCAAAACACAGAACTTATCGGATGTGGTTTGATGTAAGGCAGAAACAAGCGGAGCCGAGAGTTACATCAGACCAAGATCTTGTATGATCTCAGCGGCAACGTCATTGGCGACAGGGAAATCATAATTGGATAATACAATTATGGTATAGCCATGCTTGAAATCCCGGGCGATCTCAGCACTGACTCCGGGCGCACCACCGGCGGTGCGGGAAAGACGCGATGGTAAACCCGGATCATCTTCCGGCGATCCTTCCCAGTGGTTTAACAGGAAATGAGTATACGCTTGATTCAGGAGTTTGTAGTTTCTAAGGGCATTGTCGAACTTGAGTAAATCACCAGTTGTGGAATAACCACCTCCGGCCGGAGTGCCGCGGGGTGAGAGAATATAGGCATTTGACCAGACATATTTATTGTCGTCGGTAGCGTAGCGATTCATATTGGTATACCCTACCGCCAGATTATCTGCAGGCCCGTCCCGGTCGTAACTGTCCGAGTTCTCCATCCCAACCTGCTCATAGATATTTTCCCTGATATAATCGAAGTAATCCATACCTGATACGACTTCGATTATCGCACCCATTATTTCATAGCAGGTATTGCAATGCTGAAAATTGGATCCCGGTTCGAAATCAAGTGGGATATTTTTAATGAATTCCATGTAGTCAGATACATCGCGAAGCTGGTTCCGATTTTCCAGATAATATTCATTAGCCCAGTAATCGCCCCAGCCGGCCCGCATTTGCAATAGATGCCTGATGGTAACATTATCCGCGATTTCGACGGGAAAAGAATCAAGGTATTTGCCGATCGGATCATCAATTGACAAATCCCCTCTCTGCATCAACTGGGAGATACCGATAACCGTAAACAGCTTGTTGCAGGAACCCAGATTATATTTTGTCTCCAGGGTATTTTTTGCTTTGAATCTTTTGGAAGCAAAGCCATAGGCATGATGAAATAAGATTTCGCCGTCTCTGGCGATCATAACCGTCCCTGAAAACTCATTATTTTGAGCCTTCTGAGTCAAGGTCTGGTGGAGTTTGTCCTTATCCAGAAATTTGAGGTTTTGTTTTTTGTCCGATTTGATTTTGCTTTTATCATCCTTGCTTTCCGATTGAGCTTTTTCAGATTTTTCAGAAGGTTGAACCGGTGCAACCATCATGGAGGTAATCCGATGGGGTTTGTCGGGTTCAACATTCAAAGCCAATCTAAGGTAGGCATCTCGTGATTCAGCTTTCAAGTTCAACTCTATTTCAAAGTCGCTGGATTCGGAAATTTTCTCAACAGTGAGTTTCCCAAAAATAGCCGCCATTGACGTGAAAACGGACAGATGTTGCGCCATCGGGAAAGCGTCCCGGAATTCCGGGCTGTAATTGTCTTTGACGTAATCTTCAGGATTAATTTTACCGCCCCCGTTCATTAATTCTATGATCTCTCCGGCCCTGATACCAACCGGTGTGTCGGGTATTTCAACCGCCGCGTAGACTCCATTTGTTAAACAGGTGATTAAAATAATTTGCTTTAGCAATCCCAACTTCATCATGATTCATCCTCGATTTCACTGATTGAATATTAGTCCAATTTCTCTATTTACGAGAGCAACAGGTGTTTGTTGCGGAAGACTATGATATATGTTTACTGTGTGAGGATTGTATGACACAAAACAGTTGTTATTAGATTCTTCAGGGATACATGCGGATTAGTATCACATTTATTCTTGACTAAGCCGTTGATATCCTGGTTGTCGGGGTTTTTCCCGAAGCTCAAACTCGCGTCCCACTGCGTGTAAGGCAGGACGTTCTAACCAGCTGAACTACAACCACGACTCTGAGTCTGTCCGTACCTGCAATCCCATAAGCGTTTGGGTGACATATACCGTTGAATTCATCCTGAACGAGTGAGATGTTTTGGTGGGCGGCAGACGTCCCGCCTGCCCCTGGCTCTGATTGAAGTAAAAGACAGCAGGCCGAACCCCGCAGTTTCAACGGATTGGTACCCCATCTAAAACGGAGCGGCAGGTGGGATTCTTCCTTGAACCCACCCGACACTGTCGGGCGGGGTACCGTGGTGTCGGGCAGGGACGCGCTCCAGTTTGTCCTTGATACCCGAGACCGGGCAGGGTAGATTTCATCTGTATATGGAAGAGCAGATTCAGGGAATCGTCGTCGCCACCAGGGGGCGGCTGTTCGAGGTACGCGCGTTCGACGCTTCGCGGTTGAAATGCGAGATACGCCGGAAAGTCAAAACTGACGCCGACCAGACGACACCGGTGGCGGTCGGGGATGATGTCCTGGTATCGCCGGGCCGCGGCGACAGCGGCGTGATCGAGAAAGTTCTGCCCCGGCGGACATCGTTCAGCCGACCGGCCAAGGGGGTGGAAGGCAGGAAGCAGGTCATAGCGGCAAATTTGGAGCAGTTGGCCGTGGTTGTGTCGATCAAATCTCCCGCGTTGAAACCGGGGCTGATCGACCGTTGCCTGATCGCGGCGCAGGTCGGCTCGCTGGAGCCACTGATAATCGTGAACAAGGTCGATCTGGGATGGTTACCTGAGGCCGATGCCGTCGTCACCGTTTACCGTGAAATCGGCTACCCGGTCTTCCTCGTCTCCGCCCTTGAGGGCATCGGCGCAAGCGACCTGAAGAGGCAACTGGTCGGGCGGCGCACTCTCCTGACCGGTCACTCGGGAGTAGGCAAGTCGGCTCTCCTCAATCACCTGATACCGGGTCTTGAGCAAAAGACGCTGCATGTGTCAGCTGCCAGCAACCGGGGTCGACACGCCACCTCCAGTATCGAGTTGTTTGAACTCCCCTTCGGCGGCTTTGTGGTCGACTCACCCGGCCTGAAAGTGATGGGGTTGTGGGAGGTGGACAAGGATGAACTACCGCATTATTATCCGGAGTTCGAGACGCACGCCGGACAATGCCGGTTCCAACCGTGCAGCCACACGCACGAGCCGGACTGCGCCGTCAAGACGGCCTGCGAGCAGGGCGAGATCCACCGCCTTCGGTACGATAACTACGCGGCCATTCGCGCGTCCCTGTAAACGCGTAATCGGATATGTCAACTTAACAAATACCCGTAACTTACCGATATGGTAGGCATAATATGGCGTCAAAGAACATTGAATTCCAAGTCGGCGTAATCATCCTGATCGGCGCGCTCATACTGGTGGTGTCGCTGTACTGGCTTCAGGGTTACCGGCTTTCTGCCAGCGCGGATACGATCAGGGTGCTGTTTGGCGATGTCGGCACCCTCGCGGTGGGTGACAAGGTGACCGTTTCCGGTGTGCGGAAGGGAAAGGTCAACGACATGCGACTCACCGAAAACGGTGTCGAAGTGGAAATCCTGTTGAGCCGGGATGTGATTCTCAGACGCGACGCGCAGTTTGTTATCAAGAACCTGGGTCTCATGGGAGAGCGCTTCATTGCCATATCTCCCGGCGAGGACACAGTGGCATTCGACTACTCCAGGCCTGTTACCGGTCTTTATGACACCGGCCTTCCCGAGGTCATGGGGCTGATGGGTGAGATGATCAGCGAGCTGCGCAATCTGGTAGTGTCATTCAAACGCACGGTGGGGTCGGATTCATCGCTGCAGAGTTTCAACAATACCGTAAGCAATCTGGAGTGCGTCTCCGCCTCCCTGGCGTCGTACGTCACAAGAAACGAGGCCCGGATGGACCAAACCGTGGAAAACTTCCTGGGCGCCTCGCGGGAATTGAACCGGCTCCTGTCGGACAACGCAGGTCGAGTCGATTCGTCGATAAGCCGCTTCGACCGCATTTCGCACAAGATCGAGATGATCGTGGTACAGCTTGATACACTGTCGCTGTCGGCCCGTGAGTTCGCCGACAATATCAACAATCCCGACGGAACTTTGCAGCTCCTGCTTGAGGACCGGCGATTGTACGATGACCTTCGCAAAACGGCCGACAACATCGATAGTCTGATAAGCGATATCCGCGCCAACCCACGCAAATACATAAACCTTACCGTGGAGATCTTCTGACGTTATGGCCAGATTCAAACTCGCCTTTGGACTGCACAACCATCAGCCGATTGGTAACTTCGAGGCGGTTTTCGAAGAAGCTCACCAAAAGGCGTATTTGCCTTTCGTGAAGCTGATCTCGACGTTTGAGGACTTCCGCTTCTCGCTGCACCAGTCAGGTATCCTGTGGCGTTTCCAGGAACGCACTCACGGCGACTATTTCCGACTTGTCAGCGAACTGGTCGACCGGGGGCGGGCCGAACTGATGACCGGCGGATTCTACGAGCCGATCCTAAGCTCGATTCCCGAACGCGACGCGCGCGGCCAGATTGCCGCGCTCAATCGGTACCTGAAGGACCACTTCGAGGCGAAGCCGGACGGTCTCTGGCTGACCGAGCGAATCTGGGAGCCGCACCTGCCTAAGCTGCTGGCCCAAGCCGGTGTAAAATATCTGCCGATTGACGACACACACTTTCTCTATGCCGGGCTGGAACTGAGCCAGTTGACCGGGCCGTTTATAACCGAGAGTGAAGGCTGCCTGCTGACGCTTCTGCCGATTCAGAAGAGGCTCCGCTACCTGATTCCGTTCGGTACGGTCGAAGAGGTTATCGAGGAACTCCGTGAACAGGCCAAGAGGAATCCATCGGGCCTGGCCGTCTACGCCGATGACGGCGAGAAGTTCGGCGTCTGGCCGCAGACCCACAAGCACTGCTTTGAAGACGGTTGGTTGTCCGAATTCTTCGAGGCAATTCAAGAGAACTCGGACTGGCTGGAGGTTGTGTCGCTCGGTGAGGCAGCCCGACTGGAACCGGCAGGCCGGGTCTATCTGCCTTCGGCGTCGTACGCCGAGATGCTCCACTGGGCGCTGCCGCCGGTGGCTTTTCTGGAATACGAGCAGTTTGAGGAATGGCTCGAAGAACAGGAGCAGTGGGACCGATACGGGCGATTTGTCCGCGGGGGGCACTGGCGGGGCTTTCTCGCCAAGTATGACGAGGCCAACCTGATGCACAAGAAAATGCTCGCGGTCTCGGAGAAACTCAGGGTATACGAGCAGGTACACGAGGATAACCCCCGGCGGGCCGACGGCGCGCGAGACCGCCTCTATGCCGGGCAGTGCAACTGCCCATACTGGCACGGCGTTTTCGGCGGGCTGTACCTCCCCCATATCCGCCAGGCGGTCTACTCCAGCCTCATCGAAGCCGACCGCATCCTGGATCAACTGATCGGCGAGCGCGGTATCAGGTTTCACGTGTCCGATTACGACGCTGACGGCGCCGACGAAATCATCTGCAGCGGCGGCCCTTTCACGGCCGTCTTCAAACCGCGGCGCGGCGGGACACTTCTGGACCTGGCCCTCAACAAGCAACATTTCGACGTCACCGACACCCTTACCCGCCGGAAAGAAGGCTACCATCTGAAGCTCGACCGCGCCGTGACTGAGCAGGCTTCCAAAGACGCAACGGCTTCCATCCATGACCTCGTCCTGGCCAAGGAGGAAGGCCTCAGGGAATACCTGGTTGAGGACTGGTATCTCAAGCGCTGCTTCATCGATCACTTCTTAACCGGCGACGTCGACTTCGACCGGTTCCGATCCAACCGGTTCGGTGAGGAAGGCGACTTCATTCTTGAGCCGTATGCCTTCGAAACCGACCGCGACAACCACCGCCTGACGTTGACTCGTGACGGCCACCTCTGGCGGCCGGGAGCAACAATACCGGTGCGGGTGATCAAGCACTTCGTTTTCGACCCGTCCGACGACGTGATAAAAATCGCCTACGAGATTTCAAGTCTGGCCGAGAGTGAGATCGAGGTGAACTTCGCCCTGGAAAACAACTTCAGCTTCCAGGCCGGTCATGCCGAGGATCGGTTCATTCTGATCGATAACCACCGCCATGAGGACTCCTTTCTCGATGCGCCCGGCGCCTATGACAGCCGGCATGCCTTCGCCATGATCGATGAGTATCGCGGCCTGGCGGTGGCGCTTCACGCCGACAGGCAGGGGGCGCTCTGGCACCTGCCCATATTCACCGTGTCTCTCTCGGAGGGCGGTTTCGAGAAAGTCTATCAGGGGACTACCTTCGTCAATGTCTACCGCGTGGTTCTCGGAAACCAGCCCTTCCGGCTGAATCTGGAGCTTTATGGCGGAGCCCTGGAAGGCTATCGAAACCGCCGGGCGACAGCCAGGGTTGCCGGCTCACTATAAGCCGCGTCAGTGGCCCCGCCGCCGACGCGACGGAGCGCGGGGGCTGTCCGAACATTTCTTTTGTCAACCGGGAGCGGCAGGGTTATCTTGCGGTCATGTTTGAAGAACTGGCTGACATCATGGTCAACTGCCGCCGGTGCGCCGTGCTGACCGGGGCGGGCATATCAGCCGAGTCAGGGGTTCCCACCTTCCGTGGTAAAGAGGGGCTGTGGGGAAAGTTCCGACCGGAAGAACTGGCCACAATGTCGGCTTTCATGTCCAACCCGAAAATCGTGTGGGAGTGGTACAACTGGCGCCGCGACCTGACGGCGAAAGTACAGCCCAATCCGGGGCATTTCGCTCTCGGTGAGATGGAAAAGGCGTTTGAGCAGTTTACCCTGATCACGCAGAATGTCGACGGACTTCACCGACAGGCCGGATCAGAGAACATGCTGGAGTTGCACGGGAATATCCACCGGAACAAGTGCGCAGAGTGCAACGCGGTGGTGGACGGGCAAACGGAAATAGACCCCGACGACATCCCCTCCTGCGCGCAGTGCGGCGGCAGTATTCGCCCCGACGTGGTCTGGTTCGGCGAGATGCTGGAGGCCGATATCATCGACGCTGCATTTGAGGCGGCTCAGCAGTCGGAGTTGTTCTTCTCGGTCGGCACTTCGGCATTGGTGCAGCCGGCGGCTTCGCTTCCCGTGGTGGCCAAGAGGACCGGTTCAACGCTGGTTGAGATCAACGTGGAGCGTACGCCCTTAAGTGATCTGGCCGATTTCCATTTCTGCGGTCCTTCCGGCGAGTTTCTTCCCCGGTTGATGGAGCTGTTCCGCAGGCGACTGGACGGCGACGATGGCGGCTGAAACCAGCCTGCCGGCCGACAGGTATAATGGTGGGATCGTTGACAAGGCGTACCGTGCACCGCGAACACGGGTATCCCCCTCCTCTGTCATGCCCACGAACGCGGGCATCCAGTAAGGCGTTGATACAACTGGATTCCCGCTTGCGCGGGAGATGATAGAGAGGGACAAGAATGTCATATGTGTGGCGTCGGGTGTCCCTGCCCGACGCCTGACGACTGGCGATGAGGGAACCGTCAGGCAGAGACGCCTGACGGCACAATGCCGCGGGTGATGACGGAGGGGCGGGAATAACCCGCATCGAGAGGTGGTTGCTGTTTTGTATTCCGTTGTGAATCTCTCAACAGCCCGTGGTGTGGACTGCAGCAAGAGGGTCCGTTGATAGTGGTGATTTCGCGTTTGAGACATTGGGTTCCGCGGATCGTCGTCCTGGTGATTCTGGCGTGCGCTCTCAACAACTGCGTCTACTACAACACTTTCTACAATGCACGCAAGGCGTTCAACGAGGCGGAGAAAGCTCGCAAGGGGGCCAGGCGCGCCCGGAGAAGCGGCGGAGCCGGCGGCTACAAGAAGGCCATCGAAAAGTCGCTGAAAGTTATTGAGGACTACCCCAACTCCAAGTACTACGATGACGCCCTCCATGTTCTGACGGTGTCCTACTATCATACGAAACAGTACGGCCGGTCGGAGCGCCGGGCACGAGAAATACTGGCCAACCACCCCGATTCCAGGTATGCCCACGAGGCCAATCTCTACCTGGCCAAAGCCAAGCTCGAATTAAGGGACATAGCGGATGCGATGGACATCTTTCGGGGGATTTTCGAGGGCGACTACGCGCGGGATTTTAAGGTTGAAGCGGCCCTGGCGCTGACCACCTACTACATCGACAACAGGAACTACGCCGACGCGGAGCCTTATCTGCTGGCCCTCCGCGATTCGCTGGGGACCGATGAGGACCGGAAACTGGCCCAGCATTACCTCGCGGATGGCTATTTCGAGCGCTTTCATCACCAGGAGGCTCTCGGCGCGTACCTGCAACTCCTGGGAATGGACCCCGACATGGAGGACAAGTACGTAGCCCTGTTCAGGGCGGCTGCCTGCTCGTATCGGCTGCAGCGGATTGATGAGGGCCAGGACTACCTGAGGACGCTGATCGACGACGAGTTGTACTTCGACTCCCTGGGCGTGCTGAAACTCAAGCTCGCCGAGGGATACGAATATGACGAGGACCTGGCGCAGGCAGAGGAAACCTACAACGAAATCCTTGAGGTAGAGCAGAACCGAAGGGTTCGCGCCGAGGCCTTCTGGAACTTGGGCCTGATGTATCAGTACGATTACGACGATTTGTCCCAGGCCAAGGAGTACTATGATTCCACGGTGCAGTCGAGCCGCGGCTCGGAGATCGGCGGGGAGGCGCTTCAAAAATCGTCGGATATCGGCAAACGCGAATCGTACAAGCTGCAGGTGGAGACCATCGACTCCACGGCCACCCAGGATATCATAGATGAAGCAGCCTATACCCAATACCAACTGGCGGAACTGTACTGGTTTCAACTGTACAAGCCGGACACCGCCATCCTTGAAATGAAGTACGTGGCGGACTCCTTTCCCACTGCCTACGACGCCCCCAAGGCCATGATCGCCCTTTCAGAAATGGTTCGTGAGCACGAGAAAGACTCTCTGAAGGCCGACTCGATCCTGCAGCAGGTACTGCTGGACTATCCTGCTTCCGACTATGTCCCGCAGGCTCTGGAGATACTGGGTCTGAAAGGAACTCCCGCCGACACCGGGTACGCCGGAGTCTATTTCGATCGGGCCGAGAGCTTTCTCGTGGATGAGGAAACCCCCGATTCGGCGCGCAGTTACTACCAGATCGTTGTGGATCGCTTCCCCGATTCCAAGTATTATCTCCAGTCGCGCTTCGCGCTGGTATGGCTGACCGAGATGTACGACAGCCCGGGTGACTCCTCGATTATCCTGGCCTACAACGAGCTGGTGGACTCTTTCCCTGACACGGAATGGGCAACCCTGGCCCGTAAGCGGACGCAGTACACTCCCGCTCCGACGGTGCCGGACGATGCGGAAGTCGACACCATGCCGGAGGTGCAGGATGAACAACCCGGGTTCCAGCAGGAGGGAGAAGAAGATACCACGTCCACCTACGTGGACCCCCTGGAAGCAGTCTATATCGATCCCAACGGTGAGAAAATCATGAACCACCCTTACGGCCCGATACGCGTTGAGGAGGAATTCATCTATCCCACCGAGGCATATCGGCTGGCTTGGGAAGGCGATCTGTATTTTCAGATCTTACTTGATTTTTCCGGGGAAATTGAAGATTATGTATTTATGATCAAGTCTCCCAGCGAGGAGATCAACCGCCGCGCTGAGGCAACGGTGGCCTCCATGACCTTCGACCCGTCACGAATCCCCGCGCCGATTCAGGGCAACTGGATGGTTTATAAATTCAGAGTTACACTGCCGGACCACTTGAGATGACAAAACCGACGTGTGAAGACACGTTCCTGAAAAAACGGCGCAACTTAGGAAACGACTACTACTCTCTCACTTTCTCTCCGTATTCCCGGGCGAATCGATGTCGCCCTGGCCATTTTGTGCACCTGAAGCTGCCGGGTGCTGGTGTTTTCTTCCGCCGCGCCTTCTCAGTCGCCGCCGTGTCCCCTTCCGCCGGTGAGATTGAGATCATTTTCAAACTCGTCGGTCGCGGCACCCGGACGATGGCTCATTTGCGCCCGGGAGACCCCATCAACCTCCTGGGCCCGCTGGGAGTGCCTTTCAAGCGACCGGGAAAGAGAGAGCACACGCTGATCGTGGCCGGCGGCGTCGGGTTTCCACCGCTCCTGTTTCTGGCGCATGATATGGTGTCAAGAGGACACGATCCAAAGCGTATCGAGTTCTTCTACGGCGGTCGCAGGGCAGGCGATGTTATCGAGCGCGGCCGGATAAGGAAACTGGGAGTGAACTTCAGACCGGTAACCGAAGACGGCTCACTTGGCCGCAAGGGGCTGGTCACCGTGCCGGTGGAGGAATTCATCTGGAATCACGATGATGGCAACTATCGTATCTACGGCTGCGGCCCGGAGGGGATGCTGAAGGCGACCAGCGAATTTGCCCTGAGACTGGGCGTACCCGGTCAGATATCGCTCGAGGCGCCCATGCCCTGCGGCATCGGCGTCTGCCTGGGATGTGTCGTACCGCTGACCGACGGCGGGCACGCGCGGGTTTGCTGCGATGGCCCGGTGTTCAGTATCGGGGAGGTGGCCTTGTGACTGCTGACTTGAGAGTCACTATCGCCGGTGTCGAGTTCGCCAACCCGGTGTGGACCGCCTCCGGGTGCTGCGGCTACGGTGAAGAACTGGCGCGCGTTTTCCCGCTGTCGAGATTAGGAGCGCTGGTCACGAAATCAATAACGCTCGAACCCCGGCTGGGGCATCCCCCGCCAAGAGTCGCCGAGACCTCGGCCGGTATGCTTAATGCCATCGGGCTGGCCAACGTCGGAGTCGACCGCTTCATAGGTGAGAAGATCCCCTTTCTCGCCCTCCAGAAGACCCGGACGATTGTCAACGTGGCCGGATCAACGATAGGCGAGTATACCGAGGTTTGCCGAAGGCTGAACGACGTGGAACATCCGGACATGGTGGAGCTGAACATCAGTTGTCCCAATGTCGACCGGGGCGGATTACAGTTCGGGGCCGACCCGTCGCTGACAGAAGAGGTAGTGAAGTCCGTCAAGCAGGTTTTCACCCGGCCGGTCATCGCCAAACTGTCGCCCAACGTCACCAACATCGTTGAGATCGCCCGGGCGGCCGAGCAGGGCGGCGCCGACGCCGTCTCGCTCATAAACTCGGTGGTCGGCACCGCTGTCGACATAGAAACATGGCGGCCTCGTCTCACCAACAATACCGGAGGCCTGACCGGCCCGGCTGTCAAACCCATTGCCCTGGCGATGGTCAGCGCCGTCCACAGTGCCTGCCGGTTGCCCGTTATCGGTATCGGCGGCATTGCCGAGTGGGCCGACGCCGTCGAGTTCCTGCTCTGTGGCGCCACGGCGGTGCAAGTGGGAACGGCTCTCTTCGTGGAACCGGAGATCCCGGTGAAGATCGTCCGCGGATTGAAAGAATACATGCGACGGAAGAAACTGAAAACAGTAAACGACCTTATTGGCCGGGTGAGGAAATACGGATGATAGCTCTCAAGGAACTTCAGAAGATTCAATCAGACAATAACTCGATGATCTGCCTCGGACTCGACCTGGACCCGCGAAGGATGCCGTCCGATTACTCACGGACGACCAAGGGCATGTTCGAGTTCGCTTATCGCATTATCGAGGCCACCAAAGACAAAGTCTGCGCCTATAAGCCCAATGTTGCCTTCTACGAGTGCCTGGGCGCCGACGGCCTGTCGCTGTTGCGACTTATCGTTGACCGGATCCCGGATGATATCCCGGTGATCATGGACGGCAAGCGCGGCGACGTCGGCAACACAGCCGCACGGTACGCCGAGGCCATGTTTGACGAACTCCAGGCGGACTGGGTGACACTCAACCCGTACCTGGGGTACGACTCCCTCCGGCCGTTCATCGAACGCAAGGACAAGGGCGTCTTTATCCTCTGCCTGACGTCCAATCCCGGCTCCAGGGATTTCCAGATGTTGATCGTCGACGGCAAACCGGTCTATCAGATCGTGGCCGAAAAGGTCTCCTACTGGAACAAGGACCACAACTGTGGTCTGGTCGTGGGCGCTACGGTACCGGAGCAGCTCAGGGAAATCCGCTCGCTCGCCGGAGACATGCCGCTTCTGATCCCCGGTGTGGGCGCGCAGGGCGGATCGCTTGAGAAGGCTGCAGCTTTTGGCACCGCCGATTTCACCAAAACCGCTGTTATCAACGTCTCCCGCTCGGTGCTTTATGCCGGCAAGGATGACGATTTCGCAGGCCGCGCTCGCTCGGAACTGGAAAAGCTCAACAACATCATCAACGCCCTTCGCCGCGGTGAAGAGCCCGCCGAGCAGCCGGACGGGACGCCGGCTCAACAGGAGGCCAGCGAGCAGGAACCTCAGCGGCAGGAAGCGAGCGAGTCGCCGGAGCAGCCATAGTCCACGCGGCCCGGTCGTGCTCAGCAGTCAGCAATCTGCAAGAGGTCTGAGCTGTGGCTCCCGCCAGTTGTTCGAGGTTCATAGAAGAATACCACAAAAAAGGGGACAGGCCGTAAGGCGCTGTCCCCGAATGTTCGATCGAATCACCGACGTCTATTTGAGCAGTAGCATCTTCCTGGTTTCGCTGAATCCGGAAGCTTCCAGACGGTAGAAGTAGACTCCGCTGGCTGCTCCGCTGCCATCCCACGTGTAACTGTGGTGGCCGCGGGAAAGACGACCCTCAACCAGCGTTGCGATCTTCTGACCCATCACATTGAAAATCTCCAGCCTGACCTGTGACGCATACGGCAGGGCGAAGCTGATCTCCGTGAGCGGGTTGAAGGGATTAGGATAGTTCTGTCTCAGAGCAAAATAGTCGGGCAGGCCCGGCTCGTTGGCATCGCCAACGTCCGTAGCTTCGCAGGCGTCGCCGACACCGTTGCCGTCGCTGTCTTCCTGATCAGGATTGGCGTGTTCCGGGCAGTTGTCGCAGGGATCGCCAACGCCGTCCTCGTCGGTATCCGTCTGATCAGGATTATGCAGATCGGGGCAGTTGTCGATCTCACAGTTGGTGTGCGGCCAGCCGGGGTTGGCGTATCTATCGCGATCAGTGTCATAACAGGAGTCGCAGGCGTTGCCGATACCATCGAAATCACCGTCGACCTGATCCGGATTGAAGGTGATCGGGCAGTTATCCACGTCTCCGCAGACACCGTCACCGTCGATGTCATTGTCCGCATCCT
The DNA here is from genome assembly GCA_965603125.1 of uncultured bacterium. GTDB lineage: Bacteria > Zixibacteria > MSB-5A5 > GN15 > FEB-12 > JAJRTA01. Next base: position 26,582 of record CBFDBU010000002.1, on the reverse strand, counting down.
CGGGACAAATGTCGACGTCACCGCAGATGCCGTCTTCGTCTTTGTCGTTATCCGGGTCGAACGGGCAGGCGTCGCAGACATCACCGATCCCGTCATCGTCAGAATCGAGCTGCATAGGGTTGACGTCATCCACGCAGTTGTCACAGGCATCGCCCACGCCATCGCCCACGACATCACCCTCGTCGTCTTTCTCTTCATCTTTCTGATCAGCATTCTTGGTGTCGATGCAGTTGTCGCAGGCATCTCCGATACCGTCATCGTCGGCGTCGTCCTGATCAGCGTTGGGAATATCCGGACAGTTGTCGACGTCGCCGCAGATGCCGTCACCGTCTTTGTCGTTGTCCGCATCCCCGGGGCAGATGTCGACGTCGCCACAGATGCCGTCCTTGTCCTTGTCGTTGTCCGCATCGAGCGGGCAGGCGTCACAGGCATCACCGATACCGTCATCGTCGGTATCGACCTGCATTGGGTTGGCATCGTCCACGCAGTTGTCACAGAGGTCGCCCCATCCGTCACCGTCGCCGTCGGCCTGGTCGGCGTTGGCGGTTTCCGGACAGTTGTCGCAAGCGTCGCCGACACCGTCCTCGTCACCGTCTTCCTGGCCGGGATTGTAATCCTCCGGGCAGTTGTCAGTACTGCAGAAGCCGTCACCGTCATAATCGGGCGTGGGATCATACTTGCAGGGATCACAGACGTTACCGAGACCGTCGCCATCGGAATCGGTCTGAGAACTGTTGTAATCCTCCGGGCAGTTGTCGCAGACGTCGCCGACACCATCTACGTCACCGTCTTCCTGGTCCTCGTTGACAACGTAGGGGCAGTTGTCCTCAGAATCAACTATCCCATCGCCATCACTGTCCGTGGTCACGTCGATGACGCTCAGAGTTACCGGAATCTCGATAGGGGAATTGATGACTTCGTCGGACGTCACGGTAATTATGTCCAGCGAATCACCTACCGGGTAAGTGTTGACGTCGTCCACGATACTGATTGTAATCGTCTCCGGAGTTGCACCGATTGTACCGCTGGTGGGTGTGATCTCCTTGATCCAGGCGGCGTCGCAGGTGACCTCGAAGTTGATGTCACCGCGGACAGGAATAGGGGGGGCCGTGAGATCAAAAGTTTCGACGACGGCGGGGCCGCCCTCGGGGACCTCGATCAGTATCTCGTCTGGATCGGACTGCAAGGTGTAGCGCTCTACATCCGGGTCCCAGATCTCATAGCAGTGCGGTCCGTCCCAGTCCGGGTAACACGAAACGGTACCGGTGATCGCCCACTTCCAGACTCCAGACTCCGGGTAGAAACTCGAATCAAGGCAGATAGTCTTGCCGTCGTATTCAGGTTTAATAGGACCGATCGTAATCGTATAAGCGGTGTCATCGAAACCTATGGGCAGCCCGGTAAACATACTGGTGAAACTGAATCCAATCGTATCCGCGCCAGAGCCGGTTACACCCTGGTGATTAATTTTAAAGACAAGAGGGAAAGTGAGCATCCATTCAAGCGTAGTAAGAGTATCGCCCACGCTCGTAGTCCACTCAGCGCCGTCTTCGGAGTAGACACGGAAACCGTTGGTAATACCTTTCACGACCGCGCCGGTGTTGTTGGCTATGTGAATCCGGAACATGATATCCGCATCGGTCACTACTGCGCCATAGTTGTTGATGCCGTAGACGGTGTCCAGCGTGACAGCGGCGTCCTGTGCGTAGGCCGCGCCCGATACTAAGATCACGGCAGCGACCAGAATAAAGCTCATCGTTAGACGTTTTATCACATTGTCGCCCTTCATCTTGGAGTTAACACTTATTGTCAGTTTCAGCATTCATAAAGTAACGGCACCTTCGCGGGCACCACCTGCAATATAACCGATTTCTCCAGTTAGTCAACGCCGATTTTGGGGGCTACGTCACGATCGATTCCCAACGGTGGTGACAAGAAACCAAGGCACCCTCCCGCTTTCTTAGCAGCTTGGCCGACAATGGGTTAGGCTGACAGGCCGGCAGGTGAACCCGCATATTGGCTCTTTTCTGACCGGCTCGCCCGCGACGAGATTCGTAGACACAGAAAGACCTCCTTCGGTTTCAGACTGATTGGCAGGCCCGGGCCAGGTATATCAGCGAGGCCGTCAGAAAGCCAAAACGGTGTGCCCAGAGCGGCAATCCGGTATTGATCCGGGGACCGAATCCGACTATATTGCCTGAAAGTAGATTTTTTTCAATCGTGTGGCAGGTACCCGCCTTGCTCTGCTGTGAGGTGAAGTTACAGAGATTTGCTGATTTGTCTTTCGCGATACGAACAAATACAATGTAATCTTGTTTTCATGGAGGTGCGAATATGAAACTCAAGCTGTTTGTAACCTTGCTTCTTATTGTGCCTTTCGCATCCGGCGTGGCGCAGCAAAGCAGTCTTACGCTTGAACGGGTGGGTGGATTGTACGAAGCGGGCGAACTACCGATCGACCAAATGGTGACTTTCTACATCCGCATTACAAATGCTGAAGGCTTGGCCGTGAAAGGCATAACTAACGGATTCAGAATATACTCCGAAGATGGCGTTGAATGGGATACGACCACAGGCGACACTCTTGGTACGCTCGACTGGGCGGCCACATTCCCTATTGCCCATTACATTGATGACTATTTCTATAGCGTAACTGGTTCCGGCGCGGATACAATTGGATTCAGCTTTGTCAGCATATTTTCCGGGCTCCCTGTTGATTTCGATGATACCGCATACACGATAACCATAGGGCCGATTGCGGCGGCGCATCACGGTAAGACTATCTGTCTTGATTCGAGCTTCTACCCGCCTTCAGGGGTGTGGAAGTGGGCGGTTAGCGGCACCTACCAACCTATCCCCGATTGGGACGGGCCGCACTGCTATACGGTGGTGGACCCGGCCTCATGTTGTCACCTGCGAGGGGACATCAACCACGACGGCGCTGAGATTATCGATATCTCTGATCTGCTTTACCTGGTCTATTATATGTTCCGGGATGGCCCGCCGCCCGTTTGCATGGCGGAGGCGGATATTACTGGTGATAACGCCCTGATGCCGGATATTGCCGATCTGGTGTACTTGATAGACTATATGTTTAGAGGCGGGCCGCCCCCTATGCCGTGCTATCCTGAACCTCACTCACTCATCGGTGAGTATAATGGCATTTATTCCGTGACTTCAGACTATGGCACGCCATGGGAGCAAGTTCATTTCAACTGGGTCAACTTTGCTTTCTTCGAAGAAACTTACTTGATCGAGATTGATGTAGAGAACAATACGGGAATGTGCTTTTGCAGGGCAGGCGGCTTGTACGCAGTCAGCGAGGGCGTTCAATTCCAGGAACGGCATAGCCAGCCGTTTGGGCCCGCCGGTTGCCAAGCGTGCGATGACGAATATAACCCCACGGGTATATTTTCACGACAGTACTTGAGTGATACCCTTGTCTTGAAACAGATGATGGGTACAACGTTGAAAGAACTTCGTCTTGTTAAGACAAGTGCCGATATGTCGTCCAGGCAAGCAATAGATCCTAACAGCAGGTAAACATTCCGAACTGATGGCACCCTCCTGGGCTTTGTAATGTCACAAGAAAGGACAGGACTCTCCTGTGAGAACCCTGCCCTGATTGATGCCATAGCATCCCTGTCAGATTGCGGGTCGTTACAGCGGCAGCCAGAAGTCGCGTGGGTAGAGGCGATAAATCGTCTGCTTGCCTTCCGTCTGCTCGATATGCTTCTCCAATGACTCAAACTGCGGCTCCGGCCCGATCAGGAAGAAGTTGGCCTCCTTGCTTTCCGACAACGGGGGGCCGTAACCGATCAGAACCGGCCCGTAAGCCGCCTCCATGCGGGACTTCAACTCTTCGTACAGGCCGTCCCGGCTCCCGATCTCAAGCACTTTCTGCCGGAAGGCCCTGACCACGTCGGGGGTGACGCCGTCGGCCAGATTGGCCGCCATTGCCTCGCCGCGCGCTTCATACCTCGAGGGCGCTCGGGTACTGAGGAAAACCTGCGCTACGGCGTAGTCGGTCAGGCCGGGGTTGTCCTCGGCTTGTTCAAGCACGCCGACCACAAAGCGCATCGTTTCGGCGACATCGGGGCACCGTTCGGCATAGTACGACGCTCGTCCGGTGGACTGGCCGTAACGATAGCCGTTGCTGTAGGCCAGACCGGCTGCCCAGGTGTTCATAAACAGACCGTGCGGGCCACCGCCGGAATACAGCTTGCCGGTCAGGCAGTCGAGAATCGCAGCGCTGCTCGTGTCATACTGTCCAGCCATGCGGGACGAGAACAGGATGACGCCGTTGCGGGTACCGTCGTGCACAAGGCCCGCGTAGAGAGGCTTGTCAACGTTCGGTCGGCGGCTTTTCAGGCGCTCGACTATCCGGTCGACCGGTCTGTATTCCTGTCGCACGGAAGGATTGCCGGAGTTGAGCTTGTTGACCAAACCATTGATCGTCTCCAGTGTTGTCTGGCGATCATGGCTGTTGGATATCATAAACATCCGCGCATTGTCGGTTCTGCGAATCAGTCTGAGGACGGTCTTGATGCCCGCCAGGGCGGTCTCCGGCGTGACCATGATGTCGGCCGTGATCTCACCGCACAGGTAAGCCCAGTCTGCGGCAAGGTTCGCCTCGGGGATATCGGACAGGGTTACGTTCAACTCCTTTACGATCTCAAGGACATTTTCTCTTGAGACGCCAGAAAGAGCGGCGGGATCCGCCCTGAAGTCAGCCAGGGCCGTAGTGTCGATCACGGTCTCCCCTGACGGCGCTATTGCGTTTTCAATATCCGTCAGCAGGGCCGTTAACTTATCGCGGCCCGCGTCCTTCCCGAACCTGGTTAAGGCGTCGAGAAACACAACCAACTCCTCCTGGTCGTCATCGCCGCCGGGATCGGTCAGCAGCCACTTGAGGCGCTGGTAGTGGTGAGTCTGGGTCAGGAAGCAGTTGGCCGACATAAACAGGGGGTTTCGCTGGTGGTGGTAAGCGGCGACGGGGATGTTGACCCACGATTCCTCGGAACCCTTCATCCGGTTACGATAACCAGTGAGGGACTGGTCGATGACATCCCTCATTCGGGGGAGGTTCTCGGTACTCAGGTAGGGTTCATACAGGCAGGCGTCCATCCACCCAAGCACATTTCGCAGTTCTTCGAGATTATTGCCCTGCCCGGACAGAACCAGCTCCATCCTTTTCGATTGCCAGTTGTCGCTAAAGTAAGCACGGAGACTGAGTACTTCCCGGCGGAGACGTTCGTCCATATCATCATAGGTAACGACCTCACCGTCCTTGACGACGCCGATGTCGGTCAGAACCGTGGGGAGGAACGGCACGTACACAAGGAACGACTCCGGGATCACGTCAAGGCGGAGCGCCAGGCCGACGTTTGACGAGGTCATATTCTCGAAGGTCGAGGCTACGAAGGGAATCCCGCCGGTGAGCGCGATGGTTTCATAGTTCAACTGGTCGTCCAGCGTCATGGGGGGATTGTCGATGAAACCGGGGAGTTCATCCTTGCTTGCCAGCGCCTTCAGTTCGACGGTTAAGGCGTCGAACTCATCCTTGTACGCGGCTATGGCTTCCTGTTCATCGGTCACGCCGTACTTCTCGCGGTACTCATCAACGTACCCTGCCAGCCGCTTCTCGCGGGCTGCTACCTCCTTAGCCAGTATCTCGGGGCTGGGCGCAGCCCCCAGAGCATAGGCCTTTTTCGTCAGAAGCCGCCAGTGATCGATATAATCCGTCCATATATTACGATCGATAGTCAACAGGCTCTCAGCATAGTGATAGCGGTCCTTCATGACCAGCGACTTGCGGAAACCCTCTTCATCCTCAAGGTCTTCAAGGAGCGAAACCCACCCCGAGGCGACGCCTCTGCGAAAGCCGAACATCGGTGGCGAGTTCAAGTATTTCTCGGTCTGCTTCCGGTTCTGTACGAGCCTGCTTTCGGCCTCGCGGTTGAACTGTGCCAACTCGTCTGATCCGTCGGCGAGATCATGTATCCTTGCGACTTCGCTGACGATCATGCTGCGAACACTGTCAACCATGGTCTCGTTGACGTGGGCATTGTCGACGCCGACCAGTACAAAGTAGATGGAAATGTCCAGGTCATCGTCGGCGACGCCGTAAACCCGGTTGGCGCCCAGGTCGATCCGGCGTGTCTGGGAGTTGATGAAAAGATCATAGAGGTTGGAAGTCTGTCCGCCGGCAAATGTCTCAAGGAATATCTCAAGCATGAACAGTTCGTTTTGATCAAGCTCGAGATCAGCCGGCCAGGCGTAAATCAGGTAGCCCGGATCGGCGCTCTTTTCACTCGGGTAGGTGGTCAGTATGAGCGTCCCCGGGGAAACCGGTCGGGCGGGTGGGAAATCGAAACCGCCGATTCCCGGCAGGGGGCTGGAATCAGGTTGGGCCTGGCACCGGCTCAGAAGGCTCGACATCCGGCTCAGGAAGTCCTCTATCCTGACGTCGCCGGGGACGGCAGCCACGACTCCCATGTTAGAGAGGTGATGCGTCTCACCGTGAAAGCTCCACATATCACTGGGAACCATGCTGCGCATCACCGCCGGGTCGCCACCGGAGACTAACGTGAGGGGGTGGTTCTCGCCGTACACCATCCTGTACAGCGGACCCCAGACATGGTACCCGGGCCTCTCGAAGGCACTGACCATCTCGGTATAGACCGTTCCCTTCTCCTCAATCGTCAGCTCCCCGGTCTCGGTGTCGGTCGTCACACCGATGTGGCAGACTTCGCGGCGAATTTCCTCGTCGGTGAAGTCGGGATGGAGAAACGCCTGCAGTTTTGCTTCGAAGATGTCGTAGAAGGTCTCTTCGCCGGCGGCGGTATTGAAATGGTAACAGGTGCGGACCTGGTTGGTGTAGGCAGTGCTGGTGCTCAGGGCCATATCCTCCAGAGCCGCTACGTATCTTCCACGATTGCCTTTTCCCAGCAGGAGATGCTCGCACGCATGCGGCTCACCTTTGCTCGAGACAGGCGCGGTCTTGATCCAGAAGAAGGCCTGGGGTACCGACTCTATCTGCATGAAGTCGATAATGAATCCATATTTGGTGGATATGAAACGCGCCCCCATGGCCGCCCCGGAACTGTTGTCGTAGAGATTCAGCGTTTTGAATCCGTGAATCTCCTGGCCCGGCTGCAGGTCCTCAAGACTAAGGTCGGCCGCGTAAGCCGGGACGACGCCCAGCAGCAGGACGAGGGCAACTACCAAAAGAACCGGTAGCTTTTTCATGGTTTGATTCCTTTCAAGCTCTGCCTGGTTTGAGTTTGTGCTATCATATGAAGCTAATGACGCTCTAGCAACCGATTTGATTAAAACCGGGCAGCAACTTTTTTCAGAATGACCAGAGGTCATTGACTTGACCGCCGGTTTGTGCTTTCTTGGGCCGAGTAACAAATCCGACAGCATAGGAACCCGCATGTCAAGATCGACATTCCCCGCAGACCCAAGAGCCAAAAACGGGCTTATGGCCCAGTTGGTCTCGATGAGACGTCCTTTCTGGATGGTCAATGTCATGGAAATGCTCGAACGCCTCGCCTATTACGGCGTGCGCGTGGTCATACCGATCTACATTGCCCAGGCCGATGAGATCGGGGGGCTGCATTTCTCACAGACCGACAAGGGCATAATCTTCCTCTGGTGGGCGCTGTTCCAGTCGCTGACGCCAATGATATCCGGCGGTTTCGCGGACCGCTACGGTTACAAGAAGACAATCGCCGTTTCGGTGGTTATCAAGGTGGTCGGCTATCTGCTGATGGCCACCCAGACCGAGTTTTACCCGTTTCTGATCGGATGCTGCGTGCTTGCGCTCGGTACTGCCATTTTCAAACCGGGTGTCCAGGGCACCATGTGCCAGTCGCTGACGAAGGAGAACTCGTCGGTGGGCTGGGGAACGTTCTACATGCTGGTCAATATCGGCGGATTCCTGGGGCCGCCGCTGGCGCATTTTCTCTATGGTATTTCCTGGCCGATGGTATTCTACGGCTGTGCCGGGATCGTGTCCCTCAATTTGCTGATGCTTCTCACATACAAGGACCCGCCTGCCGGCGGTGAGCAGAAGGGCAATCCCTTCTATGTCTTCTGGATAACGCTCAAGAACATCTTCAACCTCCGCCTGATCGTGTTCATACTGATAATGTCCGGGTTCTGGCTGATGTTCATGCAGCTTTTCGACATGCTGCCCAACTTCGTGGTCGACTGGGTGGACAGTTCCAGGATGGTCGCCGATCTCGGCTTGCCCGATTTCATGCTCCAAAACAACTCGACGCGGGGTCCCCAGCTTGCCCAGGAGTGGTTGATCAACTTCAACCCGGGATTGATAATCCTGCTGGTGGTGTATCTGAACTTCCTCGTGTCGCGAATGCGGCGGGTGCATTCCATAGTCATCGGCATCTCCATCGCTTCGGTCGGGCTGATCCTGGCCGGGTTTACGGCTTCAGGATATTTCTGTCTTCTGGGGATTCTCGTTTTCTCCGTCGGCGAGATGCTTTCCTCTCCCAAGATGAACGAGTATCTCGGCGTCATCGCACCGGAGGGCAAGAAGGGGCTGTACATGGGCTACGCCAACATCCCGCAGGGGATAGGATGGGGGCTGGGTTCCTGGTTCGCCGGTCACGTGTATGAGAAAATGGGCGACAAGGCCAACCTGGCTATCGACTACTTAGCCAGAAACCACGACATCATCGGCATTGCAAGACCCGATGCCATGAATAAGCTGGTCGAGGTCACGGGCATGAATCATCAGGATGTAACCAGCATGCTCTGGTCGGCTTATGATCCCTACAAATTATGGTACCAGTTTGCCGCCATCGGTGTTGTCTCGGCGTTTTTAATGGTTCTGTACTCCCTTTGGGTCAGGAAACACGAGGCAGCGGACGTATGATGCAGGCGGCTCTCTTCGCTGCGACCGGTGACGCGGAGCGCTTGCCACCCTGAGGGCGATTCGCTATAATTGCCGGTGAAATCAAACCGCATTTCTGGAGAGAGAACATGTCCGCAACACCACAGAAAATCCCGCCCGCGCCGCAATGGGACCTCGATTCCATTTTCCCCGGTGGCAGCGGTTCGAAGGAGTTCCAGACTCACCGCGAAAAAACAAAGGCCGACCTCGACACGGCCAAGACAATGCTCAAGGGCCTGCCGGAGAAGATAACAGGGGACAGTATACCGGCCTGGACGGATTTCATACTCACCCTGCAGAATCTGGACGAGAACATCGACCTGGTCAGAGCTTTCTCCAACTGTCTCACGTCTCAGAATGTGGACGACGCCGAGGCTCAGGCGATTGAAGCGAAGGGTGATCTCTATCACTCCCAGTGGCAGAAGCTGCGCACCGAGTTGGAGGCTTGCTCGCTCAAGCAGAGTGACGAACAGTGGGCGATGCTCCTGTCCGAACCGCGTTTGAAAGAAATCACGTTCTACCTCAACGAACTGCGCGTGATTGCCCGCAGCAAGATGGCGCCCGAACTCGAATCGCTCGCGCTGGACCTGGCCGTCTCCGGCTATCACGCATGGAACCGCCTCTATGACAAGATGGCGGGCGATATCAAGGTCGATTTCACCCAGGACGGCAAGACGGAGAAAGTATCCATGGGTCAGGTGGCCACCAAGATGGCCGATCCGGACCGGGCTGTCAGGCGGCACGCCTTTGAGAAAATGATCGAGGGCTGGGAAACGCAGGCAAACCTGGCGGGCATGACCCTCAACGCGCTGTCGGGATTCCGGCTGGCGCTCTATGATCAGCGGGGCTGGGAGTCGCCTCAGCATGAGGCCCTGGTTATTGGGCGGGTGAAGCAGGAGACGGTCGACGCCATGTGGAGTGTCATCCGTCGCATGACAGGACGTCTGGAGCCGTATATTGCGGCCAAGATGAAGCTCCTGGGCATTGACAAGTTCCGCTGGTACGACGAATTCGCCCCCTGCGGCAAGGCCGACGCACTCTATGGTTTTGAGGAGGCAGGGGGATTCATTGTCAAGCAGGCGGCGGCCTTTTCCACACACATGGCCGATTTCATGAAAATGGCTCTCGCAAAGAGATGGGTTGAAGCCGAGGACCGCTCCGGCAAGAGGGGCGGCGGATTCTGTACCAACATGGGGTCGTTCAAACAGTGGCGCATTTTCATGACCTACGCCGGGACGTTTGACAACCTGCTGACGCTGGCGCACGAACTCGGTCACGCCTACCATGGCTGGGTGCTCAAGGACAAACCTCCCTTTGCCGCCGGGTATCCCATGAGCCTGGCGGAAACGGCTTCGATATTCGCCGAGACGCTGGTTATCGACGCTGCTCTTGAGCAGACCACCGATCCGCAGCAGAGACTGATGCTCCTGGAGCAGAAACTACAGGCGGCCTACGTCAAGTTCACCGACATCCACTGCCGCTACCTGTTCGAGAAGAACTTCTACCGCGAACGCAAAGAGGGCGTGGTGCCGAAAGAGCGATTGGACGAACTTATGGTCGATGCCCAGAAGCGCGCCTTCGCCGGGTTGCTGGATGAGTCCGGCTACCACCCCCTGTTCTGGTGCTCGAAGCTGCATTTCTATATTAGCGACGTACCGTTCTACAACTTCCCGTACACTTTCGGTTACCTGTTCGCGGGCGGCGTGTATGACCGCGCCCGGAAGGAAGGTTCTTCCTTTGCCGACAAGTATCGGGCATTGTTGGCGGACACCGGCAGTATGACCACCGAGGACGTGGCCCGCAAGCATCTTGGCGTTGACCTTACCGCCGAAGATTTCTGGGTCGATGCTGTCACCCGCGCCGTGGCCGACGTTGATGAGTTCGTGAAGCTTGCCGAAAGTGTCTAAGGTGGTATGGCGCTGATGCGGTCAGACAGGAGAAGTGAAATCCATCAGCGGGACCAACGGAATAATCCTGAAGAAATGAAACCGGCGCCTTCTCCATTGGAAAAGACGCCAACTGTCTGGACTAGTAGAAAATGGTTCTAGCAAACGAGTGCATTGGCGAGCATGGCTTGTGGCTTCCCATCCGTAACCATGTTAATCGGCTATCTTACTTGTCGGTACGAGGTTACCGACGTGTTGCCAACTCGGATCAGGCTTTAGCACGACCGCGATAATTATATCACTCCCCTGCATGCTTGTACCCATCCCTTTGCTGGCAAGCTCCGCTTCCACTTGCTCTGGGCTGAGTTTGTAGAGGCCACCAGAGATAGCGTCGACCGCAAGTCCAATCAATCCGCCAAATACGATGTTACCCCACACCCAACCACTTGTTGATCTCGTAATTGTAGCGTCAAATGGTTCGTAGCCTTCCAATGTCACACTCACGATGTGGTTGTCTTTTCTGGAGAGACTGGCGATAACCGGCGTCGTGCCAAAGTCCTTATTGTCAATTGTAACTGTCGCACCCGTTGGTCTACTCTGGACACCTATCTCCTGAGTAGTGCCATGCATGATGGTTGCACATCCCCACAACGTGAAGCACACCAGCAACACAACGGCTGAGATGGCAAATCGCTGCTTGCAAACTGTCTTCTCGAATTTCACTCTGACCTCCTCTGCTTGAACCTACGATTAATCAGTCGCCTGCATTCCTGCCTAATGCCTTTAGGTGAAGTATCCTCATAATGGTCCATTATTGTCAAGTAGATTATTTGACTCATTCTAACGAGATATTCTGTCCAGTTCCGATTGTCATTGATCCGCCGCACCACTCCACACTGGCTCATGCGTGTTTTGTTGTTTGACAAACCAATCGGGGCGGCATAGCTTGGATACCGGATTGAGTACCTGATCAGGGAAAGGAGGTGCAAGGCACACGGTGCTCTACGTGCACAGGGTACGATCAAGCCATATAAGCGACGGATGTCATCAGCAGAAGTCTCAGGAGGTCATGATCGGCTGCTTAATAGGTCCATTCAAAAAACTTGACAACCGCATGCCTTGGCTATGTTTTTTATTTGGAACTGAAATGAGCATTTCACTCTGACAGGTGCTACGCATAGCCAGAGATACGAAGCTCAGTTACTGTCAAACTGCTCTTTGACAACTCAGGTTTGTATATGTAATAGATGGGAGAATGTGCGGTTGATCCGGTTGCACAGCCAAGGAAGGAGGTGTAAGCGTAAGAACACCGAGTAAAATCCGCAACGGAGCATGATATACAAACAATTGCATATCGTTGAACCTAATAGGAGACAGGGAAAATGAAACGAGTATTTGTGTTAGCTATGGCGCTGTGCTTGGCGATAACGATCACGGTAACCGGTCAAGACCTCACAGGCAAGATGCTGACGGGCGGCTATGCGGGGTACACGCTTGGATTTGGTGACGCCTTCTTCGATGAGGACTATGGTTCATTCAAGGCCGGAATCAGCTTGGGCGGTACATTCCATTACGGCATCAATGAGAAGATGATGATCGGCGGCGAACTCGGATTCCAGAGTTACAAATCTGAAGTGAAGCTCCCGGCGATACTTGGCGGATCGACTTCCGAGACCAATACTAGGATTAATATCCTTTTCAATGGTCTCTATGCCATCAACTACACCGATGACGAGAACGCTTTCTTCGTGACTGCTGGTGGCGGTTTCTATGGTGGCGAGGACAGCGAGTTCGGCATCTTCGGTGGGATAGTCTACCGCAAGATGGTTTCCGAGACGATCGGCGCTTACGTTATGCCGAGGTTTCACTACGTGATGGCCGACCCGGCCATGACGATGCTACAGATTGCCGTGGGTGTGCAGATACCCTTAGGTAGCGAATAATCAGTGCTGACTTTTACACAAACACAACCCGGTTCCGTTTGGGGCCGGGCTTGTTTGTACGCAGATTGCCCCCGGCTCTTATGACCGCCTGATCTTTTCCAGCTTGTCCAGCAGCTCCCCCGCTTCGCGGGCGGAGAGACCGCGGGAAACAAGCGATTCCTTGTCGATTTTCACATCGGCAAGCGCGTCTTTCAAGACTCCCAGTTCCGGACCGGAAAAGCCCAGCGCCTTCAGGCTGTAATCCTCAAACGCCTCGTAAGCTATGGGGCAGACGGTGCGGACGATATCGGCCATTACTTCGGCATACCGCCGAATCTCCAGTTGGGCGTGGCTGTCCAGGCGGAGTCTCAAAAAATGCATCAGGTTATGCAGATCGATCTTCCAGTACCACTCGGTATACAGCGACAGGGGCAGACCGATGCGGGCCAGCTCACGCGCCAGGCCGGCTTCAACAAACTCGCCGTAGCGATCGTAGGCTTCCTTCTGCGAGCGGCTCAGGTAGTCCACCAACCGGCGTCTAATCGCCTCCGGTACTTCCTTATCGGATCGACCCTGTTTGTTGACGTCGGATTGGCAGCGGATATCCTGATCGTCGGGAACGTAAAACTCCCCCTTCATCACTGAATAGCGACCGGAGTACTCGTTGACGTTGGCGGTGCGGTGGCGAATCCACTGGCGGGCGACAAAGATCGGCAGTCTGACATGGAACTTGAACTCCACCATCTCAAACGGGCTGGTGTGCCGGTTGCGCATCAGGTAGCGAATCAGCGCCCGGTCTTCCGAAACCTTCTTGGTTCCTTCGCCGTAGCTGACGCGGGCGGCCTGTACAATGGCGGCGTCGGAACCCATGTAGTCAACCAGGCGCACGAAACCGTGATCGAGCACGTCGAATTGCTTGTCGAGTAGTTCGTCCGCCTGTTGAATGTGCGAATGCGCCAACCGCGCCTCCGATCAATGCGCTAAGGCGACAATATACGCCGTCGGATCATAGCCGCCAACGATTTTTCAGCCTGAAGGGCGGTCCGGATCATCCGAGACCGAGATAAGACCGACAACAGCACCGACAGGCAAAAACAGGTCTCACCACGGTTGCCATAAACGAGGCTTCTGCCTATCTTCACTATCTGATTGTAGAAACAAATAGTCGGCATATCTGAGGAGACAGAAGATGACCCCCAAAAAGGCCTATGATGAACTGGTGAGTCGGTTGCGCGAAGTCGCCCTGCTCAGTTCGTGCGGTTCCGTTCTTGGCTGGGACGAGCGGACTTACATGCCGCGCGGCGGCGGCGCCCTGCGGGCCGATCAGTTGGCCATGATTTCCGGACTCACCCATGAGAAATTCACCGACCCTCGAATTGGAGAACTCCTGTCGATCCTGGAGCAGTCCGACCTGGCCGGGGACGGAGATTCCCCTGAGGCTGCCAACATCCGCGAGACCCGGCACGATTACGACCGCTATACCAAGCTGCCACGCGAGTTAGTGGAGGAACTTGCCAAAACCAGGACCCTGGCCCAGGGGGAGTGGGTGGTTGCGCGCAAGAACAAGGATTTCAAGCATTTCCTGCCCTGGCTGGAAAAGGTGCTGGCCCTGGTTATCAGGAAAGCCGAAGCCTACGGGTACGAAGGAGAACCGTACAACGCCCTTCTGGACGAGTATGAAAAAGGGATGACGGTCGAGCAGGTGTCGGCCACGTTTGAGAGCCTGCGCATCGAACTGGTGGAGTTGCTCAACAAGATCAGGGAGGCGCCGAAAAGACCGGACGTGTCGATAGTCGAGCGCGACTACGATGTCGGCCTTCAGAGGATTTTCGGTGAATCAGTAGCGCAGGCAATGGGTTATAGCTTTGATACCGGGCGGCTGGATATCACCACTCATCCGTTCTGCACCGGCATCGGTCCTGGCGACACACGAATCACTACCCGCTACAATCCGAAACGGCTCAACGATGCCCTTTTTGGCATCATGCACGAGGCGGGGCACGGCCTCTATGAGATGGGCCTGGACAAGAAGACATATTTCGGCACCCCGATGGGCGAGTCGGCATCGCTCGGTATTCACGAGTCGCAGTCGCGCATGTGGGAGAACCAGGTCGGTCGCTCGAAACCGTTCTGGCGCCATTTCTTCCCCCAGGCGCAGCGGCTTTTCAGGGACAGCCTCGGCGGCGTCAAACTGGACGACTTCTACGCCGCCATCAACAACGTGGCGCCGTCCTATATCAGGGTGGAAGCCGATGAGGCCACATACAACCTGCACATCCTGCTGCGCTACGAGCTGGAAAGGGCCATGGTCAAAGGAGACCTCAAGCCGGCCGATGTCCCGGGAGAATGGGACAAGCGGTTCAAGGACTATTTCGGTATCGAGGTGGACAACGTCGCCAACGGTTGCCTCCAGGACGTCCACTGGTCAGCCGGAGCGATGGGCTATTTCCCGACCTACTCGCTGGGCAATCTGCATTCGGCACAGTTCTTTGTCAAGGCCCTTGAGGACATGCCCGACCTGATGGACCAGATCGAGCGGGGGATTTTCGGCAACCTGCGCGAGTGGCTGCGAGAGAATATCCACAAACATGGCGGCCGTTACCGGGCCGGTAAACTGTGCGAGAAGGTGACCGGCAAGCCGCTCTCGCACAAGCCGCTGATGGATTACATGTACGCCAAGTTCTCGGAGATCTACGGGTTCTGATTGATCCCCTGAGCCGGGACGATGCCCTGATATCGCTCAAGTCGAGGACGACAACGTTGTGCAACTGCTGCTCGATTGCGTCTCCTGACAGGGAAGCTCCGCCTTTCGCCGGATCAGCTATTTCCTTGACAAGCGCGGGTAGATGTCGTTTAATCACCAATTGCCGGAGACGTTGAGAAAGGAGCCTGCTTGAAAGTAGAGAGAAAAACCGGGGTCGCTTACCCTGACGTGTTTGAGAAGTGCTACAACTACGCCGACCCGCAGAAAATCAGGGACCTGGGCATATACCCGTATTTTCACGCCCTGCAGTCGGCCCCCGGCAATGAAGTCATTGTTGACGGCAAAAGATGCATCATGGTCGGCTCCAACAACTACCTGGGCCTGGTCAACCACCCCAAGATGAAGGAGGCCGCCGCCGCCGCCGCCAGGAAATACGGCTCCGGGTGCACCGGCTCCCGTCTCCTCAACGGCACCCTCGACCTGCACATAGAGCTTGAGGACCGCCTCGCCCGGTTCATGAAAAGGGATGCGGCGCTGATATTCTCCACCGGCTTTCAGACCAACTTGGGGACAATCTCGACCCTGGTGGGCAAGAATGACGCCGTGATCATCGATCGCCAGGACCATGCCTGCATAGTAGACGGCGCCCGGCTGTCGTACGGCAAGACCTACAAGTTCGCCCAC
This sequence comes from uncultured bacterium, assembly GCA_965603125.1. Lineage (GTDB taxonomy): Bacteria > Zixibacteria > MSB-5A5 > GN15 > FEB-12 > JAJRTA01. Next base: position 10,466 of record CBFDBU010000002.1, on the reverse strand, counting down.
AACGACATGGAAGACTACGAGCGGGTGGTGACCAATGTTCGCAAGAACCAGTTGCGCGGCGGGCTGATGGTCGTCGTTGACGGCGTATTCTCCATGGAAGGGGACATCATCGATCTGCCCCGGTTGGTGGAAATATCCGAGCGCCACGGGGTGCGCGTGATGGTCGACGATGCCCACTCGGTAGGGGTGATGGGCGAGACCGGCGCCGGCACCGCCGAGCATTTCGGTTTAATTGACAAAGTGGATATCACTATGGGCACGTTTTCGAAATCGTTTGCGTCTCTGGGCGGTTTCATCGTGGCCGAGAAAGCGGTCATCGAATGGGTCAAGCATACGGCCCGCGCGCTGCTTTTTTCGGCGTCGATTCCCCCCGCCAATGCGGCGGCGGTGCTGGCGGCGCTGGACATTATCGAGACCGAGCCGGAACGGCGCGAAAACCTCTGGAAGAACGCCCGTCGCATGCAGAAGGCATTCCGGGATCTTGGATTTGATATCGGGAAGACCCAGACCCCGGTGGTCTCGATCGTTGTGGGTGAGGACCTCGACGCCTTTGCCTTCTGGAAAGCACTGTTCGACAACGGGGTCTTCACCAACCCCGTGATCTCGCCGGCCGTGCCGCCCGGACAGGCGATGATCCGGACCTCATACACCGCCACGCATACCGATGAACAACTGAACCGTGTTGTCGAGGTCGTGGCCAGAGTGGGCCGCGAACGAGATATCATTTCATAGTTGCCCATGTCGAAGATCGACATTGTAGAAGTCGAGTCGTCCTCGCAGCTTGGCGCTTTTATCACCTACCCCGACAAGCTGTACCGGGGAGACCCCTGTTACGTAACGCCCCTGAGATCTGAACGGCGGGAATTCTTCGATTTCAAGAAAAACCCGTTCTACCACGCCGCCAGGGTGAAGCTCTTTCTGGCCATGCGCAACGGAAACATCACCGGCCGCATCGCCACCTGTATCGACTACACTCATAACGAAGTCCACAGCGAGCAGACCGGCTTCTTCGGCTTTTTCGACTGTGAGGACGACTACGAGGTTGCCCGGCAACTGCTGCGGGTAGCCATGATCGAACTCAAGCGGGACGGTATGGAGAGGATGCGCGGCCCCATGAACTTCTCCACCAATCACGAGTGCGGCTTCCTGATAGAGGGTTTCGACTCCCCGCCGGCGGTGATGATGACTTACAACAGACCGTATTTGCCCCGGCTGGCCGAGAAGTTCGGCCTCAAGAAGGCCATGGACCTGATCGCCTACAAACTTACCGAAGAGACACCTGTCTCCGATCGCGTCCGGAACGTGATCGACTGGCTACAGAAGCGCTCCAGGGTGACGCTGCGCTCCCTTAACATAAAGGACTTCAACCGTGAAGTGCAACTGGTCAGAGAAGTCTACAACCAGGCCTGGGAACACAACTGGGGTTTCGTACCGATCAGTGAGGACGAGTTCAGGTACATCTCCCGTAACCTCAGACAGATAGTGGATCCGGAGTTTGTGTTTCTGGCGGAGTACGAAGGCCGGCCCATCGCCTTTCTGATGGCTCTGCCCGACGTCAACCAGGCCCTGATACGTCTGAACGGCAGGCTCTTCCCCCTGGGACTCTTCAAGCTTCTCTGGCACACCAGGATCAGAAACAAAATTGACAGCCTGCGGGTGGTCACGATGGGTGTTATCCCGCAATTCCGCAGGCGGGGCGTGGAAATGATGCTGTATGCCGAGTGCCACAGGCGGGCCCTAAGAAGCGGCTACCGCTGGGCTGAACTCTCCTGGGTATTGGAAACAAACGAACTCATGCGCAGCACCATGAAGCAGATGGGCGCCCAGCCGTACAAGAGGTACCGCATCGTTGAGATGCCGATATAGCGGCGGCGGTCTGCATCAGCATCTGCCGCCTCACATTGAACACGGCCAGATCGAACGGACTGCAATCCGACATCGACCGCAGCGGCCGATTCACAGTCGTACATTTTGTTGACCCAGGGGCCTCGGACTCCTATACTTGGGTGTGTCAGATCATCGAAAAAAGCCGACTCGCGCCGTTGTGTGCCTGGTCACCCTTGCCGCGCTCCTGACGGCGTGCAGCAGCCGGTACAGGCTTGATCTCAACATGACCATCGAGGAGAAGAGCCGCAAAGTGAAGGTCGAGCAGACTCAGTACGTAATGGATGCCGACCTGGGCGATCCTCACGCTGACACCAGGGTCCGTGCCGGCCAGGGGAACGTGGCCGTGGTAACCGTGGGTACCCGCGCCAGACGATCCGAAAGAGATCGCCTGAACTTCCTTTCCTTCGACGAGTACCTGCGGTGCCAGATCTACATGCAGCTGCCGCCCATGCCGCAGCCGGATACGATACAGTTGCCGGACAACTCCTTTGTTTACCTTCTGGGGCGATACGACCGGCCGGTCGGAGAGAAGGTTTTCATGCCGGTGTCCGGTTTCTTTGTCGTTGATTCGGCTTCTTCCGGCCGATTTTTCATCTCCCTGGACGGTGAGTACCACAATTCATCCGGCGCGACGCTGGCGTTCAACGGCCGCATGAAGATCAAGGTAGGCGATTAACCGATCGGTTTGAGAGCCTCCGTGAAGGCCGCGTATCCGAGATCGTCAAACAGGCAGAACTGCACTCGCCTGATATGCTCCGACAGGGGCTGATAGGCGCGTACCGCTTTGGTCATGATATTGGCGCAGGCCGTCATGGGAAAGCCGCCCACCCCGGTGCCGAACGCCGGAAAAGCGACGGATTCTATCTTCAGTTTCTCGGCGATATTGAGGCCGGCGATGGTGGCCTGCCGGATCAGCTTGTCGGTAGTACGCAGGTCCTGCCCCATCACCGCAGCGTGGATCACGATCTTGAAGGGCAGCCTTCCGGCTCCGGTATAGACAGCCTCGCCCGGCATGATGGGACCCTTCGCCACCGCCTCGGATTCGATCACCTCCCCGCCTGCCCGCTTGATTGCCCCTGCCACCCCGGCGCCCATCCAGAGCTCGTTGTTGGCGGCATTGACGATTGCCGCAACATCAGCGTCGGTAATATCGCCCCGGACGACTTCGATTTCAAACGCCATTGCTGTGCTCCTCTCGAATGAGTATGGCTCCGTCAATCACGGCTCTTACTATGTCATCGTGATATGTCATCACGTTCCGGCGTGGTATTTGTAACCTCGCGACTCCGACAATACCGGCTTTCAAACCTGGCAAAAACCACCGCCAACGACAGGCCGATCAAGACGCCCAGGGCGGCGCCGGCTATCACATCCCCTGGATAGTGGACGCCGACAAAAACCCGGCTGAGAGCCACCAGACCGGCGAAGGTATAGAGATAATACTCGGTTCCCCTTACGCACCACGAGAAGAGGAAAGCCTGGCCAAAGGCGTTGGCGGCGTGTGACGACGGCATGGCAAACCCTCCCCCACAGCCGACCAGCAGGTTTATCCCCTCCAGAACGTGACAGGGTCGCGGACGCGCAATGAGGCTCTTGAGGAAATTGCTGGAAATCTGGTCGGTCAGAAGTAGGGTGACGGCCGAAAAAAGAACCAGCCACCGAAGCCGCCGATCGCCGCGCCACAATAAGATGGCCATGGCGGCCCCGTAGAGGACCCGCAGTACGGTGTCGGAGGTAATGATGGGCATGATGAAACCGGTCAGAGGATTGGCCAACTGAACATTCAAGAAAACAAACAACGCCCGGTCAATCGCCTCAAGATACTCAAGCATAGGTCCTCGGATTGTCTCTTAGAAATCTCATTACCTGCCGTAGCGTCGGGGCGCCGGCGCGGGCGCCGGACCGACGGCATTTCAGCGCGGCTACGGCGGCGCCAAACTCAAGACGCCCGGCCATATCAAGACCCTTCAGCAAGCCGTATAGGTACCCCGCGTGAAAGCTGTCACCCGCGCCGGTGGCGTCAACGCACGCCACTTTGAATGCCGGCTGCCGAATCATCTCACCGGTAGTCCTGCCGGCTTCCCTTTCCAGTCCGGTTGATCCCTTGAGACCCTCGGTAACGACAATGCTTCCCGGGCAGATATCGGCCAGTCGCCTGATCGCCGCCGCTGCCCTCCTTGCTCCGGTATAAGAGAAAGCAAAAGCATCGGCCACAACCAGATGGTCGACCAGCGGCAGAACCGGAGTAACGTCATTGCGCACCGACCCGATATCGAACGAAACGGCTGCGCCCACTCTTCTGGCCCACCTGGCGAGTTTCATGGTCGCTTCAAGATCGCGACCATCCAGATGAACCACTCGCGGAATGGGGCAAGCTGATGTCCTGACGTCGCGAGAGCCAATGAAGACCCTGCGGTGCAGTACGATAGTCCTTCGGCCGGAGCCAAGCTCTATCAGACCGATAGCGACCGCCGTCGGCCTTTTCTTTGAGACAACCAGGCTATGATCGACACCTTCCCTTTGCAACTCAGCAATCAACGTGCGGCCCATATGGTCATCCCCCACCACGGCAATAAGAGCGGTGCTCAGGCCGAGCCGGGAAAGACCAACCAGGGCGTTCGGCACCGGGCCACCTCCCTGGAGAGTGCGGTCAAGGGCGTCGATCTTCTCCCCGGCCAGTGGTAGTCGTTTCACGCTGTAAAGGAGGTCAAGCGGCATTATCCCCATGCCCAGGCAGTCGACCGTATCGCTTTCAACCGAGTTTTTCAATGCGGGCCTTGCCTCCGCTCAGTTTGATAATGTCGGCGGTCAATCGATCAACGAGGGAGCGGCGCACCTGCAAGCGCACCGACACTCGCTCGGAAAACTCCGCGTCCTTCTGCCGGGCTTCATACTGCCGGGTCAGCTTGGCCAGGCGATCATAGAGGGAGAACTCAAGCTGGACACCAATTAGTACGGTGAGAAAGCGTTCCTTGCGGCCTGATCGGTCCATCGCCTCTCTGGCGGCGTCGCCGTATGCTCTGGCCAGACCGCCGGTGCCCAATTTGGTGCCTCCGAAATAGCGTGTCACCACCAGGAGAACGTTCGTGACCGCGCGGCCACAGATGATATCATAGATCGGGCGGCCGGCGGTACCGCCGGGCTCGCCGTCATCGGAGTACTTAAAACGAGCATCGTTGGCAAGTCCCACGCGGTAGGCGTAGCAGTGATGAGTGGCGGCGTGCTCCCGTTTGCGAACGATCTCGAGTTGTTCATGCGCTTCTTCAACGGAATCCACAGGGCACGTCTCGGCGATGAAGCGGGAGCCTTTCCTTTTTATTTCGATCCGAGCCTGCCCGGCAATTTCGTAGTATTGATCATCCATTCAGCACACACACTTCCCGGACGCTCTCAGATAGAATGGCAGGATCGCTGGCATCCTGCCCCACTGCTACTAAGGCGGAGCGGGAATGACCCATAGAGTAACAAAGTTGCTGTTTTGTACTCTGTTCCGAATTTTGTGGCAACCTCCCGTGTGAGGGATTTACACCAGCGACTTGATAATATCATCTATCTTGTCCAGTCCGACCATCAGGATGGCCCCGCAGGAGACCGCCCTGTCCAGGCTCTCTTTATCGGCGTGGGCGCCGTGCCGCGGGTCTATCAGCACAAATGCCATCTTGCCGATCTGGCTGCAGCAGGACAACAGATCCCAGGTGCGATTGGAGCCCTTGTAGACCTCGGTGATCACGACTGCCTGGACGAGTCCCGCCAGAAGCCGGTTGGCAGCCTGGTATGAGTCCCTTTCGAGATGCTTCTCCGGTGGGTATTCGCTCAGGATGCCGCCCGACTGGATAATATCGATCGCCAGCGGGATTTCTTCGGTAGCGTCGATTTGATCAAAGCCGGAGTCAATCACCGCGTACGATGACCCGTCGGCGGCTCTTGCGCCCAGGTGGGCGGCGGCGCCTATCCCTTTTTTAAGCGTGGATACAACCTGGACTCCCGCTGCCGCGCAGGCGCCCGCCAGATGAACCGTGAGTTCGATTCCCTCATTGGTGGCCGCCTGAGTTCCCGCTACGGTCAGCACCTTTTTCCCGTTGTCCGGCATCCGGCCTCGAACATACAGCAGCGGCGGCGGGTCATTCAGTTCGAAAAAGCGTTCGGGGTAGGAATCGCCGAACCTTGTTTCCACCTGGATATCGCGGTCGGCGAGAGCGGTGCGGTACTCGGCTGCCTCGGCAAGAAACCCGGTGGCTTTGGTGATCCTGTTGGCGTCTGGAGCGCTCATACCTTCAATAGTCATGAGCGATCCGGAATCAGCCCTGACTATACGCTCCAGACTGCCGTATCGGTGCAACAACGCCTCGAACAGCCGCGGCCCCACGCCGGCAAACTTGTTGAGCGCCAGTACGGTGTGCGTGACATTGTCGTTCTTGGCGGCCATTCTTCAATTTCATCAACGGCGGCGGGTTTGTCAACCTGAAGGTCAAATGGGCTGCGTCCTCAAGCTTGACAAACGGCAGTGGCTTTCCGACATTTCATATTACTCTCCAGTTCCGGCCTCGGTTGCTTCTTACCAGCGAGGCTGGAAGAGGGAGCACTGTTAAATCAGTTGCACCGAGGTACGTCAGCGCATGTTTTGGCATACTACAAGGTTTTCAAACATATAGTAGAGGAAGGGATGGAGTTATGAGACCAAAGCTGGTTCTGCAGGCTGTTCCGCTCCTGCTGGCCGCAGTTCTCATCGCCGGATGCAATATCTTTGGTTGGACATCCGGGGAGAGCACCGAGTCGCTGATAGACGCCGGTAGACGTCACATGCACGACGCGGAGTATGAACTGGCCCAGCAGAAATTCGCCGAGGCTATGGAGGAAGACCCGGCCAGTTCCGACGCCCGTTATTATCACGCCAAGGCTACCATGCGTGTCTATGGATTCGACGCCCTGACGTTAGGGCTGGATCTTTCCGAGGGTGACTTCGCCGACGGGGACGGTCTGCCGTTCTCGGGCGACAACTGGTCTAAGGAAAAGGCCAACCGTCTGTTCCAGGCCATGAAGATCGTTTACGAAGACCTGCATCCGATCTACTATCGTCAGACCACAGGCGGGTATGACAGCAGCGATATTGACCTTGACCTCGGCCTGGTGGCCGGTATCAAGGGCATCCTGTTTTTCCAGGACACGGATTTCGATGGAGTCATCACCGACAACGATTTCGATCTTATCTTCGAATTCACCGACGGTCAGAGCGGCTTCATGATAACGAACCTGATTGACTATGCCTCTCAGGGGCCGCCGGGGGCCGCGAGGAACCGGGATCAACTGGCCGCTGCCCCCCAACCGATTGACACGTCCCTGGTCCGGGTCTTCAATACGCTGATTGACAACGTTGAGGTCATTATCCAGGAGTCGCTGGGAATAATCCTGGCCATCCTTACTGAGGATCCCGCCATCGATCCGGACGAGATCGAAGATGTCCTTGATGAGATCATCGAAATCGCCCAGATGTACAAGATCGATGATAATGAAGACAATGACCATGATAACCGCGTGGACGAGGAGACCATCAACGGCCTTGATGATGATTTCGACGGCTGGGTCGACGAAGACAGCAACGGGTACTATGACCTCGGTGGCTGAAGCAGACAGAGGAGACTATCTGATGTACAGGAAAACAATCTTGATATTGGCTGCCGTGACTATGCTGGCCCTGGTCGGTACCGTTGCGGCCGCGCCACCCAATGTGAACTTTGTCGACGTGCGGGCACTGGGCATGGGAGGAGCAGGGATTACCACCCAGAACAATTTCAGCGCCCTCATGTACAACCCTGCCCTCCTGGCCAAGAGCGATTTCCATCTGGACATCGTCACCTTGAATGTCCGGATGGGTAAGGACATCCTGGACATGTTACAGGTCTGGGACGACAACCAGGAGGCTTTTGAGAACTACGTGGATACGACCGAAGAAGTAAGGACATTTCTGAAAGACGAACTGGCTGCTTTCGACGATAACTGGATGGGTTTCGGAGCTTACCCGCAGGTAGGTCTCACTTTCCACAATTTCGCTATCGGTGCCTATGCCGCCACTGACATTGAGTTCAAGGCCGACATGGGCATCCTGGAACCCCGGGCGCAGCTCCATGGCATCGGCGACCAGGTTCTCACCGCCGGGCTTGCGTTCAAGCTACCGGTCTCGGCGCTTCCAAACACGCTCTACGGTGGTGCAGCGCTGAAAATCATCAAGCGATACGAGGTATGGGAAAATCTGAAAGCCTCCGATGTGGAACTTGACACCGCCTATGACTCACTGATCGAGGACTCCAAATCCGGCTGGGGTGTCGATCTGGGCCTGCTCTATGAGCTTATTCCCGAGAGAGTGGAACTTGGCGCCAAGATCGAAGACGTGTTGGGGAAAATCGACGGCGAGAACACGCCCATGATTGTCAATGTCGGGGCGTCGTTGTGGCTCTCCAAAGCGATCGTGATTGCCGCCGACTACAATGACTTTTTCTTCCACGACGGCGAGAACATGTTCAACAAACTCAACTTCGGAGCCCAGATAGAGCTTCTGCCTATCCTGGATGTTCGCGGCGGTTTCGGCCAGGGGTATCCGTCGCTTGGCGCCGGGTTGAACCTGGGGATTGTCACCCTTGATGCCGCCATCTATAGTATTGAACGGACTGATGCGCCCGGCGGCGACGGCGACTACAATTATGCCGCCCGGTTGAAAGTAGGTATTTAGCGGCCGCCCGTGAAAGCTTCGGCCCCGGCCGTCAATCGAATATGGCCGGGGCCTTGCTATGCGGGGTCGGTCGTATGTTCGGCAGGTGTGGCAGGACGTGATTATTGATTCCCCGTTGGGACACTTCGCGCCGACCCTGCTTAGGAGATTCGCAACAGCTTACAACCTGGAGATCAGCCGATGAAAACCGCATTTGCTATCCTGCTCACAAGTCTGACAGTCCTCATGCTGGGATGCGGCAAGAGTGATGAAACGGCCGACGTTCCCCCGCCTGCTGTTCCGGAGGGTGAGATCTGGCCACTTGAAATCGGAAATACATGGGCCTTTCTTGCAACCGAATTTGACAGCACCGGCGCCGTTCGGAAAACTTACGCCTCCTCTTTCGATGTGTTACGCACCAGCCTGGCCAAGGACAAGGAGTGGTTCGACCTCAGGGTCACCAGGGACGGCAAACCGGTCGGCCACGGCTACCTCCTGAGAAACGAGACCGATGGCCTCTGGCACTCCGGCGGGAGCCCGTCCATCCAGCCGTACATGGTCGCCAAATACCCTGCCTCGGCGGGCGAGACATTTTACTGGGGCGGCGACACAACCAGCTTGTATTCGGTTCTCTCCACAGATACGTCGATAACGGTACCGGCGGGCACCTACCGGTGCCTCATGTATCGAGTGACCTACTCCACGAGCGGCACGAAGCCTTTCGTGTTCACCCTGACGGATTACTACTCTCCCGGGGTGGGATGGGTGAAGTCCGAGAAGTATCGCCGGTTGGAATCAGGAGAAAGCTACCTGGCTACTCTGACCGAGCTTCAGTCGCTCACTATGAACAGAACCGCTGCGCCTGATAGTTGAGCGTATACGAAGCAGAAGTAGGATGCAGCTTCCGCCCCTGAGCAACGCAGACGGCGCAGGGCAGGCAATCGCCGATAAGAAAACGCCGCCGCTTCTCAGCGGCGGCGTTCTGTACAGGATAACGCATGGACCCCTCAGGATATGACTCAGACTATGATGCCCTCAGCGATCTTCTCGGAACTCTGAAACATCTTCGGCCAGCTCGACCCGGGTCATCCCCTGTTCCTGCCTCAGGATATCCACGTAGTCGCCAAGCAGCCGATACTTGCTGCTGAAGGCCGGGCTCTTGACGAAGGACGCTGCCAACCGTTGCTTGGTCATGAGAATCCCCCTGGTCTTCTGGAGGTCTTGGCGGTCAACTCTCAAATCGCCGTGGTCGTCTGTTCGCTCGCTCCAGTTGCGGTCACCACGCTTGAATTCGCGGGCTGACTGCGAGGCTTCAGTCTCATACCGTTTGACCACCGTTGCCGTGGAAGCCATATCGTCTCTCATGATGTTGTACAGCTTGTCTTCATACTTGCGAATCTTTGCCCGATCTCCCTTCAGATTGGCGTCATGCCAAAGGTTGATGGCATGGGAGAGTTCCTTGACAGTCACACGGGTGGACACCAGCGCCTTCTTATCCTGCCGGATTTCCTTTTGGTCCTGCCGCTCATCCACGTTTTTGTCACCGGCATTCACGCCGCCCGCTACCAGCAGGCCGGTAAGCACACAGGCTAAATAGAATCGTATTGACATCTGCACTCCTTTCGGTCACAACTGTTTCACTCATGGCGATCAAATCCCGTGCCGCAACGCAACTCGTTTGCATTCAGCAACATAGGGATCGATGACGCGACCACGATAGGTTGGACTGTCTCGGGTGACTATGGGGCGCGGCCAATACGTTCAGCCCTGTCAGAGGATAGCTGACAAGCGATCTGGCACCCCTTTTATGTAATCAGCGGCTGAAGTTCCCCCGGTTTAGTGGACACGTAGAAAGGATAGTGTTATGTTTCTTTCA
>CBFDBU010000001.1:0-287402 GCA_965603125.1 uncultured bacterium | reverse complement strand
CAACACCTCATAAAGAAAGAAACAACCAACACCCGATAGTTTTTGGAAAGTCCCGAAGGCGGGAATCCATCTTCTCCCTCTGAGTCATTCTGGCACAGGCCAGAATCCAGTCTTCGCTTGTAGGTCGAAACCCCTGACCCGAAGGGGTCGCGAAGCGAGGTTTCGACATCGGCGAAGCCTATCCTTTATTCTCCGAAATCTCCGTCAAATACAGTTCGGGTTTCAAAGTTGTCATAGTGGAATGATTGAGTTATATTGTACAAATGGACACAAAGACATCCCTCTGCAAATGGACATGGCTGCACGTCCAATATACGCCCACCCGTTGGGTGGGGTACCGAAGAAAGATAGTGCTATGAAATCAATATTCGTTACCCGTTAAATTATGAGCAGAGAAACCAAATAACTCGGGGGAATTCCTTGAAATTGTGCTATTGTGACGAAAGCGGAACGGGCTCCGAGCCTATCGCTACTATGGCCGGGATAGTCGTTGACTCAACGAGAATGCACATAACAAAACAACATTGGGGCAATCTTCTGACCGTCCTCACAAAGAGTTTCGGAAGAACGGTTTCTGAAATACACACCAGGAATTTTTACAATGGGCGGGGACTATGGTATCAACTTGATGGTACCAAACGAGCCGAAGGTATCACAACGGTACTCAATTGGCTCAAAGATAGGAAGCATAGGGTCGTCTTTTGTGCAGTAGACAAAGAATCCTATAAACAAGAGTTTGCCAAGCAATTCATCCCAGACGAATTGCAGTCCGTGTGGCGATTCATGGGGTTTCATATTATCCTCTCAATCCAGAAGTGCCACCAGTCCCAGCGCAGTAACAAAGGGCACACCCTATTTGTTTTTGATAATGAAGAAAGAGAGCGTGTTCGCTTTACTGATCTTGTAGCTACACCTCCAGCTTGGAGTGGGAATTACTATGATCGGGGGGCCAAGCAAGAGCCGTTAGATCAAATCGTAGATACGCCGTATTTTGGTGATTCAAAAGAGGTTTATCTTATTCAGGTTGCTGACCTAATATGCTTCCTAGTTAGGCGATACGCAGAAATTAAAGAGGGGTACGTAGACGAGAAGTACAAGGGGGAAAGGGACCGCCTAACGGGATGGGTGGAGCAACTAAGAAAACTGTCAATTGGGCAGTCTCATGTTTATCCCAAACGTGGTAGGGAGAAGTATCAAGAAATGTTCTACCGAGTTGCCCCCACATCCATCAGTGGCCTTTAGATATTGATACGCTGCTCAAGATTTGTCAAACATATAAGGAGATTGAGAAAATGAAACTGACCCACTACCGGAATTGCGATGTTTCCTTACTATCGGAACTATATTGCAGCGTCGGTTGAAGTCCTACTAACCTAATGTATGCCTAATCCGAAAGACGTTCCCAGGAAGCTACGGAGGATCTACACCGATGGAACTCTATTTGAAACCGGAAAAGAACCCGGAGTATGGCAATCTCATGGAACGCTATTACTCGCACAGCGAAGAATGGAATGCCATTAACTCAGAATTGCACCAGTTAGTTATACCCAAAGTCTATTCACGCAGGGTCCAGAGGAAATTGAAGGTGATCTGCAGAAAACTGGCGGAGTTGCAGCAGAAATGGCTGGCCCTGAACGGTGATGCGATTCGCTTTCACGCCAATCCAATCTATCGCATACCTAATGACGCAGCAAGCAACTTGACATTTCAGCACCATCAAGATGTACTCATTAATCGAATTAACCACTATGAATCAACCATGACATTACTTGCGTCCAATTTCAACCTGTCACAGGCACAGTTGAATAGTGTTCTAAACTTCAACGTCGCAATTGCTTCCTTTGGGCTCAGCTTCATAGGTCTTGCAATCACTTTAGGCATTCTGCTCATATCATAGCGCTTAAGAGTCAAGTGTCGAAACCCGCCTTCGGCGGTCCTTCGGACCAGGGGTTTCGACCTACGAAAAAAGAGAAGCCGATTCCTTACTTCACCCCTCACAAAATCACCACCACTTCCCCCCAAATTGCGCCTGCCTGTTCGTTAGCATATGAAATGCGCCTCGACCGACAACTCACACGCGCCTTCCTCCTCCTGTATCACCTGCAACTCATGCAGGCCGCAGAATCACTACCGATCCTGTGAACCGAAGATGAAAACCCACAAAACGAAACGATTTTCGCGCGTTTATCGGTTGCCACTCGGCGGGTTTCCCCAAGGCTGTTCAATCATACCGGCGCTACAGCCAGCATGAACTGGAGCAGACGGACGACGCCGTCCTTGCCACCAGTGCCGACTTCCATCTCCGGTCCGACACAGGTCGGGCAGCCGGACTCGCAGGGGCAGGATTCGACATGATCGAGGCAGGACTTAAAGAGATTCTCGCGCTCACTGAAGAGCTTCTCGGAGAGACCCACCCCTCCGGGGATATTCTCATAGATGTATATGGTGGGCAACTCGGTGAACGGCGCCCGCAACTGTGAGATAGATCGCAGGTCGCGTGGGTCGCACATCACCCAGAGCGGCGCGATCTTTCCTATAATGTTGGCCAGCCCCCGCAGGGCGCCACCGAACCGGGTTCCGTCCAGGCCGACCCTGAAGGCCACGTCGCCGGGAAAGGCGTACCAGAAGGCGTCGGTGTGCATCTCCAGCTCAGGCATCTCGAGACGTCCCGAACCGACGTTCTCGTGTGTCTGGAACTTGATCTTCTTGAAAAGGACGGTTGTGTTGGTGACCGAGACCTCGCCACAGCTCATAACCGCCTCTCCTGACTGTGCTTTGCTGTTCACGTTCAGCACCTTCAGGTCATACTTGGTCTCGGCGTCGGTGTAGTAGTCGACCTTGACCTCCTTCACGTACGCCTTTCTCCCTTCCCAGTCAAGATTCGTCACCTGGTACTGGTTGGCTGCGTGCAGGTAGATCGCCTCCGGGTGCAGGAACATAGGGGCGGAGAAATAGTCCACTTCCCCCACGACCTCGCAGTTGTTGCTTTCGTTGAGAATGACGAAGTTCTCCGGAGAGGCCGATCTCAACGACACCTGCTGGGCCGGGTATATCTCGGAGGACCAGTAGTAGCGATCACCCGTCTTACGCAGGATGTCGCTCTCGGCCAGGTAATCAAGAATCTCGACCGAACCGTCCTGTTGCCGGGCGTCCTCATCGTCGAAGGGCAATTCGAAGGTAGCGCACTTGAGGTGGCTGGTGCGGATTATCAGGTTGTCCGGGTCGATTACTCCCGATTCAGGAGTGCGCTCGAAAATGTATTTCGGTTCGGCGCAAAGGAACTGATTAAGGGGAGTTGAACTGGCGATCATGATCGTGAGAGAGGTGCCGGAACGACGTCCGGCGCGTCCAGCCTGCTGATGCAGCGAGGCAATGGAACCCGGGTAGCCGACGATTATCGACACGTCCAGACTGCCGATATCGATCCCCAATTCCAGAGCATTGGTGGACACGACCCCGGTGATGGAGCCGTCACGCAGCCCCCGCTCAATGCGGCGACGTTCGTTCGGCAGGTAACCTCCCCGGTAGCCGGCTATGTTTATGCCCCGTCCGAAGCTTCCTTCCAACTCCCGCTGGAGATAGGTGAGCAGGACCTCCACGTACAGGCGGTAGTGCGCGAACACGATGGTCTGAATCCCGGAGCGAAGGAAACCCGCTGCCAGTCGGGCAGCCTCATTTACGGCCGATTTGCGAATCCCAAGCTGGCTGTTGATTACCGGCGGGTTGTAGATGAGGAAATGTTTCTCACCGGACGGCGCACCGTTGTTGTCGATTAGGGCGACGTTGGCGCCTATGATGCGACGGGCGAGTTCGTCCGGATTGGCGATAGTGGCCGAGCAGCAAATAAACGTCGGATTGGTTCCGTAAAACCGGCATATGCGCTTCAGTCGCTTGACAACGTTCGCCAGGTGCGACCCGAACACACCACGATACTGGTGTACTTCGTCGATCACCACGTACTTGAGGTTCTCGAACAGCTTGATCCACTTGGTGTGGTGGGGGAGAATACCGGCGTGCAGCATGTCCGGATTGGTCACGACTATATGCCCCGCGCTGCGGATAGCCCGACGAGCTGTCTGGGGCGTGTCGCCGTCGTAGGTATACGTCTTGATATCAACGTCCAGCTTCTGAATCAGGTCGTACAATTCGTTCACCTGATCCTGGGAAAGAGCCTTAGTGGGAAAAAGGTACAGCGCCCGCGACTCCGGCTGTTTGAGTATTCGATCCAGGACCGGCAGGTTGTAACACAGGGTTTTACCCGATGCGGTCGGCGTGACAACGACCACGTTTCTCCCCTGCTGAACCAGTTGGACTGCCTCGGCCTGGTGAGAGTACAGCCGGTCGATCCCCTTCTCAGCAAAGGTGGCCACGAGCCGCCTGTCGACACTGTCCGGAAAGTCGGCGTACACGGCTTCGCGCGGAGGGAATGTCTTCCAGTGGGCGATATTCCGGTTAATGGCCCGGTCGCCTCTGAGCCGGTCGACTATCTGGTCAAGATTCATCCTGAGAGGTGACTCCTGTCCTGTCGCTATACCATGCCGGTAAGCTGGCGGCGACAGATGTCACAGAAGCGGTCCTGCTTGTTGTCGATATCCAGCATCATCTGGCTGAAGTAGTTCACACATTTGGGGTTGCGGCACTCGCTCAAGTTGAACAAATGTCCTACCTGGTGCGCCGTTTCCTTGAACAACCGGGGGTATATCTTGCTGTCGTCTTCGGGGAGGCCATAGAACTCCTGCCGGAAATGGTACAGCGAGACCACCGCCGTGCCCGAAAGCACATCAGCATGCCCCAGGATGTAATTCTCGTCAGGGAGATATAAATCTTCTTCACAGACGGCAATCACTTTTTCGCGGGCGTTGGATTTTGTTCTTTCCAGTTTGGCGAGTATGACCAGGGCGTAGTACTGATTGCGAACGACGTTGTGGGCTTCGGTCGGCATCTTCATGCCCTTGAGGATATCGACCGAGCGGTTGAACACCGGCCCGATTTCCGCCGCCAGGCGAGTGATCATGGGGAACTCAATCTCGCCCATGGGGGCGACCACTATTTTCGATTTCAGCAGTCCCATGATTGGTCACACCTTGCCTAATCGGCTGTGAAGAACCGGCTGTCGGATCCGGTGGGGGAGACTCTTACCTCTACTCTGGCGGCGCACTTGGGGCACCAGCCCACGAAGGCGGTCTGTTTCCGGTTCAGATATATTCGCGAATACACGCGGCAGCACGTGAAAAACATGCCCAGAAACGGCCGCCTGTCAGGACCCTTCGGTTCCATACTTCTGAGTATAAAATAACCATGTTGGCGCGAAAGTCCAACTGCTGATGTTGGTTTTTGTGTGGGTGGGGTTGGGGGGGGAAGGGCCGCGGAGCGATCGCGCTCAGTTGAAGATCGACTGACCGACTGAAAGAAACTGATCGATGGAATCGTAGTAATGGATTCGAGGACAGTGAGTAAGATCGTGGAATCGCGAAACCGTAGCCGGATTGGGGTCAACTATGTGAAGGGCGAATGAGCGCCGCGTGGCATTGAGACATCGACCGATTAGAGAAGCGCTTTCCAAGTCCGATTCGGGACACGAGTATCCAAAGACAATGATCCTGGTCGCCTGTCTGAGTCGCTGATCCGCAACTGCCCACAGTTCTCGAACATCTTTCTGCAGGATGGCCGATTTGTGACTGACTGGCGGGATGATAATCGGTCGCGCATGATCCGTTCGTTTCCTGTGTCGAACGGTAAAGTAGGCTCGGGTAGTTGCACTATTTGAAACATAGAGACGTCGACCGGGATTGAAAAGCACGTCTGAGTTGGGTCTGCTACTTCGATGTACTGAGTACCAGTTGAATGATCCATGCAGTTTCAGAACGGCTACACACGGATCATCATGCCCTATAATTGGAAACAGTGGATCAGATGAACTCCGTCCTCTGATCGGGAACGGCTTAGGCAGGCAGTACATCTTGGGAAGCGCAAACCATGATTGGAGCGGCAGTACAGAGCCATGCTGTCGGTGGATTTCCAACAACGTCTTCTCAATGTGCAGGTCTTGATTGAAGGTCAGCAAGGTCAAGTCTGCTGGTTCAATCTTGGCACGCAAGGCCTGAATAAAGAGACGATACAGTTTGGAGCGTCTGTGTATCTTGAGGTTGTCGGTAGTGGTTGCTATTCTCTTGGCATAAAGCAGGATGAGATTAGCCAAGTGCGTACCGGCGATGCGCTCCTGCCTGGAGTCCCCGGTTATCGAATATAGCAGCACCATGGCCGCCTCAAGCGAGTCATTCACCGGCAAGCTGAAATCACGACCATATTCCATGCGCAAGTAGTCAACTATTGGGGTGGTATCTGCCTTATTGGTTTTAAGGGCAACGGAAAAGAATCCCCTATCAAGAGGAGGTCGCTTGTTGGGTGGTCTTTTGGGAACCTCCCCCACAGTACCACCGGCGCCTACTATGATTACAGTCTTGGCTCTTTCCTCGCCGGTATGTGTGACAGGATTCATAAACGATAATACGAATGTTGCCCGCCTTGTCAAACACTATCTAATCCCTCAGCGCCCACCCCTCCTCACGCCCCCGTCTGTTCCAGCTCCTGCATGATCTCGACCGAGGATGAACTCCCCAGTCGGGTAGCCCCAGCTTCAAGCAGATGGCGGCACTGCTCAAGCGTCCGTATGCCACCGGATGCCTTTACTTCGATTTCCCCCCCGGAGGCCTCATGCAGCGTGCGAACCTGCTCGACAGTAGCACCGCCGAAAAACCCGGTACAGGTTTTGACAAACTGCGCCCCTCCGTTGACCACGCACTTTGTTGCCAGTACCTGTTGTTCCCGATTGAGCTTGCCGGCCTCGATAATCACTTTCAGGACGACGTTGTACGGCAGGTTGCGGCGGACTTCATCAATCTCCGCTTCCACTTCGGAGAACCGGTCCGAAACTAACCAGCCGACATTGGCCACCATGTCGATCTCGCGAGCGCCGTCGCTGACCCCCTTGACGGCCTCGAAAACCTTGACGTCGGTACGGCTGGCCGAAAGCGGGAACCCCGCCACCGAAAGCACCTTGACGCCGCTGCCGTGAAGTTCCTCCGCAGCCGTTCTTACCCACGACGGATTGACCGCCACCGAGCAAAATCGCCACTCCCGGGCCTGTGCGCAGAGCTTTCGGATAGCTCGCTTATCAACCTCCGGGTGCAGGGCTGCATGATCGAAGCGAAGGTTAAGATCGGCAAAAATATCTTTCATGGAATCAAACGTTCTCCTTGCATAAGGCGGAATAGAATGAGCTCCCATTAAAGTTGTGCTTGATACCGAACACCTCCGCGATCGTACATGCTACATCGGCGAAAGTCTCGCGTGTTCCCAGTGACACACCGCCCGCAATCCCTTTGGCGTAGACAAGCAGGGGGACGTATTCCCGAGTGTGGTCGGTTGAGCTTTTGATCGTGGGATCACAGCCATGATCGGCAGTGATTATCAACAGGTCTTCGTCTTTCAGGAGCGGCAATAATCGGCCAAGCCCCCGATCGAACTCCTCCAGCCCGGCGGCAAAACCTTTGGCGTCGTTGCGGTGGCCCCAGAGCTGGTCGAAATCACACAAGTTGGCGAAAACCAGGTCATGCTCGGTATCGTTGTGGACTGCCTTTTCAATTCCCTCAAACACATCCCGGTTACAGCTTGTTTTTATGTGGTTGGTGATGCCACGCCCGGCAAACAGGTCATGGATCTTGCCGATAGCCAGCGTCTTCCGTCCTCTCTCGGTCAACAAGTCCAGGATCGTTTCCGACGGCGGAGCCAGTGAGAAATCACGCCGCCCGGCGGTGCGGGTGAATCCGCCCGGCGATCCGATAAAGGGACGGGCTATCACCCTTCCCACGCCATATTCACCACGAAGCATTTCCCGGGCAATCCGGCAGATCTCGTACTGCCTTTCTGTGGGATACAGGTCTTCGTGAGCCGCCAACTGAAAGACGGAATCGGCTGACGTATAGAGAATAACCTCACCCGTTTGCAGGTGTCGCTCACCGAGCCTGCGGATTATCTCCGTGCCGCTGGCCGCGACGTTGCCGATCGTCTTCACTCCCGCCCTGAGTTCAAACCTTTCCACGAGCTTAGGAGGGAATCCGTTTGGGAACAACGGCAGGGGCGCGCTGAGCGTTACTCCCGCAAGTTCCCAGTGGCCGGATGTGGAATCCTTTCCGGCGGCCTTCTCGGCCATTTTGCCAAAGCATCCGTCCGGCTGCGGCGTCGGCGTCACGCCTTTTATTACAGTAACATTCCCCAGCCCCAGCCGGCGGCAGTGCGGCATGTTCAGACCCCCAACGGCGGCTGCGACATTGGGAAGCGTGGCGGCGCCGGTGTCGCCGTAATCCCCAGCATCCGGGAGTTCTCCTACGCCACAAGCATCGATTATGACCAGTATAATCCGCTGTGACACCATGCGCCCAATCTAATCCTGAGTCTTGAGTATGTAAACCGAAAGCTGATGACGACAACAGGGCGGGCAATAGAAAACCGGCAGCCGGGGACTGCCGGTTACCGGTTTGTGGGAAATCGACGCTCGGACGGCGCCGGAAAATGCCGCTCAGAGCTTCGAGAATCTCACCAGGCGAAACTCGATCTGAGATTGTGACATCTTCAGGTAATCCTGTGTCTTGTCCTTGCAGACCATTTCTCGGTGACCCTCCAGTTCCCAGTTGTGGTGTTCCAGGACGACGATGCCCTCCTTATAGGCAAAATAGCTGACCCCGGTGACGTCGATCTGGTCGTAACCGCGTCTGATGCAGTCACCGCACTTTTCTTTGCTGGGCTCCACCGGGATAATCATGTTGCCGGCGAATTCAATTACGGCGCAATCGTACCCGGCTTCGCGGGCCAGCGACTTCACCCGGTAGGTAGTCGAGGCGTCCATCGTCTCGTCGGGCAGCAGAACCTTGGTAGTCTGGGTCCAACTGTAGCCGGGTGACAACTCCCCGGAGGGAAACACCGGCATGCCTTGTTCGTAGTAATTCTTGAGCCAGGTTATTGAACTGACATCCTTGTTGTTGAGGTAGATGACATCGCTGACCCGTCCGTTGGGTTCGACGAAAGTCCTCGTCACCTGCAGCATTTCGATAGTGTCCAGTGTAGTCGAATCCTCCTTGCCGGGCGCGGTATAGGTCCAGGTCGTACTGTCCAGCAGTTCGGCGATTCCGTCTTGCGAGAGGCCGGTAACCCTGGCCGTCAACTCCACGGAATAGGTTCGGTGGCCCTCTTCCATCACGGAGTCCCCGGCCACGGCTTTCCAGGTGCGCTTGGTCGTTTGCTCGTAGCCCAGAGTCATCCCAGGCTTGTATTTGAACCGAAGGCTGATTTTCTTCTCCCCTCCGGTGCAACTAAAGATCAGTACTGCGGTCAAGGCGATTGTAATGATGGCGGTTAAGATTTTCAATTCTCTCCTCCGTTTATGGTTCGGTGAGCCCCGGTACGGCGAGGTTGGTCAACTCCATCAGACCGGAAATGCGTCCGAACGGACCGGGCGGGCCCATCAGGAGCATACCCTTGGCCAGTCGGGTCCGTTCCTCCTGCGTTACAATCTGGAAATCCGGGTCCAACTGCTGAGCCAGCGAACTGGTCAGCAGGACAGGGTTGTCCGGACTGCTGCGGGTCGCGGTCGACTTCTGACTCTGGCCGATCACGACAGCCGACGCAAGAATCACCAGCGACGCAGCCAGGGAAACCAGGGCCCGAGCAAAGGCGTTTCGCCGGTTCGCCAACTGATCCGCCGTCGTGCGGTGAGGTTCCTGCGCCGACGCGGATTGGACGGTTCTGGCCAGAATGAGCTGTGAGGTCTCAGGCCAGTAATCCCGGCCGGGACTATGGATTTCGCTTTGTCTCAGAAGCTCCTTGAGGCTTATCGTCTCCCTGGCCTCCGATCGACATCTCGGGCAACCCTCAAGGTGAACACTGACCTCCTCGGACAGAGCCTGTGAGAGTTCGCCGTCAACGAAGTCATCCAGGAGCGACAAAGCCGTTTGACATGTCATTTTTGCTCCTTCGAGCTGAGTCGCTGCTTGAGTATTTTCTTCAGTTTTGTACGCGCAATATGGAGGTTTGACCGAACTGTAGCCTGGGGACATTCAAAGAAACCGGCTATTTCCGCCTTGCTGTAGCCCTCGATGTCATGCAGGATGGCGGTGAGCTTCTGCCTCGGCGGCAGCTTCTCCAGCGCCTTGGTTATCTCCTCCATCAACCACTTGCTTTCGAACGTTTCACTCGGCGTGGCCACCCTGTGCGATAAGCTCAACTGGACATTGCCCGGCAGAGACGTGGTGTCCTCCAGTATGGTGCTGTGTCCCTTGCGCTTACGCAACAGGTCGATTGCGTAGTTGGTGGCGATCCGCACCAGAAACGTCGAAAAGTAGTCTACATCCTTTAGCTCCTCGCG
Source organism: uncultured bacterium (assembly GCA_965603125.1). Lineage (GTDB taxonomy): Bacteria > Zixibacteria > MSB-5A5 > GN15 > FEB-12 > JAJRTA01. Next base: position 276,982 of record CBFDBU010000001.1, on the reverse strand, counting down.
TTTTCGGTATACCCTGACAAACGTCTCCTGGACAACCTCGTCTGCATCGAGATGATTGCCCAAAATTCGGTAGGCCAGCGCATACAGTTTCTTTTGAAACCGCGTGACCAGATCCGCAAAGGCCTTCTGGTCACCTTCAATAAACCTCTTAACCAATTCGGGGACTTCTTTGTTCATACCCCGAAGTTTCTTGACTCAGTCAAAGGACGCACCAGCATCAATCTTGTTCAGTCATGTATGCAAAAACAAGTTGACGGCAACTTTCCCTTAGCTTATGGTAGTCTCTGGTCGTTGTCAATCTTTTTTAGGACAATAACTTAGGAAGGTCGAGCACCTCTTGTCCATAGAGTTCATCCAGGCTAACCGGTACAAGTTTTTTGCTATCGGTGCAATCGGGACTTTCATGGGCACCCTGGACGCCTCGATCCTCAACGTAGCCCTGCCGACCATAGCTGGTGATCTGAACTGCACGGTGAACGTTGTCGCTTGGGTGGTGCTGGCCTATTCTCTGACTCTGGTCTCGTTGCTGATGGTCTTCGGAGCCTGGACCGAACGAAAGGGCTACGCCTTCGCCTACAAGTTTGGATACGTCCTGTTCATCGTCGGCTCGTTGATATGTGCTCTCAGTGGGACGATCGCCATGCTTGTTTTCGGCCGGGTAGTCCAGGCGACCGGATCGGCGATGTTCCAGGCGATAGGGACGGGCATGGTCGCCACCGTCTTTCCGCGTCGGGAACGGGGAAAGGGTATCGGACTGATGGTAATGATGGTTTCCGCCGGGCTGATGGCCGGTCCCCCGCTGGGCGGGTTCATGTTGGAAATCTGGCCGTGGCCTTCGATATTCTATATCAACCTTCCCATCGGCCTGGTTGGATTGATCCTCTGTTTCCGGTATTTCAAGGATTTCCCTGTCCCGGAAAGCACCAGGAAAATGAGAACCGGCGGGGTGTTGGCGCTGTCGATCGGCCTGTTGACGGCGATGGTCGGGCTTTCGCTTCTGAGCGATCACCCGCTCACGGACTACCGAATAGTCGGTTCGTGGGTGGTCTCGGCGCTCGCCTTCCTGGTGTTTTTCGTTCTGGAGTCGAAACCCGAGCGAGCTCTCATTGGCCTTGATCTCTTCCGGAACCGGCAGTTCTCTACATCCATAGCGGCCATGCTGTTGCTGTTTGTATCCATCTCGGGCGTGCTGATTCTGGTGCCGTTCTTCTTGCAGGATGTGAAGGGCTTCCCTCCTAAGGCGGTCGGTCTGTTCCTGATGATTTTACCGGTGACCATGTTCGTATGCGCTCCGCTGGCCGGAAGGCTCTCTGATAGAATCGGCTATCGGCTGCTTACGACGGCTGGGATGCTTACCCTTGCCACCGGTTTGTGGCTGCTGATGGGGCTTGAAGCAGGCAGCAGTAATGGCTACATAGCCGGATCGCTTGTCATGGTAGGAATCGGTACCGGCATATTCAATACCCCCAACTCGTCGGCTGCTATGGGTTCTGCGAAGGAGACTAAGCGGGCGGTAGTGTCGGGAATTATATCCACTACGCGTGTGATCGGCATGGGTTTGGGGGTAGCTCTTTCAACGGCGCTGTTCTCGTACTTTCACGCCCAACACTCAGCGGAAATGACCGAATCGGCGGCGTTTGTGAGCAGCTATCACAAAGTTACCTACATATCCCTGGCGCTGGTGATCTGTGGCACGCTGCTGTGTCTGGTGCGAAAGAACAGATTGGACTGACCCCATGAGTGCGCTACAGCTAACATTTGTGTTGACTTCTGCCGAATCAGTGCCTAAGATAGATATGATAATGGGGCCATAGCTCAGTTGGGAGAGCGCATGACTGGCAGTCATGAGGTCAGGGGTTCGACCCCCCTTGGCTCCACCAAGTTTCAAGCTCCCGCAAGCCAATAATGACTTGCGGGGGTTGTTGTTTTTTGCAGGAAACCTGTTTCACTGTAAATCAGGTGTAAGTGACACATCGAAAGGACCTTATGACGGACGACGCTGGAGGATACGCTGATTATACGTTTGTGGCGGAGTTCTACGACGATACCCCGCCCTATGCGGCTCGCAAGGACATCGACTTCTATATCCAGTCTGCGCGCGAATCGGGCGGGCCGGTGCTGGAGGTCGGGTGCGGTACTGGCCGAGTGCTGATTCCCACGGCGGCGGCGGGAGTCGAGATCACCGGACTGGATCTGTCCGACCACATGCTGGCCATCTGTCGCAGGAGACTCCGGCAGGAGGCCGCCGATGTCCGCGACAGAGTGACCCTGGTCAGAGGGGACATGCGTCTCTTCGACCTCGGTCGGGAGTTCGCCCTTGTGACGACGCCCTTCCGGCCGTTCCAGCACCTGGAGACTGTTGACGATCAGATGTCATGCCTTCAGACAATCCGCAGGCATCTGAAACCCGGCGGCAGACTCATCCTTGATCTTTTCAATCCCAGTCTGAAATTCCTGACGGACGACGGCGCTTCCCGTGAGTCTGGCGACGAACCGGAGTTCACTCTGCCGGACGGACGGCGCGTCGTCAGGAAGCTGCGCGTCGCGAAACGCAACTACTTCACCCAGGTCCAGGAGTGCGAGATAATCTACTATGTCACTCATCCCGACGGCCGCAAGGAACGGCTGGTGCACGCTTTCCCGATGCGTTACCTGTTTCGATTCGAGGCCGAGCACCTCTTAGAGCGTTGCGGATTCGAGGTTGAGGCTCTGTACGCCGACTACGACAAAGCGGCCTATGGTTCGAAAGACCCGGGAGAGCTGATTTTCCTCGCACGTAAGGTCTGACGTTGCATCAGTCCCGTTCACGGTGGCTGTCGAGTGAGATCGGTCAGCAGACCACCGGCCTTTACCGATTGACATTTCGCTTCCACGTGGCTACACTGGCCGGGTAAGATTCCGGTCAGCCTGCGATCGCCGTAATATGTCGGATGCCCACACCAGGACTCGCGTCACCGACGCCACCTACCGATTTGCCGTCGGTCTTTACTGCTTCATGCTGGCGCTATATCTCCTGGCGGCGTTTTTCCCCGAGAGTCGCGTATGGGGTCTTAATATATGGGCCTACTTTCCCATGTGGGTTCCCCTTGTCTTGTTGGTAGTTGGCCTCTTTGCCCTCGAACTGACAGCGCGTCTCAAATTCGCCGGCCCGGATCGACAGGAGGCGAAGCCCGGCCCCGCGGCCATTTCCTACGGCGTTTTCTCGATTGCCGTCACTGTGGTGCTCGGTCTTGCCTTCTATTTGCTGCGAGCGCGGACGTTCTTTTTCGGAGACGGTTATCAGGTACTCGTGCATCTGGCCACGGACAACATCATCGTCAAGCCAAGTTCGCTCGGTACGGTGATTGTCGTGCGCTGGCTGAAATCCGTCATTGGCGGGGATGCTATGGCGGCGGCCCTGTTCAGCTATCAAGCGGTAGCCGTTTTCAGCGGCCTCTGTTTCACGATTGCGGCGGTGCTGGTTTCAAGACGTTTGTTTGAACGGAACGCTGACAGGATTCTCTTTCTGTCAGGACTGGTGTCGGGCGGGTACATGCTGCTGTTTTTCGGTCATGTGGAGTACTATGCCCTGTTTGCGGCAACCGTGGGCGTCTTCACTCTGCTGGGGCTGCTTGCGGCGCAGAGGAAACTGGCTGCGTGGTGGCTGATACCTGTGACGGCGCTTTCGGTCTGCTGGCATGTTTTCGGCGTTGTCCTGGTCCCGGCGGCTGCCTACCTGCTTGTGATCGACACGAGGCTGGGACGGTCGGTGACGCGGATTCGGTGGAAAACGAAGAAGATGTTGCTGCTCCTTTTGGCTGGACTGCCTGGGGCAATAGTGTTCTTCTACTTTCTCAGCCACAGTCTGTATTTCCGTTTTGCGCTGGTACCGCTGGTGGCTCACCGGTTCACGCCGGATGGATATACTCTCTTTTCGCTGGCACACATGGTTGATTTCGTGAACCTGCTGCTGCTCATGGCGCCCGGTCTGCTGGTGCTGCTGGTGATGTTGTCCGAGTTGCCACTCAAACAGATGAGTGAGCGTGTCGACTATTGCTACTTGACTATCCTGGCGCTGTCGGCGTTGGGCGCAGCGTTCGTGGTCGATCCCAAGCTGGGTATGGCCCGCGACTGGGACCTGCTTGCCTTTTGCGGAATCCCTGTAGTAACGCTCATGTATTTCGCGGTCCTCGACGGCGGCCGCCGTCTGCGTCATGGCAGGGTCGTCTGTGTACTGGCTATTGTACTGGGATTCGTTGCCCTGTTCCCGAGGGCACTATGGCTGACTGATGACAGCGTGTCGGTGGCCCACTTCGAGGACTATCTGCGCCAGGACAGACTCCGTAATCGCAATTCCTGGATTCACCTGGTCAATTTCCACAAGGAGCAGGGCGACACCGCCAGGGCGGAGGATGCGTTTCGCCGGTGGAAAACGGGCTTCCCCGAAGAACTGATGATCGCCAGGGCCAACGAACTCTACTACAAGGAGAATAATCTACCTCAAACAATGGTGCTGCTGCATCGCATTCTCGATATCAACCCGACCTATGCCGACGCCTATGACTTCCTGGGCTTCTGTCATATCCACCTGAATCAATACGACACCGCCGTGGCTCTGCTGCGGATTGCCGATGGCCTCATGCCATACCGAACCACGACCCTCACTAACCTCGGCACCGCCTTCGTGCGCAGGGGAGACTATGCCGAGGCGGAAAATGCCTATCTTGAGGCGGTCGCGCTCGACCCGGCCAATCTCCAGGCGGTTTACAGCCTGGCCCGTCTTTATCGAACGACCGGCCGGATGAACAAGTATCGTGAATACCTCGAAAGGGCCGCCGCCACAGATGGCGCTCCTGAGCAGATCATCAAGGAATTGATCACCGTGTGTCTGACGTACGGGGATACTGAGAGGGCGGCCCAACTTCTGCGGAACACGCCAGCCGTGACGGTGGACACGGTGTTTATGGCACGGATGAGGAAAATATACCCGCTCTGGGACAGCTTCCTGCAGGAGCAGGTTCCTCAACTATCGGAATAGGGTACCGGCGATTTGAGCCCGCCGGCCCGGTCTCTCCCGGGGTCGACTGTCAAATGCGACAGCGGCATCAGCGCTTGCCTCCGGCTCTGACGCCGCATACCTTGGGGCATGGCCGGTTACGCCAAGCTGCGCAGTGATTTGGTGTCGTCTTCGACTGTCATTGAGGACGCGACCGTCTACAATATCAAGGATCCCATCACGGGCAGCTATTTCAGACTGCGCGAACCGGAGTACTGGCTGATTCAGCAACTTGACGGCGAAACCTCCTGCGGTGAAATAGCCGCCCGGTTTGTCCGGAAGTTCAATCTCAATATCACCGCCGACGCTGTAGAGCAATTCGTTGTTACACTAGAGAAGCTCTTTTTCCTTGAGGGCTCACGATCGGAACAGGCGATATCGCGCAGGAGCTACCACAAGGAGGAACGCGGTTCACTTTTTTCGCGGTTGCTGTTCATCAAAGTCAAGGCTTTCAAGCCGGGCAGGTTCCTCGACAGGCTCACGACTCTCTATCGCCCTTTTCACAACCGATATATCTTTGCCGGTCAGTTGGCGCTGATTGCACTGGGGATGGCGATCCTTTTTACCAACGCCGGGGTTTTCACGATCAGTCTTATCGAGGTCTTCAATCTCGGCTCGATTGTGACCATAGTCGTCGCCTTCTTCGTTTTCGTCGCCATGCACGAGTTCGCCCACGCAGTGATCTGTCGTCTGCATGGTGGGGAGGTGCGGGAGATGGGCTTCCTGCTGCTGTATTTCCAACCCTGCTTCTACTCCGACCTGTCCGATGCCTGGCTGTTTGAAAAGAAGCGCAACCGTCTGATGGTGACGTGGGCGGGTCCGTATTGCCAACTGGTGCTGCTGGCGGCGGCTGTCATCGTGTGGCGCGTGACGGTAATCGGTACGCCGATAAACGAGTTGGCGCGAATTGTCGCCATCGTCAGTTGGGTTACCATGCTGTTCAACTTCAACCCGCTCATAAAGCTCGACGGCTACTATCTTCTGTCCGACGCGGTGGACATTCCCAACCTGCGCCGCAAGTCCTTTGCATACCTCGGCAACGTCTGGAAGCGAAGAATCCTGCGTTGGCCCGTTAATCCGCTTCCCGTCCGATCCCGCGAGAAGAGGATATTCCTGCTGTATGCCGTATTCGCCGTTGCATACTCAACGTTTCTGATAGCGTACGTGCTGACTCTTGTGGGTCAGTTCCTTCTGGCGAAGCTTGGGGGAGCAGGATTATTGTTGTTGATCGCTGCCCTGCTCTTTACCTTGAGAAGCAACATGGCGGCGCTCGCAAGAGGAACCGCCGAACACGTCAGGCAAATGAGAAAAATCGTCAAAAGCCCGTTGCGGTTGATCGTGCATCTTATCCTGGTGCTGGCCGTGGTCGTCGTTCTTGTCTTCGTGCCTTTCTCTCGGCGCGTGACGGGAGAGGTTGTGGTTCGCCCGATTGCCGAGTGCGCCCTGCTCCTGAACGAACAGGGCCTGCTGGAAACGAGGTTTCGCCGCGGCGGCGGCGACTCCGAGAAGCGAACCACCTACCTCCAGATGACCACCACCGAGATGGCCTCACTGGAACTGGTGGGGCGGGTAAAGGATGGTCAGTCGGTTGCGGCGGGAGACACGGTGGCGGTGCTCGTTTCCAACCAGGTGGTAAGAGAGATATCGGCCCAGACGTCTGTCCTCGAGAGACTTGAGAGCGAGTTAGCTCTGCTTAGAGCGCCTCCCCGGAAGGAGGAGGTCGCCGAGGCGGAAGCCGACCTTGCGGCCGCGGAGACCAACGTGGCGCAACTGAGGCGCGACCTGACGCGCGTGCGGGAACTCAGCGAGAAGAACCTGAGCACGACCACCAATCTAGAAACGGCGCAGTCAGCACTTGAGATCGCGCAAGCTGAGCAGGCCAGTCGGCAAGCCAGGCTGGAGTTGTTGAAAGCTCCCCCGAAACCGGAGGCCGTGGCCATGCTTGAGGCGGACATCGAACGACAAGAGGGTAAGCTGAACTTCCTGAAGTCTCAGCAGGCGGCGCAGTCGATAAGGGCTCCGATCGCCGGAACCGTTGCCATTGGTCACGGCAGTGGCGAGATTCTCTCGATTGTCGACGATGTTGTCGTGGAACTCCTGGTGCCGGTGTCCGATTTCGACATCGGACTGATCGAGCTTGAGCAGGATGTCAGGATCAAGGTACGCACCCATCCCGGCGACCTGTTCTTCGGACGCGTGGCACACATCCCCGGCACGGCCGAGTTGCATGATGAGGAAACCTCGTTCCTCGTGTCGGTCACGTTTGATAATCCAGACCGCAGACTACGCAAGGGGATGACCGGCTACGCCAAGATCGAGACGGGAAGCTCCTCACTCGCCGGACTCATGCTACGCAGGCTTACATCCTATGTCAGGGTTGAGTTCTGGTCCTGGTGGTAATCCCTTCCGGTGTGAGGAAACATTTTCCCGTAAAGATGGTGTGCGAACCAAACAAATGCTGCGCTCTCCCAGAAAAAGAACCGAAGCCAACCTTTTCGCTTGACATCTCTCGTGCGGCGCGTATCTTTTACGCGAGTCCAGAATTCAACAGATACCTGCTGCGACAGTAGTTTCTGTATTCTGAAACGGGTAAACATCCAGCATGGAGGACGACCTATGAACTACGAACTGACAATCGAGGTTCTTGAAGCCCGTATTGCTCCGGTAGGCTTCAGCCAGGGTGGTCAATAAGGTTCCAAGATCTCGTTACAGTTGAATAGCTGTACTCAGGCAGGCGCTGCTTAGCGCCTGCCTTTGCATTGGTATCTTCGGCAAATATGCACATGGCTGAAGATGTGAGTTTGCGGCGCGCAGATTGTGATCTGATATCAGTCGAAACCTGTAAGGAGAGAGGGTGGTGCCGCCTTCCTCCCTGTGATATCATCGTGTCGCCTTGGCACGATCCGTCTTGACTTTCCGGCCGCATTCGGCTATCTTCGCGTCTCGCAAGGGAATAGAAGTGCAGATTAAGTATCTTGACTTGCAGGCGCAGTACGAGTCCATAAGACCCGATATTGATCGGGCCATAAGGGAGGTGCTGGATTCCTCGGCCTACGTTCTGGGGCCGGCCGCCATAGCTTTCGAATCCGCCTATGCCCAATACTGCCGGGTTAAACATTGCGCCGGTGTCGGGAGCGGTACGAGCGCCTTAGTTGTGGCGTTGCGTGCCCTTGATGTCGGGCCGGGCGACGAGGTAATCACGGCCGCTAATACGTTCGTGGCGACAGCGGCTGCCATTGCCCAGATAGGCGCCAAGCCGGTGCTGTGCGACGTTGACCCCGCCACCCGGAATCTCGACCCCGACTTGTTGTCGATGGCCGTTTCGCGCCGTACCAAGGTTATCATTCCCGTGCATCTTTACGGATGCCCGGCCGACATGGACCGGATCGGGCAGTTGGCAGACAACCACGACATATTAGTGCTTGAGGATGCGGCGCAGGCGCACGGGGCCGTCTACCGGGGGAGGAGGGTAGGGTCGATAGGCCGCATGGCCGCCTTCTCATTCTATCCAGGCAAGAATTTGGGCGCCTACGGGGAAGCCGGGGCGATCACGACCGATAATGCCCGACTCGACGGCATCGTTCGCATGCTGCGCGACCACGGCTCCGAGGGCAAGTATCGTCACCAGCTTCTCGGATACAACGCTCGTCTCGATGGAATTCAGGCGGCGGTGCTGAATGTCAAGCTGAAGCACCTTGATCGCTGGAATGCCGAGCGGCACCGGGTGGCCGCTCTCTATAGCGTACTCCTGTCCGGTCTGCCGATCACGCTCCCGCGTTCCGAGGACGAGTACGAGCAGGTCTTCCACTTGTATGTTATCGAGACTGAACGGCGGGACGAATTGCAGGAGTATCTTGCCGCGTGCGAAATCCCAACCCTGGTCCATTACCCAATACCGGTGCATTTGCAGAATGCGTTCGCGTATCTCGACCACCGCGAGGGGGATTTCCCCATCACGGAGAAGCTGGCCCGGGAAGTCCTGTCGCTTCCGATATATCCGGAGATGACCAACGACCAGGTGGGACATGTGGCTGGGAAGATACGGGAGTTCTTTGAGCGCTCATGACGGGAAAACGACCGGGTTGCCGTTCGGTGCTGCGGTAGCGATCTGTCTTCTGACCCTGCTTTTCCTGGTGCGCGTGTGGCACCTTGATGCTGATCCGCCGCTGGGTTTGTCGGAATCATCCAGCGTATACACTGATCCCTCACAGTATACCCTGTTCGCCAAAATGTACGTTCAGTCGGGGGATATCAATCCATACCACGAAGACCGGTTTGTGCTCTTTCTCAAATCCGCCGTCACTCTGCTCGCGGTAGTGGTCTTCAAGCTGTTTGGAGTCGGCCTGGGGCAATCCCATCTGGTCGGGCTTCTCTATTCGTTCGGCGGTGTGTTGTTCTTCTTCCTTTTTCTCAGGAAGGTTGCCGGAATGCGAACGGGTCTGTTCTTCCTGGTGCTCATTCTCTTTGATTTCAATCAGCTTTTCTATGGTCGTCTGCCGTTTCTAGAGCACGCGATGTTCTTCTACGGCGCCCTGGCGATATTCCTGCTCACCCACTATCGGGGTGGATGGGGCCATCTTCTGGCAGGGATATCTCTGGCTGTCTCCATCTTTTTCGGCAAGATAATCGGGCTGCCGTTTCTGTTTCCGTTTGCCTGCTTTCTGGTGTATCATTACGTGCACGAGGACACCGCCTCACGCCGGGGCAGAGCCGCAAAACCGATCCTGTTTGCCGCCGGCTTCGCCTTGATGACCTTAGTCTGGCTGGTTTTCAGTTACCTGCCGTCACCCTCACGAGTTACCGGGTACGTGAGTGAGCAGGCGATTGGGCTTTATGGGCCACCGGACGGGCTGCAGTCGGTGGGTGACTTCATCTGGAGCCTGGTGTCGTTCGGGTTCGAGTCCAATTTCTTCCCGCGTATGTGGGTTGTGGCCGTTCTGGGGGCGATTATGCTGTGCATGATCTTGTATCATGTTTCCCGACGCCGATCATGGAAGGAAGGTTTTGGGTCATTCAACGGCGGACACATTTTTGTGGCGGCCGCCATTGTAGCGTTCTACGGTTCTCTGATGATCTGGAACTACCGCCCGCTGCGCTACCAGTTGGTCTTGATCTACCCGTTTTGTGGCGCCGCGGCAGTGATCCTGACCATGTTGTGGAGGCAGTGGCGGACGCCCGACAACAGTCGTACGCCGTGGTTGTTCTATCCGCTCAGTTTTCCCTTGTTCCTGGTCGTCGTGTCCCAGGGCTATTCCGCCCTGATGGATCAGCTCGGTTTCGAGTTTGCTTTCGAGGACAGGAAATACCTGATGATGTTGCTCGCCGCCGTCGTAACCGCCGGCGCGGGTGTGGTGATAAGATTATACCGGGCGAGCCGGTTGCCGCGGGCGCCACTGGTGGGCAAAGTCGTGGTGATTGCCGTGATTGCCTGGGTTGTCGGCAGCGGATTTGTCGATTACGGCGATTGGTGGCGTAAGCCGACATTCACCGCCCGTGACAATGCCCGCGATCTGGAGATGATTCTGTCACCCGAAGCCGTGCTTTCCGGGCCATACGCATCCGAATTCGCGGTAGCCAGCAAGTTGGGGGCGGTCATACACATGTTCGGCGTGGTTCATGTTGATCGCGAGTTGTTTGACCGTTTCCCCGTAACGCACCTACTGCTCGACAAGGGGAATGAAGCGCGGGCGCGGAACGATTACCCGTATCTGATGGGTGCGGCAACGCATCTGTGTACGTATCATGTCAGGCTGAAGAAAGTGCGCCTGTTTCGGATCGCCGGCCACACCAACAACCAGCAGGCCGGCGGGTACCGGCGATCCGCTTTTGAACTGGCGCTCGACTATTACCGGGCGGACTCTGTGGCGCGGGCCGACCAGTATGCCATGGAATGGGTGCGGGATCACCCGCACAGCATATCCGGGCCGTTGATGCTTGCGGAACGGGCGGAGAAGGCGGGCCACTTCGAAGAGGCGGAAGTCCTTTTCAAAAAAGCTGTTGAGTTTTCACCTACAAACTACAATCTTTATTCCAGATTGGCTGTGTTCTACAAGGATCGGTTCGACGCCACCGGGGATGTACGGTATAAGACCGGAGGCATCGACTACTTCGAGCACGCTCTGAGGTATGCGCCTCACGTGGAGAAGATGAAAAGGGCCTATGCCGAACTGAAGGGAACCGACTTTGACGGCTGAAGGAGAACGCCCGGTGCTGGTATCGACGATCGTGCCCGCTATGAACGAGGAGGGCAATATCGCTGAACTCTGCCGGCTCTATTCCGAGATGCTCGCCGGCGCGCCGTTTGAAGGGGAACTGGTCATCGTTGACGACGGATCCACCGACGGCACCCTGCAGAGAATCGAGGAAGCCGCCCGCAGGTATGATTTCGTACGCTATGCCGTCCACCCGCACAATCGGGGTCTGACAGAGGCCCTCCAGACGGGGTTTACGGCGGCCAGGGGAGAGATATTCGTTTTCTATCCGGCCGACCTTCAGTTCGTGCCGGAGGATATTCCATCGCTTGTGGCGCCGATACTCGATGGCGCCGACCTGTGCGCCGGCTGGAAGCAGGGCAAATACGGAAAGCAACTTGTCTCGGCCATCTACAACTGGGCCGCCCGGAAGATCTTCAACCTGAAGGTGCATGATCTGAATTCGTGCAAGGCGTTTCGCCGCGAAGTGGTCGAAAACATTTTCCTGCGGCGTGACTGGCATCGCTACCTGGTGGTGCTGGCTGCCGACGAAGGGTACCGGATCGAGGAAGTCAAGATTCCTGTGTATGAACGTAGCTGGGGACGATCCAAGTTCACGACCTTCTGGCGCATCCCGGTGGGCGTGTTGGATATGCTGGCGGTGAAGTTCCAGTTGACGTTCCTTCGCAAGCCGCTCCTCTTCTTTGGGTTGCTGGGGACAATGCTGTTCGCATTGGGAGTACTGGTCGGTTTCTGGGCGCTCTACCTCAGGTATATGGTGGGTGAAGGTCAACGGCCGCTCCTGTACCTGGTGATGCTCCTGGTCGGGCTGGGAATGGCGCTTTTCATAATGGGTTTCATGGCTGAAGGCCAGACGGCCATCAAGGAGGAACTGGCCGACCTCCGCAAGAAAATGCAGAACGTGACCGGTGAAAAACCGAAGAGACCCGGCCAATGAACCCATTGACCACGCGGCTTCTCTCGCCGGCAGGAACCGGGGAGACTACGGGAAAGTACAAGGGCGAAGAATATGCTGAGCTCGAAACGCCCGAGACTGACGGCGGGCATTCGCCGTTCTCCGGGGCGAGCGTCCTCAGTTGAGACAGGAATTGAACAAAATGCGACATAGAGAAAGCCATATCTGAATGAGTCCCCCGCAGCGCGCCCTGATTATTTTCCCCACCTATAATGAACGCGAAAACATAGAGAAGATCGTACACGCGGTGCTCCCGCTGGATCCCAGGATCAACGTCCTGATTGTTGACGATAACTCCCCGGACGGCACCGGCGAGATCGCCGACCGGCTGGCTCGCGACGAAGAGAAAGTCAACGTGCTGCACCGCGAGATGAAAGACGGTCTGGGGCAGGCGTACGTGGCCGGTTTCAAGTGGGCCATCGAACGCGGCTACGAATACGTCTTTGAGATGGACGCCGACTTTTCGCACGGGCCGGAGTACATCAAGGATTTCCTGCGCGAGATTCAGCACTGTGACCTGGTTATCGGATCCCGTTACATCTCCGGCGTCAACGTTATCAACTGGCCCATGTCGCGATTGCTGCTGTCTTATTTCGCCAACGTTTACACCCGCGTTATTTCCGGACTGCCGCTGCGCGACGCCACCGGCGGTTTCAAATGTTTCCGGCGCCCGGTGCTTGAAGCCATCGATCTGGACGCCATCGGCTCCTCGGGCTATTCCTTTCAGATAGAGATGTCGATGCGCGTTTGGAAAAAGGGATTTCGTATCAAGGAGATCCCGATTGTTTTTGTCGATCGCACTGCCGGTGAGTCCAAGATGTCGAAAAAGATCATGCGCGAGGCGATCTGGATGGTCTGGTGGCTGCGGATCAAAGCCATGTTCGGAAAACTGGGTTGAATCGAGCTTTTCATTTTGGCCACGGACATAGTATCCGTCATTGTCGTCACCTGCAACTCGCTGCCGTCATTGGACGGTTGCCTGGCCGGTCTCCTGCGAGCCGTTGCCGCTATTGACCACGAACTACTGGTGGTGGACAACAACTCGACGGAAGATCCATCGCCGCTGGTTCGCAGTCATTTCCCGGATGCCCGCGTGCAGGTTCTGAAGAAGAACGTGGGCTTTGCGACCGCATGCAACAGGGGCGCCCGGGCGGCCAAAGGCATGTTCCTGTTGTTCCTGAATCCTGACGTAGTGCTGGACAGTGGGGCTGTGAGTTCTCTTTTGGCGGCTCTGAAGAGCTATCACAAGCCGGGGGCCGTCGCAGGCAGAATGCGTTATCCCGATGGGGGATTCCAGCCGACCTGTCGTCGGCTGCCCACGATCGGCAACATCGTCTTTTCGCGTGGCTCTGTCCTGTCGCGGTTGTTTGGTCGGAATACGCTGTACACGCTGCCCGACTACGAGGAAACAACGCCGGTCCCGGCCGTGGCGGCCACGGTGATGCTGATCCGGCGGTCGTTGTTTATGCTGATGAAAGGGTTTGACCAGCGCTTTCTCATGTACATGGAGGATACCGACCTGTGCAAGAGACTCAGTACGCTGGGTTACGTCAACCTGTTCGTGCCGACCGCCGGCGCCGTGCACGACTGGGGCCGGGGCAGCGACGCCGGACGGACCAGGCGAAGCTGGCTCCACCACAATTCCATGTGGAAGTACTTTCTGAAACACCTCCCCAACGGCTTCTCCCTGCTTGTGTTGCCTCTTATCCTGACCGTCAACTTCCTTTTCACACTGGTGATTGGCACTCTGCAACGGAGCGGACGGAAGTAGCCCATGCCGGCCGCATCAATTCTGATCGCCATGCTGGTCTCCTGGATTGTCAGCTTTCTCACTATCGGGCAGTTGATAAAGATCGGGCACAAGTATCGACTGCTGGATATGCCGGGTCGTCACAAGCGTCACAAAAGGCCGGTGCCGATCGTAGGCGGCCTCGCGCTGTTTGCCGCCGTCTGGATTACCGTCCTCGTGTCAAGTAGGCTCTTTCCCGATTTCGCACTGGAGCCCGCGGGTTCAATACTCTACATTTTCTTAGGGGCGCTGATCATTGTTGCGGTCGGTCTGGCTGATGATCTCTGTCCGCTCTCGGCCTGGATCAAGCTGGCGGCGCAGGTCAGTGTGGGACTCCTCCTGTACCTGGCCGGACTGCGCGTCGAACTTCTCACCACCCCCTTCGGCAGTATTGAAATCGGCGCCGCCTCGGCGGTTATTACCGTGCTCTGGGTTGTCGGGCTCTCCAACGCCGTCAACCTGATCGACGGCCTTGACGGCCTGGCGGCCGGAGTCTCCCTGATTGCGGCCCTGACAATGCTGGCCATCGGCCATCTTCACGGGGTGGGATGGGTGCTGGTGTTCATCTATGCCCTGATCGGATTCCTGTCGGTCTTTCTATTGTATAATCGTTACCCCGCCCGGATTTTTCTGGGCGATTCCGGTTCAATGCAGATCGGCTATTACTTTGCCGTGTTCTCGCTGATCGTGCCCCTCAAGTCGTTCACGGCCTCAGCGCTGTACGTACCCCTGTTGGTACTCGGGGTACCGATTCTGGAAGCTCTGTCGTCGCTCACACGTCGGTTGATCAAGGGCCGAAGCGTCATGAAAGCCGACCGGCGTCATCTGTTTCATCTCCTGGCGCTGGCCGGGTTTTCGCGGAGGCAGGTGGTGCTTGTCTTCTATGCCCTGGGTGTTGTCTTCGGCCTGTTTGCGCTGGCGATGTACTTCTGGAATCGCATCCTCGTGCTGGCCTTCCTGGTGGTTTTTATGGTTGTTATTCTTACCCTGTTCTTTATCTTAGTGGCCGGTTTGTCTCACCGCCGGCGAAACGGCGGGATATCAACGGAAAAGGCGGCGGGACACGGAAGAAGGCAGGTCTGACAGACATGGCAGAGCGGTCCTATCTGGATTTCGAGCGACCCCTGATGGAGTTGGAGAAGAAAATCTCCGATATGAAAGATTTCTCCATAGGGGAGAGCATCGAGCTTGACGGAGAGATCGTTTCCCTTGAAAAGAAGCTGAGACGGTTGCGCGAAGAGATCTATTCGGGGCTCACCCGCTGGCAGATCGTCCAACTGGCCCGACACCCGAAGCGACCCTACACCCTCGACTATGTCAGACTTATCGCCACCGATTTCGTCGAGTTGCACGGGGATCGCAATTTCGCCGATGACCGGGCGATGGTGGGCGGGTTCGCCACCATAGACGATGTGCCGGTGATGATAATAGGTCAGCAGAAGGGACGCGATACGAAGCAGAAGCTCGCTCGCAATTTCGGAATGGCCCATCCGGAGGGGTACCGCAAGGCGCTCCGGCTTTTTCGTCTGGCCGAGAAGTTCGATGTCCCCATCCTGGTGCTGATCGACACCCCGGGGGCGTTTCCGGGAATCGGTGCGGAGGAGCGGGGCCAGGCGGAGGCCATTGCCATGAATATCAGGGACATGTCGCGGATCAAGGTGCCTATTGTGATTGTCATCATCGGCGAGGGGGCCTCCGGCGGGGCGCTGGGTATCGGCGTGGGAGATCGCGTGATGATGCTCGAGTATGCCTGGTATTCGGTCATCTCACCGGAAGCCTGTGCCGCCATTCTCTGGCGAGACGCGGCTCATGCCGCGGAAGCAGCAGAGGCGTTGCGCCCGACGTCAAAGGATCTCGTGGAACTGAAACTCATCGACAAAGTCATCCCCGAACCGGCGGGCGGAGCGCACACCGACCCCGAAGAGGCAGCTCGGCTTGTCAAGGCGGAAGTCGTAAAGGCGATCCATGAGCTCAAGGATATACCCGTCGATCAACTCTTGTCCGAGCGGATGGCCAAGTACCGGGTTATGGGTGAGTTCGAGGAACGTTGAGAGGCAAATTATGAGACTTCCGGACAGATTGCTGGAAAAACTGGCCTGCCCCAGGTGCAAGGGCAAGCTGGACTATCGGGAAGAAGAAAACCGTCTGGTCTGCCGGAACTGCCGGCTGGCCTATCGGATCACCGATGACATACCCGTGCTGCTCCCGGATGAGGCCGATAAACTGTGACAGGATTGTAAATCATGAAGCTCTCCAAGTTTTGCGACGAAAGTCTCGTTGACTTCAATCTCAAGGGAAACGACAAAGACGTGGTGATTGAGGAGTTGGTGGAACTGGTCTCCCGCTCCAATATGGTAAAGGACCGGGATCAGCTCCTGGTCGACATCAGGGAACGCGAGAACCTGGTCACCACCGGGGTAGGGTACGGTGTAGCCTTTCCCCATGCCAAGACCAGGTCGGTCAAGGGCATCGTGATAGGTTTTGGCCGA
Source organism: uncultured bacterium (assembly GCA_965603125.1). Taxonomy (GTDB): domain Bacteria; phylum Zixibacteria; class MSB-5A5; order GN15; family FEB-12; genus JAJRTA01. The sequence continues at coordinate 260,502 of CBFDBU010000001.1, read as the reverse complement.
AGTCCTTCAGGGGTTGAGTTTGACGCCATGGATCACAAGCCGGTTCACCTGTTCTTTCTGATCGCGGCGCCCGAGGACGCGATCGGGGCACACTTGAACGTCATGGCGCGGCTGTCCTTTCTGATGAAATCCGAGGAGAACCGCACCAGGTTGCAGGAGGCCTCGTCGCCGGGCGATGTTCTGGCCCTGATGGACGCTTTTGACTGAACCGACCTGGCCGGCATGGATGCCATTGAGGTACGACCAAGATGTCCTATCTGTCTTACAAGAGCGTACGCAATGCTCACTTCGCTGCTGTCCTCGTACTGGCTGTTGTGCTCATAATCGGGCAGCCGGTCGTCAACGGGCTGGTTAGCCAGGTCATACTCGACGGGTTTTACTATCCCTTCTTCCACATCAAGAAACTGCTGACCGAAGTAGCGACAGTCAGCACCGAGAACGACCAATTGAGAGCCTGGGTCGCCAAGTCATCGGTCGAGCTGTCGCTTCTTGAGGAAGCGGCCCGGGAGAACGCCAGGCTGCGATCGATTCTCGGTTTCGAGCAGTTGCCCGGCTACCGATTGCTGCCGGCCACCGTAGTGTCGGTGACCGGAGGCCAGATGCCGATCTCGGCAACCATCAACCGCGGTCTGGACGACTCGGTCAAGGTGCAGCAGCCGGTCATAAACCAGGTCGGGCTGGTGGGGCGGATTCAGGAAGTCATGCCCGGTTACGCTAAGGTCCAACTGTTGACCGATCCCCTGAACCGAGTGGCCGCTCGAGTCGCGTCCGGCCGCGAAATGGGTATCGTGCGTTATCTGGTCTCGGAGGGGATGGTCCTGGACAATTTCCCCAACCAGGGGATCGCACAGCCCGGCGATACCATTCTGTCGTCCGGGCTGGGCCGGGTCTATCCGCCCGGTCTCACAGTGGGGACCGTGAGCAAGGTCACGCGACCGGAAAACAAGCCGTACTCCGAAGTAAGACTGGAGCCGGCGGTCAACTTCCACTCTCTCGAGGAACTTTTCGTACTCATGCCGGAAACCCCGTGATGCGCATAATCCCGTTCATACTGTACTTGTTTCTGATCGCGATGCACGAGGTGATTTCGAGCGACCTCATCACGGTCTATACGGCCGTCATCAACCTGCCGGCCCTGGCGGTGCTGCTGGTGGCGATTTACAAGTCCCAGGTGGTATCGATCTGGTTCGGCTTCGCGGCGGGTGTGGTAATGGCGGCCGGGATGCCCGATCTCATGGGCTGGCACGCGCTGATTCTCTCCGCCCTGGCCCTGACGGCCTTTCACGTTCGCGAACGACTGAACCTCGACTCACTCTGCGCCAAGCTGTTGCTGATCTTGGGCGGCGTTTTAATGCATAACGTGCTGGTTCTGATCGTCACCCGCAGCGACGAGTTCCTCTATCTTCTGTGGTCGCGGGCGCTCGTCGGTGGTATTCTCACGAGCCTGGTCGCCTGGCTTTTCTTCCTGTTCAAGGAGGGCCACATCACTTACGCAAAGATGAAGGCGCTCTTTTAGAGGACACATGCCACACAAGTCCCTGTCGGTTCAAAGCCGGGAGAAAATCAGCTTTGTCGTGGTCCTTTTGGTCCTGCTCGTTCTGACCGGCGGTCTCATAAATCTGCAAGTGATCCAACACGAGCAGTTGGCGGCCCAGTCGGAGAACAACCGCATACGGGTACAGCCGACGATCCCCAGACGAGGTGTGGTCTATGACCGCTACGGCCGGGAGATTATCGACAATCGGCCGTCCTTTACAGTGTCCATCGTGGCCGCCGAGGAAGTCCGCGACACCACGGTGCACAACCTGGCGGAGCTGCTTTCTCTCGATACCGCTCAGGTGCGTATACGTCTCAGGAAAAATATGGTCAGTCGCTATCAGCCGGCGCCGATCATGCGCGACATCCCATTTGAAAAGGTAGCCATCATTGAAGAGCAGGCCGACCGTTTTCCCGGCGTGAGTATTCAGATGGAGGAGGTGCGACGCTACGGCTCGGACCTGGGAAGCGAGTCCTTCACCGGTTACGTGGGCGAAGTCTCGGAGGAGGAACTGGAGCGGTTGGGGCGAATCGACTACCGGCTGGGAAGCATGGTGGGCAAGAAGGGCATGGAGAAATACGCTGACGGGCTCCTGCGAGGACGTGAAGGCACGGCCTATATCGAGGTAACTGCCTCCGGGCAGAGCCGTGGTCCGTACCGAGGCAAGGCTCCCGTGCTTGCCACAACCGGTGTAGACTTGACGCTGACGGTCGACAACGACCTGCAACGGATGTGTGTCGCGGCACTCGATACCTTTTATTGCGGGGCCATCGTGGCCATCGATCCGCGCAACGGCGAGATGCTGGCGATGACGTCACACCCTCATTTCGACGCCAATATCTTTTCGTCCGTCATACCGGAAAGCCTCTGGACCGAGATATCAGGCGACTCTACCCATCCGCTGCTGAATCGACCCCTTTGCGGTCTGTATCCGCCCGGTTCGACGACCAAGCTTCTGACTGTCGGGGCGGCGCTGGAGGAAGGCCTGATCGATGAACACACGACGCTACAACCGTGTCACGGTGGTTTTCAGTTCGGCAACAGGTATTTCCGGTGCTGGAAGCCGTCAGGGCATGGCACCCTGACCGCTGTCCACGCGCTGGAAGAGTCGTGTGACGTTTTCCTGTACCAGGTCGGGTTGAAGTTGGGGATTGACGTTCTACACCGCTATTTCGACAAATGCGGTTTCGGCGTGATTACCGGCATAGACCTGCCGGGCGAAGCAGCCGGACTGAACCCGAGCAGCGCCTACTACGATGACCGCTATGGAAAGAACCAATGGAGCAGGGGACTGGTTCTCAACAACGCGATCGGGCAGGGCGAGATCCTGGTCACACCCCTTCAACTGGCCCGGTTCTTCTGCGGGTTGGCCAACAAGGGAATTGTCTACCGGCCTCATCTGATCAAGAAGCAATCATTCCCCGCCGGCGGTGAAAAAACGCCGGCGCCTGAGGTCGCTTTCAGACTGCCCTTCTCGGCGCAAACGTTGTCGCTACTGGTGGAAGGTTTGCGGTTGGTGGTCGAGGGCGAGAACGGCACGGCTCGTCAGCTCAGGAACGATCTGTATTCAATCGGTGGCAAGACGGGGACGGCGGAAAACCCGCACGGCGACAATCACTCCTGGTTTGTGGGGATAGCGCCCCTCGAGAATCCCGAAATCGTCGTTTGCACCATTGTTGAAAATGCCGGCCACGGTTCGGATGTGGCGGCGCCCATCGTGGGCCGGATCATAAGAACATACATGGACAAGAGACGCGCCCCCGAGGCGGTCGCCCTGGCGGAGCAGGGGAAACGGGACTGATGCTTAACTACCGCGATCTTGACTGGCAGGTCATAGGAGCCGCCCTGCTGTTGTCGCTGACAGGTGTTCTGCTGATTATGTCCGCGCAGCACCATGCCGAGACAGTCTACCAGCAGACCTACTTCCTGCGTCAACTCACCTGGCTGGCCATAGCGCTGGTGATCTTTGCAGCGGTGATTCATCTGCCGCTGAAAGTGTTTGACTTCACCGCCTACCTGTTCTACGGCCTTACGCTTGGGCTTTTGGTGCTGGTGCTCTTTGTAGGCGCGCCGAGAATGGGCGCCACCAGGTGGCTGTCGTTCGGCACTATGAATGTGGCCCCATCCGATATCGCCAAACTGGCGACCATTCTGGCTCTGTCCCGTTTCTTTGCATACACCAAGCTGCCCCCGGCTTCAAAAAGGCGGTTGGCTATCTCGGCCGTCTTAGTTATCATACCGGTCGCTCTGATCCTGAAACAGCCCGATCTGGGGACTTCCCTCGTCCCCTGGGTGATACTCTTTTCCCTGTGGTTCTGGTCGGGACTGTCGCCGCTCTATCTGGTCCTGATTCTCTCTCCCTTGGCATCGCTGGTGGCAGCCTCGCACTGGCTGGCCTGGGCGCTGTATTTCCTGGTCCTTCTGGTCTTCTTGTTCATGTTCCGTCCCGGTCTGGCGTTTAGCATCGTGACGGTAACGGCCAACTTAGCGACCGGAATCATAACCCCCTTCATCTGGAACCGGATGGCCGACTACCAGAGACTGCGCATTCTGACGTTTCTTGACCCCGCCCACGATCCTCGCGGCGCCGGTTATCAGATCATCCAGTCGAAAATAGCCGTCGGTTCCGGAGGTGTTTGGGGCAAGGGCCTTCTCGCCGGTTCCCAGACCCGGCTTGACTTCCTGCCCGAACGGCACACCGATTTCGTATTTTCGGTTCTGGGCGAAGAGTTCGGTCTGTGGGGTTCGCTCCTGGTGCTGACCCTGTTCGCCGTTATCTTTTACCGGGCGACAAAAATTGCTGGGCGCTGTCGGTCCAAGTTTGCGTCGTGTGTTACAATGGGAGCAGCGTCGATACTGCTCTTCCAGTTCTTTATCAACGTCGGCATGACTCTGGGCTTCATGCCCGTGACCGGCCTGGCTCTGCCCTTCCTGAGCTATGGAGGAACCTCGCTGCTTCTCTCCTGGACTCTGATCGGTTTGATTGTGTCGGTGGACTACCGCTGGCAGGAGTATTAGCGGTCATGTCGCTTCTGCGAGCCGGAGCCTCCCCGGCGGGTTAGACCCTGTGTCAGACAACGCTCGATCATCCTGGAACATCCATCCGCTGCTTGTTCTTACGTTCGGGACGGTATGTATCAGCTTTGCGGCTGTGTTCGTGAAGCTGCTGGGGATGGAGATCATGGGCCCCACCGTCATCGGTTTCTGGCGAGCACTGCTGGGGGCGGCAATCCTTTTTGCCTGGTCGGCATCGGCCGGAAAGTCCCTGAGGATGCCCCGGAAAGTGTTCGGTCTGTCGTTACTGGCAGGTTTTATTTTCTTCCTGGACCTCTTTTTCTGGCACCGGTCGATAATCTACTCCGGCGTGGGAATGGCAACCATCCTGGCCAATACGCAGGTCTTCGTGGTGGCTCTGCTCGGCGTTGTCGTCTTTCGCGAAAGATTGTCCCCGAAGTTCCTTGCCGCAGCGGTCAGCGCGATTGTCGGTATCATCCTCCTCATCGGCGTGGGAAGTACGGTTGAGTTCGGTGGAAAGTACGTGGCCGGAGTGGTCTACGGTCTGTTGACCGGCGTCGTCTACGGTTCGTACATCGTTGTCATGAAGATCATCGGCCACAGGGGCGACCGACCGGATTTCCGCACGCTCATGGCCTGGACGTCGCTGATCACCGCTCTTTTCCTTGGACTGGCGGCCACCGCTGAGGGAACATCCGTAATGCCGCCGGACCTCTACTCCTGGTCGATTCTGTTTGCCCTGGCGCTGGTCGTACAAGTATTGGGGTGGTGGGCGATCGCGAACTCCCTGCCCAGGCTGGTGGCGTCCAGGAGTTCGCTGTCGCTCCTGCTGCAGCCGCTGTTGGCGACAGTCTGGGGGGTGCTGTTTTTCGGCGAATACCTGACGGTCATCCAGATCGCCGGCGGGGTTATCACCCTGGGAGCAATCTATGTCGGTTCCGTGCGCTGGCTGCGTTGACCGCGATCGCACTACTCTCTCAGGAAAAAGGGCGACTCGTCTGAGTCGCCCTGTAAGTGCGAACCGCAAGTGATCGTACTCGGTCAGTCCACCAGCACTTTCTCCAGCCGCTCGGTGATATAGTCGATATCGGTCTCGTCGATAATCAGCGGTGGTGATATGCGGATAGTATGTCCGTGACTGTCGTTGGCCAGCATACCCATATCCAGCAGCTTGCGACAGTAGACCATGGCGTCGCCGCTCTTTACTTCAATACCGATGAACAGGCCCTTACCCCGGACCTCCCTGACATGTGACGACCGAGCGGCGATGTCATCAATCCTGCTCTTGAGGATAGCGCCCATGGATTCCGCGCGAGAGGGGAGATCCTCGTCGGTGATGACATCCAGAGCCGTGTGGCCCGCCACGCAGGCCAGAGGGTAGCCGCCGAACGTGGAGCCCTCCGAACCCGGATGGAAAACGAGGTCCATTATCTCGCTGTTGGTGACGAAAGCCGAGAGCGGCACCAGTCCGCCGGAGAGGGCTTTACCCAGCACAAGGCCGTCGGGAACGACGTTTTCGTGCTCGAAGCAGAACATCTTGCCGGTCCGACCCAGACCCACCTGGATCTCGTCAAACACGAGGAAGAGGTCGTGCTTGTCGGCAATCTCGCGCAGTCCCTTCAGGAAACCGGGAGGTGGGACATACATCCCCCCCTCGCCCTGCATCGGCTCCACCAGGATACCACACGTGTTCTCGTTGACCGCCTTCTGTACTTCGTCAATGTTGCCGTACTCGACGGATACGAACCCTGGAGTGAGCGGGCCGAACCCCTCTTTGAATTTCGGGCTTGTAGAGAACGAAACCACGGAAATCATGCGTCCGTGGAAATTGTTGTGAAAAACAATTACCTCTTGCTTGCCGTCGGCGATCCCCTTCTGTTTCCAGCCGTAATACCGCGCTGCCTTGATGGCGGTCTCGACCGATTCCACGCCGCCGTTCTTGCAGAGGCCCTTGTTGCCGTTGCTGCCGAAACGCGGCCCCATCTGCGGTACTAAGGACGTCAGTTTCTTCAAGAACAGCGTCCGGGTGTCGGTGTAGACGACGTTCGAGATAACTGAGGCGTAGTGCCCCTGGAGGGCGTCCACTAACGCCTGCACGATACGCGGATGGCAGTGACCCGGGTTGGCGGCCGAATAGGCGGCTAAGCAATCAAAATACCTTTTGCCGTTAATGTCGGTAAGCCAGATTCCTTGTGCCTCGCGGATGATGACTTTCAACCGGCCGTAGTGATTGGCGCCGAAGGTGGAATCGAAATCAAGAATCTGGTTGTCCGGAATCGAAGAAAACCCAAGCCTGTTTTCGTTTGTTGTCTTGATATTCGCCATAATGTCACCTCACACCAATAAAAGGTTTTATGTCAACCTGGTCAGCGTGCCAAGATAATACTTTAAACCATGCCGTCAAGGGGACCCGCGCCGGGGAAGCGGTTTTTTCCCCTGGTGTTCATTTGTCGGCAGCCAGAATTCCTTTGCGTTTTCGACCAACCATTGCACGATAGTCACCAGCGTGGTCGGCAAGGCCGAGGTTCAGGTTCATACGGCTCTCGACGTGACCTTCAACGGCGCAGGTTTGGTGTCCTATAAAGCACACCCCCTGACAATCAATGAGGAACCCAGCGGCACCGGACAACTTATCGACGCGAACTTAGGCGGGTGTACTTGTCCAAAGGGCTGGGAAGAGTTGAAGCTAACCGTCTATTACGAACTCAACTCTGTAGCTAACCCAGCAGGCAATGGGACGGCCGTTCTGAATACCGGGTGTATACCGACAGAGGTAAGCTGCCCTGACGGCCGCTTCATCGAGAGCTACGGTGCCGGAGGATTTGCCGACCTGGGCCTCTCTGACAACGCCGTGCTTGTCGACCAGAGCTTGCACCCATACCACGCCCTCAATGCCGGCTTGGTAGGCCAGTCGCGGGTAATCCGGCGTGGCACAGTAGATCATCACAGGGGGAACTTCCACAGGAACAAATTCGTCTGGCTGGGGAAGGTAATCGTCCCCTTCCTCTTCCATCTGCACATCCGGAGGGTCGCTCTCGAGTATACCGAACCAGGTACTGCATGACGCCATGGTCAGCATCATGGGCATCATCATGATGATTGCAACAAGTCTCATAGACCTGTTCCCTCTCTGTAACGCGTTCCTCTGGCAGTAGTATAGGTCCCTATTTCGGTTTTGTCAATGGAGGATCGTTGCTTGGCCGTAGTCGCGGCCGCCAGCGCCAACGGCTCGACCTCATTCATTGTCGACTATTGCCGGACAGAGCCTTGGGCCGTTTTTTGTACGATTTTTGCACAAATGGGCTAAGAAACCGGCCTGGTTCGGCCGATTTGATTAAGGATGCAGCCTCGGCAGGCGGTGGCTGAAGTGCGGGATTCCCCGCATAATTTGGGAAAATATGTCTTGACAGCCCATTGGCGTTTGCATAAAATTCAGTTTGCCCTTTGGGCGAAATGGGCCGTTTTGGCCCTAATTGTATGTTGGAGAGCGTCGAAAGGCCCAGATAGCTCAGTCGGTAGAGCACATCCTTGGTAAGGATGAGGTCACCAGTTCAATCCTGGTTCTGGGCTCTTGAAGACATAACGGAGGAAGTCAGAGAGCATGGTGAAGGAGAAGTTTGAACGGACGAAGCCGCACGTGAATGTGGGGACGATAGGTCACGTTGATCATGGGAAGACGACGTTGACGGCGGCGATGACGATGGTGCTTGCTCGCAAGACGGGCACTCAGGTTCGGTCGTTTGATTCGATTGACAATGCTCCTGAGGAGCGAGAGCGCGGGATAACGATAGCGACGGCGCACGTGGAGTATGAGTCGGACAAGCGTCATTATGCCCATGTGGATTGTCCCGGGCACGCGGATTATGTAAAGAACATGATAACGGGTGCGGCCCAGATGGACGGAGCGATATTGGTGGTATCGGCGGCGGACGGTCCGATGCCTCAGACGCGGGAGCACATATTGCTGGCGCGTCAGGTAGGCGTACCGTACATCGTGGTTTACATGAATAAGGTGGATCAGGTGGACGATCCGGAGCTTTTGGATTTGGTGGAGCTTGAGGTTCGGGATTTGCTGAGCAGCTACCAATTTCCGGGGGATGAGATTCCGGTGATACGAGGTTCGGCCTTGGAGGCGATGACGGCGGGAGCGGATTCGTCGCGTCCTTTGGATGATCCGGTGTTCAAGAGTGTTCACGAGGTATTGGAGGCTTTGGACGAGTACATCCCGGAGCCGAAGCGTGACAAGGACAAGCCTTTTTTGATGCCGGTGGAGGATGTATTTTCGATCACGGGACGTGGCACGGTGGGAACGGGTCGCGTGGAGCGTGGTCAGATACGTCAGGGTGAGAACGTAGAGATCATAGGTATTCGCGAGACGCGCAAGACGGTTGTGACGGGGGTGGAGATGTTCCGCAAGATATTGGATTATGCGGAGGCCGGTGACAACGTGGGTTTGCTTCTTCGCGGCGTTGACAAGGACGCTCTTGAGCGGGGCATGGTCTTGGCGGCCCCGGGGTCGGTGATGCCGCACACGAAGTTTTTGGCGGAGGTATACATATTGACGAAGGAGGAGGGAGGTCGACACACGCCGTTTTTCACTGGATATCGGCCGCAGTTTTATTTTCGGACGACGGACGTGACGGGGGTGGCGCATTTGCCGGAGGGTATCGAGATGGTGATGCCGGGCGACAACGTGACGATGGACATAGAGTTGATAACGCCGATAGCGATGGAGAAGGAGCTTCGCTTTGCGATCCGTGAGGGTGGCCGCACGGTCGGGGCCGGTGTCATCGCCGACATCACGGAATAGCGAAAGCAGAGGTTTACGATGCCCCGAGACAGGATCTCACTTGCTTGCGGAGAGTGCAAGCGGCGTAATTATGACACCAGGAAAAACAAGCGGAAGCATCCGGAGCGAGTGGAGTACCGCAAGTACTGTCCTTTCTGCAATAAACGGACAATGCACAAGGAAACCAGGTAAGAAACAGTATCCGACAGGCCAGTAGCTCCAACTGGTAGAGCGCCGGTCTCCAAAACCGGATGCTGGGGGTTCGAGTCCCTCCTGGCCTGCTGATAAACTTTGTGAACGGGTTGTTTTGGGAAAGATTAAAAAGTTCTTAAAGGAAGTCCTCGCGGAACTACGGAAGGTTACCTGGCCGACCAAGGATGAACTGATCGGCTCGACTATCGTCACTATCGTGGTCTCGCTGATAGTGGCGCTGTTCATTGGAATCGTCGATCGCATCCTCTCGTTGGTGGTGAGAGCGATATTCGGTGGCCCTGGAGGTTGAAAAACTGATGGCGATGCACTGGTACGCGGTTCATACCTATTCCGGGCATGAACAGAAGGCAAAGAAGTACCTTGAATCGGCCGTTGTCAACGCCGGTCTCGAGGAGAAGTTCGGTCAGGTACTGGTTCCCACTGAGGAAGTGACTGAGATGCGGCAGGGGAAACGGTCGACAACGACCAAGAAGTTCCTCCCCAGCTATATCTTGGTCGAGATGGATCTGGACAAGGTCACCCAGGAGTTGGTGGTAGCAACGCCGGGAATCACCAATTTCGTTGCCGGCGGGGGAAAGCCGCGCCCGCTTAAGGAGCAGGAGGTGGAGCGTATCGTGGGCCAGATCGATCGCAGTCGGACGGAGGAACCGACCGATTTTCCATTCCAGGCGGGCGACATGGTCAAGGTTTGTGACGGCCCCTTTCTGGACTTCTCCGGCACCGTCAGCGAGGTCAACATGGAGCGGCGCAAGGTTAAGGTCATGGTATCTATTTTCGGGCGTCCGACGCCCGTAGAACTGGATTTCCTGCAGGTGGAGCAACTGAAGAAGTAGCGTTAACGCGGTCATTTTGGAGCAAAGAAGGAAGTGGCGAAGAAGATTGAAGGTTACATAAAGCTGCAGATCCCCGCCGGGGGCGCTAATCCGGCTCCGCCGGTAGGCCCTGCCCTAGGTCAGCGCGGCGTCAATATCATGGAGTTCTGCAAGGCTTTCAATGTGCGCACCGAGAGCGGCAAAGGCATTCTCACGCCGGTTATCATCACCGTCTACAAGGACAAGTCGTTCTCGTTCGAGACCAAGACCCCGCCCGCTTCCACGCTGCTGAAGAAGGCAGCCAAGGTGCCCAAGGGGTCGGGCGTACCCAACAAGGATAAGGTTGGGCGCGTGACCAGAAAGCAGGTTCGCGAGATCGCCGAAGCAAAAATGCAGGATCTCAACGCCTCGTCGGTTGAGGCGGCTATGCTGATGGTTGAAGGCACGGCCCGTTCCATGGGTATCGAGGTTGACCGGTAGGTGGATACAGGAAAGATATTGATTCGCTGGAACCTGTCGCGGCTCGGCCGCTTACAGGGAGAATAGGAATTCATGAAACGTTCCAAGAAGTACAAAGAATTGCGCGAGAAACTTGATCGAACCAGGAGATACTCGCTTGCAGACGCCCTGGAGTTGCTCAAGGACAATCCGGTGGCGAAGTTCAATGAATCGGTGGAAATCGCGCTGAGGCTTGGCGTGAATCCCAAGCATGCCGATCAGATGGTCCGCGGAACGGTCGCGCTGCCTCACGGCACCGGCAGTGTCGTCAGGGTGGCCGTATTCGCCCAGGGTGAGAAGGCGACGGAGGCCGGGGAAGCCGGCGCCGACGCTGTGGGGGCTGACGACCTGGTGGAGAAAATCCAGGATGGGTGGACCGATTTCGATGTCGCCGTGGCGACGCCCGATATGATGAGATTCGTTGGCAAACTGGGTAAGGTCCTTGGGCCGCGCGGCCTGATGCCCAACCCCAAAGCGGGGACCGTTACCCAGGACGTGGGTCGGACGGTCAGAGAACTCAAAGCCGGACGCATCGAGTTCCGGGTAGACAAACAGGCCAACATTGCGGCTGCGGTCGGGAAACTCTCATTCGACAGAGAGAAGCTGCATGAGAATGTAGTGACGTTCGTGGACGCCGTGATGCGCGCCAAACCGGCGACGGCCAAGGGTGCCTATTTCCTTGGGGCCTCGGTCTGTTCTTCCATGAGCCCCGGTATCAAGCTGGACCACCAGGGACTCCTGGCGTTAATGAAGAAGTAAGGTAAAGAGGAAACCCAACGATGCCCAGTGTGGAAAAAACAGACACGGTGGCTCAATACAAAAAGCTGTTCGAAGATTCCGGCTCCTTTTTTGTCACCGATTACCAGGGCCTGAACGTGGCTGACATGACTGATCTTCGGAGGAAACTTCGTGAGAACAACATTCGGCTTCTGATCGGCAAGAATACGCTGTTTCGTATCGCTGCTGGCCAAGCCATGATATCGGGAATAGGTGAGCATCTGCTGGGTCCTACGGCAGTGGCCTTCACCACCGAAGATCCGGCCGTGGCGGCCAGGATCCTGCACCATTCGTTCAAGGAGAAAGAGTTGCCTCGGATGAAGGCGTTCTGGCTGGACAAGGTCGCCTACGATGCCGCCGACATCAAGCGGCTGGCCGACCTGCCCGCGATGGATCAGCTCTATGCTCAGGTTGTGGCCGCGGTGGAAGCGCCCGTGACCAGCCTGGTCGGCGCTCTGGACGGCGTTTTCAGGAAACTGGTCGGGACTATTGATGCCCTCGCCCGGAAGCACGGGAGTGAACCGTAATTGAAGGCGCAACCGGGTCCATCCCGCCTCCGGGAGAGGACGGTTTAAGTCGGGATGTTCGAGGAACAGGATAACAAGTGAAACAATTGTTGAATATGTGAGGTTATTCAAGTGTCTAACGAAGCCATTGAAGAGATTGTTGACAAAATTGCTTCTCTGAGCGCTATGGATCTGGCGGAGTTGTCCACGGCGATCCAGGACAAGTTCGGAGTTACGGCTGCGACCCCGGTTGCCGTAGCAGCCCTTCCAGGCGGTGCCGCGGCTGCCGAAGTCGAGGAACAGACGGAGTTCACCGTCGTACTCACCGGAGTTGGAGACAAGAAGATTCAGGTCATCAAGGTTGTCCGCGAGTTGACCACGCTCGGCCTCAAGGAAGCCAAGGAACTTGTGGAGGGCGCCCCGACCAACGTCAAGGAAGGGCTTCCCAGGGACGAGGCGGAAAAAGTTAAGGAGAAGCTCGAGACCGTAGGTGCGATAGTAGAGATTAAGTAGCCTTCTTTTCAAACTGCCGGCGGCACAGATGCCTGTGGTCGGCGAAACTACAGAATGTGGTGGTTATCCAAAGAATCCCGTTTTTGCATAAGGTTGGTTGATTGACTGCAAACTTGGCTCTCCGGAACGATATTCGGGGAGAATAATGAAATAGATGACAGGATCATCCACGCCGCTGACAGAGATATCAACAGTTGGGTTGGTCTTCCGCAGGCGACCGCCTGCCGGATGGACTTGCTCTTTATTGTAGGAGAGTAATACTTTGGCTCGATCAGGAACGTTGACCCGCCGGAGCTACGGCTCCCTGACTGACGCCACCGAAATGCCCAATCTTCTGGATGTTCAGGTCCAGTCATACCGCTATTTCCTCCAGCAGGATGTTCCCCCCGACAAACGGGAACGAAAGGGACTGCATCAGATTTTCAGCGACATATTCCCGGTGACGGATGTCAAGGAGAATTTCTCCCTGGAGTATGTCAGCTACCATCTTGGCCCTACCAGGTATACGATTCCCGAGTGCCGCGAGCGGAATATGAGCTTTGCCGCTCCACTGAAAGTCACCATGCGGCTGATTGCCCGTCAGGGCGAGGGCGAAGAAAAAGATGTCAAGGACATCATTGAGCAGGATGTCTATCTGGGCGAACTGCCGCTTATCACTGAATGGGGTACCTTTATTATCAACGGTGCTGAACGGGTGGTGGTCAGCCAGTTGCACCGCAGCCCAGGCGTCTTTTTCGGCGACGAGATCCACCCCAATGGCAAGAGGCTGTTTTCCGCCCGCATAATTCCCTACCGGGGAAGCTGGGTGGAGTTCAAGATGGATATCAATGACATCATGTATGCCTACATTGATTCCAAGAAAAAGCTCCCGGTCACCATGCTGCTGCGCGCTCTCGGTTTCTCCACCGATGAAGAAATCATCGACCTCTTCTACGGAGTGACCAAACTGACGCTCAAGAGCAAGTCGGCAGAGGATGTCGAGGGATCGTTTCTTGCGGAGACCACGATCGACAAGGAGACCGGAGAGGTTCTCTATCCGGCGGCGGAACCCCTCACCGAGGAGGTCGTGGAGAAGCTCGGGGCAGCCGGCTACAAGACGATCAGAATGATCCACAAGGAAGAGCGGCGGGAAGTATTCGTCATACTGAACACGATTCGCAAAGACCCCACCAAGTCGCGCGAAGAAGCATTGATGAAGATATACTCGCTGATCCGACCGGGGGAGCCACCGACGCTGGAGACGGCCGAAACGCTGCTGGAGAAGTTCTTCTTCTCGAGCAAGCGCTACGATCTGGGCGCCGTGGGCCGCCACATGATCAATCGGCGCATGGGTCTGGACATCCCCATGGAGACCACGACTCTCGACCAGAAAGACTTCATTGAAATCATAAGATACCTGGCCGGGCTTTGCAATGACGCCGGCCATACCGACGACATCGATCATCTGGGTAATCGCCGTGCTCGCACCGTCGGCGAGTTGCTGTCCAATTTGTTCTCGGTCGGCCTCTCCCGGGTGGCGCGCACGATTCGCGAGCGCCTGTCGCTGAAGGATCAGGACAACGTCACTCCGCAGCTCCTGGTGAATGCTCGTACAGTATCGTCGGTTGTGGAAACGTTCTTCGGGTCGTCACAGCTATCGCAGTTTATGGACCAGACCAACCCGCTCTCGGAGCTTACGCACAAGAGACGGCTGTCGGCGCTGGGTCCGGGCGGTCTGACCCGGGAGCGGGCCGGGTTTGAGGTGCGCGACGTGCACCACACCCATTACGGTCGCATGTGTCCCATTGAGACTCCGGAGGGACCCAACATCGGGCTGATAACGTCACTGGCCACCTTCGCGCGAATCAACAAGTACGGCTTCCTGGAAACCCCGTATCGGAAGGTCGTCAAGGGCAAGGTGACCGACGAGATTGAATTTCTCTCGGCCGATCAGGAGGATCGCTTCTACATCGCCCAGTGCAATGAACCCATCGGCAAGAGTCGAAAACTCGTTAACGAGCGTGTAGATGTCCGGCGGCGGTCCGACTACCCGTCGATAGCCGCGGAGGAGGTCGGCTATATGGATGTCTCACCGCGACAACTGGTCTCGGTGGCGGCCGCTCTGATCCCGTTCCTTGAGCATGACGATGCCAACCGCGCCCTCATGGGTTCCAATATGCAGCGCCAGGCAGTGCCGCTCCTGAGAACCGAGGCAGCCGTGATCGGGACCGGCATGGAACGCAAAGTCGCCTCCGATGCCGGCGCCGTGGTTCGCGCCAAGGAACCGGGCAGTGTAGCCTATGCCGATAGCGAACGCATCGTCGTTCACCCGGATGCAAAGCCGCGGCCCGGACGTCTTGGCTATGTCGAAGACGCCGAATACCGACTGACCAAGTTTCGCCGCTCGAATCAGGATACCTGTGTCGATTACAGGCCGGTAATCAAAGAAGGTGACCGCGTCAAGACAGGTGATATTATCGCTGACGGACCGGGCGTCGATGCGGGAGAACTGGCTCTCGGCCACAACACCCTGGTGGCATTCATGCCGTGGCGGGGATACAATTTCGAGGATGCCATCATCCTCTCCGAGCGCCTTGTCCACGGAGATATCTTTACTTCCATTCATATCGAAGAATACGAATTGCAGGTGCGCGATACCAAACGGGGCTCCGAGGAGATCACCCGTGAGATCCCCAACGTCTCCGAGGAAGCGTTGCTGAATCTCGATGAGAACGGCATCGTTCGCGTGGGTTCCGAGGTCGAAGCCGGCGACGTCCTGGTGGGCAAAGTCACGCCCAAGGGCGAAACCGAGCTTTCTCCTGAGGAGCGGCTGCTGCGGGCCATTTTCGGTGAAAAGGCAGGTGATGTTCGTGACGCCAGCCTCAAGGCGCCCCCCGGTATGAAGGGTGTGATCATTAAGACCCGGGTGTTCAGCCGCAAGGAGCGCACGGAAGAAGCCAAAAAACAGGATAAGCTCCAGATATCTGAGATCAAGAAGCACTTCAACAAGCAAACACACAACAT
Organism: uncultured bacterium; assembly: GCA_965603125.1. Classification (GTDB taxonomy): domain Bacteria; phylum Zixibacteria; class MSB-5A5; order GN15; family FEB-12; genus JAJRTA01. Next base: position 244,839 of record CBFDBU010000001.1, on the reverse strand, counting down.
CGTCACACTGCGCAGCCGGCGGCTGGGGGAATTGCTTGACGGAAAAACATCACAGACAATTCGTTCCGCCGTTGACAACAGTGTTCTGATCCGGGCCGGGCACAAGTACAAAGCGGATTTCTTTGCCGAATTCGATCTGGATAACGCCGTGGCGCCGTCGGGCTGGTGTACCGATGAAGCCGCCAGCAAGCGCGTGAACAGCATCATTGCGGAGGCGGCGCAGCTTATCGAGACCAGGAAACAGGCGATGGAAGTTGAGGTTGACAAAGTTGTCCGCGGCGCGGAGTTGCCGCCGGGCGTCAAGCAGCTTGTCAAGGTCACCATCGCTATCCGCCGCAAAATATCGGTGGGGGACAAGATGGCCGGCCGCCACGGCAACAAGGGTGTCGTGTCCAAGATCGTGCCCATAGAGGATATGCCGTATATGGCGGACGGCACGCATGTGGATGTTATCCTGAATCCGCTGGGAGTGCCCTCACGAATGAACGTGGGCCAGATCCTTGAAACCCACCTGGGTTGGGCGGCCAAGAAGCTCGGCGAGTATATCGCCACACCGGTTTTTGAAGGCGCCGATATTGCGGAAATCAAGAAGAAACTGAAAGAGGCCGGTCTTCCTGAGGATGGCAAGACGACGTTGTATGACGGCCGCAGCGGCGATCCCTTCGACAATCCGATCACGGTCGGTCATATCTACATGTTGAAATTGTCCCACCTGGTGGACGATAAGATTCATGCGCGTTCGATCGGGCCGTACTCGCTGGTTACCCAGCAGCCTTTGGGCGGCAAAGCCCAGTTCGGCGGGCAGCGTTTCGGAGAAATGGAAGTATGGGCGCTGGAGGCTTACGGAGCGGCCCATACTCTCCAGGAGATGCTTACGGTCAAGTCGGACGATGTCACTGGACGCAGCCGGGTGTACGAAGCTATAGTGAAAGGGGAGAACCCCCCCGAACCCGGCTATCCCGAGGCTTTCAACGTCCTTGTCAAGGAGTTGCAGGCGCTCGGTCTGGATGTCCGCCTGATTGAGGAATAGCCCGCGAGGAGTGAGGAGAAAAGCTGTCCCGCCCACGGCGGAGACAGGTGAGACTATAAGGAGTGAGCCATGGTCGATATGATGGATAACAGACCAGGCAAGAAGCCTGTCGATTTCTCAGCGATCCAGGTGCAGATGGCTTCCCCGGAGACCATCCTTTCCTGGTCCTACGGTGAGGTCACCAAGCCTGAAACCATCAACTACCGGTCATTCAAGCCGGAACGGGACGGCCTTTTCTGCGAGCGCATATTCGGTCCCGTCAAGGACTGGGAGTGCAACTGCGGCAAGTACAAGCGCATTCGTTTCCGCGGGATCGTGTGTGACCGTTGCGGTGTTGAGGTGACTCAGTCCAAGGTCCGCCGCGAGCGGATGGGCCACATCAAGCTGGCCGTTCCGGTCTCCCACATCTGGTACTTCAAGTCGCTTCCTTCCCGGATCGGCCACCTCCTGGATCTGTCCATTCGGCAGCTTGAAAAGATACTCTACTACGAGTCGTACCTGGTGATCGACCCCGGCAACTCTTCGTACGAGATCGGGGATGTCCTTACCGAGGAGGAATTCATCGATCTGGAGGAAGCCGGCAAGACGTTTGACGCCCGCATGGGAGCCGAGGCGGTGCGAGAAATCCTCAAACAGATCGATATCGAGGAGGTCGCGGTCACTCTGCGGGCACAGGCCAAGGTGGAGACGTCGGTTCAACGGAAGAAGGATGTTCTGAAGCGGCTGCGGATTATCGAATCCTTCCGCCAGTCGAACAATCGTCCGGAATGGATGATACTGAACGCCATCCCGGTTCTGCCGCCGGACTTGCGGCCGCTGGTGCCGCTTGAGGGCGGTCGCTTTGCCACCTCCGATCTCAACGATCTCTACCGCCGGGTCATCAACCGCAACAATCGGCTCAAGAAGCTGATTGATATCATGGCGCCCGATGTGATCCTGCGCAACGAGAAACGCATGTTGCAGGAGGCGGTCGACGCCCTGTTTGACAACGGCCGGCGGACCTATTCCGTCCGCGGCGACTCGCGCCGTCCGTTGAAATCGCTCTCGGACCTGCTGAAAGGGAAGCAGGGCCGCTTCCGGCAGAATCTGTTGGGCAAGCGGGTCGACTATTCCGGCCGGTCGGTTATTGTCGTCGGTCCGGAGTTGAAATTGCATCAGTGCGGCCTGCCGAAGAACATGGCCCTGGAGTTGTTCAAGCCCTTCATCATCATGAAACTGGAAGAGAAGGGCTACGTTCAGACAGTCAAGTCGGCCAAGAAACTGGTGGAGAAAGAAAGGCCGGAGGTCTGGGACATTCTCGAGGAAATCATTGAAGATCATCCGGTGATGCTCAACCGCGCCCCCACGTTGCACCGGTTGGGGATCCAGGCCTTTTACCCCGTGCTGGTGGAAGGCAAGGCCATTCGCCTGCATCCGCTCGTCTGTGCCGCTTTTAACGCGGACTTCGACGGGGACCAGATGGCTGTTCACGTGCCGCTCTCATTCGAGTCGCAGCTTGAGGCGCGAATCCTGATGCTGTCTACGAACAACATCCTCGTGCCCTCCTCCGGCCGGCCGATTGCGGTTCCCTCACAGGATATCGTGCTCGGCTGTTACTACCTGACAAAAGTGAAAGAGGGCGACTGCGGCGAAGGTATGAATTTCGCCTCTCCCGAGGAGGCGCAGGCAGCTTATGACGGCAAGCATGTCGGACTGCACGCTCTTGTAAATATCCGAATAAACGGTCAGATCGTGAAGACAACTCTGGGGCGCCTGTTTTTTAACAACATATTGCCCATAGGTGCCTCGTTCTTCAATGATACCGCCAACAAGAGCAAGCTGGCCAACCTCGTCGGAGACGCCTACTGGCATCTGGGTCAGGATGAAACGGTCGCTTTCCTTGATCGCCTGAAGTATATCGGGTTCGAGTACGCGACATTGGCGGGGATCACGGTGTCCATTGACGACCTGGTCATCCCCGGCGAGAAGGAGAAAATGATCGAGGCGGCTCGTGCTGACGTGCGCAAGATTCAAAAGAGGTACGAGCGCGGGGTCATCACCAACGGCGAGCGGTACAACCAGGTTATTGATACCTGGACCAGGGTCACCAACGACATCTCCAGTGCCATGTTCGACAACCTGGCTGCCCAGAAGAAAGGCTTCAACCCGGTGTTTATGATGGCCGACTCAGGGGCCCGAGGTTCCAAGGAGCAGATCCGTCAGCTGGCCGGCATGCGCGGACTCATGGCTCGACCGCAGAAGAAGATCACCGGCGGCGTGGGGGAGATCATCGAAAACCCCATTGTGGCCAATTTCCGTGAAGGTTTGACGGTGCAGGAATACTTCATCTCGACTCACGGCGCCCGCAAGGGACTGGCTGATACCGCTCTGAAGACGGCCGATGCCGGGTACCTGACCCGCCGGTTGGTGGATGTTGCTCAGGATGTGATTGTCCGGGAGCTCGATTGCAACACGATCATGGGACTTGAGGTCTCCGCGCTGAAGGAAGGTGAGGAGGTAATCGTCTCCCTCAGCGACCGAATCCTGGGCCGTGTTTCGCTGGAAGACATCTACGACCCGATTACGGACGAGAGAATTGTTGAAGCCGGTCAGGAGATTAGAGAGGCTGAGGCCGTGGCTATCGAAGAGGCGGGTATCGATATGGTCCGAATCCGTTCGGTTCTTACCTGCGAGTCGCGACGCGGAGTGTGCGCCAAGTGCTACGGACGTAACCTCGGCAACATGAAGATGGTGGAAATCGGCGAAGCGATCGGAGTCATAGCGGCGCAATCAATCGGAGAACCCGGCACGCAGTTGACGCTCCGGACGTTCCATATCGGCGGTACGGCTGCTCGTATTGCAGAGCAGTCGCAGGTGGACGCCAGATACGCGGGTACCCTGAAACTGGAAAACGTGAAGCTCGTCGAGCGCGAAGACAAGACGACCATGGTAATCAGCCGCGACGGAGTCGGTGAGGCTCATATCATCGACGACAAGGGACGCGTCAGGACCAGACTCAAGGTCCCCTACGGGGCCCATCTTCTCCTTCCTGACGGCGTGACGGTCAACAAGGGCAATGTGATTTTCGAATCCGATCCTTACACCGGAATCATCCTTTCGGAGAGAGCCGGTAAGGTCCGATTCAAGGACATTGAGCCCGATGTGTCCGTCCGCGAGGCAATCGATAATCAGACCGGCCTGATCCAGTTGATCATTATCGACACCAAGGAAAAGAACATGTTCCCCACTATCCTCATTGAGGATTCCCGGGGCAAGACGCTGGGCAGCTATCGCATTCCGACCGATGCCCAGCTCCAGGTCGCTGAAGGTCAGTCGGTTGTGGCCGGTGATACACTGGTGAAAATGCCGCGCGTTATCTCGAAATCACGCGATATTACCGGCGGTCTGCCTCGCGTAGCGGAACTGTTTGAGGCTCGCCGTCCTCACGATCCGGCGGTGATTTCGGAGATCGAGGGGTACGTGGAGTTCGGCAAGGTCGTCCGTGGCCAGCAGCAGATCATCGTCAAGGGTGAACAGGACGAGACCAGGGACTATCTCGTGCCCCACGGGAAACACCTGATGGTTCACGACGGCGATCGGGTCCAGGCCGGTGATCGTCTGTGTGAGGGCGCCATCGACCCCCACGACATCCTTGCCATTCTCGGTGTGTATGAAGCCCAGGCCTACCTCGTGAACGAAATCCAGGAGGTCTACCGCCTTCAGGGTGTACGCATTAATGATAAACATATTGAAATAATCGTCCGACAAATGATGCAAAAGGTTCAGATTGAATATGTTGGAGATACGAATTTCCTCGAGGGTGAACGAGTTGACAAGATGAAATTCTCCGAGGAAAACGCCAGGGTGATCGCCGAAGGGGGCGAACCCGCCACGTCGATGCCCTTGCTTCTGGGCATTACCCGCGCGTCTCTTTCTACCGAGAGTTTCATCTCGGCGGCATCATTCCAGGAGACGACCAAGGTTCTTACCGAGGCGGCCGTTGCGGGCAAGGTCGACTACCTGGTCGGTTTGAAGGAGAATGTCATTATCGGTCACTTGATCCCGGCCGGCACCGGCGTCGATCACTACCGAAACCTCAAGGTCGTCCGCGACGAAGAAGAGGGCGAGGACGAGATTGCGGCTGTGCCCGTGGAAACCGAGGACAACAGAATAACCATAGCCGACATTTTCAACAAAAACGCTTGACAGAAAGGGCATAATTGGATAGCATGCAAGTCTGTTTGAGAAATCCGGCGTGGCCGGTTGAAGGATGATCAGGAGTTGTATTGCCGACTATAAACCAGTTGATTCGCAAGGGTCGCAAGCGGGTTGCAGAGACGACGAAAACACCCGCCCTGAAATCGTGTCCGCAGAAACGCGGTGTCTGTACGCGGGTTTATACATCCACGCCGAAAAAGCCTAACTCGGCGTTGAGGAAGGTGGCGCGAGTACGCCTGACCAACCAGATGGAGGTTACGGCATATATACCCGGGGAAGGACATAACCTGCAGGAGCACTCGATTGTCCTGATTCGCGGTGGACGTATCAAGGACCTGCCGGGTGTTCGCTATCACATAATCCGCGGGACCATGGACACCTCCGGCGTGGCCGACAGGAAATGCAGCCGTTCCAAGTACGGCACCAAGAAGCCCAAAGCATAGGTAGCGGAAGAGAGCTATGTCGAGACGGATCAGAATAGTGAAGCGCCAGGCGCTGCCGGATTACAGATTCGGAGACAAATTGGTGACTCAGTTTGTCTCCTGTCTGATGAAAAGAGGCAAACGGGCGACGGCAGAGCGAATCATATATAATGCCATTGATACTGTCGAGAAGAAAACCGGCCAGGAAGGTCTGGAGATGTTTCGCAAGGCGGTCAACAACGTCAAACCGGTTCTGGAAGTGAAATCCAGGCGCGTCGGCGGCGCCACCTACCAGGTTCCGGTGGAAGTCCGGGCTAACCGCAGGACGGCGCTGGCGATCCGGTGGATGATTGCCTACTCGGCCGCTCGAAGCGGTAAGAGCATGGCGGAGAAACTGGCGGCGGAGATTCAGGCCGCAGCCAACAACGAAGGCGCATCGATCAAGAAGAAGGAGGATACGCACAAGATGGCCGAGGCCAACAAGGCCTTTGCCCACTTCAGATGGTAGATGTGTCTTCGCTTGAACAGGTTGGCGGACGCAGGCGACTCAGGATAACAACCCTTTAGTCTCGAAAGGGATCACGGTGACGTAAACCCGCGATACCACGGCAAGTTGTCGACTTGGTTGTTCTATCCCTGCTGAATCGAATAACCGGGCGTTTCGCTACCCCAAGGCGTGTAACGCATGCGTTTTTCGCGCGAGTGATCAGACAGGGACTTTTTTGTGTTAAGTGATATGAAACTGGACCACGTCAGAAATATCGGTATTATGGCTCACATCGATGCCGGCAAGACCACCACCACGGAGCGGATCCTGTTCTATACGGGAAAAACGCACCGGATGGGGGAGGTGCATGAAGGTTCGGCCACGATGGACTGGATGGAGCAGGAAAAGGAGCGCGGCATAACTATAACCTCCGCCGCGACCACCTGTTTCTGGCGGGATCATACTATTAATATCATCGATACTCCCGGGCACGTTGACTTCACGGTCGAGGTTGAACGGTCGCTGCGCGTTCTCGACGGCGCGGTGGCTCTCTTCTGCGCCGTTGGCGGCGTCGAGCCGCAGTCGGAGACGGTCTGGAGGCAGGCTGACAAGTATGGTGTTCCGAGGATTGCCTACATCAATAAGATGGACCGTACCGGGGCCAGTTTCGCCGACACGATCAACGCCATGAACAAACGATTCGCCACCAGGTGCGTGGCCATAGCCATTCCGGCCGGCGAAGGCGAGATGTTCAGTGGTATCATCGACCTGATGGAGATGAAGTTCCGGGTGTTTCACGAGGACTCCCAGGGGACTACGTTCGATGACCTGGAGGTGCCTTCCGACATGCGACTGGTGGCCAACGAGTACCGTGAGAAGCTGCTTGAAGCGGTGGCGGAATACGATGACCAGCTCCTGGAACAATTCCTCCGTGACCAGGAACTGGATCCGGCCCGGGTAATGCAGGCAGTCCGAAAGGCTACTATTGCGTCCGATATGGTGCCCGTGCTGTGCGGCTCGTCGTTCAAGAATAAGGGCATTCAGAAACTGCTGGACGCTATCGTGGATTTCCTGCCCTCGCCGCTGGATCTTCCGGCCGTGAAGGGGTATGTGCCGGGGCGTCCGAACAAGGTGGTGGTGCGGCGGCCCGATTCCACCGAACCGACCGCGGCGCTGGCGTACAAGATAGTGACCGACCCGTTTGTGGGGAGACTGACCTATATCCGCGTGTATTCGGGCTCCATCGCGGCCGGTTCTTATGTGCTGAACACGAGATGCGGCAAGAAGGAACGCATCGCCCGCTTGCTGCGCATGCATTCCAACAAGCGGGAGGATATCAAGACCGCCGAAGCCGGTGATATCGTCGCCGCCATTGGTCTGCACCACACTACTACCGGAGACACCCTTTGCAGCACCAAGCAACCCGTGATTCTGAAGAGCATGACTTTCCCGGTGCCGGTCGTCTCCGTAGCCATCGAGCCGAAGACCCAGGCCGACCAGGACAAACTGTCGGATGCCCTGTCCCGGCTGGCCGAAGAAGATCCCACTTTCCAGGTCAGACATGACCAGGAGACCGGCCAGACCATTATCAGCGGCATGGGGGAGTTGCATCTTGATATCCTGACCGACCGCCTCATCCGCGAGTTCAAGGTTGCCGCTTCGGTGGGTCGTCCGTCGGTGGCCTACAAGGAGGCCATCACGGCCGCAGTGGAGTGCGAGGGCAGGTTTGTGCGCCAGACCGGCGGCAGGGGGCAATACGGACATGTCAATCTCCGTTTGCGTCCCACTCAGGACGGCGCTGATTTCCGATTTGAGAACAAAATCATTGGCGGGGCCATCCCCAAACAGTATATTCCGTCGGTCGAGAAGGGCGTCAGAGAGGCCATGAGCGGTGGCGTCCGCATGGGCTACCCGCTGATCGGCATTCACTGCGAGTTGTACGACGGTAGCTATCACGATGTCGACTCGCACGAAAACGCCTTTCGCATTGCCGGTTACATGGCTCTGCAGGACGGCGCCAGGAAGGCCGGCCCGGTGCTGCTGGAGCCGATTATGGATGTGGAAGTGGTGGTTCCTGAAGCGTACTTGGGCGCGGTGGTCGGTGATCTCAATACGCGCCGGGGAAAGATAAACGGAATGGTTCCCCGCGGCGAGGGTACTGTTATCGCCGTTACCGTTCCTCTGTCGGAGATGTTCGGATACGCTAATACGCTACGCAATCTGTCTCAAGGACGGGCGGTTTTCTCGATGGAGTTCTCCAAGTATCTGCCGGTTCCTGAGGAAGTGACACAGAAGATATTTGAACAGGTGAAGACATAACGGAGGAAGTCAGAGAGCATGGCCAAGGAGAAGTTTGAGCGGACGAAGCCGCACGTGAATGTGGGGACGATAGGTCACGTTGATCATGGGAAGACGACGTTGACGGCGGCGATGACGATGGTGCTTGCTCGCAAGACGGGCACTCAGGTTCGGTCGTTTGATTCGATTGACAATGCTCCTGAGGAGCGAGAGCGCGGGATAACGATAGCGACGGCGCACGTGGAGTATGAGTCGGACAAGCGTCATTATGCCCATGTGGATTGTCCCGGGCACGCGGATTATGTAAAGAACATGATAACGGGTGCGGCCCAGATGGACGGAGCGATATTGGTGGTATCGGCGGCGGACGGTCCGATGCCTCAGACGCGGGAGCACATATTGCTGGCGCGTCAGGTAGGCGTACCGTACATCGTGGTTTACATGAATAAGGTGGATCAGGTGGACGATCCGGAGCTTTTGGATTTGGTGGAGCTTGAGGTTCGGGATTTGCTGAGCAGCTACCAATTTCCGGGGGATGAGATTCCGGTGATACGAGGTTCGGCCTTGGAGGCGATGACGGCGGGAGCGGATTCGTCGCGTCCTTTGGATGATCCGGTGTTCAAGAGTGTTCACGAGGTATTGGAGGCTTTGGACGAGTACATCCCGGAGCCGAAGCGTGACAAGGACAAGCCTTTTTTGATGCCGGTGGAGGATGTATTTTCGATCACGGGACGTGGCACGGTGGGAACGGGTCGCGTGGAGCGTGGTCAGATACGTCAGGGTGAGAACGTAGAGATCATAGGTATTCGCGAGACGCGCAAGACGGTTGTGACGGGGGTGGAGATGTTCCGCAAGATATTGGATTATGCGGAGGCCGGTGACAACGTGGGTTTGCTTCTTCGCGGCGTTGACAAGGACGCTCTTGAGCGGGGCATGGTCTTGGCGGCCCCGGGGTCGGTGATGCCGCACACGAAGTTTTTGGCGGAGGTATACATATTGACGAAGGAGGAGGGAGGTCGACACACGCCGTTTTTCACTGGATATCGGCCGCAGTTTTATTTTCGGACGACGGACGTGACGGGGGTGGCGCATTTGCCGGAGGGTATCGAGATGGTGATGCCGGGCGACAACGTGACGATGGACATAGAGTTGATAACGCCGATAGCGATGGAGAAGGAGCTTCGCTTTGCGATCCGTGAGGGTGGCCGCACGGTCGGGGCCGGTGTCATCGCCGACATCACGGAATAGCGAAAGCAGAGGTTTACGATGGACGTGCAGAAAATCAGAATTCGTCTCAAGGCGTACGACCATTATGCGCTGGACAGATCTACCAAGGAGATCGCTCGTACTGTTCTGCGCACCGGGGCCAGGATCGTCGGCCCGGTACCGCTGCCGACCAAGCGTACGGTGTATACGGTGCTGCGCTCGCCGCACGTGGATAAAAAGTCGCGGGAGCAGTTTGAGACGCGGATACACAAACGGCTGATGGACATCTACGACACAACGCCGCAAACGGTTGACGCCCTGATGAAACTTGATCTGCCCGCCGGTGTTGACGTGGAGATAAAGACCTGATGGGACAGATTGCTGCCAAGGAGATACTGGGGCGGAAAATCGGTATGACCCGCGTCTTCACGGAAGCGGGAGAAGCCGTTCCCGTAACAGTGATCGAAGCCGGTCCCTGTCCGGTGATCGCCGTCAAGACGGTCGCCAGGCACGGCTACGACGGCTACCAGGTGGGTTTTGGGGTTCGACACAAGAACCGGGTCACAAAGCCGCTGGCTGGTCAGTTTGCCGAAGCCAGGGTGGGGCCGACTCAGTATCTCCGGGAGATTCGCTGCGACATCGAAGGCCTGGAGGTCGGTTCGGTTCTGAAGGTTGACATGTTCAAAGTCGGCGAGCGGGTCGACTTGACCGGTGTCTCGCGAGGTCTCGGTTTCGCAGGCAGTATGAAGCGACATCATTTCTCCGGCGGCCAGAAGACTCACGGTCAGTCGGATCGCATGCGTGCGCCGGGGTCTATCGGCCAGTCGTCATACCCGTCGCGAGTGTTCAAGGGTGTGCGCATGGCGGGACGGATGGGTAATCGGAAGGTTACGACGCTGAACCTGGAGATTGTCGACATTATTGAAAACGAAAACCTGATGCTGGTGAAGGGCGCTGTTCCGGGATTCCGGGGAAAACTCGTCAAGATACGCAGCACCAATCGTGGTTGATGACGGATATGAAACGATGAACGTGAAGCTCTACAATCAGAACGGTGAAGAGGTCGGGACGGTCGAGTTGAAGCCGGAATTGTTCGAGGTCGAACCCAATGAGGCCCTGGTCCATCAGTATATCGTGAACTACCTGGCCCGGCAGCGGCAGGGCAATGCCAGCACCAAAGGTCGCACCGACGTCAGGGGCGGCGGCCGCAAGCCGTGGCGACAGAAAGGCACCGGCCGAGCCAGGGCGGGCACCATTCGCTCACCCCTATGGCGTGGGGGTGGTATTGTCTTCGGACCGAAGCCGCGCAGTTACGGCAGCAACCTACCGCATAAGATGAAACGTCGCGCCATCCGGTCGGTCTTTTCGGACAAGGCCCGGGCCGAACGAATCATGGTCCTTGACCGCATTGAGCTGGAAGCAACGAAAACCAGAGCCTTCGTGGATATGATGACAAGGCTGGATCTTGAGGGAAAGAAGTGCCTCCTGCTTGACGAGACACCCAACCGGAAGCTGGTTCTGTCCTGTCGCAACGTACCGCGGGTCAAATACTGCCGTGCCGCTCTTGCCAACGGGTACGACGTCCTTAACGCTGATTACGTCGTGTGCACGAGGGCAGGGTTGGAGAAGTTGCAGGAGGTGTTCGGATGAAATCTGATCTCCGCCACATAATCAGAAGGCATGTGGCCACCGAACGCACCACCAGTCTGCGTGAGAAGAATAATGAGTTCGTGTTTGAAGTGGACAAGAAGGCCAACAAGTTCCAGATCAAGGAGGCCGTGGAGAGCGCTTTCAAAGTGAAAGTCGACTCCGTACGGACCATGATAGTCGCCGGCAAGGTGCGGCGCATGGGACGCAACGAAGGCAAGAGGCCGACCCGTAAGAAAGCCGTTGTCAGGCTCAAGAGCGGCCAGTCCATATCGATTTTTGACAACATTTAGGATGAGAATTGGTGACCGACCATGGCAATTAAGAAATTTCGCCCGATAACACCGTCGCAGCGGTTTCGGACGGTCCCGGCCTTCGACGAGATTACCTCTTCGACTCCCGAAAAATCCCTCCTGCGACCTCTGCATAAGAGTGGCGGGCGAAACAACAAGGGTCGGATAACAGCCTTCTGCCGCGGAGGCGGTCACAAACGTCGCTATCGCGTGATCGACTTCAGGCGCGACAAGCACAACATCCCGGCCCGCGTGGCGTCGATTGAGTACGACCCGAACCGCTCGTCTCGAATCGCTCTCCTTCACTACGTTGACGGCGAGAAGCGATATATCATCGCCCCCGGCGATCTCAGGGTTGACGATACCGTCATCGCAGGTGAGAGTGTGGAAAACCGCGTCGGTAACGCCACTCCGCTGGTGCAGATGATTCTCGGAACGCTGGTTCACAATATCGAGTTGCGTCCCGGTAAAGGCGGCCAGTTGTGTCGTTCTGCCGGTGCCATGGCCCAGCTCGTTGCCAAGGAAGGCAAAACAGTGACCCTGAGGATGCCATCCGGTGAGGTCAGACTGGTGCCCGGTGTCTGCTATGCCACCATCGGCCAGGTCGGCAATATTGATCACAAGAACGTCACCTGGGGTAAAGCCGGAGCGTCGCGGTGGCGCGGTCGGCGGCCGTCGGTACGCGGCGTGGCCATGAACCCGGTCGACCATCCCATGGGTGGCGGCGAAGGAAGAAGCTCCGGTGGGCGGCACCCCTGCACTCCGTGGGGTAAACCTACCAAGGGGTACAAGACGAGAAGCAAACGCAAGTCGAAGAAGCACATTATTGAGGACCGACGCGCGAAGAAATGAAATCGGAGATGAGTAGATGCCTCGTTCGTTGAAAAAGGGACCTTTCCTTGACGCCAAGCTGAGAAAGAAGCTCGATGCTCTTAATGACAGCGGCGATAAGAAAGTCATCAAGACCTGGTCGCGCCGGTCGACCATCATCCCGGAATTCGTGGGGCATACCGTTGCCGTCCATACCGGAAACAAGTTTGTTCCCATCTATATCACGGAGAACATGGTGGGCCACAAGTTTGGCGAGTTTGCTCCTACGCGGACGTATCGCGGCCACGGCGGGAAAATGATTGAGCGCAGCAGTGCGGTGAAAGGGTAAGGTTAAGGCATGCTGGTGTTGTCGAGCGCAAGACTACGGTTCGTAAGCATACCGCCGAGAAAGATGCGTCTGGTGGCCGACATGGTCAAGGGGATGCCGGTTCAGAAGGCGCTGGGGGTGTTGAATTTCTCGCCCCGGATCGCCGCTCAGCACGTAGCCAGGACCGTCAAGTCGGCTGCCGCCAACGCCCTGTCCCGGGAAGGTACGGACAACCTGAGACCCGAGGACCTGATGATCAGGCACATTGTCGTGGACGCTGCCCCCACCGCCAAGCGCATTCGCTTTCAGTCGATGGGTCGCGTCTTCCGGTATCGGAAACGTTTCTGCCATCTGACGGTTGAGATAGAAGGCCGGACGACGGAGACAACCGAGTCCTCCGGTAAGAAGGCCACCGCGCGATCGAAGAAAGCCTCGCCCTCGAAGGATGAGCGGGCAGAGTCGAAAAAGAAGGCGATATCAGAAGCGAAAAAGAGGCGACCGGAAACTGCGGCGGCCGGGACCGACAAGACCGCAGGCGCGGCCGACACCGAGAAAGCCGTGAAGGCCACAACCCAAGACGAGAGAAAAGGCGAATAAGCCCGTACTCATAAACAGTTGAGCTGGGAGAACCGAATTTGGGACAGAAGACTCACCCCATCGGCCTGCGTTTAGGGATCATCAAGACATGGAACAGTAGATGGTTCACGTCAGACAAGAACTTCGCGGACCTGGTCTACGAAGACATGATGGTCAAACGATACATCAACCGGCGGCTTGACAATGCCGGCATCGCCAACATCTGTATTTCCCGCGCTCCGAAAAGAGTCAGTGTCGACATCCATACCTCCCGTCCAGGCATCGTCATCGGCCGGAAGGGCGCTGAGGTGGACAAGCTCCGGGAAGAACTACAGCTTCTCACCAGGAAAGATATCATGCTCAACATCATCGAGGTGCGCAAACCAGAACTCGACGCCCAGTTGGTGGCCGACACTGTCGCCCGACAGCTGGAGGGCCGGATCGCCTTCCGCCGGGCCATGAAGAAAGCTCTCCAGGCAACTATGAAGATGGGAGCCGTTGGTATCAAGATACAGTGTTCCGGACGCTTAGGTGGGGCGGAGATCGCCCGCACTGAGAAATACCGTGACGGACGGGTGCCGCTGCATACTCTGCGCGCCGATATCGGCTATGCTGTGTCGACGGCCAGGACGACCTACGGCAGCATTGGCGTGAAGGTGTGGATATGCCGGGGTGAGATTCTGGACACCAACCAGTTCTACCGGGAAGCAGGAGCGGGCGAGGAGACCCAGCCCCAGGAGGCTCCCGGAACCAGGCGTCGGCGTGGGGAACGCCCGGAGGACAAGGGCCGTCGCCGTCCTCGCGGCCGTGTCCGGCGAGCGGGCACCGGTGATGGTCGTCCCCCTCGAGGCCGTCGGCCCGAGATGCCTCAGGCGAAGCGCGAAGGTGAGGGCTCCGCGACGGGTGCCGATAAGGCTGGGAACAGAACCGTCAAGCCGAAGGGTAAGACCAAGACCCCTCCTGCGGGCAAGCCGAAGGGCAAGACCAAGGCCCCTCCTGCGGACAAGCCGAAGGACACCAAATGACAACGCGCGATCACTTGTGGAGACAGTGACTCATGTTGATGCCCAAGAAGACGAAGTTCCGCAAACAGCAACGAGGACGGATGACCGGTAAAGCCAGAGGCGGCTGGGCCGTCAATTTCGGTGAGTATGCTCTCAAGGCGCTGGACCCGTGCTGGTTGACGAATCGGCAAATAGAAGCGGCCCGTATCGCCATGACGCGCTACATCAAACGCGGCGGAAAAATATGGATCCGTGTTTTCCCGGACAAACCGGTAACCAAGAAGCCCGCTGAAACCCGTATGGGTAAAGGCAAGGGCGCTCCTGAATACTGGGTGGCGGTGGTTAAACCCGGTCGCATTCTTTTTGAGATTGAAGGCGTAACCCCCCAGCAGGCGCGTGAGGCACTCCGGCTCGCCAGCAACAAGCTGCCCCTGAGAACCAGGTTTGTTACACGCGCTGACACGGAGGGAGTCTGAGGATGGCGAAGATACAGGCTTTGCGCGAGATGACCAGGGACGAAATCCTGCAAAAGAAAGCAGACCTGGAGGATGAACTGTTCAACCTGCAAATGAGAAGATCCATCAAAACCCTGGACAACCCGCTTCGTCTACGCACGATTGGCCGGGATATGGCCCGAATCCTGACGGTGCTGAACGAAGACCAGATGGGCATCAGGAAACTGGCGGAGAGCAGACAGTCTGTTCTGTCCCAATCAGGCGCCCGGACGAAGACGAAGGGTGACTAAAGGAATAACCAATGGTTGAAGCAGGTGAAGTGAAAAAACGAGGACGAAGAAAGTCGCGGATCGGCACCGTCACGTCCCACAAGGCGGACAAGAGCATTGTCGTTCGCGTCGACCGTACATACAGGCACCCGCGCTACGAGAAGATATTTCGCAGTTTCTCCAAGCTCTACGCTCACGACGAAAAGAACGATGCCAAAGTGGGTGATAGGGTGCGGGTTTCGGAAACCAGGCCGCTTTCAGCCAGGAAACGCTGGCGGCTGGTGGAGGTAGTCGAGAGGGCCAAGTAATTACGGTCCGCTTCGCGTTTGACTGGTGAGCAGAGGTGATTGACAAGTGATTCAGGAATACACTGTTGTGACGGTAGCCGATAACTCCGGAGCCAAGAGGGCTATGTGCTTCCGTATTCTTGGCGGGCGCCGGAAGTACGCGCGGGTCGGGGATATTATTGTGGTTGCAATCAAGGAAGCTATCCCGGGCGGGACGGTGAAGAAATCCGAGGTTCGCAAGGCGGTTGTCGTCCGCACCAAGTCAACGCTACGGCGTAAGGACGGTTCTCTGATTCGCTTCTCGGACAACGCCGCGGTCATCCTCAACGAGCAGATGGAGCCGCAGGGCACACGTATTTTCGGACCGGTGGCCCGCGAGTTACGGGAAAAACAGTTCATGAAGATCATTTCCTTAGCGCCGGAGGTGCTCTAAACAGGAGCAGCAGATCATGCGGATCAAGAAAGGTGATACGGTATACGTGTTGAGCGGCGCCAATCGGGGCAAGACCGGCCGGGTTCTCAATGTCGGTCACAAGAGTCAGAAGGTGCTGGTTGAAGGCGTCAACATGAGAAAGAAACACCAGCGCCCGACCCAGAAGAATCCCAAGGGCGGAATCATAACGATCGAAGCCCCCGTGCACGCCAGTAATTTAGCTCTCTACAGCTCGTCACTGGGCGGTCCCACCCGGGTATCCATGCGAGTCATCGAAGAGGGCGGTAAGAAACGGAAAGTGCGCATTTGCCGCAAGACCGGCGAGCAGGTCTGAGGAAGCAGTGATATGGCCAGGCTGAAGGATAAGTACACCGACGAAATCGCGCCCAAGCTGATGAAAGAGAACAAATGCTCCTCCATCATGGAAGTCCCGCGGATGAGCAAGATCACGATCAACATCGGCGTGGGCGAGGCGACCGAGAACGCCAAGGCGCTGGAGGCCGCCGTTGATGACCTGACCAAAATAACCGGCCGCAAGCCGCACGTTACCAGGGCCAGGAAGAGCATCTCGAACTTCAAGCTGCGCCAGGGAATGGCCATAGGCTGTGCCGTCACGCTGCGGCGCGAGGCGATGTACGAGTTCTTTGACCGGCTGGTCAGTGTTGCCATGCCGCGCATTCGGGACTTCCGGGGCATCAACCCCAAGTCGTTTGACGGCCGGGGCAATTTCAACTTAGGTGTGCGCGAGCAACTGATTTTCCCCGAAATCGATTACGACAAGATTGATAAAGTGCGCGGGATGAGTATTTCCGTCACGACGACGGCCGGGAGCGACGAGGAGGCTCGCCGGCTGTTGACTGAACTGGGGATGCCGTTCCGCAAGTAGGAGACCGATGGCAAAGAAGTGTCTCATTGAGAAACAACAACGGAAACCGAAATTCAAGGTCCGCGCTTACAGCCGCTGCCGCCGTTGCGGCCGGCCGCGGGCCTACCTGCGTCGATTCGGCCTCTGCCGTATCTGCTTCAGGGAAATGGCCCTGGCGGGCGAGCTACCGGGCGTTGTCAAGGCCAGTTGGTAGCTGCATGGTTAATGGGAGTTACACCTAATGAGTATGACCGACCCGATCGCCGATCTGCTGACCAGGATCAGAAATGCCTACAAGGCCCACAAGAATGCCGTCGACATTCCCGCCTCCAATATCAAGCGGGAAGTCGTGCGTATCCTCCAGGAGAAGAAGTACCTTCGAGACATGGTGGAGTTGCCTGATAACAAGCAGGGAATCCTGCGTGTTTACCTCTCCTACAGCGCCGGTGACGAACCGGTGATGAAAGGTATCAACAGGGTCTCCCGGCCCGGCCTGCGGAAGTACTTCGACGCCGAGCAGACACGGCAGTCAACATTTAACCAGCGCGGGATGATGATTGTCTCCACCTCCAGCGGCGTCATGACCAACTTTGAGGCCGCCGCGAAGGGTATCGGCGGCGAAGTGCTGCTGAGGTGCTGGTAGGGAAAGGATGCAAGAATGTCTCGCGTAGGCAAGAACCCGGTGCCGATACCGGAAAAAACCAGGGTTGAAATAGACGGTCAGCGTGTCGCCGTGAAGGGCCCCTTAGGCTCACTCTCCCGCGTTATTCACGCCGATATCACGGCCGTTGTGAAGGACAAGTCGGTGCTGGTGACACGGCCGAGTGACATGAAAAAACACCGGGCCCTGCACGGCCTGACACGGGCGCTGATCAACAACATGGTGGTGGGTGTTACCGAGGGCTTCAAGAAGGATCTGGAAATCCGGGGCGTCGGCTACCGGGCCGAATTGCAGTCCCGGACACTCATCCTGCACGTGGGCTATTCTCACCCGGTGGTGGTCGTGCCGCCGGAAGAAATCACGATCTCGGTATTCCCCAAGGAGAACCGGGTCGCCGTGGAGGGTGTCGACAAAGAACTGGTAGGCGAAGTGGCGGCCAAGATTCGTTCCGTGCGAAAACCGGAACCGTACAAGGGCAAAGGTATCAGGTATATCGGCGAAGAGGTTCGTATTAAGGCCGGCAAAAGCGCTACGGCTGGCTAACGAGTATGGGTGACAAGTATGGCTGATAAGAACATCATCAAGGTCAAGCGATCCCAGCGCCGCCGCCGTCGCGTACGCGGCCGGGTTTCAGGTACCGCCGAACAACCGCGGTTGAGCGTGGCCAAGTCGCTCAAGAACGTTACCGCTCAGATCATAGACGACGAAAAGATGGAGACTCTGGTCGGCGTTGCCTCCGACTCCAAAGCCGTGAAGGCGGGATTGAACGGAGGTGCCACCAAGACCGTGACGGCCCGCAAGGTGGGCGAAGTGATCGCGCAACTGGCCAAAGAGAAGGGCATCGAGAACGTGGTCTTTGACCGCAACCGCTGCCGGTTTCACGGTCGCGTCAAGGCGGTCGCCGACGGCGCTCACGAGGGTGGGCTGAAGTTTTGAAGAACAGGTGTTGGCTCTAAGCAATAGAGAGGTTCAGATTGCCGAGATTCGAAAGGGATGCGCTCGAGTTTGAGGAGAAGGTAATCGGTGTCAACCGTGTGGCCAAAGTGGTCAAGGGCGGCCGGCGCTTCAGCTTTACCGCCCTGGTTACCGTCGGCGACAGGAACGGCAAGGTAGGCGTGGGGTACGGCAAAGCTCCCGAGGTGGCCGAAGCCATACGCAAGGCGACCGAGGCCGCCAGGAAGATGATGGTGAAAATCAACCTGTCCGGAGCGACTCTTCCGCATCGTATCGACGGCCGGTTCGGCGCCACTACGGTCATGATGCGACCGGCTTCGCCCGGTACCGGCGTTATCGCCGGCGGCACCGTGAGAGCCATCCTGGAGTCTCTGGGAGTCCAGGACGTACTGACCAAGGTGCTCGGCAGCCGCAACCCCAACAACGTCGTTAAGGCCACCATCAACGGCCTTGAAAGCTTGCGCACCAGGGAACAGGAAGACAGCTTCCGTGAGGAAGCATGAGGATTCCACTGCTTGTGTTAAGGTAGTTGTCGATATGGCCAGACTGAAAATCACGCAGGTTAGAAGCACGATCCATCGCAAGGAGCCCCAGAAGCGAACCATCAAGGCCCTGGGTCTCGGAAAGCTGCATCGAACGGTCGTGCATAACGATACTCCGCAGATCCGCGGCATGGTACGGGCTGTTTGTCACCTGGTGACTGTGGAAGAGGTTGACTAAGACAGGGTGGATGCATCAATGGAACTTCACACACTAAAGCCGGCTGACGGTTCCGCGAAAAAGCGGCGGCGGGTAGGTCGGGGTCCGGGGAGCGGCCGCGGGAAGACGTCGGGACGCGGCCACAAAGGCGCCGGGCAGCGCAGCGGCTTCAAGAAGAACGCCGTCCATGAAGGCGGCCAGATGCCTCTGCATCGGCGTCTGCCCAAACATGGTTTCACCAATATCTTCCGGAAAGAATGTCAGATCATCAATGTGGCCGATCTGGCTCGTTGTGAACCCGGCGAAGTCACAGGGGAGACGCTGAAGGCGGCAGGTCTGATCCGGAAGTTGAGCATTCCCGTAAAGGTGCTTGGCAACGGGCAGGTCGACAGGGCCTACGTTGTGAAGGCCGCCGCCTTTTCAAAGGCCGCCGCTGCCAAAATCGAGGAAGCCGGCGGAATGGCTGAGGTGGTCCGGTGTTAGAGACATTCCAGTCAATCTTCAAGGTAGAAGAACTTAGAAGACGGATTCTCTTCACGCTCGCTATTCTGGTTGTCTATCGGATCGGCGGCCACATCCCCACTCCCGGTATCGACGGCTCCATTCTGTCGCAGGTACTGTCGTCCGATTCGATATTCGGACTACTGGACTTGTTTGCAGGCGGAGCTTTTGCCAAGGCTACCATCTTCGCCCTCGGCATCATGCCCTACATATCCGCCTCCATTATGCTGCAGCTATTGGGCGCGGTAGTGCCTTTCCTGCAGCGGTTGCAGCGTGAGGGAGAGGAAGGACGACGCAAAATCACCCAGTACACGCGTTACCTGACGGTGCTCATCGGCGCCATGCAGGCCTGGGCTACGGCCGGCTTTCTCACTACCATCAATCTCAGCGGCGTCTCGGCGGTGCATATGGATACGTCCGGATTCATCCCGCTGACGATCATAACCTTCACCTGCGGTGTCATCTTTATCATGTGGCTGGGTGAACAGATAACCGAACGCGGCATCGGCAACGGGATTTCGCTGATTATCTTCATCGGTATCATCGCCCGCTTCCCTGATGCCGTCGTGGAGGAGACGCTGCTGGTCTGGCACGGCAGCCGCTCCTTCCTTCTGGAAGTGGTCATGGTGGCGATGATGATCGGTGTTATAGCGGCCGTGATTCTGATCACGCGGTCCCAGCGCAGAGTTCCGGTCCAGTATCCGCGCAAGGTTGTCGGCCGAAGGGTGTTTGGCGGCGCCAGTACTCACCTACCGCTTTCGGTCAACTCGGCCGGAGTTATTCCGATCATCTTCGCGCAGTCGATTATGTTTCTCCCATCCACGGTGGCGCAGTTATTCCCCAGTATCGACTGGATCCAGAACCTCGTGGCCGTCTGGCTGGCGCCCGGCGGATTCTGGTACTCGATCATATACGGCCTGATCATTGTCTTTTTCGGCTATTTCTATACGGCCATTGTATTCAACCCGATGGACATCGCGGACAACATGCGCAAGAACGGCGGGTACATCCCGGGCATCAGACCGGGGAAGAACACGGCTGAGCACGTCGAAAAGATACTGACCCGGATAACTCTTCCCGGGGCGCTTTTCTTTGCGGCCATTGCGGTCCTGCCCTGGGTGTTGATTTCCCGGGCCAATGTCAATTTCTTTTTTGGCGGCACCGGTCTGCTGATTGTGGTCGGTGTGGCCCTGGATACGCTGCAACAGGTCGAGTCACATCTGCTGATGCGGCATTACGATGGATTTATGAAAAAAGGCAGGATTCGCGGGAGGTCGATGTAGTATGAATCTGGTTTTCCTGGGCCCGCCCGGGTCCGGCAAAGGTACGCAGGCCGTTCGGCTGTCTCAGGCCAAGGGAGTCGTTCACCTGTCGACCGGCGATCTGCTGCGCGAGGCGGTCAAGGCTGGCACCGAACTCGGCCGGCAGGCGGAAGGTTACATGAAGAAGGGCGAACTGGTTCCGGACGATCTGATCGTCGGTCTGATCGAAGACAAGATCACCGCCGGTGAACTCAACAACGGGTTCATCCTGGACGGGTTTCCGCGAACGGTGCCCCAGGCGGAAAGCCTCGAGACGATGTTTGACAAAAACCGGATCGGCCTTGACAGAGCGATTCTTATTGCCGTCTCCGATGACGAAATCGTCAAACGCCTTTCCGGACGCTGGTTCTGCCCTACTTGCCAGGCGACCTACAACTACCCGGCGAATGTGCCCGGCAAGGAAGGTATCTGTGACAGGGACGGCGCCCGCTTGCAGCGGCGGCCCGATGACGAAGAAGGTGTCGTCAGGAACCGTCTGGAGGTCTACAAAAAGCAGACGCAGCCGATAGAGGATTTCTATCGAAAGGAATCCCTTCTTGCCGAAGTGTCGGGCGAGGACACTCCGGATAATGTTTTCCAGTCCGTGCTGAAGGCGGTCGGATAGCGCAAAGAGACTACCGTGGCGATTGTGCTGAAAACGAAAGAGGAAATCGAGATAATGCGCCGGGCCGGACAGGTAGTGGCCAGGACGCTGGATATGGTCGCAAAGACAATTGGCCCCGGCCTGTCCACCGGTGAGCTGGATCAGATGATAGAGAAGTTTATTCGCGATCAGGATGCCGTTCCGGGATTTAAGGGTTATCAAGGTTATCCCGCGTCGGCCTGTATATCCGTCGACGAGGAAGTGGTCCACGGGATTCCCGGCAAGAGGGTGATCAGGGAAGGCGAGATCGTGTCGGTGGACGTCGGTTCCATCGTGGACGGGTTCTATGGCGATTCCGCGCGGACTTTCGCCGTGGGTGAAATATCGGAAAGCAAGACTCGTCTTCTTGAGAACACCCAGAGATGTCTGGCCGCCGGTATTGACAAAGCCCGGAAGGGAAATAGATTGGGGCAGATATCGGCCGCCGTTCAAGAGGTGGCGGAGACGGAAGGGTTTGGTATCGTGCGCGCCCTGGTCGGTCACGGTATCGGGCGCAATATGCACGAGGATCCCCAGATACCCAATTTCGGGTCGAAGGATTCAGGACCCGTGCTCAAAGTCGGGATGGTTCTGGCGATCGAACCGATGATTAACGCCGGTACGTACAAAGTCTACACCAGGCCCGACGGCTGGACGTATGTCACTGAGGACGGTCTCCCCTCGGCGCATTATGAGCATACGGTGGCCATAACGGAGAACGAGCCGGATATACTCAGTTTACCGTAAGGAGTACATGGCCAAAGAGGAAACAATACAGGTCGAAGGGAAAGTGGTCGAACCGCTTCCCAACGCGATGTTCAGGGTGGAACTCGACAACGGGCACGTGATACTGGCTCATATCTCGGGCAAGATGAGAATGCACTTTATAAAGATATTACCGGGTGACAAGGTCACGGTGGAATTGTCACCCTACGATTTAACGCGCGGTCGCATCACGTACCGCTACAAGTAGGCAGGTTGGAAGATGAAAGTACGTTCGGCCGTAAAGAAGCGCTGCGAGCACTGCAAGATCATCAGGCGACGCGGTGTCCTGCGGGTCATCTGCAAGAAGAATCCCCGCCACAAGCAGCGCCAGGGTTAGTAAGATTCGGTAAACTATACATATGCAGGAGTGACAGTTGGCTCGTATTGCCGGGGTTGATCTCCCCAAGGACAAGAGAATCGAAATCGGACTGAGATACATTTATGGCATCGGTCCTAACAGCGCCGGGCGGATACTGGACAAGACGCAGGTGAATCCGGACACCCGGGTCCACAAGCTGACCGACGAGGAAGTAGCCCGGTTGCGCAGTGTCATCGAAAGTGAGTTCACCGTTGAAGGCAGCCTGCGCGGCGAGATCTCGATGAACATCAAACGCCTGATCGATATCGGCTCGTATCGTGGTCTGCGGCACCGTCGCGGACTGCCGGTCCGCGGCCAGCGGACCAAGACCAATGCTCGCACCCGCAAAGGCCCGCGTCGCGCTATCGGGGGCTTGAAGAGAAAGCCGGTGGGCAAGAAGTGAACCGGGAATAACATTTATTGAGGTACCCTGTGGCAGATCCCAAGAAAAAAGGCCGTGCCAAGAAAAAATCCCGTAAGGTGGAATCGGAAGGCGTCGCTCACATCAAGGCCACCTTCAACAACACTATCGTGACTATTACCGACGGCTTCGGCAAAACGATATCCTGGGCCAGCGCCGGCATGGTAGGTTTCAAGGGGTCCAAGAAATCGACACCTTTTGCCGCCCAGTTGGCGTCCTCGACGTGCGCCAAGGAGGCGATGAGCATGGGACTTCGCCGCGTCGAGGTCTGGGTAAAGGGTCCCGGTTCGGGACGCGAGGCGGCCATCCGATCCCTTGCCGGGGCCGGGCTGGAGATCAACCTCATCAAGGACGTGACGCCAATCCCGCACAACGGGTGTCGTCCCCCAAAACGTCGTCGTGTGTAAGGACTGTTAACTGTGATTGTCAGGAGAGTCAATGGCTCGTTATCGTGATGCCAACTGTAAGCTGTGTCGCCGAGAGGGCGAGAAACTGTTTTTGAAGGGCACCCGCTGTCTGAGCAGCAAGTGCGCCGTCGAAAGACGCCAGTATGCTCCCGGTCAGCACGGCGACCGCAGGATGCGCCGCAAGGTTTCACCCTACGGTCTGCAGTTGAGGGAAAAACAGAAGGTTCGCCGCATCTACGGCGTGCTGGAGAGTCAGTTTCGCAACTATTTCGTGAAGGCCGACCGCAAGACCGGCGTGACCGGAGAGATCCTGCTGCAGCTTCTCGAATCACGTCTGGACAACCTGGTGTTCCGGCTGGGTTTTGCCCCCTCCCGAAAGGCCGCCAGACAACTGGTGCGGCATCGCCACGTGACCGTCGACGGCCGGATCGTGGATATTCCCTCCTATTCGGTCAGACCCGGGCAACTCCTCAAGGTCAAGGACAAGTCCAAGAACCTGGACCTGATCCATGCTTCCCTGAAGGAAGTCGGGCGCGGTGACGAGATACCCTGGCTGAGACTGAACAAGGCCGCTCTGGAGGGCGAACTGCTGGAAATCCCCAAGCGGGCCGATATTCCGTTGACCGTTAACGAACAGTTCATCGTTGAGTTGTATTCTAAGTAGGTAATTTATCCCTTCGGGAGGTTTCTCGTATCATGAAATGGAAACCACTGACCATGCCCAAAGAGGTCGTGAACGACCAGAGTTCAGCCACGGACAACTACTCCCGCTTTACCATTGAGCCTCTGGAGCGGGGGTACGGCCACACCCTGGGTAACTGCGTGCGCCGCGTGCTGTTGTCCTCCATCCAGGGGGCGGCCGTTGTCTCGATGCGCATCAACGGAGTTCTGCATGAGTTCTCCACTATCCCCGGTGTGTACGAGGACGTCACCACTATCGTGCTCAACGTCAAGAGCATTCGTGTGCGCATGCACACTGATGAGATGCGGACGCTGCGCATGAAAACCAGCACCAAAGGGGCGATCACGGCAGCCGCGTTTGAAAGCGATGCCGAAGTGGAGATTCTCAACCCCGAACAACACATCTGCGAGCTCACTAAGGACGTCGACTTCGAGATGGAGATCGATGTCGACTGCGGCCGCAGCTACTCGGTGGCCGAGCGGAACAAGCGTCCGGACGCACCCGTTAACACCATTTACGTTGACAGCCTCTTTTCGCCCGTGACCAGGGTCTCTTACGAGGTGGAAAACACGCGCGTCGGCCAGCGGACCGATTACGACCGGTTGATTCTCGAAATCACCACCGACGGTTCCATCACACCGGAGGACGCCCTGAGTTATGCCGCCAAGCTGGTCAAGGATCACCTGCAGTTGTTCATCCACATGGATGAAGAGGTCATGGTTGAAGAACTGCCCGAGGTGGACGAGGAAGTGGTGCGTGTGCGCAACCTTCTGAACACTCGCGTGGACGAACTTGAACTATCGGTTCGGTCCTCAAACTGCCTGCGGGCCGCCAACATTCATACCATCCAGGACCTGGTGACAAGGAGCGAGGCGGACATGCTGAAGTACCGCAATTTCGGGCGCAAGTCTCTCAACGAGATCAGCACCATTCTCGAGGAGATGGGTTTGTCGTTCGGTCAGGATATCGCCAGGTATGTCGAACCCGAGAAGCAATAGCACACGGCAGGTGGGAAATGGGACATTTTGACAGGGTAAGGAAACTCGGGCGGACCAAGCCTCATCGGGAGGCGATGCTGGCCAATATGGCCATGTCGTTGTTCACGCACCGAGTTATCAAGACCACCGACGCCAAGGCCAAGGCGCTGCGGCCGATGGTTGATCGCATCATATCCACCGCCAAAAAGGACACCCTGGCGTCCAGGCGTGAGGTGGCCAGGACCATCAAAAACAAGGAAGTGTTCAAGAAGCTCTTTACCGAGATAGTGCCACAATTTGCCGACCGCCTCTCCGGCTTCTCCCGGGTCATCAAGCTGGGTGTTCGCCGTGGCGATGGGGCGCCGATCTCAGTGGTCGAGTTGCTGACCGAGAAGCCCCCCGAGGAATCCGGCAAGAAGGGCAAGAAGAAAAAAGCTGCTTCCCGGTAGCCCCCCTGTCCGGTCACCCGCCCCGACGGGAAACAGTGTGTGACCGGCTATTGTCCCGGCGGTCCACTCCCGAAATCCGGTGAAAACCCGTTTTCAAGACAGGTTTTTTTCATGCCTGGCACCGATCAATCGCTTGCACCGGGACGCCCCGTGTATTATATAGCTTTTGATGAACCACAGCATTACCTGATACCACGAATCATCAGGGACTATTGCCGTTACGTTGTTCTCGGTTGAGGTGATGCTTCACATTTTTCCCAGAGAGGGGATATGGCTGATCAAATTAACGTACCGGGCGGGGCCAGGAAGAAGGGAATGTCCAAGGGGTGCATGATCGCCCTGATCGTCGTCGGTGTCCTCGCGGTTCTCGTCATCGCAGTCGGAGTTATCTGCTACGTCAAGAAGGACGAACTGATGAAGGCCGGCGGCGTGACAATGGTTAACTCCATCCAGAAGGAACTGGTGGAAAATCCCGTAGAGGGCGTGGATACGGTGCAGGTGAACCGCGTGAGCGAGGCCTTTGTTCAGAAACTGAATGACGAAGCGCTCGACATGCAGCGGTATGGTGTCTTCGCGCAGGAGATCCAGAGCATCATGTCCGATCAGGTAATCGACGCCGCGGACGCAGAGCGGTTCGTGCAGGCAATGATCGATTACTTCCCCGAACTGGGCGAGTTGATCACGACTGAAGAGGCGATGGATTCAATAGCTCCGGAAGACACGGTCTCCGCCGAGTATTAGGACCGGTCTTCAACTTCGGTTGGCTGTGAGCCGAGCCTTGCAGCCACACCGGTGGCGCCGCCCCGGGGAAACCGGGCAGCTTCGATTGCGGTGGTTGCAGATCAGATGGAGCGGTGGACCGGACACCGCCGTGTCGATGTGGACGTCATTCTGCAACCGGGATGAATCATGCTTGTGACACTACTGCCAATAGTCTTCGCCTATCTGGTCGGTGCGATCCCTTTCGGTTTGATCGTGGCCCACCTGGCCGGAGTCAGGAACCTGCGCGACGTCGGTTCCGGCAATATCGGCTCCACCAACGTCTGGCGGGCAGCCGGCCCAACGGCCGCCGCATGGGTGTTTGCGGGCGACATAGGCAAAGGGGTTATCGCCATAATGATGGCCAGCTATTTCCACACCCAGTTCGAGGTAACCCTGTTGTCTTACGACCTGTTTCTGGTTGTCTGTGCGGTCATGGCCGTGCTGGGTCACATCTTTCCGGTGTATGTCGGTTTCAAGGGCGGCAAAGGCGCCAATACAGGTCTGGGTGTGATGCTGGTCCTTCTGCCGATACCGACTCTGATCGCCGTGGCCGCTTTTCTTGTAGTAGTGACCGTCACGCGATTCGTTTCTCTTGGTTCCATGGCGGGCGCCGTGACGCTGTTCGCGGTTGTGGCTGCCCAGAGATATCTGACGGCTTTCGACATCGCGCCCGTCTATTTCTATCTGACCTTGTTGATGGCGGTGCTTATCGTTCTGACGCACCGTCGGAACATCGCTCGCCTGGTCAGGGGGACCGAGAGCAGGTTTGTCTTGTCAACGCGTTCAAACAAGGCTGGTGACCATGTTTAGGAGGATTGCCGTTTTAGGAGCGGGCTCCTGGGGGATGGCCACGGCCGGTCTCCTGAGCAACAATGGCGCCGCGGTGACTTTATGGGAGTTTGATCGCGCAGAGTACGAGAAACTCTCCCGTCTCCGCGCTATTCCCGAGAAACTGCAACAGTTCCGTTTGCCGGAGCCGGTCACAATCACCAATCGCCTCGACGAGGCCCTTTCTGACGCCGAGTTGGTGGTGCTGGTGGTGCCGTCGCAGTACCTGCGTTCGGTCCTTCAGCAGGCGAAAGGCAGGCTCGGCACCGGGGTCGGCCTGGTGAACCTGGCCAAGGGGATTGAGACAACATCGCTGAGCCGCATGTCGGAGGTCATCGCCGATGAGCTCGGGACATCGACCGCTCAGATCGCTACTCTCTCAGGTCCCTCACACGCCGAGGAGGTGGTCCTGAACATGCCTACTACAGTAGTGGTGGCGGGCACCGACGAGGGCTTCGTGGCGCGCTTGCAGAAGACGTTCAGCGGTTCGAGCTTTCGGGTCTATAGCTCCCATGATCTGGTCGGCGTGGAGTTGGGCGGATCGCTCAAGAACATCATAGCCATCGCTGTGGGCATAGTCGACGGGTTGGCGTTGGGGGACAACACTCGCGGCGCTCTCATTACTCGCGGGCTGGCTGAAATGGTCCGGCTGGGGGTGGCTCTGGGAGCCAGGGCGGAGACTTTCGCCGGCCTGTCCGGGATAGGCGACCTGGTCACCACCTGCACATCGCGGCACAGCCGCAACAGACACGTGGGAGAAATGATCGGTCGGGGACAACAACTCAATGAAATACTGGGAGCTATGGAAATGGTCGCGGAAGGTGTCGAGACCACTCGTTCCGGGTACCGGTTAGCGGACTTGCACTGCGTTGAAATGCCTATCACAGCCGAGGTCTACCAGGTGCTTTTTGAGAACAAGTCGCCGTTGGTGGCCGTAGAGGAACTTATGGGTAGGGAACTGAAGGCTGAAATCTGGCGATAGGGTAACGGATACAAGAGACGGAGGGGAGTGTATGAGAAAGACAGATAACGATACCAAGCGCTATTATTCGATCAGCGAGGTTGCGCGGATCACCGGTCTCGAAGCGTATGTGCTGAGATTCTGGGAGAAGGAATTCCCCACCCTCCGACCGAAAAAGAACCGTGGCGGCAACCGCATGTACACGCAGCGCGATATCGAACAGATTAACCGCATCAACCATCTGCGCAATAACGAGAAACTCACTATTGCCGGCGCTCGAAACAAACTGATGCTGAAACGATCAGGCGAGAAAAAGAAGGAGATGATCCGTTCGGCCAGAGCCAGAACCATTATTGGCCAGATACGCAGGGACGTCGAGGATCTGCTTGAAGTTTTCTCTTGAGTTCTTGAGATGTTTGCCTACATTGACTTTAGTTCTGTTTCGTAAACATCTAATGTCGGAGCGTAGCGCAGCTTGGTTAGCGCACTCGCTTGGGGTGCGAGAGGTCGGCAGTTCAAATCTGCTCGCTCCGACCATTCTCATAAGCGCCTCCTCGATTGGGGGTGGCTCTTGCGTCCCAGACATGTTTGATACGGCCATCCGTCGGGTCTTCCGTCGGGTGGGCCACCAGCAATGAGAGCAGAAATCAGAAGCGGAGGAGACCTTGGCAAGAAAACGGCGTATCCTGATTACCAACGATGACGGTTACTTCAGTGACGGTATCTGCACACTGTATGCCGAACTCAGGAAGAAGGCCATTGTATACATGGTGGCACCGGACAGAGAGCAGTCGGCCAGTTCCCATTCGCTCACACTCAGCCGCCCCCTGAGGATCCACAAGCTCGACCGGCGTCGCTATGCTACCGATGGCACCCCCACCGATTGCGTTATGCTTGCCATACACCTGCTGTTCAAGAGTGCCAGGCCGGACATGATAATATCCGGGATCAATCATGGCGCCAACATGGGTGACGACGTAACCTATTCGGGTACGGTGGCGGCGGCCATAGAGGGTTCCATATTGGGAATTCCCTCGTTGTCTGTTTCCATGGCCAACTACGAGCCGGGGACGTCAATGTTGCGTGCCGCGCGATTCGTCAGCCGCTTGGTGGCGGCCTTTGCAAGACTCAGGTTCGATTCGTCCACATTCCTGAACGTGAACCTTCCTCTTGACAGAGGTCGGCCTTATAACACCTGGGAATTCACTCATCTGGGGTCGCGCCGCTATAAGGATATCGTCATTCGGAAGACCGACCCGCGTGGCAAGGATTATTACTGGATTGGCGGCCGACCCCGGTGGCGGATGACCAAAGGCTCGGATTTCGAGACCGTTCATCGCGGCGTGGTGTCGATAACGCCGCTTAACATGCGCTTCACGGACACAAAGACTCTGGCTCGGCTCCATGAGAACCGCATCAGGATATGATCCGGTCCGTCTCGCTTGCCGGGCTGACAGCCGGTGGCAGGCATTGCCGTCCAGTTGGCAGAGCCACAAAAACATTGACAAAAACATGGAACGGAGTATAATATATGTCTCTGTAGCCTGACTGCTCGGGGCGTGGCGCAGGTTGGTAGCGCGCTTGGTTCGGGACTAAGAGGTCGCTGGTTCGAATCCAGTCGCCCCGACTTTCTTTGGCCATAGGATCGACGTCAGGAGAATACCTGATGCCGATTAACCCGTGAGAACACTTATCGTTGAGAAAGGACAGGAGGAATGTCTACCGTAAGGAAGCCAGTGATAGCCGTTGTCGGGGCTGGCAAGTGCTCAAAGAAACTGCGTGATATGGCTTTTATCGTGGGGAAGTATGTCGCTGAGAACGGGGGGGTTATTGTCTGCGGAGGGATGGGGGGAATTATGGAAGGCGCCGCCAGGGGAGCCAGGGAAGCCGGCGGTGTGACGATCGGCATCCTCCCGACGAGCAACAAGGAGGACGCAAACGAGTTCATCGACTACATCATCCCCACCGGTTTCGGGGAAGCCCGAAACATCATGGTCGTTCGGAGCGCTGATGCCGTTGTAGCTTTCCCCGGGAAATACGGCACCCTGACTGAAATGGCCTTCGCGCTGAACGCGAAGAAACCGGTCATCTCCGTCAACGCCTGGAAGCTGGGCGACGAGATAAGCCAGGTCGATTCACCCCTGGAGGCTGCCAAGCTGGCCATGGAGTTGGCGGGGGGCTCTGATTGAGTTCGGCGGGGGCCGAATTGCGGATATCCGGCGTGGTGCAGGGGGTCGGTTATCGGTATTACTGCTATCGCAAGGCGATCGCTCTCGGACTTGCAGGACAGGTGAAGAACGAGGTGGACGGATCGGTTTTTATCGCCGTCGAGGGTGATCGCGGTGCGATTGAAGCGTTCATCGAGGAACTGAGAATCGGCCCGCCGTCGGCGTCGGTCACCGCCCTCGATGTCCAATGGGTCGGTTTCGAGGCTCGGTACCGGTCGTTCGACATCGCCATGTGCGGTTGAAACAACCTGCCTAACAAGGGCAGGGGAGGGCGGTCGAACTGATAATGGAAGATATCAAGCAATACATCCGGAGCGTCCCCGATTTCCCGAAACCGGGGGTCAATTTCTATGACATTACGACGTTGCTGCAGGATCCGGTCGGGTTCTGCCTGGCCCTGGATGCTATGGAGCGCTACGCCCGGTCCAGGAAACCGGACAGGCTGGTCGTGATCGAGTCCCGGGGCTTCGTATTCGGCGGCGCGCTAGCGGATCGGCTCGGCGTCGGCTTCGCACTGGCCCGCAAGCCGGGTAAACTGCCCTACACGACCGTCTCCGAGGAGTACGCGCTCGAGTATGGTACCGATCGCCTCGAACTGCACGAGGATGCCGTCACGGCGGGAGAGCGGGTTCTGGTTGTCGACGATCTGATTGCCACCGGCGGTACACTCGCAGCCGTCTGTAAGATGATTGAGCGGCTCGGCGGTGAGGTTGTCGGCGTTGCCACTGTCATCGAACTCTCGTTTCTTCCCTGGCGGGAGAAACTGCACGCCTATGATGTCAACTACCTGGTTTCCTTCGATTCTGAATAGGAAGAGGTTGCCTTTCCCCTTGTTCCACCTTAGATTCCGCGCAGAGGTGGCCGCGGGTTTCGTCGACCGCGCCACGAAAACACCTTGTACAGGAGCCCCCGTAGCTCAGAGGATAGAGCAGTGGTTTCCTAAACCATTGGTCGCAGGTTCGACTCCTGCCGGGGGTACTGATTAGCGCGGGTGGGTACTCATTAGGAGCTACATTGGCTCGGCTCCGAGCCATAAGTTCATGTCTTGCGCGTGGACGCGCAGCGGAACGACAACTCGTTTGCGAATAATGGAATAGATTGCGGCAGGCGGCGCAAAAACATTTGACATCGGCAGCCGGCAGTCATATATTTATTAACTGTTTTTGACCGGTTGTACGTCTGTTTGCAGGAGAGACAACGTTCATTCGAGAAGGAGACGAGAGGATGATTAGGTCCCTGGGGAGTACGGCAGCGCTGATCTTGATACTGGCCGGCGCCATCTGCGGCCAGTCCATACAGGAACACTTGAGTTACGATTTCGTCGGCGGGGGCGCCAGGGCCGAAGCCATGGGCAACGCCTACGTGGCGCTGTCGGATGATATCACTGCAGGCGCCTGGAATCCGGCCGGTCTGATGGCCCACGAGGGACCAATGCTGGGGGCCAGTTTCGGTTCCCTGACTCCGAGCGGTTACACTAATGCCAATGTTCAGTGGCACGTTTGGCGCAAGGACCACTCTGGTTCGCTTCGCTCGGTATCGGGTCTGAATTTCCTGGCGCCGGTGCGCATCAAGGGGCGGCCGGTAGTCGGGTCGATCAGTTTTACGCGCAGTTTCGAGGAGTTCTACAGCATAGCCTACAACGCCGTCTATGAAGCCCCTATATACGTCTTTCGCAACAACCTGCTCGTCCAGGAGATTTTCCAGGTAGATCA
Source organism: uncultured bacterium (assembly GCA_965603125.1). Classification (GTDB taxonomy): domain Bacteria; phylum Zixibacteria; class MSB-5A5; order GN15; family FEB-12; genus JAJRTA01. Next base: position 212,923 of record CBFDBU010000001.1, on the reverse strand, counting down.
CGCGGTAACGGGGCAATTGGAGGGTGGCGTCAACACTGTGACTTTTGCCTTTGGAACGCGACTGTATAAGGAGCTTGACCTTGGTATTGGGGTCAACATCTATGGCGGCAAGACCGTCAGCGAGGACTATACGTTGGATGTCATCGACGGCTATCCGCTGCCGATAGGCAGCCAGCCGGTCCGCGTGACCGAGGAGTACCTCAACATCGACACCAGCAAGTTCTCAGGGACGAATTTCACGGTCGGACTGAAATGGAGCGGCGAAAAAATCAGTACCGGGCTTCTGGTCAGAACGCCGTTTGATCTGAATCGCAAGCAGGGTCTCTCGCTCTACCGGGTGACGGCTGTCAACGGTCAGCCGGTGGAGGACGGCACCGATACGACTTTCTTCGACAACATCCTCATCAAGTATGAGATGCCGCTGATGGTTACAGCCGGTGTAGCCTACCAGGCGCGCGAGAACTTCGTCCTGACCGCCGACGCCGAATTCAGGCATTTTAGTGGCAGTAAGGTCAGAGTTCGCGACTCGCTGATGATTGATCCGGAGGGGAACAATGAGGAGTTTTTCACCGATATCGAGACGGGGTGGAACGATGTTTTTGTGATGCGGTTCGGGAGCGAGTACGTGATGGACACCAAGATCGGGAAGATCCCCCTTCGCGCCGGGCTCGGCTTCGTCCCCCTTCCCGCTCCTAACAAGGGTGATACCAAGACGCCGGTAATGAGCTACAATTTCCCACACATGATTTTCCTGCCGTTCGTGAAGCTGTTCAACAACGATGATACGCCGATGCGGTACACTTTTTCCGTCGGAACCGGTTTCCAGTGGAGCCAGATCTTCCTCGAGTGGGCCTATACATATAGTACTTTGAGCAGGGACTATCAGGAGGATGTTCTGCTGGCGAAGATCCGCAATCATCACTTCGGATTCACATTCACGGGCTACTTCTGAGCCTGGCGGGCTCGTATTGTGGCAGAGATGGACCGAAGCGGCATGGTCATGACATTCCGGGGCCGGTCGGGATGCTTTGCCGACAGGTGTGATCCGTGGTTCTCATGAATACTCCTAACAAGTATATGGCGTGTGCCGATAATCGATACACAGAGATTATGTTTCTCGGGAGTGGTGGATGTACCAGAAGGTTAAGCTGAGCAAAAGACAGATCAAGGAAGACAAGTTCACGGCTTTCATGCTCAAGTCGAAAAGCTGGTTCGTTGAGAACTGGCAGTTTGCGGTAATCGGTGCGGTGGCGGTGATTCTGCTGGTTACGGCGGGCACGTACTATGCCGGTTCCCAGGCGGCCCGGCAGCAGGAGGCCGGGATCAAGCTCGCTCGGGCCCTCATGGACTACCGCAACGAGAACATCCAGGTAGCCATCATGAGCCTTTCTCAGATAGTAGAGGATTATGGTGGCGATTACTCCGCCCAGCAGGCCACCTTTCTGCTGGGGAAGGCAAACCTCAAGATACGCAACTATCCCGAGGCGATTCGCTATTTTGAGATGTACCTGTCCAGGTATCGTGACGACAAGCTTATCCGGGCAAGCGCCCTGGCGGGGATTGCAGCCTGCCATGAGGATCAGGCAATCTTCGCCGAGGCGGCCGACAAGTACGCTGAGGCGTTTGAGGAATACCCGGACGGGCCTATGAGTGGTGACTGTCGGCTGTCAGCGCTGCGCAACTATCTCGAGGCAGGTGATACCGAGAAAGCCAGGCTTTTCTATGAATCGCTTAACGAGGACTTCAAAGGCACGGACCTGGCCAATACCGCTGCCCGCCTGTTCATGGAGAAGAACCCGGGCTGATCTGACAGCATGTGGAGACCGGGGGTGTTTTGCCGAATGAGAAACCTCTGAAGCTTGCCATCCTGTGGCACATGCACCAGCCCAACTACCAGGAGCCGGGTTCTGCCCGAATGGTGCTGCCCTGGGTGCGACTTCACGCCACAAAAGACTACCTCGACATGTTGCTGCTTGCCGGGCGATATGAGAATATCAAGGTGACATTCAATCTGGTCCCGGCTCTGATCGACCAGCTCCAACTATACATCGACGGTGGCACCGACCCGCACCTGGAATTGTCACGGATTGCCGCCGGGGAGCTGACTCCCGAGCAGAAGCGTGAGATACTCGGCAGCTTCTTTTTGGTCAACCTGACTCACATGATCGAACCCTATGACAGGTACTTTGAGCTTTACCGGAAGTGCGGTGGTAATTCGGGGCAGCCGGTCCTGTCCGAGTTGTTCACCACGGAAGAAATGCGTGATCTTCAGGTCTGGTCCAACCTCGTGTGGGTGGATCCGATGTTTCGCGGGGAGGAACCGGTCAAGGCTCTCTTCGATCGAGGCCGTCACTTCAGTGAGGAGCAGAAACACGCCCTTCTCGACTGGCAGATCGATCTGATCAGGCGAATCATGCCGGCCCACAAGGACTTGTATACTCAGGGCCGGGTCGACATATCTTTTACCCCGTACTATCATCCCATTCTTCCTCTTCTCTGTGACACCAGCGTGGCGCTCGAAGCGTTGCCGAAAATGGAACTGCCAAGCAGGTCGTTCCGTCATCCGGAGGATGCCGAAGCGCAAATCCGGATGTCGATTCGGAAATTTGAATCGATCTTCGGGACCAGGATGACCGGCATGTGGCCCTCGGAAGGGTCGGTCTCGGAGGAGGTGGCCGACCTTCTCATCAAGATGGGAGTCAAATGGATTGCCACCGACGAAGGAATCCTCCACCACTCGCTCAGGAAATCGGGTATGGACCGTAAGGCCAATCCCGTCCATACCGTCTACGAGTACGGCCCAGGTCTGAAGCTGTTTTTCCGCGATCATGCTCTGTCTGACCGCATCGGATTCGTGTATTCCAGCTGGGATGCGGATCGGGCCGTGTCCGATTTCATCGGCCATCTCAAGAGAATCCGGTCGCTGCTCCTGGATCGGATTGACCAGGCGGTGGTGCCGGTGATTCTCGACGGGGAAAACGCATGGGAGTATTTCCCGGACGATGGCCATGAGTTTCTCTCAGAGCTGTACCGTCGGCTGGCTGAAGACCCCCTGATCGAAACGGTCACCATGAGTGAAGCGGCCGCAGATATCGAGCCACGGCAGTTGAAAGCGCTGTTTGCCGGGTCGTGGATCAACCACAATTTCCGCATCTGGATCGGCCACGCTGAAGACAACGAAGCCTGGGATCTTCTGGCCGAGGCCAGGGACACCTTGGTGGAGTTCGAGGCCGGCCACCCCGACTTCAGCCGCGAACGAATCGAGATCGCCTGGAAACAGGTGTATATAGCCGAGGGATCAGACTGGTGCTGGTGGTACGGCGATGAGCATCGAGGCTCAGGCAACGAGCAATTCGACAGTATTTTCCGAAGACACCTCAGCGCCGTATACGAGCACCTGGATCTTGAGATCCCCTTCCGACTTCTATGCCCCATATACCAGGCCGGGCCCGGTCTGAAAGCAATCCCGCCGGATGCTCTCCTTACGCCCGAGATCGACGGCCGCCTGACGTATTTCTATGAATGGGCCGGCGCCGGCTATTTCGACTGTCTTCGAGCCGGCGGCGCCATGCATCGCGTCGACAACTGCATCTCGAAAATACATTTCGGATTCGATCACCAGCGGTTTCATATTCGGCTTGACTTCGGTAACAGGAATAGCTTAGAATTGATCGAGAGCCCACTCTTTGAGTTCGTCTTCTTCACGCCGGAACCGCATCATCTGGTTATCGACGTATCCGGTGGGCGGACAAACGGATCGGCAGACGGGCAGCATGAGTTCTGCTTGGGCGAAATCCTGGAGTTGGCCGTCGAGCGCAAATGGCTCTGGCCGAAGGAGCACGGTTTTCTGGGACTGTCCGTCACCCTCCGCGACGGACAGTCAATACTGGAGAGCTGGCCGGAGAACGAACCTATCAGGCTTGACGTGGCCGAGAAAGACAAGGAGATGTTCTGGCCCACATGAGGCGCCATGGAGGTCCCATGACTGAATCGTTTTTCAAGGATGACAAGAGCGAATCGCCCACCGGGGAGATTCCCGGGCTTGAGGACAGCTCTCAGGCCACTGCTGCGGGAGCCGGGTCCGGGAAGGAAGGGTTCTCCTCCGACGAGGGAAGGATGGCGGCCATAATGGCCTATATCCCCATTCTCTGCTTCGTGCCGCTGCTCAGTATGAAGGAGAACAAGGAAGCTCAGTTCCACGCGCGGCAGGGCGTCATGCTCTTTCTCGTAGAACTGGTCGCTGTCCTGTTTCTGATCGACACTGTTTCCGATCTCGTGTTCAAGGGCATCCTGCTGATTGCGGCGGGGCTTTCAGTGGCCGGAATCATCTTTGCTCTCCAGGGGAAGAACTACCGGCTGCCTCTCATCGGAGACATGATTGACAAGTCAAAACTCTGATCTGTGCTCTTTTCGCAACAGACTCACACTTGGTCTTGCGAATGAGGAGCGAGACAGCCAAATGCTCGAGAGGCTCCCGCCAAAGAACTAACCTTACCCGTTGTTGCAGCAGGCATCTAAGTATTGCCCATCCGATTCTCCGTTTAGCAGGTAGTAAAAAAACACTTCATCATACTCGAAAGCTGACGGATTCGTCATAGGCGTGGTGTCGGGCGTCCCGAGGCTCAGATATCGGCCAGGGGCAGACGGGGCGTCTGCCGCCCACGGGCACGACGTGCCTCTTTTGGATACTCTGCGTCCATACATCCCAAGTGATGCGAAGTCATTCCGGGCTTGACCCGGAATCCAGTTTTTGTCAGGCCCCCTGTGGGCCTGACAGTGGCTACTCTATTCGCATTCCGCGCGGAGCGCAAAAACCGGCAACGCCGGTCTGGTTGCCACCCGATACAGGATACGCAAGTCATTGCACGTATTGTGCCGGAGAAAGCAGACCTGCTGTTTAATCCCTACCAGCGCTTCAGTATCGGACTCATCACGTTTGGGGCGTGCTTTAGCCCTCGGGTAATTCGTTGTCATACAATGCGTTGGCATCAATGAAAAGGTGGCGGGATTAGGCCTGATTGGCGATCCGAATTCCATGTTTGGCAGCGGTTTTGCTGCACATGTCTCAAACCGTTACACTTGGGTATAACAGCAACTAATCCAGATGGAAAACAGCTCCGATCAGAGCCCCAATGTGGGAGTTGACACCGCCGTTGCCATGCCGCGCAGTGTGTCCCGGTATGGTATCGCCAACGGTCTTGAGGTAAACGCCCCAGGTAACGCGACTTCGGTTTCGCTTGGCTTCTGGGAGCATCTGAGCTATTATTGTGGTGAGTATGCCAAGGGCATTTTCTTTGTGATTGCCTCGGCAGTATTTGTTCTGGCTGTGCCGGCTATTCTGACGAGACCGGCCGAGCTTTGGGGAATGATCATTAGAGTCGCGAAAAGAACAACCGACATTGTTGCGGCCGTGGTGGGGTTAACTCTGACTATCCCGGTCTGGCTGATCCTGCCCATCCTGATCAAGCTTGGGTCCCGCGGACCGGTGTTCTACACGCAGGTGCGAGTTGGAGCCAACCAGCGCCGACACAGCCGGCGCTATTGCCAGCGGACCGACATGCCCGACCGCCGCACCAGGGAACGCCGCCGTTGTGACTACAACGGTCGGATGTTCAAGTTGATCAAGTTCCGTACCATGGTCGCCAATGCCGAAAGAGCCAGCGGCCCCGTATGGGCCACTAAGAACGATCCCCGGGTTACCGGACTGGGGGCGCTGATGCGCAAGACGCGGTTGGATGAGATTCCGCAGTTTCTGAACATCCTCAAAGGGGACATGTCCCTGATTGGCCCGCGACCGGAGCGTCCCAATTTCGTCGGCGAGCTTTGCGGGAAGATCGACGACTACTCTCGGCGGTTGGAAATCAGGCCGGGTCTGACCGGTCTGGCCCAAGTCGAAACCGGCTATGATTCATCACTCGCTTCGGTGGCGGATAAAGTCAGGTACGACATCGAGTATATCGACAACTGGTCATACTGGCTGGATGTGAGGATCATGCTCAAGACGGTGATGGTCGTTCTCACGGGCAAGGGAGCCTTTTAGGGCCTGTCCCGTGCGTTCAACGAAAGCTTGAGGCCGCGACCTTCGCGGCCTTTCTTTTTTCCTTGTACTTATCACTGCCGCATGAGTATCTTGTCAGCCAAGGAATGCTGTAGAAGATAGCAATCAAACACAGGGTAGATCAGTATGTTGAAAAGGATTTTGACAGCTATCCTGGCGGTTATGTTCTTTCCGGCGCTGTCCCCGGCGCGGGATGCCGCTCAGGGAGATGTAACCATACGATCCGACCCACAGGGTGCACTGGTTAGCCTCTCTGGGGAGATGGTCGTCTCGGGAGTCACGCCCGCCCGGTTTCGGCAGTTGCTGATCGGCAAATACATTATCAGAGTCGAAAGGCCGGGCTACGAGAGGTACACATCCAGGGCGTTCCTCGATCCCTCTCGCTCGATGGAGATTGACGTCAGGCTTACTCCCAAGACGCGGTTCAGGGCTGCCATGAGATCACTGGTTGTTCCCGGCTGGGGGCAATACTACTCCGGCCAGAGGAAAAAGGCGTTTGCCCTGGTAGCTCTGACGCTCGGTTCGGCCGCCGCCTATCTGATCGCCGATAACGATTTCGATGACAAGAACAACGAGTACGAGGCGGTTCGGCAGCAGTACGACAATGCCGGGACAACGGCCGAACGCCAGCGGCTCTGGCCGGCGCTGCGAACCAGACGACAGAATGCCTATAATGCCGAGACCGCCCGCCGGATCACTTTCGGTGCCCTGGTGGGTTGCTGGGGGCTGAACCTGCTGGACGCTCTTATATTCTTCCCCGACGAACGAGCCGACATCAGGGTCAAAGGCTTCAGTATCCTCCCTGAGGCCGGTTTCGATCGGGTCGGGTTGACGATAGTGCGAAGTTTCTAAGCGGACTGGATGAGTTATGAGAAAAGCAGTTGCCGTTTCGCTGATAGTGCTGGCCATGGCCACGGCCGGTTGTGACCGGACGATCGAGAGCAAAGACCCGCCGCAGGCCTTCCCTGAGGCAGGCCCGGTTCCCGTTAATGTCGAGGCCCTGGTCAATGACGGCTCGGTGACTTTGACCTGGGAGATTTCCGACAGCTCCTTGGTGGCGATGTTCCGTGTGTGGGTCTCCGACTCCACGGCGGAGGACTTCATCCTGCGCGACTCAACCACCGGATTCAGTCTGAACCTTGACGGCCTGGTAATGAACCGGAGGTACTTCTTCCGGGTCGGCGCCGTGACGACAGACGGGATCGAGGGGTTCCCCTCAGAGGCGGTATCGGCCCGTATCTCGCGCCTGTCGATCATGATTGAGTACGGCCGGGAGTTCACCAGGGAAAGAGAGGTCGTGGTGCAGGTGAACGGCCGACCGGCTACATCGCACATGATCCTGTCGGAGAGCGCCGCTTTCCCGGACGCGGTCTGGCAGCCCTACGTTTCACAAGCGGCTTTCACTCTCTCTGACGGCGATGACGTCAAGACCGTCTATGCCAGGCTTCAGTTCGAGGACGGTTCTCAGTCGGGCGACCTGTTGTCGGACGACATCATTCTTGATACGTACGCCCGCATTGACGCCGTTACGTTCAGTCCGTCGGGAACGACCTTTGCGGGCGGCGATACGATCACGTTTGAACTGACTGCGGGCGAGACCGGGGGGGAAGCGTCGGTCTCATTTACCGGGTCCGGGCAGATCAGGCTTTTCAATGATGGTTCCGGCGACGGCACGTATACCGGGTGGTATGTAGTGCCCAACAACTTCAGGCTTGACCACGGCACGGTAACCGGTTCGTTCACCGATGCGGCCAGCAATCAGGCACCCCGGCTTGATTCGCCCGTGCTGCTGAACATTGTCAGCCCCCCGCCGCCGGTGACTCTGTCGGCTCAGGCTGAGTCGACTTTTGAGATTGTCCTGAGCTGGACCGTCTCTCAGAGCGACGATTTCTCAGCCTACCGCCTGTTCCGGGACGACACCGCGGTGGTGACAGAGAACTCGATGCTGCTGCAGACTCTCACCAGTTCCGCGGTTCATAGCTACACTGATACAACTCTCGATGACAACACGACCTACTACTACCGGGTCTACGTCTGCGACAACTCCGGTCTGTGGTCACCCTCCAATGTTGACAGCGCCGCCACTTTTAAGAACAGTGCTCCTGAGGAGGTGGAGTTCATCGCCCTGGTGGAGTCGGATTCGACGGTCGCCGGCCTGAGTTGGTCAATCAGTGCGGAAAACGATTTCGAATCATACCGGATCTACCGGGACACCGAGGCCGGGATTGACAGTTCCGACGTGCTGGTGGCTATCGTCAGCGACCGTGGCAGCAGCAGTTATCAATCCCACCTTCCGTGGGCGCAACCGGGAGCCGACACCGTATATTTCAGGCTCTATGTGCGCGACAGGCACGGGCTCATGACCGGTTCCGAGCAGCGAAGCATTCCGGCCCCCGTACGCTCAGAGTAGGGTCCGCCCCGGTGAACACTCTGGCAGCAATAAATCGCTTTGTCGGACTCTTTCCGGATACATTCAGACAGTTCAGCCGGGGGCGCATCTGGCTGCCGCTGTTGGTCTACTTCGCCCTGGTTTGGCTGGTGCTCTACGCTCATTACCAGCACCTGTCGCCTGTTTTTCATGGCCTGATAGAAGCCTGGACCGGTCTTGTCAGCCCCCGGAGGGCAGTCGGTTTCTCTCATTATCCTGGTCACTTCCTGATGCTTCCCTTTTTCTTTGACTGGGCCAGGCTGGCTGTCGGTCTTCTGTTCGAGGGGGTAGCGTTGGGGGCGGCGGCGCTGATGTTCTCCGACAGGTTCCTCGATGTGGAAAAGGCGGACCGTTCTTCGTTCCGGCTGATTCTGCCCTCGTGGATACACTTGGTTGTGGGTTGGGTAGTTCTGAACGGATTGATGCTGGCCGCTATGATTCTTCTGACATCGTGGCTGGAGGGCTGGCTGGCCGGTTCACCGCGAAGGACGATGGCCTTCGAATTCGCGTTGATGCCGGGCATTTATATCGGCCTGCTGGCGCTTTTCCTGTTCGTCATACCGGCTGTTGCCGTGTACGGTGAGACGGTTGTCCAGGCCATAAAGCGATCCCTTGGCATTTTCCGGCGCCATCCCATAACCTGCCTGGCCCTGGCCGCGGTGATCCTCGCCGGACCGCTGGCTGTCTCCTTTGTCGCCGGGCGGCCGGTCATGATTGTTGAGAAGTTCAATCCGGAATTGGTCTACCGGATACTCCTGGCAGGACTGGTGATTGATTTAATTGCCGGCTTCGTCTGGATGGGCACGGCAGTACGCTTTCTCGTCGACGAGGAAGACTGAAACACCGCCCGCCAGATTACGCTCCCTTTACAGGCCACCGTGCGGACAAGTCATGCCTTGAGCGCCCGGGCGGTCGCCGGCATTCCTGCGTGGAATCGTACTGAACCCTCATCGATGCCCGGTGGCGGTTGTCCTGCAGACGATCGTTTCAGTTTCGAGGTCGGGCGTTCGCAGGGCGGGCCAAGGCTCCAAGAATCATGCTTTTGGGGCTTCACAATTCCCGATTTCAGTCGATAAAGCCCTGTAGGGAATGGTATTGGGTAAGTGGTGATATGAAGAAAATCCTCCTGGTAGACGACGACAAGGACCTGTCCCAGTCGCTGGCAAATCTGTTCGACCCCGAGAAGTTCAGGTTCCAGTTTCTTGAGGACGGTACCGAGGTAAGTCGCGTCGTCAGCGAAAACCGCGACATCGATCTGGTGATGCTCGACGTCAACCTGCCGAGTCTGTCGGGGCTGGAGGTGCTGAAACAACTGCGTGAGGTCAAGGAGGGCCTCCCCGTCATTGTCATCTCCGGCTTTGTATCGACCGACGATGCCATGGAGGCCATGAGGGAGGGAGCTTTCGAATACCTGACCAAACCTTTTCAGATAGAAAAGCTGATCGATACCGTCAACAAGGCATGTGGTTTTTCGACGAGCCACAAGGAACCGTTCACCGAGATCAAGGAGACGACGGCGGTGCACGGCGTGGGCGAGATCGTCGGTCAGTCACCGGAGATTGTTGAGATAGCCAAGCTGATCGGGCAAGTTGCCAACAGTGATGCGGCCATTCTGATCATAGGTGAATCCGGGACCGGCAAGGAACTGGTGGCGCACGCTATACATCGAAACTCACGACGCCACGCCAACCCCTTCCTGTCTGTGAACTGCGCCGCCCTTCCTGAAGCGCTTCTCGAATCGGAGCTGTTCGGTCATGAGAAGGGCGCTTTCACAGGCGCCTACTTCAAGCGCATCGGCAAGTTTGAGCAGGCCGACAACGGCACTCTCTTTCTTGACGAAATCGCCGATATGTCGATGCTCACCCAGTCGAAGCTGCTGCGCGTGCTTCAGGAAAAGCAGTTTGAGCGGGTTGGCGGCAACGAACAGATCGACGTCAACGTCCGCATCGTGGCGGCGACCAACAAGTCGCTCGTGCAGTGCATGAAGGACGGTTCGTTCCGTGTCGATCTGTTCTACAGACTAAAGGTCGTTTCGCTCTACATTCCGCCCCTGCGCGAACGCCGTGTCGATATCCCCATGCTCGTAAACCATTTCTGCAATCGGTTCGCCAACCAACTTACCCAGCCGGTCAGGAGTGTTTCCAAGAAGGCCGTTCAGATGCTGACCAAGTATCAATGGCCGGGCAACGTCCGGGAACTGGAGAATAACATCCAGAACGCGCTGGTGATGTCCAAGGGTGACACGCTGCAGCCGGAGGACTTCCCGGTATTCTCCGAGGATAAGTCCAGGGCACAGGTAGACATATCGTCTCTGAAAGACGACTACACCGAGAACTTCAAGAAGATCGTTGATCCCATCATGCCCAGGCTCATTACCGGTTCACCCGGTCGCATATTCCACTTCCTTGAATCCGCATTCGAGCGGGCGGTGATATCGTCGTGTCTGAAGCATTTCGACGGTAACCAGGTCAAGACATCTGAGGCGCTGGGTATTTCCCGCAACACGCTTCGCGACCGCATCTCTCGCTACGGGCTTTATTAGGTGTCTCCTCTCACAAGTCGTTGAAAACCGAAGGATACACCTCTTGTCTTTTACATGCTTCTAAGGATATTACCGGTGCCGATAAGGGTATGCAAATGGGTTGACAAAGATATGGACTTCACTATATTTGTTGACAGAGGCTTGAGATGGAAAAGAACTTGAAGAAAAACCTTGAGTTTGCGGAGCGTGAGCAGGTCGAGTTCCTAAGACTGTACCTAGGAAAGTTCCTGCTCATCTTTGACCAAGAAGTTGTAGGGTCATTTGATAGTTACGAGAAAGCCGCAAGTGGCGGTATTGAACAATTTGGACCTGAAGGTAGCTTTCTTGTTTACCACGTCACTAATGACAAGCCAATCAATCTAGTGATGGAGGCTTGTTTTTGATCCACCGTATTGTTTACGGCGGTAAAGGTAAGGCGATTGAGGGCGGCAAGGAAACAGAGGTGCGGCTTCGCCCTCCGGTGGTCCTTGCTCATACTGGCGCTTTCCTGCAAGTGGAAATTCGCCCACCCCGTGCAGTTATTAGGCAACTCGAGACGCATGGGAAACCGATCCCAAGTATTCAAGTCCGAGCTCTGATAGATACAGGTGCTGCGTTTTCGGTCGTCACACCTGGCGTGGCGCGTGATGCGGAGATGATCCACACAGGTTATGTGGACATTACTTCGGTTCAGAACACACAGCAACAACCAGTCTACTTCGGTACAATTTGGTTCCCCTGGAATACTGCGAAAGAGGCTCCCATAGCCGTGTGCCCCTTGAAGACTCATCAATGCCTGATTGGTCGAGATGTTCTATAGCATTGGTATCTCACCTACGATGGTGCTAATGGGACCATCGTTATTTGCGACTGATGAGCCTTTGGCCCACACAGACTGTCGGATTACTGCTTCATGACAGAGTCGATGACCGCCCGTCGTACCCCCCCACGATTGTGATTTTGTTTCATGCGCGTATAGGCCATATTACCCCATGAGAATCTGCCATTTCGCCGACAGCCACCTGGGAGCCGGCGAGAACCACCCGCGACGAGGCAAGAGCGGACTCACGCTCCGTCAGGAGGATATGATCAGTGCCTTCCGTGAGGCGGTCGACAAGATCATTCGGATCAAACCGGACCTCTGCATTCATGCCGGCGATCTGTTTCACTCCGTACGCCCCATCAATCGCGTTATGGCCATAGCCGGAGAGCAGCTCTATCGCCTGGCGCAGGAGAACGGCATCCCGACCGTGATAATCGGCGGCAATCACGACACTCCCAAACAGCCGCATCTCGGCTCCGCTCTGGAAGTGTACAGCAGGATCGAGAATCTCCACGTCGCAGCTGGGGGAGAAGTCGAGGTCTTTGAGATCGGTGACTGCAGATGCCACGCCCTCCCGCATTGCCTGACGACTGACACTCAGAACGAACAACTCGCTCGCTGCCTTCCGGACCCGAACGCGAAATACAACGTCCTTATCGCCCACGGCGTGGCGGCGGGAATGCAGGAGTTCTCAATGGCTGATCTTGGTGAGCAGGAGTTACCGCTGGATATCCTGGACCGTTTTGACTATGCCGCCCTGGGTCACTTTCACAACTTCTGCAAGGTGAGCCGGAGGGCATTCTATGCCGGGTCGACAGAACGGCTCTCGCAGTCGGAAAGAACCGCCGCCAAGGGCTTCACGGTGGTCGATTTGGAACCGTTCCGGGTCAGTTTCCATGAAGTCAACTGCCGCCCGATGGTCGATATCACTGCCATCGACGCTTCCGGAAAAAGAGGAGACGAGCTGGCTCGCATACTGCGGGAACAAATCGAGCGGGTCGACCCCGGCGACAAGATCGTCCGCGTGAGCGTCACCGGCGTCACTGAGGAAACGCTCAAGACGATACCCGCTCAGGAGATCGCGGCCCTCAAGCAGAACTCCTTCGCCCTTGATATTCGCTTCGAGAAGGAGAAGGCCGAGGGTGACACGCCGGAGTTTGGGCGGTCGTCAATCGGACGGCTCGATCTTGCCTTTGTCGAGTTCCTCGATACAGTGGAACTCGTGGGGTTCGACCGCGAGCGGCTCAAGCGCGAGGCTTTGCAGTACCTGGCGGTGGAGGAGTAGCTGACTACGTAGTGATTCTCTCTTCGTAGGTCAGGCCCCCTGTGGGCCTGGCGATTCCAATCCCCGAGTCTAGACTTGCCAAAGATTGAGGAGCTGCCTATATTGCAACAATGTTGACCAAGCGTGAGATAATCGCAAAGGAATCTGTGGGCTGTACGGTGGTTCTGAAGGCCTAAGAAAGGGGATGTACATGTGGCTATCAAAGATTTCACGGTGAAAACCATAGACATAGCGGATTTGTTGGTCAATGTCCAGAATCCGAGATTCGAGACACAGGCTGACCAGCATGATGCGCTTGAGAAAATGGTTAATGAACAGGGATTGAAGCTTGTCAGATTAGCCGAGCACATAGGGCGGAGCGGGGGTCTAAATCCTTCCGAGACTCCGATTGTTATAAAGTCAAAGAATAGTGGCAAGTATACTGTACTAGAAGGCAATAGACGAGTAGCTGCCATAAAACTTACGAGCGAACCCAAACTCGTAGACTCTTTGAACATTCCTGCAAGTATAGGCAAGCGATTGGAAACAGTGCACAGTAAACATGGCAAGAATTTGCCTCTCGCTATCTTGTGCACAATTGCTCCCAGCCAGAAGCGCGCAAAACCCTGGATTGAGTTACGGCACACTGGTGAAAACGGAGGCATCGGCATCATCAGCTGGAATGGCGTGGCTGCTGCGCGATACCGTGGCGAATCAGCCGAAATCCAACTCCTCGAAATGGTGAAAGACAGTGTTTTCCTGGACAATGTGACTAGAGATAAGTTATCAAAGATAGCATTATCCAATATCGATAGATTAATTAAGACGCCGAAGGTAAGACGTACGCTTGGCATCGATATTGTGGGGAAGCAGTTAGTTACCTTGGATTCGGAAAACAAAGATGAAGTATTAGGACGGCTGGCAATTGTGGTAAGTGACGTAGCGAATAAGCACATCAAAGTGACACAAATCGACTCAAAAGATCAGCGAGTTAGATACGCTGAAGCTGTGGCCGCAAGAGCACTACCAGTACCGGGCAGGAGGATTGCACCAACTGATCTTAAATCGCATGCACAGTCTGAAAGGAGGCAGTCGGCGGAAAGGCGAAAGAGGGGAGTTGCGAGAGCTCGGAAAACGCTCATTCCGAAGACATTGAGGCTCAATATCGGGCAAGTGCGAATTGCCAAGATATTCGATGAGTTGCAACAATTACATGTAGAGACATTCGTGAACTCCTGTGCCGTTCTACTTCGCGTATTCTTGGAAATGAGCCTAAATGAATTTGCGGCGGTGAATCGCCTATCGCTCACGAAGGTGTCGAGAAACCGGTCTGGCAAGACGATCGATAGAGAGATGTCGCTTAACGAGAAGGTAGCCTCGGTGGTTACCGACCTAGTGAGGAGCGATGCGAGCTGCAAGAAGGAGCTACACGCAATTCGTACGCAGGCTGGCACCAAGGACACGATATTCTCGATTACAAACTGGCAACAATATGTTCACAATCAACACTACCAGCCGATCGCAAGTGAACTAAAGACAATTTGGGACAATATTCAACCACTTTTCGTCAAGATGTGGGAGTGAGCGGTTGGTGAAACCGGGACTACAGAATCACGCCTTTACGAGCCCCTTACGATATCCAGGCGGTAAAGGCGCACTTGCCAAGTTCATGAGGGTGGTTGTAACTGAGAACAATCTGCTAGATGGTCACTATGTTGAAGTCTTCGCTGGGGGCGCTGGTATTGCGTGGTCCATGCTATTCGGTGAGTACGTACGGCACGTACACATCAACGACCTTGATCGATCGATCTACTCATTTTGGCTTTCAGTGATGGATTATACTGACGACCTGTGTCGTCTGATCCAGGACACTAGAGTCAGCATGACCCAGTGGCGCAAACAAAAGGCGATTCAAGACAACGCAGACGAGTACAGCGCACTAGAACGTGGGTTTAGCACATTCTTCCTTAACCGTACTAATAGATCCGGCATAATCGCGGGTGGTGTGATAGGTGGTAAGAATCAGACAGGGCCGTGGAAACTGGACGCACGTTTCAACAAGAGGGATTTGGTCAAGCGAATTCAACGAATTGCAAGATACAGGAATCACATTTCGGTTTATGGCTTAGATGGCAAGGATTTCATTACGCAAGTGTTGCCCATGCTGCCAATACAAGCTCTGGTCTACCTGGACCCACCGTATTATGCGAAAGGTAATGGTTTGTACCAGAACCACTTCACGCCACGCGACCACGAGGGTATTGCCAAAATCATTCAAAAGCGGATTAGGCAACCTTGGATCGTATCATACGATGCCGTCCCGGAAATCGCATCTTTGTACAAGGGAAAGCGCGAATTCCACTACCACCTTAGTTACAGTGCTCAGGCGCGCTACTCTGGAGAGGAGATCATGTTCTTTAGCGATGGTATCGTCATTCCAGATACGTCGCATCCGGTTATACCTAAGCGAAACCGAAGGATCCCACCTGCCGCTCCACTTTAGGTGGGGTACCAATCCTTAGGAACAATGGGGGTGGAGTCCTTCGCTCTCACTACCATCCATCCTCAATTCCCATACTCCATGAAGGGGAGCAATTCCAAACCATGGAGAATCACCGCCAGCACGGCCAACGGCGTGATGTATCTCAGGAAGAACCTCAATCCCATGTACAGGGGACCGCGGGAGCCGAATTCGTCGGCGCGGTCCTTGTCCTTCATCACCCAGGCGATAAACAGGCATGTCAGCAGACCGCCGACAGGCAGCATGTAGTTGGTGGAGAAGTCGTCAAAGAAATCGAAGAATCCTTTTCCTGAGAACGGAACCGACCAGGCGCTCACCGCCGAGAAAATCCCCAGCACATAGATGGCTATGCCCAGAATAAGGGTGGCGGCGGTACGACTCCAGCCTCTTCGGTCCACAAAGTAGGAGACAACCACCTCAAGCAGACTGATTCCGGACGTTACGGCGGCAAATGTCAACAGTACAAAGAATGGTACTGACACCAGGGGACCAGTCTGCTCGAATAGCACCGGCAGCGTCCTGAAGATCAAACCTACGCTCTGACCCGGTTCCATTCCGAAGTGGAAAACCATCGAAAAGATGGCTATTCCGGCTACGAGAGCGACCACGGTATCGAGAAAGGATATGTATATGGCGTCGCGAACGAGTTTGGAGTCGCGCTTCATGTAGCTGCCGTAGGTGATCATGGCGCCCATACCTAACGATAATGTGAAGAAGGCGTGCCCCAGCGCCGACAGGACACCCTCAGCCCCTAATTTGGAGAAATCCGGCTTGAACAGGAAAGCCAGCGCCTTGCTACCGCCGGCGGTGGAGACGAGGCCGTAGGTCGCCAGACCGATCAGGATCGCAAACAGCGCCGGCATTAGAATCTTGCTCCAGCGTTCGATACCCTGCTTGATGCCGCCGATTACGATACCGATGCACATAGCCATAAAAATCGTGTGGTAGAGAATCGACTGCCCGGGACTGCCGACCAGTTCGACAAACTCACCCTGGACGGCTTCGGCTGTGCCCTGAAAGCCTGCAATAGCCTTGAAGATATACGCGAGCGCCCAACCAGCCACGACACTATAATATGACAGGATGACAAAGCCAGAGGCCACCCCCAGCCAACCCACTAATTGCCAGGGGCTGCCTTCCCGGTGCAGGCGCTGGAAAGCTCCCACCGGGTTCTGCTGCGCGCGGCGACCAATAATCAACTCGGCCATCATAAGCGGGAGTCCCACAACCACAACGCACACGAGATAGACAAGAACAAAGGCTCCACCGCCATATTCACCGGTGATATAGGGGAACTTCCAGATGTTGCCGAGGCCGATGGCCGACCCGGTAGCGGCAAGGATAAATCCGATATGTGTAGCCCAGCTACCGCGTCCCAGGGGGACTTTAAACGTCGTCTCGGATTTGCTGTTATCGAATCCTTGCCCGTTCGCCATTGTTGATCTCCCGGTTCAAGTTCGCAATCTCATGGTGACCGGCAACGTCTTGCCGGTGCCTACGGGTTAACGACACGCAGCGGAAAGTGGAGGCAACTCACTTCCATCGGACCCGTAAAACAGGAATGAAGATGCCGATCGCGGTCTGGTCAACAATTAATGTCTCCCGACGGCTTTTTTGATTGACTGTCCCCGGGGGAAGCGATAGCATTTCCTTATAAGAACTGCGGCAAACCGAGTCGAAGAGACTGTCTGACAGGAAGGAACAAATATGAGAAGAAAGATCGCGCTTGTTTTCGTGCTGGTGCTTATGATGGTGGCCAACGGCGAGGCTGCCGGGGCGTTTGGTTCATCCTTCGGAACACTCTGGACGGCCCGGTCGCTGGGGATGGCCAACGGGTCGGTCGGGCTTGGGATCGGCGCCGCCGACCATACCTCGTTCTTGGGGTATTTCAAGTACGGTCTGTCGGACTACACGGATGGGCGCATCCTGCTGGGAATTGCGGACGATGCGGGCGTCAACGCGACGATCACGATCGGAGCCGATTTCAAGTACCAGCTTCTGAACTTCCAGCGTGGGGGGACTGATCCGTTCGACCTGGCTCTCGGCGCTCTTGCAGAGTACCTGGATTTCGACAATATGAGCGCAATTCAGATTGGAGGGCACGTCCTCGGTTCCTACCCGGTCGCTCTCAAGGGCGGCACAACCCTGTCTCCGTACGGACGGATCAACGTGCGCCTGGAGCGGACAAAGATCGAAGTGCCTGCCGGCAGGGGCGGCGAAACCAGCGAGAAGAAACAGTCGGAGCTCAAATTCGGGCTTAACATGGGTGTCTGCTGGGATATCAGCCGCGACGTCGGTCTGTATGGTGAGTTCCAGTTCGACGGCAACGACGGCATCTTCCTTGGCGTCAGCTACAGCGTCCTGTAGCAGTCCGACGTGACGAGATTACCTGGCCCCGCAGGTGGGGCATTTGCTCATGAGCTACTTTGACGCAATCATCCTCGGCATCCTGCAGGGCCTGACCGAATTCCTTCCGGTGTCCTCATCGGGTCACCTGGTCCTGGCTCAAGCCGTTCTTGGAGTGAAGCAGCCCGGCGTCGCTTTCGAGGTGCTCGTACATCTCGGAACGCTGCTGGCGGTGATCGTATACTTTCGAAGAAGCATTGCCGGTCTGGCGAGGTCGCTTTTCGACAGCGGCATGAAAAAAGAGCGGATGCTGGCTGGCTGCCTCGTGGTTGGGACCGTGCCGGCCGCGCTGGTTGGCCTCTTGTTCAAGAATATCCTCGCGGAGACCTTCTCGAATCCGGTATTAACCTCGGTCATGCTCTCGGCAACCGGCCTGATTCTGCTGTCGACCCGTTATACATCGGCGGGGAAAGAGAATGTTACTCCGTCCTCGGCGATTATCATCGGTCTCGGCCAGGCGGTGGCATTGCTTCCCGGTATTTCGCGTTCGGGAACGTCCATCGCGGCCGGAATGGCGATGGGGGTCAAACCATCCGAGGCAGCCGAGTTCTCTTTCCTGCTGGCCATACCGGCCATTGCCGGGGCAGCCGTTCTGGAATCCGGCCAACTGCTTAATCTCGATCCTGTTCTGGCGGGACAGTATTTGGCCGGAGCACTGGCGGCGTTCCTGCTGGCGTTTCCGGCCGTGTACCTTGTCCTGACCACTATTCGCCGCGGTCGCTTCCAGTATTTCGCTTATTATTGCTTTGCCGTAGCAGCAGTCGGTCTGTATCTTTTTCTGTAGATGAAGAAACGAATTCTGGTCATCCGCTTCGGATCGCTCGGGGATATTATCCTGACGTCGGCGGCGCTGGCCAATCTGAAGATCAGTTACCGCGGTCACAGTATCGTTTTTCTGACCAAGGCAAAGTTTCGCCCGTTGGTGGAACGTTTCGGATCGGTCGATGAGATCGTCACGCTGCCGGAGTCGGCCACGATTCGAGACTACTATCGCCTTCTTCTTCGACTGGATGACGGCAGTATCGATATGGTGGTCGATCTGCACGGCAACCCGCGTTCCTGGCTGGCGCGCAGACTGATCGGAGCCAATCGGAAGGTTGTTTATCCGAAACGCCGCCGTGAACGTTATCGGATTACACGCCGGAGAAAACAAATTCCCCAAAGCTGGCCCCACACGATCGATCTGTACAACGATGCTGTTCGACAACTCGGTGCGCAGGTTCTCTGCCGGCGGCCGGCGCTGCCGCTGTTGCCGGCCACGGACAATCTGAAGGGACTGGATGCTCTCGACAAGAGCCGACCGCTGGTGGCAATCGCGCCCGGCGCGGCGCACCCAAACAAGCAGTGGCCGTTGGAGAAATTCGCCGACGTGGCTCTTCACTTGAACCGAAGGCATAACGTGGCGGTGTTGTGGCTGGTCACGGATTCCGACCGGGGAAAATCCGGTCTGGAGGACAGACTCCCACCGGGCTCGTTTGTTGAGTTGGTGAATTATCCAATAGTGCGGCTTGCCGACATGATTGCTATGGCAAGAGTGACAATCGCCAATGACTCCGGCGTCACTCACCTGTCATCGGCGGTGGGAACGCCGGTTGTGGCTGTCTTCGGCCCCACCCACCCGGCGCTGGGATTCGCGCCGCGGGGGCTCTTCGACAGAGTGGTCGAAATCGACGAGGCCTGTCGTCCCTGTTCTCTTCACGGTCGAACGCCCTGCTACCGAGACAGCCGCTACTGCTTTGACCGGGTGACACCGGAGATGGTTTGCGAGGTTGCCGCCGAGCAGCTTGAATTGCAGGTGGGTGTCGACCGAGCGCTCTTTGTCGATAGGGATGGGACGCTGATAGTCGATAAAGACTACCTGGACAATCCGGATGAGATCGAGTTTGAGGACGGTTCCATAGACGCGCTTAAGTTAGCGCGCCAGTTGGGGCTGAAAATCGTCATTATTTCGAACCAATCCGGTGTGGCGCGCGGACTGTTTGATATCGACACGGTGGAACGCGTAAATGCCCACCTGCTGGAGAAGCTGGCCTCCGCCGGAGTCGAAGCGGACGGACTCTACTACTGCCCGCACCTGCCGGGAGGCAGCGTGGCTGAGTTTTCCGGTGTCTGCCGCTGTCGCAAACCGGCGCCGGGAATGACCGAGGAGGCTGCGCGGCAACTGGGTATCAGGCTACAGGGAAGTTACGTGGTGGGAGATAAGATGGATGACCTCAGCCTCGGCAGGGTGATCGGAGCGCGGTCGATCCTGGTGCGCACCGGTCACGGTAGAGATGAGGAACTTCGCCTGCGCGAATTATGTATTGACAATAGTGACGTTGTTACCGATAACCTGCTGGCGGCTGTGAAACGCATAAGAGTGGCTGAGCAAAATGATTAAGGAAGCAGCTTACTATGAAAAGCTGCCAGGCGGCAAGGTCGTCTGCCGTCTCTGTCCGGCGGGGTGTAAGCTGACCGAGGGGAAAGTAGGCATCTGCAAGGGCCGCTTTAATCGCTCGGGGATACTTATGACTGATAACTACGGCGAGCTGGTGTCAATCGCCATCGACCCTATTGAAAAGAAACCGTTGTATCATTTCCACCCAACCACAGAGATACTCTCCACTGGCCCCAACGGGTGCAACATGGCCTGTGTACATTGCCAGAACTGGACGATATCGCAGAGGAAAACGAGAACAACCTATGTCTCTCCCGAGAGCTTGGTAAAGGAGGCTGTCAGGCACGATTTAATCGGTGTCGCGTTTACCTACACTGAGCCGATGATCTGGTACGAGTATCTTATGGATGTGGCGCCCCTTCTCCATCAGGCCGATCTCAAGGTGGTCCTGGTCACCAATGGTTACATCAATGCCGAGCCCCTGGCCGATCTGCTGGAGTATGTCGATGCCGTCAACGTCGATCTCAAGGGAATACGCAGAAAGTTCTATCTCAGGATGTGCAAGGGCAGAATCGAGCCAGTGCTGGACAACATCAAGACGATGGTACGGGCAGGTATCCATGTGGAATTGACCAACCTCATCATACCGGGTAAGAACGATTCGGACGAGGACCTGACCGACCTGGTCGAGTTCGTAGCTTCGATTTCGGATCGCATCCCGCTTCACTTCTCGGTTTATCATCCAGACTACAAGCTGGACATCCCGGCGACACCTGCCGAAACAATGCTCAGAGCGAGGGAGATAGCCCGGAAGCGACTGAAATATGTGTTCGTGGGCAATATCGCCTTGCCGGGTTGCTCCGACAGCGTATGTCCGGAATGTGGGAATATACTGATCCGGCGTTCGGGCTTTTCCACATCCGTCGTCGGAGTCTCCGACGGCGTTTGCAGCAAGTGCGGCTATCAAACGGGAATTGTACAGTGATGGAGTTCTCTAATCATGTCCGTGACTCCGACCGGACTCTGACCTGTAAGACCGAAGTGAATGAACCGGGCGGGTCTGTCGTCTATGTTTTGCGGCTGCTCTGCGTCGCGGGGTCCGACAGGCGGGGAGCCGGGTGCAAATATGATACGTAGCGGAAAGACTCTCATACGACCAATGAGGATACTTGTCGTCGCCGTACTGATGACGGTGCTGGTCGCGCCGGCTGCCCTGGCGCAGTATTATTTCGGCAAGAACAAGGTCCAGTACACGAGCTTCGACTGGCAGGTGATGACCACCGACCACTTTCGAATCTATTTCTACACCGAGGAGGCGCGGCTTGCCCGCATTGCGGCGCAACTGGCTGAGACCTCTTACCGCGTACTGGCCGAGAGATTCAACCACGAGGTAAGCAGAAAAACACCGCTTATCATATACTCGTCACCGAACTACTTCTCGCAGACCAACGTATTGCCGGGGTTGCTGCCGGAATCGGTGGGCGGGTTCATGGAGTTTATGAAAGGGCGGGTAGTGGTGCCGTTCAACGGCCGCTATGCCGACTTCGCGCATGTCATCCGGCATGAACTCGTTCACGTTTTCATGTTTTCACGGCTGGACGAACAGTTAAGTCGTCGCCGTCGCGCCCGGTTCGTTCTTCCGCCACTATGGTTTACCGAAGGGCTGGCCGAGTTCTGGTCCAAGAACTGGGACTCCAACGCCGACATGGTCGTGAAGGATATGATACTCACCAACAAGCTGCCCTCGATTCCCAACATGTACCGGGTGCGGGGTACATATTATATGTACAAATTGGGTGAGTCGATTCTGCATTTTGTAGATTCCACCTACGGCCCCGACAAGTTTGATCACCTTTTCGGGAACTGGCACAAGGGTCATGATTTCGATGCGGTCGTTGAGGCGACTATCGGCGACGACCTGAAAGAATTGTCCAGGAAATGGGAATACTGGCTCAAGAAAAAGTATTATCCGCAAATCGCCCGGCTCGATCTGCCGAAGATGGAGTCCCGCCGCCTGACGTCGGACGGTTTTTCCGAGAAAGGCGTCCCCATACGGTGGTACGACGGCAACGGCCCCCGCGACTGGATCGTCTACAAGGGGCACAGCATGGGGTACGCCGGTATCTACATGAAGCCGATGGTCGAAGGCAACAAGAACGTGCGAACGCTCCTCAAGGGAGAGCGGTCCGCAGCCTTTGAGTCGCTGCACCTGTTGCGATCCAGCATAGACGCCAACGACTCCGGCTTGGTTGTCTTTTCTTCCAAGTCGAAAGAGACGGACGTCCTTTACATCTATGATCTGAACGAGGGCCGTGTTACCGGGAAGTTTGAGTTTGACGATCTCGTAGAGGCGCGTTCGCCGAGGCTGTCGCCTGACGGGCGGACGGTTGTCTTCTCAGGGGTAAGAAAAGACGGGTTTACTGATCTCTATCTCCTCGACCTGGACGGCGGCGACTACGAAGCGGTCACCGATGACATGTATTACGACGCTGACCCGACATTCACGCTGGACGGCCACAGTCTTGTTTTTGCATCCGACCGGTGCGCCGACGGCGCCGATGGGGCGCTCAACCTGTTCGAGATTGACCTGGCGACGCGCAGGATTGTGCAGCTTACGCGCGGCGCCTATCACGACCAGACACCAGAATGCGGCCCGAGCGGGATCTATTTCTCCTCCAACAGGGGGGGCACCTACAATCTCTTCCTGAGGGATGACGACGGTGAACTGACCCGGCAGTCGATTTATGTCACCGGCGCTTTTGATCCGCGCCTTGCTCCCGGTGGTGACAAGCTGGTCTACACGGGCTATCAGGACATGGGATACCAGGTCTACGAGATGGATATACCAACGGCGCCGGAGGCAGTAGCCCAACCCGACGTTGCTTTTCAGAAACACTGGAAACCGGCGCAGGTCGGCCGCGAATACAGTCGCGCCGCGGTCAAATACGATACCGACTACTCCTTTGACATAGCCCAGTCGGCGGTGGGTTATGATCCCGTTTACGGTTCGCTGGGAGGGTTTCAGGCGGCGGCGTCCGACGTTCTTGGCAACCACGCCTACTACTTCCTGCTGACCAACACCGCCAGGACCAAGGACGAGTTCCTTGAATCGTTCAACGTTGGGATAACCTACATGAACAGGGAGAGAAGGCTGAACTGGGGCGTTGGTCTGTTTCATCTGTTTGATGAGTACTACAATGATTTCGATCTATACTACTTCGAGCGCCAGGTGGGGGCCGTTTCGCTGGTGAGCTACCCTCTGTCCAAATTCCAGCGGCTCGATTTCACCACCCTGGCCAGGCATTCCGACCGCGAGAGCAGGTTTGACATCAACAACCGCGAGGCATTCCTCGTGGGCAACTACCTCAGCTTCGTTTATGACAACTCGTTGTGGGACATATCAGGCCCGATTGAAGGCCGCCGGTATCGCGTGGCGGTCGGGCTGACCTCATCGCTCAATGATATGGCGACTTTCAACCGCACGGCCCTGGCCGATCTTCGACACTATTTCAGATTAGGGAAGTACTCGGCCATTGCCAACAGGCTGTTCGGTTTCACTTCGAGTGGTCGGGAACCACAGCGGATTTATCTCGGCGGGAGCTGGTCATTTCGTGGCTACGCCCGCCGGGCGTTCTACAATCGCAACATTCTGTTTGCCTCGACGGAACTGCGCTTTCCCCTGATTGATCTGCTGGCAATAGGTTTTCCGTTCGGCGGTTTCGATTTTCGTGGCATCCGGGGAGCGCTGTTCTTCGATACCGGGTCGGCCTGGGACGACCGGTTCGACGATTTTGTGGGCTCGTTCGGCGGTGGTTTCCGGGTGGCGCTTGGTTATGTCGTCCAACTGCGGTTCGACTTCACTCGCACGACCGATTTTAAGACCATCAGTCCCAACACCGACTTTGACTTCTTCTTTGGCTGGAACTTCTGAATATGAACCGATACCGGGCCATCCTTGTTTGCATCCTGTTGCTGGCTGCCTCCGGCTGCGGGCGACGGTATCGGTTGACGCCCGAACAGATGGCTGAGCCTTCCGCCTGGCCCTTCTACAGAGGAGGATTAGCAGCGCTCGGTTCTCTCGAGACGGGGGATTTCGATGGCCGCCTAGACGTTGTCTGGGAACAGCGATCAGGTGACAAGCCGGCAGGCCCTCTGGCCCTACACTACGGTGTGCTGGTCTATCCCGGCTCAACCAACAAGATCAAGTTCTATGATGAGTATGACGGGTCCTATCGTGGATGCTGGCGCGCCAGAAACCCTGCCCAGACTGGCCTGTCAATGCAGGATTCCCTCGCGTTTTTCTGTACGGCCCCGGTAAAAGACAGGCTCTGTTGTGTGGATCTCCGTCGCCGGGCTTCGGTCTGGAATCGTCCCGTAAAGGATGCTACGGCGGGGACGATAATAATAGATAACCAGCTGATTGTTGGCTCCGCGGCAGGTGTTCTGTCCGCCTTTGACGTGACCGACGGCCGCCTTCTATGGAGCCTGGAGACCTCCGGCAGGTTTACGGCTCCTCCGAGTTTCGGTGCGGGCAAGCTGTTTCAATGCGGTGACAACGGCGTTCTCTACCGCGTGTCGCCTCACGATGGGAGCGAGCTCTATCGGGTGGAACTGGGAGGACCGCTGGTAGGCGCCGCGGCCGTTTCGGATCGGGTCTACGTGGCGGACATGGCGGGCACGGTCTATGCGATTGAGCCGGAGGACGGCCACGTCGTCTGGCAGACCAAGCTGGACGGAAACGTTTGGACATCGCCGGCGGTCTCGGCAGATCTGGTGTTTGTCGGTCACAGCGGCGGGGAGGTGGTCGCGCTGAACGCGGTCACCGGGAGACCGGCATGGCGCTTTCGCACGGAAGAGGTCGTGCGCGCCTCGGTTATCGTCGTCGGTCGCTTCGTGGTTGTCGGTACTATGGGCGGGAAGCTGTTTTGTCTCGACGCTGCTTCCGGTGCTCTGGTCGATCAACGGCAGCTTCGTGGCGCCATTGCCCAGGCGCCGGTGACGGACGGAGAACGGGTTTACGTCGCCACGCAGAAGGGAAGGATTGTCTGTTTTGGAAACTCACCACAAGAACTCGGCCACGAGGATCAGCGAGAGCATTCTGCTGACGGACCTCAATGAACTCGCGCATACTCTCGAACGCGAACTGGCGATGGCGGCCAGAAAAGTGTCGATTTACCGACCCGGTCATCCCATGGCGCGGAAGGCGCTCGCGAAACCATTCCTGATTCTCGATTGGATTTTCAGGTTCAAGCAGTCTGTCAACGTCAACATTCGCAAGGGGGATCTCCATATCCTCAATATCCGTCTTAAGGAGAGCGTGTTCAACCGGGAGATCGTCCGGCTGATGCAGACTCTGGATGTTGATGCTCTCCTGTTTCGGCGCGGACTGTCTATGAGCGAGTTCGGGCTGTTCGTCGATCGCTTTGTCACGAGGGTGGATCTCTCGCAGTCGGGCAATCAGCTCAGTCACTACCTTCGCGAGGCGGGGATTGATACTATCGAGGTCAACTCGGAACGGGCTTTCCGGATGTTCGAGACGAAGAAACAGTATCGCGGCGACGTGGATGGTGATTTCTCGGTCAAGGCTTTCGTTCTCCAGCAGTTGGGCGATGACCTTTCTTGGTTGGCCGCGCTCGATCAGTCGGGAGGGGTAGGCCTCGAAGAACGGGGGATTGATTTCAACCGCGAGATAGTCCATTACCTGCTGCCGGAGAAAGTAGCGTCGATCCCCGGCGGTGATTTCCGCTCCAGACTTCTGGAACTGGCCGCGTTCGAAGAGACGGATGCGGATCAGCAGGAACCAGGGGAGGTTTCAGCCGAGTATCGGGCTGTTTATAAACTAACCGCTTATCACGCCGAGCGAGACAGCATCGTAGCCGATCTGCACGGCCTCCCCGATCAGGAAGATGCGGCGTTCTCCGCTGCCGCTTCGGACATTACCGCTGCAGGGGCTATCAGGCTCGAAGTGGGTGATCATGTCGAGTCCCTGCTCAAACAGATGTTGACACCGGAAGGCGGTAGTCAAGACGTCGACGAGTTTGGTAGCGCCTTTCTGCGTTTGCTCAAGACAGGGCAGAGGGCAAGAGCCGCCGATCTTCTACCGAGGCTGATAGACCATCTCGAATCGACCCAGCCCGACATCCGACAGAAAGCGCTCGAACTGGTAGTCCACTGCATTGAGCGACTGGAGCTGGATACCGACGACAGTGTTTTCGAAAAGGCGCTGGGGTATGTCATCGACCGGTTACAACAGAAGAAGGAAACCTTCGAGTACTCCGAGTTGGTCTGGCATCTGCTTCAGAAAAGCATGCGTTTCGACCGGTTCGATCTCATGGCCCGGCTGACACGGAGTATGGCCGAGAGGCGCCGGGTTGTTGATTCGGTCACTATCTATGATTCAATGGCGGTCAAGCAGGCCTTCACCAATGTCAACCGCGTCGATATAATCGATCGGCTGGTCGAAGCAATGATATCCGCCGACTACCGCAGTTCGGGACACCTGCGTGAGATACTGATCTCCATCGGGTCTGAGGAAGTAGCCGTGGCGCTGTCCGAGATCATCTCCCACCCCAGGCGGCAGGTTCGGCAACAGGCCCTCAAGGTCCTGGCGGAGCTGGGAAAGGCCTCGCTGAAAGTTTTCACCGGTATCCTTGCCGACGGCGGCATGTTCATACGTGAGCCTGGTCGCCACGAACTACCGGACGCCAGGTGGTATGTCGTGCGCAACACGATCTTCGTCCTCGGCTCGCTGAAAGACCCCGAAGGTGTCGCCTCCCTGCGGTTGCGCATCGGTGACAGTGACGTCAGGGTCAGGCGAGAGATCATACATGCTCTAGAGAAAATCGGTGGCGAAGACGCTTGCGACCTGCTGATCGTGATGGCCGACGACAACGACCGTGAGATTCAGGAGAGCGCCGTCATCGCAGCCGGCCTGATAGGCACGCCGGAACAGGTGCCGCTATTCATTGACGTCGCTCGGCGCAACCCGTCCCTTTCCGTTCGCGTGGTGGGCGCTCTGGGCAGCTTAGGCGGGGACGAGTCGCGGTACTATCTGTCAGAACTACTGGGTGACAGTCAGGCGCTCTCAGCTCTGGCTTCCGGTCGCGTTTCCAAAGACGATCTGAGATTGGCGGTAATCAAGGCGCTGGGCATTATCGGTGATCGCGATTCCATCGATAAAATCAAGGAGTATCAGGAAAACCTGTCTACCGCGCAGAAGGTTCTATTCAAGAACTCCCCGGTGAGTAAAGCCATATCGGAAATACTCTCGCGTCGCTAAGAGCCTATTCGCGCAGGCGCATTTCACAGAACAGGCTGGAGTCGTCCACCTCCACGATTCGTGAGTCTACGTTCAGTCCGGTTGTCAGGGCGAAGAACTCCCCGGCCGTGACGGTCGTCGCGCGAAACCCGTCTTTGCAGACAATAACGCCATCACCGGTGGCCTCTTCGTCGATCTCACCCAGCAACCCGGCCTCAGCCTGACGGCGGAACCAGTCGAGCCGATCAGTCCAAAAGGTATCAGAATAGGTCGACAGCAGAACCAGCCCGCCCGGTCGAGCGATACGCACGCTCTCGGCGACCAACCGGGCCCGGTCGACGTTGAAAGCGGAGATGCCGTTTTGAATACATACGATTGTGTCGAAGGAGCTATCCTGAAAGCCGGTCGAAACGGCGTCCATCTGAAGAAGGTGACAGTCGGCCGACTCACTAAGAAACTCCCGCGCCATTCTCAGGCTCGAAAAAGAAATGTCGATCCCGACCACAAGCCGACCCGCAGCTGAAAGCTCTTTCATTACTCTGCCGTAGCCGCAGCCAAGCTCCAGAACACTGTCCGTCGGCCCGATCAAATCAGCCGCGTGTGCTATTTCCGCAGCCAGGTACTGTTTTACTCTCGGCGGGGCAATTTCATAGCACCGGCGAAGCTTCTCGGCCGCCAGCTTCTCGGAGTAGTAGCCGCTCATGACGGATTGCTTTGAGTTGTCACGGGACAATGATTGCGGGCTGCTTTCTACAGCGCAACTACTCTTTTCGGCTCGGCAGACACTTGGCGGTGTTTCAATCTCTGTCTGCGTCGAGTTGGTAAGTATTTGTAGCGTGGCTTCCTGTCAGATTGACCTACAATCATCGATTTTGTCAGCCAGAAGCCGCCATAGTGGCGCACCTAAATCGTCATAATGGCAGGGTAGCTGTGGGGCTGCTTTTCGATTTCAATGTAACCGGCTGCCATATAACAAGTTCTGCTTTTTGGCATGACATTTGATTAACAGTCGGCAAGTGATTCGACAGAAGTGAACAAAAAAGAAAGGAGACACAAGATGAACAGCATTATTGTAAGGCCCAACAGGATAGCCAGGGAGATTGAAGGTCTGCTCAGCGGCTTCTTCGGAACCCCGGTCGTTCCATCAAACGGCTTATCCGACTTTGCGCCGCGGGTGGACATCAGGGAGGATGACGACCAATTGACGTTGGTCTTTGAGATTCCCGGTATGGAGAAGGGAGACATCAAGGTGACGGTGGCGGACGGCGTTCTCTCCGTTTCCGGTGAGAGGCAGGTAAGCCGCGAGGAGAAGAACGGTGGTTTCATTCGCTCTGAGATCAAAACCGGATCTTTCAACCGTTCGTTTACGCTGCCCGATACGGTCGACACGCAGGAAATCGCGGCTGATTATCGGAAAGGCCTGTTGACTGTCGGTTTGAAAAAGAAGGAAGAGGTCAAGCCCAGGCAGATCGAGGTCAACATAAAATGACCGGTGTCGAACCGGTTGCGGTACGTTCTGGAGAAGTGAACATGGATCGGGCCGGTCGCGGATGACCGGCCCGTCTTAACGATGCAAAACGACAAGGTGATGATATGAGCAAGATAATCGGTATTGACCTGGGGACGACTAACAGTGTCGTCTCCGTGATGGAGGGTGGCGAGCCCACAGTGATAACCAATTCCGAAGGCGGGCGCACCACGTCGTCCGTTGCCGCCGTTGACAAGAACGGCGAACGGCTGGTGGGAACGGTGGCCAAACGGCAGGCGGTTACGAATCCACTCAACACGGTGTTTTCGATTAAGCGTTTCATGGGTCGCCGGTTCAACGAAGTGAGCGAGGAAATCAAGAACTTCCCGTTCAAGGTGAAGTCCAACGGTTCCGGTGAGCCGCTTGTCATGATGGGTGGCAAGGATTACGCGCCACAGCAGGTATCGGCTATGGTGCTGGCCAAGATGAAAAAGACGGCCGAGGAATATCTCGGCCATACTGTAAGGGAGGCCGTGATTACCGTCCCGGCCTATTTCAACGATCGCCAGCGTCAGGCAACTAAGGACGCGGGCAAAATCGCCGGATTCGATGTCAAGAGGATCATCAACGAACCGACAGCGGCTGCGCTGGCCTATGGTCTCGACAAGAAGAAAACCGGCAAAATCGCCGTCTACGATCTCGGTGGCGGGACTTTTGATATCTCGATTCTGGAACTCCAGGAGGGTGTGTTTGAAGTCCTCGCGACCAACGGTGACACCCATCTGGGGGGCGATGATTTCGACAAGCGCGTTATGGATTGGCTTATCGACGAGTTCAGGAAATCGGACGGGATTGATCTGTCTAAAGACCCCATGGCGTTGCAGCGTTTGAAAGAAGCGGCGGAGAAGGCCCGGATCGAGTTGAGTTCGACCATGCAAACGGACATCAACCTGCCCTTCATCACGGCGGACGCCTCCGGCCCCAGGCATCTGAACCTTGCTCTGACGCGGGCGAAGTTCGAGCAGTTGACGGATGATCTGTTCCGGCGTTCGATGAAACCGGTGGAGATGGCTTTAAGCGACGCCGGCCTGAAAATCAATCAGATCGAGGACGTGGTGCTGGTGGGCGGTATGACGCGGACGCCCAAAGTCCACGAGTTGGTGAAGCGGTTTTTCGGCAGGGAGCCAAATCGGTCGGTGAATCCGGACGAAGTGGTTGCCGTCGGCGCTGCCATTCAGGGGGGCGTACTTGGCGGTGACGTGAAGGACGTGCTGCTTCTGGACATCACGCCGCTCTCGCTTGGTATCGAGACCCTGGGTGGCGTCACCACGAAGATCATCGAGCGCAACACCACCATACCGACTAAGAAATCGCAGGTCTTTTCGACTGCGTCGGACAACCAGCCCCAGGTGGATATTCACGTGCTCCAGGGTGAGCGCGAGATGGCCCTGGACAACAAGACTATCGGCCGCTTCATTCTCGACGGCATACCGCCGGCGCCGCGCGGCATCCCTCAGATCGAGGTCACGTTTGATATCGACGCCAACGGTATTCTCAACGTTGCCGCCAGGGACACTGCCACCGGTAAGGAGCAGAATATCCGCATTGAAGCCTCTTCCGGTCTCTCCAAGTCGGAGGTTGAACGGATGGTGGAGGATGCCCGGAGTCACGAGGCCGACGACAGTGAAAAGAGGCGCAAGGTCGAAGCGCGCAACTCAGCGGATGCGGCCGTTTTCCAGAGTGAAAAACAGCTTGGGGAATACGGTGACAAGCTGGACGAACAGACCAGAAGCAGGATACAGGCGGCTACCGACAGGGTCAGGGAAGCCCTCAAGTCCGAAAACGGCGCCGAGATGACGTCCGCTACCGAGGCTCTCAACCAGATTTGGCAGGAAGCGTCGGCGGAGATGTATCGAAACGCCGCGCAGCAGGCCGGGCCGGGTCCACAGTCCGGTTCGGGTGGGTTTGCCGCGTCCGGCGAGGGCGCTCAGACGGACAACGTCGTTGACGCCGATTTTGAAGAAGTGAAATAGCCAGGGGCTGTCGGCAGGTTGAAACGCTTGATCTGTCGGCCGAAATAGCGTACCTAAGGAGAGAGGAACCCGGTAGACGATTGCGCCGGGTTCTTCATATGGAACGCCGGTTATTCGGCAAAGGTGGTCGCGAGTGGGTAAGGATTTTTACCAGGTATTAGGAGTCAGCGAAAACGCCTCACCTGAGGAGGTCAAGAAGGCGTTTCGTAAGCTGGCCAAGCAGTACCATCCCGACCGCCACCAGGGCGACAAAGCGGCGGAGGAGAAGTTCAAGGGAATCTCCGAGGCCTACGATACTCTTTCGGACGAGAAGAAAAGGGCCGAATATGACACTCTGCGCCGCTATGGCGCATTCTCCGGAGCCGGGGCTGGTCCGGGTCGGGGCGGGGGCGGATTCGGCAACGGTAGTTTTGACTTCTCGCAGTTCTTTCGCGAGGGAAGCGGTCCCCGGGGCGGCGGTTTTCAGACTTTTCGATCCAGCGGCATCGACGGCATGGATGGTTTCGAGGATATCCTGGCGTCGTTTTTCGGCGGTGGGGGTTTCGCGTCCGGCGGCAGTCGGACCAAAACCGGTCGCCGCGCCCGGCAGACACGCCCGCAGAAGAAACGCCATGTCAACATGTCGCTGATGGTTTCGCTGAGAGAGGCCGCGTTCGGCACGACCAGGAAAATAAGGGACTCACACACAGGCCGGACGCTTTCGGTGAAGATACCTGCGGGAATTGAAGACGGCGGCAAAATCCGCCTGGCCGGTCAGGGTCGGCCGGACACGTTTGGGGGCGTCGGCGGTGACCTTATCATAACGGTGCATGTTATGCCTGATCAGAACTTCCAGCGCAAAGGAAACGATATCCATACCAGCGTCAGGATATCGTTCAAGCAGGCCGTCCTGGGCGACAAGGTGCAGGTCAAGACGCTAACCAGAACAGTGGTCGTGAACATCCCTGCCGGTACTCAGCCGAGGACGGTCTTGCGGCTCAGGGGGCTGGGTCTTGCGGTCGGTGATGCGCAAGGTGATCTTTACGTCCGGGTCGATGTTTCGGTTCCGAAGACGCTCACCGATCAGCAGCGCCGTATGCTCGACGATTGGCCCGAGTAGCTCAAGGTGTCTGCCGCCCACGGATCAGGCAAACCTGTCTTTTGCGCCTCGCGCGAAGAACCGGCATAGCCGGTCTGCCGCCCACGGAATATGCATCGAAAGACGATTTGTCGGTTCCCGTGCTATTACGGGGCTAAATCAGTTTTAGATTGCATTTGATCGGGTTTTACGGTACCAGTTAAGTTACATGAATTACAAGCAGTTACACGACTTGATTGTTGCCGGAATCATTCCCAAGATCGAGAATCATCGGGGATTATCTGTTTTTGCGCGGGAGCGAGCAAAATTCGAGGGGTGGCTGAAAGTGGAACTTGTGGATAGTCTATACGAGCTCTTCAGTGACGTAACACCTGAAAAGGATAGAGTCGACATCTGTTTCCGAGATTGGGCTTTGGAACTGAAGACCATCAACACGAATATCAGATACCCAAACGTGAAGAACAAAACACGACCCATAACCAAAAATACGAAGGGCGTGATCGACGACATCGAAAAGCTCAAGCATGTTAAGGTGAGTAACAAAGCCGTAGTTTTCATTGTTTTTCCGATTATCGCAGACAATAAGAATTGGAAGATCCAACTCGACAGGATTGAGTCCCATTTGACGGATTTGTTAGCAACTCCATTCCGCTTTAGAGAGAACATACCCGGGATGCTATATTTTGGTGTGGTTGAGACGTAAGCTTTCTTGCGGTAGACGGCGACTCGAGGTATATCGGTAGAACTCAAAGCAAGTTTATTGAGTGTGAGGGACAACAAATGGTTAATCAAGAAGCTCGCGCATTTAAGGCTTGGGACATTCTAGTCGACCTTGCTCCGCATGGCCGAATCATCACTTACGAGGAACTCGCAGAGCATTTAGGTACGCACCCTCGTGCCGTCCAATTCGTCCTGAAGTTGGTCCAAGATTACTGTCTTGAGAACAAACGGCCGCCATTGACTATTCTCGTTGTCAATAAACGAACAAATGAGCCGGGTGCGGGATTCATAGCATGGAGCCATGACAATCTCGTCGAAGGTCGGGCAGAAGTTAGGAATCACGATTGGACCAGAGAGCCTAATCCGTTTGCCTACGCCGCCGATGGAACCATCGCTGATGAATTAGTGAACCGCATCCTCACTTCGCCAGAGGCCAGCGAAGAAGTCTATGCAAAGGTCAAAGTACGTGGGACCCGACAGACTATCTTTCGGCAGGCACTTCTGAACGCCTACGAGAGCCGCTGCGCTTTCACCGGCATTTCCTTCACAGAAACGCTGGACGCGGCACATATAATTCCTTGGTCACAGTGCAAACCTGAACTCAAAATGAATCCACGGAACGGAATTTTGATGGTCTGCTGCCATCATCGTCTATTTGACTTGGGAGTTTTGTCGATTGACGAAGAGTATCGGATCATCTTTGAAAATAAGAATGCTTTGAGCTTGACTAACTCAGATCAGTCCTTCGTCGCTGCGCTTCACGGAAAGCAGATTTCTTTGCCAGCGAACCAAGCTCTATGGCCGGACAAGGATTTGATCTGTCAACGAAACGAACGACTCGCCATGCAGCAATAGGCTTCAGTGTCGAATTTGATTATGACTCAATAGGAGACGAGTATGGATAAGGAGATAATTGACTTTGTGCTTGCAATCATCCAGATAGTAACGCTTGTGGTACTAATCATTTATGTGTGGAAAACCTGGGAGATGGCTTCTGCTACCAGAAAGGCAGCCGAGTCAGCCCGAGACACCGTATCAGAGATGAAGACTGCCAGAGAAGCAGAGTTTCGTCCCTATGTGGTAGCTTACTTCGAAATTGTTCGTCACATTATTATTCGATTGGTCGTGATGAATAGCGGAAGATCAGAGGCAAGGGACATTTCTGTAATATTCGATCCCGATCTACAGGCGACTGATGGCGAGAAAGTTCGCAACATACTGTCCCACAGCTTCACCAAGTTTTCTCTACAGCCTCAGCAAGAACTAACAACTTATGTCGACCAGATTGGCCGCTACCTAGCAGACAGGGATTTTCCAAAGTCTTACAAAGTCATGGTGCGATACCAATGTGGCGGCACTGGGAAGTCCTATGAAGATCTCTTTAATCTTGACCTTGGAGTATATAAGGGTCTTCTCGTTCTTGATGAGAAGGACCTTCCGGCGATGGTAGATGAACTCAGGAAGATCAAAGGCAAAGCTACTTCAATTGCGGATTCCCTTAGAACACTTGCAAACGTACGCCGGCCATAAGAACAGAGGTGTTGGCAAGGACATGTATAGAGGGATGGTCTGTCCTGGGGCAGACAAGCCCGTCTGTCGCCCACGAAATAAGGCGGGTCCGAAGACGGACCCACCCTACCGGGGACTGGAGCCAAATACAGGCGTCGCCTGTTAGAACCACCTGGGGACGAACTTGTAGCCGTAGCTCAAGACGCCCGCGTGACCCTCACTCTGGATGCGGCGGAACTCCACACGCACTTCCATCCCGATCCTGACCTTCTCGACATCACAGTCCGTTATTTGCGCCATCACGCGGGTCCCGTCGGCCATCTCGGCCACGCCCAGCGCGTAGGGTCCTTCATCACTCCACATCGCAGGGGCCACGCGAATGACAGTGTACGTGAGCAGCTTGCCGGTATCCGGCAGCCGGACGATCTCATGCTCGGTATCGCCCGTTTCCGGGTCCACTGTCCGGGGCGGGAAGTAGGTCTTGCCGCTCTTCTTGAATCGGGACGCCTCCAGCCGATAGCGCTGGGGGTACTCCCGCCAGTTGCGCGAGCTGAACATTGTCATTATGCCACCTCCATGATGTGCACCGCTGAGGAGGCCCCGGTGCCGCCCATATTCTGTGTCATACCGATCTTAGGTGAACCGGGAATCAGGCGGCCGTTTTCGGCCCGACCGGTGAGTTGCTTGTAGACTTCGATGACCTGCGCCACGCCGGTCGCGCCGACCGGGTGACCCTTGGATTTCAGGCCGCCGGAGGTGTTGATCGGGAACTTGCCGTCAAGGGCCGTCTCTCCCGCCAGCACCGCCGGTCCGGCTTTGCCGGGTTCGTAAAGGCCGATCGATTCCATAATGATGATCTCGGCGATCGTGAAACAGTCGTGCATTTCGGCGAACTGCACGTCGGACAGTTTCCTGTCGGCCATCTTCAGCGCCTGGTCAAGCGCTATGCTCGCCGACTTGATCCTGGTCATATCGTCGCGCTGGGCGATGGCAATGGTGTCGGTGGCGAGACCGGAACCAATGATCTTAACATACGGTTTGCCAAGCTTGCGGGCGATCTCCTCCGAGGTGATGATAACCGCCGCCGCACCATCCGTGATAGGCGAGCAATCCAGAATATGGAGCGGGTCAGCTACCATTACCGAACCCAGAACGCGGTCGATGCTGACCTCGAACGGATACTGCGCCGCCGGGTTCATGGCGCCGTTGTGGTGGTTCTTGACCGAAACCGCCGCTAACATTTCCGAAGTGGTGCCATACTTGTCCATGTGGGCGTGAGCCATCATGGCGTAGAGGCCGGGGAAAGTGGCCCCGTGGAAGACCTCGTATTCCTGGTCGGCCGCTCCCGCCAGGGCGGAGGTAGCGTCGTCGCCGGAACAGTCGGTCATTTTCTCAACGCCGGCAGCCAGCACGATCTCCGAAACGCCCGAGGCGACCTCCAGGAACGCCTGGCGAACGGCAATTCCCCCTGAGGCGCAGGCGGATTCGACTCTTGTCGCCGGCAGACCGGCCATGCCCAGGTAATCGGCGCAAAGCGCGCCAACGTGCTCTTGCTGAACGAACATTCCGCTCGACATGCAACCGACGTATAGAGAATCGAGGTGATCCACGCCGGAGTCTTTTATCGCTTCCATGGCGGCATCGACAAACAACTGGCGCAGAGATCGTCTCCAGACCTCCCCCCACTTGCTCATGCCAACACCGACTACACAAACTTCTCTCATCGTAGAATCACCTCCTTAGTCGTTCTTTTTGATTTTGCGGCGGAACTTGGCATACGTGCCGTAGTCAACGTAGATCAGGTTCTCATCAAGCAGTTTATGAGTGCGCACGGTCAGATCGCGCACCTCGTTGATGCGGTCGGTCACTTTCCAGACAAAGGCGTCCGAACCGGCTCCGGAACCATAGGAGCACATGAAAAGCAGATCGCCCGGTTGGGAAACGTCGAGCGTGGCCGTCAGGCCAATCGGCGATGCTCCCGAATACGTGTTGCCCAGTCTCGGGGCCAGCCAACCCGGATCGATTTGCTTCTGCGTGAACCCCAGTTCCTTTGCCACCCGCTGCGGAAACTTACCATTGGGCTGATGAAAGACGGCGTACTTGAAGTCTTTCGGCTTCATACCGGATTTCTTCAGCAGGGCGACCGACGCTCCCTTAGTGGTGGCGAAGTACGCTTCTTCGCCGGTGAACCGGCCGCCGTGTTGCGGATAGAATTCGTGTTCGCGCCGCCAGAAGTCCGGCATATCGGTCATATAGGAATGCGTGAACAAGCATTCGGCAATCATGTTCTTCTTGCCCATGATGAACGCCCCCGCACCAGCCGCTGCGGAAAACTCCAGCGCGTCGGAGGGTGCACCCTGCGACGTGTCGGCGGCGATTCCAAGAGCATACTTCATGTGATCGGCGTCGACGTGGCTCAGGGCTACGAACATCGCTTCCGATCCCGCCTTGCAGGCGAACTCGAAATCGGCGCAATGGATGTCCGGAGTGGCGCCGATAGCCTCGGCTACGGTCGTGCCGGATGGCTTCACCGCGTAAGGGTGTGACTCAGAGCCGATGTAAATAGCGCCAATATCTTTAGGGTCGACCGTCTGCGCCCGGATCAGGGCCCTCCTGGCCGCCTCTACCGACAGCGTGATGGTGTCCATGTCCGGCGGCGGGACCGATTTCTCCCGGAGCATCAGACCTTTTTTGTAACTGGGCGCGTCCGCTCCCCACACCTTGGCAATCTCCTCAACCTTGATGCGGTGCCGGGGAAGATGGGCGCCGTAACCGACAATTCCTGCCATGCGAAACCTCTTCAGATCTATGGTTACTCGTTCAACAGCGTTTCCTGCTATTCATGCAGCAGCTTCTACAATCTGAAATTATACGGCTTTACCGACTCAAAAACAAGGTCAGCGGTGGCTTTTTCCCGGTTGCAGCAGTGAAGGCACGGTAGTCGCCGACCGATCTTTAGGAGCA
The DNA here is from genome assembly GCA_965603125.1 of uncultured bacterium. Classification (GTDB taxonomy): domain Bacteria; phylum Zixibacteria; class MSB-5A5; order GN15; family FEB-12; genus JAJRTA01. The sequence continues at coordinate 175,495 of CBFDBU010000001.1, read as the reverse complement.
TGAAACGCGTGGCAGTTTATGTGCTGATTTCGGCTATGGTGGTTATGTCGGTCGCCGTTGTTTCTTAGCCGAGAGTGTCTACACGAGTTGCCTTGAGCGCGTAAAGGTTCTCAAGAAGGTAACGCTGGAGCCGGATGGTTCATAAGAGACGCGAGCCTTCACGTCAGGAATACTTCCACGCAGGTCAGAACCGTTGCAGTCCTGATGAAAGTCCTATAAGCAGGTCAGGACCGTTGTGGTCCTGACGAAGTCCTGTAGGTCAGAACCCCTGTGGTTCTGACACCTGAATCTGTCGAGACCGCAGGGGTCTCGACCTACAACTCTTGCTTCAGTACCGCCTGCGTTGCTACTTGAGCTTCAGCGTCGCTCTCCCGGAGGCGGTACTGATGGCTATACGCGGTGTGTCGTTCCCTTTTGTGAACGACTTGCGGTGGTATTCCCTGTCGTGACGGTAGAATGTCTCCTCGTCGTCGAAGTCCACCGGTGAGGTGATGCGACCCCTGTCTACTCTGGCGATGAACTCGAACGTGCCCTTGATCGGATTGCCGCCGTAGTTCAAGACGGCTTTGCCGGAAGCTGAGGATATTTCCAGATCACTGGCGGCGCTTTCTTCCAACTCCACCACGACCGTACCCGAGGCGGTGCCGAAACAGGACTCCTCCTCGAGGATTACACCGGACGCGTCCACGTCGCCGCTGGCCACCCCGACATTGAATTCGCCCCTGGAGTTCTCGATCTCAATATCTCCCGAAGCGGCATCCAGCGAAATAAGGCCGGTTATGCCTTTCGCTTCGATATCACCGCTGGCCGTGTTGATCTCTACCTCTCCCGACAGGTTGTTCAGGATGACGTCACCGCTGGCGGTGCTGACGGACAGTTCTCCGGAACAATCACTGATCCAGGCGTCGCCGCTGGCGCTTTCAATATCGAGATTGCCGTCGGCATCCCTGATAGTGATACTGCCGGAGGCAGTCTCGGCGTTCACTTTCGCTTTCAAACCCTCCATTTCAAAGTCCCCGGATGCCGAGGAGAACCTGATCCGCGTCCCCTCGGGTACGGTTATAGTCCAGACGGCGTCGCCATTGCAGGAACAGTCGTAATCCTCGGAGATCATGAGTGAGTTTTCACGCTGCTTTATCTCAGGTTCGAAGCAGTCCGCAGGACGGTAGGATGCTGTCAGCTCAACCCTGATTTCTTCAGACTGGCCTTTCTTTACGATGCAGTCGCTGCTGACCGTGTTTACTCTCACAAGCGACTTCTTCTCGAACGTTTCGTCGATGTCCTGATCACCTCGCGCAGAGGCAACGGACGCAATCAGCGCCAGCGACAGCATGACCGCAAGGGCGCCTTTCCACAACTTTCTCATACCTCGCTCCTCTCGTAGTAGACGATAATTATAACAGGTCTTTGAGTTTTAACTTCAATTCCTTTTCCCGTCCCTCACGCAGCACGCGGAACGTGTACCGTGTGCCTGCCTCCTCACGCAGTATCTTACGCAGACCTATCAACCCGGCAAGGTACTCCGAATTGATATCGTTGACGCTTGCGATAACATCCCCAATTTGAAAACCGGCCTTGTCCGCGGGCGTGTGGGGTGCGACATAGACAACCTCAGGCTCACCGGTTTCGGACTGTACCAGTTGCAGGCCGCTTCTGTCTTCGGGGAACTGCCTGTCGAAATCAGCGCCCTTTTCGACAATCACCTGCTGGCGCTCATAGTCGAGATACAAGACGAAGTGCCTGAAAAGGCTGCTTCCGAGATTGCCGATCACCTCCTTGCGGGAAAAAGCTCCGACACCCTTGCCGAGCGTCACTGAGATTCGCGGGTTCTTGATCTCAAATCCCGCAAACTCCAGGTTTTGAAAACGGTGTACAAGATGCTCACCGGAGCCACCGGCGCCGAACCCCAAGCGCCTGATCCCGTCCATCTTAAGAAGGCCGTTTTCTTCAGCAAACGGATAGTGGAACGAACATCCACTCGCCCCGAGATCAAGACTCCAGACGCCATTGTATTTGCCTTCGACCGCCATGGGGACGCTGTGGCACTTTTCTTTGATAGGTGCGTCGAGCACTACGCCGTCGTCATCGTACGCGAAGGAATCGGCATTGTAGAAAGTCAGCATCTCACCTGCGTAGTCGATCCTGGTCACAAAACGCGAGAGAAAATCGTAGCCCAGGATGCCGACCACGTCCATCCCCATGTGCCGGCGTACCAGCGAAGACACAAAGCCGGCCGAGCCAACCGACTGCTCGTTAAACTGAATCCCACCAACGCTGAATGGTGGCAGTATCACGAATGAGATCTGAACCTTGTTGCCGGCGCCCACTCCGGTGAGATTGCCCTCCAACTCAAGGCCCAGTTCCACGGCGTAGGCGGAATCGATAACCGAAATACCAGCGCCGGAGTCCAGGAGCCACAGTCTCTCCTTGCCACTTACGTTTACCTGCATGAAGATGTGATCCTCGATGAACTGGAAGGGAACGCTCACCGCATTCCCGCCGCCGGTGAATCTGAAATCGGCGGCGTCTTTTACGGGAGGATCAAAAAGAGACGGGTCTATCTCAATGTCGACTTCATAGCTCGTTATCTCGATCGTCGCTTTCTGGTCGATTGGGAGGGTTTCAATATCCTGCCGGAAGGCGCGCATGATACCGCCGATCTCGCGATAGTCCGAGTAGACCGTGTGTTGTTCGTCGTCCGGTCTTTTGGTTATTGACTTCTGAAGGTAGAAACTTGATTTGTCGATGAACTGTAACAGGATGTCGTCATTAATGGCGTTCTCTATCTTGATCACGTAGCAGTCGATCTCGCCCACTTTTTCGATTCCCTCGAATGTCAGAGTGAAGTTCACGGAACTCGGGTCGGTATACTCATAGAGCGCCATCAACCGGCCCAACTCCCTTCTCTTGAGAGCAGCCTTATCCTTTACGATCTGAACCTTTCCATTGACGTCAACCGTCCAACTGGTTTGTCCGTTGTCGCCCGACGTTTGTTTGAGCACGCTCAAATCCAGTTCCTGTCGTTGACGGTCGGGAACCTCCGCCCACGCCTTGACGGTTCCGGACAGTCCCGTTCCCACCAGGACGATTGTCCCCTCCGAACGGCTTGTCTTCTCCGCTTTGAGTTTGTCCAGCCCCCCGATGGCTTCAAAGTGCCTCTCGAGTATCCGGTATGGATCGCTAAGATGCCCCTGGGTTTGGGTCTGCGACGCGGCGATGAAGAGAACCGTCGTCGCCAGTGAGAATGCCATGCGAAGTCTCATAAGAACTTTCTCCTGCGTTTGCGTGCGGGACGAAAACAGTGTCCCTTGTTTCCTGGTTAATACGTCTTATGGTGAAGAATGTTACGCACCGGAAAGGAGTTTGGGCAGCAGGCGTCAGACGCGAAGGCCGGAGCCCCGACAATCGGCAACCGGTGGGGCCTCGCGGCGGTGTGTGTCGAGACCCCGTCACTTTTCACCGCAGGTTACTTCAGCGATTTCAGTAAATCCCGCCCGATCACCAGCCGCTGAATTTCCGAGGTTCCCTCGCCGATCTCACACAGCTTCACATCCCGCCAGATACGTTCTGCCGGAAGCGGACCGGTGTACTGGCCGTTCTCCAACAGAATGCCAAGCGCGGTAGCCGCGACCCGGGTGCCAACCTCCGATGCGTAAAGCTTGGCCATCGCTGACAGGCGCGAAAACGGCTGTCCGGAATCCTTGAGCATGGAGGCCTCATATATCAACAGGCGGGCGGCTTCGATCTCCGTGGCCATGTCGGCCAGCGTGAATTGCACGCCCTGTCTATAGGCTATCGGTTTGCCGCCATGCCGGTGCTCGGTGGCATACTTGAGCGCGCACTCCAGCGCACCCTGCGCCAGGCCCAGCGCCATAGCGCCGATAGAGATGCGTCCGCCATCCAGCGTGATCAGCATCTGCTTGAATCCCTCACCGATCCTGCCCAGCAGGTACTCATCCGTCACCTTCAAATCATCGAAGTGCAAGCTGGCGGTGTCGGAACCGCGCAGCCCCATCTTGTTCTCCTTTTTACCGACCGAGTATCCGGGCATCCCTTTCTCTAAGATAAAGCTGGTGATGGTGGGGTCTTTCGGGTCGTCGGAAGTTTTGGCGGTAGAGATTGTGGCCATGGCGTGGGAGGCGGAGGTAATGAAGCATTTGGAGCCGTTGATGATCCAGTGGTTACCGTCTCGTTTGGCAAAGGTCCTGGTGCCACCGGCATCCGAGCCGGCATCCGATTCAGTGAGACCAAAGGCCAGCAATTCCCCAGCGGCGGCCATCGGCAGGTACTTCTTCTTCTGGTCTTCACTGCCGAAACGGTATATCGGGAAAACCCCCAGCGAGTTGTGCGCCGCGATGGTAATCCCGGTTGAGCCGCACACGCGAGAGAGTTCCTCAACCGCAATCGAGTAACAGACCGTATCTACCGGGCGGCCGCCATACTCCTCCGGGATGATCATGCTCATCAGTCCCATCTCGGCCAGCGGCTTCAGGTACTCGGTGGGAAAGCGCTGCTGAAGATCAAGGCTGACCGCCTGTGGCGCTATCTTTTCCTCGGCGAAAGCCCGTATCTTCTCTCGATACTCCAGGTGATTTTTCGACAGCAAGGTTCAGTCCCTCAGTAATTCCCTCGCGATGACCAACCGCTGGGCCTCGGAGGAACCTTCGTAGATTTCCGTAACGCGAGCATCGCGGAAGTAGCGCTCGACCGCGTACTCTTTCATGTACCCATACCCGCCGTGAATCTGCACCGCCTCATTGACGACGTAGTTGGCCATCTGAGAGCAAAACAGCTTGGACATCGAGGCCTCGCGCTGACAGGGCTTGCCGGCATCCTTCAGTTGAGCCGCCCGATAGCCGAGCATCCGTCCGGCGTCGATCCGGGTTGCCATCTCAGCCAACTTGAACTGGATTGCCTGGAAATTGCAGATCGGCCGGCCGAACTGTTGGCGCTCCTTGGAGTATTTGATCGCCTCATTGAGCGCTGCCTGGGCGATACCGATCGCCTGAAACGACACGCCGATGCGACCGGAATTGAGAATGGTCAGGGCCATCTTGAACCCCTCGCCCAGGTTGCCCAGCAGGTTTTCTTTGGGCACCTTGACGTCGGCGAAGTTGATTTCCCTGGTGTCGGAAGCCTTCATGCCGCATTTCTTCTCCGGTTTGCCGATGGTGATGCCGTCGATCTTGTTGTCAATCAGCAGGCAACTGATGCCCTTGCGTCCCGCCTCAGGGTCGGTCTTGGCGAAGACCACCAGGACTCCGGCCAGGCCGCCGTTGGTGACAAACGTCTTGGTGCCGTTGACGAGGTAGTGATCGCCCTGGTCAATAGCCGTCATGCTAAGGGAGGCGATATCGGTACCGGCGTTTGGTTCGGTTAGACAGTAAGCGCCGATTTTCTCACCGGTCGCCATTACCGGCAGGTACTTCTTCTTGGTGTCCTCGGAACCGTACTGCTTGACTATCTCGCAGCAAAGCGAATTGTGAACCGACAGAAGGATGCCGAATCCGGCTGACGCCGCGCAGATCTCTTCGAGCACCCCCGCGAATGCCGTGGTGCTCAGATCCATACCGCCGTATTCTTCCGGAGCGGTGAAACCAAGATACCCCAATTCTCCGATCTCACTGATAAGCTCAGCGGGAGTGGACTCTTCCTCGTCGAACCTCTCGGCGTGCGGGTAAAGGCGCTTGTTGGCGAAATCGCGCGCCATTTGCTTCAATTCCAGGTCGTCTTCAGACAGATTGAAATCCATGAGGTTTCTCCTTACGAGCTGTAGTCGTAGAAGCCGCGTCCGGTCTTGCGGCCCAGGTATCCGGCCTGCACCATCTTTCTTAGCAGCGGGCAGGGACGGTACTTGGGATCGCCGAAGCCTTTGTGCATGACCTCGAGGATGGCCAGACAGACGTCAAGACCGATGAAATCCGCCAGCGTCAGCGGGCCCATGGGGTGGGCGCAGCCCAGTTTCATAACCTCGTCGATGGCTTCAACGGTCGCCACGCCTTCCATGTGGGCATAGATGGCCTCGTTGATCATGGGTAGCAGGATCCGGTTAGCCGCAAAGCCGGGGAAGTCGTTGACCTCGACCGGGGTCTTGCCCAGTTTAATGGAGACCTCCTTGACGAAGCCATAGGTTTCGTCGGAAGTGGCAATGCCGCGTATCACCTCGATCAGCTTCATCATCGGAACCGGGTTCATGAAGTGCATGCCGATGAACTTGTCCGGTCGCCTGGTGGCCTCCGCCAACTGCGTAATCGGCAGGGACGAGGTATTGGAGGCGAAGATCACCTCCGGCGGACAGGTTTGTTCCAGCTTCCTGAAAATGTCAAGCTTGATACCGAGATCCTCAGTTACCGCCTCGATGACCAGTTGCGAGTCTTTGGCAACCCCGAGATCGGTACCGGTATGCAGACGGCCCAGAGCAACCTGCTTGTCGTCGTCGGTGATCTTTTCCTTCTTCAGTAGACGGTCCAGGCTCTTGGTGATGGTCGCTACGGCCCGGTCGAGAAACTCCTGTTTTATGTCGACCATGTCCACCTCGAAGCCCTTGGTGGCGAGAACCTGGGAAATACCGTTGCCCATGATACCGGTCCCGACCACCGTCAATCTTTTCACATCGTCAGCCTTCATCGTGCTTATTTCCTCCGTGTTTGCTATACCAACTCAATCGCCATTGCCACTGCGTGGCCGCCACCCAGACAGAGTGTGGCCAGTCCGGTTTTCAAACCACGATCCTTGAGAGCATAGATCAGTGTTGCCAGAACGCGGGCGCCGGACGCGCCGATGGGATGTCCCAGGGCGACGGCGCCACCGTGAACGTTGACCCGCTCCCAATCCCAGCCGAGCGCCTTGCCGTCCGCCAGACACTGAACGGAGAATGCCTCATTGGCCTCGATCAGGTCCCAGTGGTTGATGTCGACGTTCATCTTTTTCATCAGCTTCTGGACGGCATAGATGGGCGCCCAGAAAAGACGCTTGGGTTCAGTACCGGCCACGGCATACTCGATCACTCTTGCCAGGGGTTTAAGCCCCTTTTCTTTCATGTACTTCCCCGACACCACCACCGAGGCTGCGGCGCCGTCGTTAAGCCCGGGGGCGTTTCCAGCCGTAACCGTGCCGTCCTTCTCAAAGGCCGGTCGGAGTCTGGCCAGCTTCTCAATGGTGATGCCTGCGCGGGGGCACTCGTCGACGTTGAATATGACCGGGTCGCCTTTGCGCTGGGGGATTCCGACATCGAATATCTCGTCCTTGAACTTCCCGGCTTTCTGAGCGGCAACCGCTTTCTGATGCGAATTGAACGCGTATTCGTCCTGCGCTTCGCGGCTGATCTTTTCCTCCCGGCTGATAAACTCCGCGGCGCGGCCCATGTGGAAATTGTTGAAGCTGTCCCACAGACCATCGGAGACCATGATATCATCCAGCTCTTTGTGGCCCCACCGGAGTCCGGTCTTGGCTCCGCGTATTACGTACGGCGTCTGTGACATCGACTCCATGCCGCCGGCTACGAACACCTCCTGGTCGCCGGCACGGATTGACTGTGCCGCCAGCATGACCGCCTTCAGCCCCGAGCCACATACCTTATTGATCGTCATAACGGCCGCTTCCGGCGGCACTCCCGCGTGGATTGCAGCCTGGCGGCCGGGCGCCTGACCGCAACCGCCTTGAACAACCTGCCCCATTATGACTTCCTCGATATCGGTGGGGTCAACGCCGGAACGCCTGATGGCTTCCTTAATAGCCAGAGCTCCCGTCTGCGGAGCTGTCATACTGCCCAGTCCGCCGTGAAGATTCCCTACCGCTGTCCGGCAGACGGAGACAATGTAGGTCTCATTCCTTTCAGCCATCTTAAATCCTCCAGAGTGTGTAATGTTGTTTCAAGTTTTGACCTATATAATCAAAACTTCGAGGGAAATCAAGTGAACAACTTCACAAACTCCACCTTTTTGCGCGCGTGTTAAGACATATTGCGATAATGCGTTACAGGGAATAGGGTGCTGCTTGGGCGACTTTAAGTCTGGCCGATACTTCGCAGAGGTTTTTTCAAAGAGGTGGCGTCGGATGTCCCTGCCCGACGCCTCACGACAGAATGTGAGTAAACCGTCAGGCAGAGACGCCTGACGGCACAACAATCATAATCGTGCTGGCTGGTGTCGCTTGGCAGCACCAGCATCAAACGCTGCACACCTTTTAGAACAAAAATAAAAATTGAAAAATATCCCTCTCGAAAGAAATAAGCACAATGAAGGCTGACGATGTGAAAAGAGTGACGGTGGTCGGGACCGGTACGATGGGAAATGGTATTTCCCAGGTTCTCGCCACCAGGGGTTACGAAGTGGACATGATCGATGTGAAGCAGGAGTTTCTCGACAAAATCTCTTGACAACAACGCCGGAGTTGTGTCTCTTACAATTAAGAACTCCCAGAAAAGAGAAGAGATTAGAAAGACCTATAAGGCAAAGTGTATCAGGCACCTATACTTCTACTTGACTGGAAGTGTAGTAGAAAATTGAGAGTTAGTCGATACTAGGTATGAAAGGTTAACATCTGTCCCGTAGTGGAAGGTAAGATAATGGCGACCAAGTCCAATCGGAACCCTTGGTCGAATGAACTGCGGAGACTGTATCTGAGATATGAGTACTTTTGGAAGTTCCTGATTGGGAGCATCCTAATAGCCATCGGAATAGTACTCATGTTCTTAGTTCACTGGTTCCCAGGTCTAACTCTTTGCGGCTTTGGAGTCAGAGTCATCCTCAGTGCCAATCGGTCTAGCAGGTTCAAGAAGATCAAGCAAGATCCCTTCGAACCAAAGGTCGAGTAAAGTCGCTGAAGCGAGTCTGTCGGGTGAAGTCTAGCCCGGAATGCAGGCACCGCGATCTAACTGTAAATAGCTCAGAATACGTGCATAGCGCGAGGAAACACGCAGTAATCCCCACAGCCTATAGGTTGCCACAGATTTTTGCGCGCGTGTTAAGACATATTGCGATAATGCGTTACAGGGAATAGGGTGCTGCTTGGGCGACTTTAAGTCTGGCCGATACTTCGCAGAGGTTTTTGTTGACCGGTTGCCCGGGAAGTGGCATTAAGCTGGTCGAACAATCAGGATCAGGACAGAAGGCCCATTAAGGAGATCACGATGAAGAAGATTGCACTGGCAGTGGCGGTTCTGCTCGCTCTTGCCATGGCCTCTTCGGCCCAGGCCGGCAGCCCCATCAAGTTGTATGCGGGGGGTGGGTTCACAGTTCCGAATGCCCCTGCCGGTTTCAAGACCAATTACAAGACCGGCTATCACGGCATGATCGGAGTGTCGTTGAGTGCCCTGCCCATACTCGAGACAATCGGCAAGGTCGAACTGCATAAATTCTGCAGTGACATTGGTGACGTCACAGGTGGGGATATTGAGATCACGATGTACGGCGTCGACGGCAAGTTGGCTGTCGGCATTCCGGGATTCCCGCTGAAACCGTATGCGTTTGTCGGTATCGGTCTGGCACAGGTGAAACAACCGGATAGGTTTGAACTGCCTCCAGGCGTCGAGGCGGTGGTGGAGAGTCTAACCGAGAATCTGGCGGTCGAGGACCAGACCAAGTTCTATTACAATATCGGTGTGGGTGTGGAGTACCCGCTGATTCGCCTGGTCAAACTTTTCGCACACGCGAGAGTGATAAGCATCGGCACATCGCAGGCGATTGAGGCGGGTAGCGACGTCGAGCCGATTTTCGATGACAGCATGGGTTTCTGGGCGGTTACGGTCGGCGTCAAAGTGCTGTAGGTTCTTGCGGTAGCAGGCAAAAAAGCCGGCGTCCACACGCCGGTTTTTTTATACTCGAAGCTACTGTCCTATGGTACAGGCAAACTGACCGGTAGCCTACTCCCCCAGCTCCAGCTCGATGATCGGGCTTTCGGTGTCCACCTGGTCGCCGGGCGCGAAATTGACCGCTTTCACCCGCCCCGCCGCCCGCGAGACAATGACGTTCTCCATCTTCATCGCCTCGACAATAGCCATCGACTGCCTGACCGCCACTTCATCGCCAACCCCAACCAGAACCTTGACGATCTTTCCCGGCATGGGCGCGAAGACTTTGTCCTTTTCTCCGGCCAGGCTGCCCGCACCGCCGGCGAAGCCGTCCTCGGACGGTTCCGTTACTTCAAGCAGAACCGAGTCTATGTCGACGAAATAAGTGCCTCCGTCTTCCACGACACCGATAATGCAGGCGGCACCGTTTACGTTCGTGGAAAAAAGGTTTTCTCCAATCGGCTGGAAGAGGTATTCCCTCTCTCCGATTTTCACCAGCAGCCGATCTCCGGCCTTCTCACATGTGGCTGATATGATACCATCTTCAAAGACGAACTCACCGGTGCTCATCGGACCGACCCCTGTTCTGCATGACTCAGCCTGTCGGTTTGCCATCCGTGGATGCACACGTTCGCCTCACTCATGGATCAGGTCTCCCACTTGCCAGCTTCCCACACTGCGCCAGACCGAGGTCCGCCCCGCGCCACTGTCCGTGACAGAGGTCGGCGATCTCCTGTTACCGAAAGATGACGCTGCAGCCGCTGCTGCCACCGCTAATTCTTTGAATTGTCCCATGTCGAGTTTGCGATCGACCATATTTCTCTCGATGAAGTCGGTATAGGTTCTCCCAGAGGCGAACTCTGGATGGCTCAGCACGTCGACCATGAACTTCTTCGATGTTTTCACACCGAGAATTTTGTAGTTGTGCAGGGCGTCGATCATCTTCCTGATAGCCAATTCGCGGGTGGGTGCATGTGCGATCAGTTTGGCCATGATGGGATCGTAATCGATTGTCACTTCCGTCCCGGCTGTCACTCCCGAGTCGACCCTGATGCCCGGACCGGTCGGTTCGCGGTAGCAGGCGATCCTGCCGGTTGAGGGCATGAAGTTGTCCTCGCCGTCTTCGGCGTAGACGCGGCACTCGATCGCGTGACCCCGCTGAGAGAGATTTCTGAAATGATCCGACAGTGGCAACCCGGCGGCGATACGAATCTGCTCGATAACCAGGTCGACGCCGGTGACCATCTCGGTGACCGGGTGCTCGACTTGGATGCGGGTGTTCATTTCCAGGAAGTAGTAATGGCCGCTCTGGTCAAAGAGAAACTCCACCGTTCCCGCATTGGTGTAACCGGCCGCCTGCGCTACCCTGACGGCGTCGGCTCCCATCCGGGCGCGGGTGTCGTTATCGAGCGCCGTCGACGGCGTTTCTTCGATTATCTTCTGGTGCCGTCGCTGGATGGAACACTCCCGCTCAAACACGTGGACGGTGTTCCCATGATGGTCGGCCATGATCTGAAACTCGATGTGACGCGGGTTGACGATGTACTTCTCAAGGTAAACGGTGTCGTCATCAAAGGCGTTCTTTGCCTCGCGGCGGGCGGCGTCGACGGCATCGGCCAACCCCTCGGCATCGTGGACTATGCGCATCCCCTTTCCCCCCCCACCGGCGGCGGCCTTAATGATGACCGGGTATCCTGCCGTCTCAGCGGCCTTCCGATAGACGTCGAGATCGGTCTCGGTTCCCTTCATGCCGGGAATCAACGGGATACCGGCGCCGGCCATCTTTGTTCGGGATGCCACCTTGTTGCCGAGCAGCGCGATTGCATCGGGCGACGGCCCGATAAACGTGATCTTCTCCTCGGCGCAACGCCCGGCAAAGGCGGGGTTCTCGGCCAGGAAACCGTAGCCGGGATGGATGGCGTCGCACCCGGCCTGTTTTGCCGCAGCGATGATCTTTTCAATGTCAAGGTACGATTCGCGCGGTGGTGACGGGCCGATGTGAACCGACTCATCTGCCGGCAGGCGGTGTCTGCTCTTCGCGTCGGCGTCGGAGTAAACGGCCACCGACGGTATCCCCAACGTGCGGCAGGCGTTCATCACCCGGATCGCGATCTCAGATCGGTTGGCAACTAAGATCTTCTTGAACAGCTTGTCCATACTATTCCGGTTTGGGACTTTCTTCAATCCTCCACCCAGTTCGGTTTGCGTTTGTTGAGAAAGGCGTCCATCCCTTCCTGGCCTTCTTCTGAAATACGCAGCCGGGCGATCATCTCCGCCGTGAACGGCTTGAACCGCTCCGGTGTCATGCCGGGGACCTCGGACACGAGTTTCTTGGCCATCGTGACGGCCTCCGGCCCCGACGACAGCAACGTCCCGACAATACGATCCACCTCGGCGTCAAGCTGATCGTCATCCACAACGCGGTTGACCAGGCCAACCTCATGGGCGCGGTCGCCGTTCATTCGTTCACCGGTGATAAACAACTCGCGCGCCCTGCCTTCACCCATCTTCCTGACGACATAGGGGCCAATGCACGCCGGCACAAGGCCGATCTTGACTTCCGAGAATGAGAACTGCGCCGAACGGGCTGCGATGGCGATATCGCACACGGCGACAAACCCGGTGCCACCGCCAATAGCTGCACCGTTTATTCGCCCTACGACCGGTCGGTGACAGGTATATATCTTGTAGAACAACTCCGCGAGTTCGTTGGACTCGGCGAGGTTTTCCTCGAACGATTGCTTGACAACATCCCGCATCCAGTTGAGGTCAGCCCCGGCGCAGAACGATTTGCCCTTGCCGGTCAGGAGCACCACGCGGATGTCCTTGTCCTTCTCGATTTCGGAGAAGACCTGTGACATCTCAATGAGGACGGTGCCGTTGAATGCGTTGTGAATCCCCGGGCGATTGAATGTCACCCGCGCGATGCGGTCGTCCTTGTGGTAAGTTATCGTGCTGAGATCCATGGCGAATCGGCCCCGCCGCATCACATGCGGAAGACTCCGTATTTCTGGTCCGGTATCGGCGCGTTGAGTGACATCGAGATTCCCAGGGCCAGGGCGTTGCGCGTTTCGGTCATACCGACTATCCCGTCGTCCCACAACCGCGCCCCGGAATAATACGGCGAGGACTGCCGCTCGTAGTCCTCAATGACCGGTCGCCGGATAGCCTCGATTTCCTCTTCGGTCAGCTTCTTGCCCTCTCTCTCAAGCTGTTTCACTTTGACCGAGGCCAGAACGTCAGCGGCCTGCTCGCCCCCCATGACGCAAATCTTGGCGTTGGGCCACATCCACATGAGCCGCGGGAAGTAACCCCGCCCGCACATCGCGTAGTTGCCCGCACCGTAAGAACCACCCACGACGACCGTGAACTTGGGTACGTCGGCGTTGGCTACTGCGTGGACCATCTTGGCGCCGTCGCGCGCGATGCCGCCCGCTTCATACTGGCGACCGACAATGAAACCAGAGATGTTCTGAAGAAAAATCAGTGGAATTTTGCGCTCGGTGCACAGTTCGATGAAGTGCGCGCCCTTAAGCGACGACTCGGAAAATAGAACACCGTTGTTCCCGATGATCCCAACCGGGTAGCCCATGATCCGCGCAAAGCCGGTCACGAGCGTCGTACCGTAGAGTTCCTTAAATTCGTGAAAGCGTGAACCGTCGACAATGCGCGCGATGACCTCCCTGATATCGAAGCCCTTGCGGATATCGTTGGAGACCACGCCATAGAGCTCCTCGGGGTCATAGTGGGGTTCTTCCGATTCCGTGAGGTCAATGTGCGTTTTTGGAGGATGGTTAAGGTTCTGCACGACGTTGCGCGCGAGTTGAATGGCGTGCTCGTCGTTCTGGGCGTAGTGATCGCTTACGCCCGAAGTGCGGCAATGGACATCGGCGCCCCCGAGTTCCTCGTCGGTCACGACTTCACCGGTGGCGGCCTTGACCAGCGGCGGACCGCCGATAAAGATAGTCCCCTGCTTGCGGACCTGGATTGTCTCGTCGGACATTGCCGGCAGGTATGCCCCGCCCGCCGTGCATGACCCCATGACCACCGAAATCTGCGCGATACCCAGGGCCGACATGCGCGCCTGGTTGTAAAAGATGCGTCCGAAATGGTCCTTGTCCGGGAAAGTGCCCGACTGCAGCGGCAGGAAGATGCCGCCGGAGTCGACCAGGTAGATGCAGGGCAGGTGGTTGATTTCCGCTATCGTCTGGGCGCGCCCGTGCTTGAGAATCGTTATCGGGTAGTACGTCCCCCCCTTGACGGTGGCGTCGTTGGTGATCACCATCACTTCGCGGCCGTGGACAGACCCGATGCCGGTGATGATTCCCGCCGCCGGGGCCTGGTTCTCGTACATGTCGCAGGCGGCAAGCGGGCTGAGTTCCAGAAACGGCGTGTTTCGATCAAGCAGCTTGGCTACACGATCGCGCGGCAGCAGCTTTTTGCGGTCGGTGTGGCGCTTGCGGGCTTTTTCCGACCCGCCCTTCTTGGTTTTCTCAAGACGCTCCTTGAACTCAAGATGCTGGGCCTTGTTTTTCTCGTAGTTGTCTGCGTACTGTACAGACTTAGTATCGACTTTCGATTCAATCCGAAACATGTACCGTCTCTTTCTTGTTGCACGTCCTGGCCGGGATTCCTGCCATTGATCCCGGCCTGAAGGCTCCATCATGCCGCGCGACCGTCAAATAAGCCCTTTTCGACCAATAAAATACCGTCGACCTCGGCCTCGGAATGCGGAATATATGTCTCCTGCAGTCACTTGTAAAGAATAAACGCGATGCGTTCTTTGTTGCAGCGCACCGCGTGGCCGGTTCTTCGCGCAAAGCGGAACAGACCGGCATTGCCAGCCTGTTTCGTGGGCGGCAGACGCATCGTCTGCCCCGTAGCTTTTTTGTGGCCAGCGTACGTTCTCGTGCGCCAACCGAATTTTCTCATACACGGGATCGCGGCGCAAGAGGGCGTACACCACGCACAAAATCAATGCCTGGGTGGCCTGCCCGCCTGCGGTGGAATGTGGGATGCGCGAGGGGAAACAGCCGGCATGATGACGGAATCGGAGATCGGGAATTCGCACAAACCGTTTCCGCAGTGGTTGTGTTTTTGTTATAATACTCAGGATGCAACGAAAACGACGTCAGAAAGAACAGCGACCCCACTTCTGTCTGCTGGTGAACGAACGCGCCGCGCGTTACGATCCGGGCCCCATCAAGCGGCTGACCGCTCTGATCCGACAGCAGGGAGGGCATTACACCGTTCTCAGACCTGGTTCTGCAGCCGATCTTCTGGATGCGGCCAGGGTTGCCTGCGGGCTCAAGAAGGGGCGCCATCGGCTTCCTTCACAGTCTGACCGCCGTGGGAAAGTCACCGGCCTGGTGGCGTGTGGGGGAGACGGAACTTTCAACCTGACCGCTCGCGCCGCCCTCGAGGCGGACATGCCGCTGGGAATCCTTCCCATGGGTCGATTCAACAACATAGCTGCCTCGTTCGGCCTGACCAGTGGGAGGCGTGAGGCTATCGACAAAATCGTCGGCCGTGCCTACCGCAAAGTGGATTCGGGTACGGCCGCCGGACAGTTGTTTTTCGGATCGGTGTGCCTGGGTCTGATTCCCCGGATGGCTCGCTTGCTGGAGGACAAGAGCGGTCCGCGGTATGCCATAGGCTGGTCACGCCTGGCAAGCCAGGCGGTGACAGCGCCGAGAGCGGCAAAAACAATAGTAAAGGTCGACTCTTTCCGGTTCGAGATCGCACCGACCGTTCTCAACATCAATCTTCTGCCCTATGCTTTGGGGCTGCAACTGACTCCGGCGTCACTTTTCGATGACGGGCGGGCGGAGGTTGTCTTCGACGTGGACGCCGGCCCCGCCGAAGTATCGTCTTTCGTACGGCAGACGTTCAGGCAGAAGTATATCTACGGTCAATCAGTGCGTCTGTTCCGGGGAAGTGTGATCACTCTCCAGAATGTCAGGAACCGTACCTTGTATCTCGACGGCGAACTCCTGGATGTGCCGGCCAGTATCGTGGAAATAGAAATCGCTGAGAAGCAATTGAAAGTCTACTCCTGACAGCAGGGGCCTGGGCGGTGAGAACCTCGTTCATAATAGTCGTGCTCCTTCTGTCGGCGACCGGAGTGGCTGCCTACGACTCCACGGGGGTGGACACCTCCCAGGGCGAGGAGATCCCGGTCGACACCCTCCTCTTTGAGCCGGGACAGATGTTGCGCTCATTCGCCGCCGTTACCGATACGACCAATCGCGAAGCCCGTCTGATCCAGAATCCCACCACCGCCCTTCTTAAGTCCCTGGCGGTTCCCGGGCTGGGGCAGTTGGGCAATCGCCGCTACCTCAAGGCCGTGCTGTTTTTCGGTCTCGATGTCTGGATGATCGGGTCGGCCATTCACTACGGGAGGCAGGCGTCGGATTTCAGGAAGCTCTATGGCGCCGCCGACCCCGGCAACGTCACCCTTCGCAACGAATACTACAGCCTGTACCGGGATCGAAAGGATGAACGCAACAAGCTTACCTGGTATGCCGTGATCGTCACTTTCTTTTCCCTGTTCGATGCCTACGTAGACGCCCACCTGTCCGGTTTTCCCCGGAAGGAGGACGACGCCGCGCTCAGTATACAACTGGCGCCCGACAGCGACGGCCGACCCGTGGCCTCGGTGTCACTGTCCTTTTAGTCCTGCAACACGAAGTCTTTGATGTTCAATCCGTAGCGGCGCGGATCAACCATGCGCGCGATTTTCCGGTGGGCATTCTCAGGCTGCGAGAGGTCGGCCCATTCCGGTGTCTCAGTCAACCCGGTGCGATTGCCGACGACCTTGACATAAGGCCGTGAGCGGTCGGCTTCGTTGTTGGTCAGCACCAGGGCGATCTCTTCGGTGGTCAGAAGGACCAGCGAACCGGCAGGAAAGATACCGATGATATCGTTGAATATCTTGAGGAGGAGGGCGTCGAACTTGGTGTTCATCTGGAAATGCATCTTGCGCAGGGTCTCGTCCGGCGGGACGGCCTGCTTCAGGTAAACCCGTCCCGAACTGAGGGCGTCAAAGGTATCGACAATGGAGATAATGCGTGAAAAGAGATTGAGCGGACGCTTTCGATACTGCAGCATGGGATAGCCAGTGTAGTCACGATTGATGTGGTGCTCGAAAGCACCCCGGGCCGCTCGCGCCGTGTGGGCGTCCAGTTTCATATTGCGCAGGATTGTCTTGGCTCCCAGCAGGGGGTGTCGCTGCATCTGGATCCAGTCGTCTTCATCGTACGATCCGGGCTTGCGGATCAGGTCGGCGGGGAGTCTTACTTTGCCCACGTCATGGAAAAGGGAGGTGAAGCCCAGCCGGGACAGCCGGGACCGGTCGAGGCCGATTCTCACGCCCAAGGTGAGGGCGTAGACACAGACGTTGGTGGAATGGGCGTAGGTGTAATCGTCAAAGTCCTTTATCGAAGTCAACTCGATCAGTGAGGATTCATCCCGGGTAATGTGGTCAATCAGCGACTGGATCACGCGCTTGGTCCTTGATACATTGATGGTCTTCTGTTCCCTCGTGTCGATCATGGCCTTCTCGGCAACGGTCATGGCCTGAAAGAACGTGGCCCGCGCCGCCGCCCGGAACTGACGACGGGTTTCCTCGCTTACCAGTTGGTATGAGGCGTCTTTCTCCCTTACGGAAAGAAGGCGGACGTGCGTGAGGTGTAGAGCTTTCAGTCGTTCGGAGAGAGTCTCCAGGTTTTCTGAGTTGGGTTTGGCGGCAGCCATGAACTGGAAAAAGGTGGCTACGTCGTTCTGGGAGACGCCCTCGGAGAATGCCACTCCCCCGACCCCCAGCGCTTTCCATTCGCGAGCCACCGAGGCGGCGCCGGACAAGCCGGAGTCGTCAAAGCGAAGCATGTTCTCGTTGACGAAGTATCGTCCGGCGATGATCTTGACGGCCACTTCGCCGCTCACACGACCGGCCGCCAGCAACTGTTCAAAAAAGACCTGGCACTGTCTCTGGAAGGTGGGGTTGTTCCGGTCGATTATGCGTGCCGTCTTGTAGATGACGAAGAACGCGGTCAGCAGTTTTTCCTCGACCAGCCCGCCCAGCACCCGTTTAAGGGATTGATTCGCCGCCGTGTTCATCCGTTCTCTCCGTAAATGATCTCGCGCCTCCTTTGCAGAGCGGCGACCGCCTGCTGCTTGATGTCGGGCCGCCAACTTCCGGACAGCTTGACCAGGAAGCTCTCGCATTTCTTGCTGCGATTCAATGTCAGGGCCTCAAAGGCGGCCGCCCGGTAGAAGGCCAGGCCGGAGTCCCGAAACGGGTTGGTCTTCAAAATCAGTTGTGAGAGGTAAGACACTGCCTTTTCACCGCCCAGCATGGAAAAGGCATTCAACAGCGTCTGTTGATCGTCCTGCCCCAGCGACCGGAAGCCCTCCTCGTTCAGTATGTCGGTGATGGTGTCAAGAGCGGCCTGGTCTTTCCTGGCAACCAGCGAGCCGACAGCTCCCTTTCTTATTTCGGCATCGGTATCGGAAATGCACTCTTTCAGGAGCGACACCACGTCATCGTTGGGACAATCTCCGAGTGAGGAGACCAGTTGCAGGCGAACCCGGCGGTCGTCGTGTTTCACTACCTTCTTGAGGTAGGTGATTGCCCTGGCGTCACCAATCCCCGCTAAGATCGTGACCGCATTGCGTACCACGTACCAGCGTTTGTCATAGACTCCCCTGGCGACGATATCGATATTGTCCTTTCCACGTGCTGTGAGGTAGTCCCTCAGAGTCTCGCGGTGCAGCCTGTGCTCCAGTTCCCCCATCAAGTCGGTGATTGCGCTGAGAGCCTCCCAGCCGAGGTTGTCCAGATAACGTTTGAGTTCGCCAACGCCCAATTCGGGATGATCGTTGAGTGATTCCGTAAGCACTTTGAGCCGGTCGCGGCTGCCTGCCGTGACGACGGCGTCGCGCAACCGCTCGCCCCAGAGACCCTTGTCGGGAGGCAGACGCTGTTCCAGTGCCTTCAGGTATTGCAGCAACTGGCCCGACTCCGGAAGCCTCCCGGCCCTGACAAGGTCCGTCAGGACTTTCTCGCCGACGGTGACCGTCTCGTAGAAGGCGTCCATATCGCCCTCCTGGAGCAACATCTCCTTGAGCAGCTCAAGTGTCGACTCGTAGGTATCGAATTGGGCGTCCTCGGCCAGCAGTTCCTGTACCATCGCTTCTTCTTCCCGCGACAGTCGGAACTCATCGTTGAGTATTATGGTTGTGTCCGGCATCGAGGGTCGTGGGGAGGGTGCCTCCGGGCAATCCGGTGCCTCGACTGCCTCGCCCACCGCCAATGCCGGCCAGTCGCCGGCATCTTCAATTGGTTCCTTGCCCGCCGGCGCCGAAGACACAACGGTCGTGAACGGAGAGCCGGAACCGGGCGCGGCTTTCCCCGTGACGGTTTCTATGATGTCGATTTTGGCGCTGTCGTCGAACTGCAACTCGCTTTCATGGTACGAATCGTCGTTGCTCTCGAAAATCGCCGTGTAGTTCTCGTCATGGTCAGTGCCGAACTGGGAGCGCTTCATCCGCCCGCTGTCGGGATCGCTCGTGTATTCCTGGATATTGAAGCTGGAGTCGTAGTCCGAGAGGGCAACATCCTCGACCGTGCGGAAGACAAAGCCGTTGATTTCGGCCTCCCATATCGATCCGGCCAGGTCCAGCGACTTGTCGGGGGAATTGACATACTCCCTGACCAGGTCAAGCAGCTTGTAGACGTCCTCTACATCGAGCCCGAATTTGAAGGAGAATTCACTGATACCGGTGCCGTAAAACAGACCGGCCAGGCTTTCCTCCTTGGACTTGTCCACAAAGACGATCTCATGCTCTAATACCAACCGGTCGCGGTCGACCTCGATACGGAACTCCCCGTGGGCCTGTACCACACTGACCAGTTTTTCGGCAAACGACCGCTTAAGAGACAGCGGCAGAGGGTTGTTCTCAGGATACATCGAGACAACCTTGATGACTTTAAGGAAATCCTTCAGAAGGAACCGGATCTCCTTTTCGCGAGCGCTAATGTCCTGGTTGTCGTAGGTCATTTGTTGCACCATGCCGTATCTTACTTAGATCGGCACGCCGGCAGGACAGTTTATCCACCTGCCCGGGCAGAAAAAGAGCCTGTCGGGGGGGGATTAGCAGGCTATTGAAAGACTCAGGACAGAACGCAAAACAGTGACTTGGTCACGCCAGGGGTCATTCCCACTGTAACGTGCGGATCAATCCCGTTGCACCCCTCAGTTATTCCCGGTTGGGTGGCCCACCTTTCAAGGTGGGTTTCTCTGTATCCGTCGCAAACCGATTGGTTGACTTAGTCACAACTGGATCACAGCCCCACAAACCGCCGAAGTCAATCAGCTTTGTACCCCACCATAAATGGTGGGTCACACGGCCTTTGTCGGCAGCCGTTGTCAGGCCCACAGGGGGCCTGACCTACTACTACTATTGCTGCTAAGGGTGGCGGGTCCAAACGAGTTTGAACCCGCCACCCGTCATCGCCTGGATACTGCCCTGCTGCGCTTATGATTGGGTTGGTCCGTCGGCTCTGCGCGTCAGGCGGGATGCTCGTCTCGCAGAGGGCTATCAGAGCAGCACTATCTTGTTGCGGTTTTTCTTGACGTCTTTGGTGGCGTTGCGGGCGTCAAACACGGCCCGGGACTGATCCACTATCCACTGGTAATCGTACCCGGAGTGGTGAGTCAGTATTACCGTGAGATCGGCCTTCCTGATCAGAGCCGCGGTCAGTTTGACTGACTTGCGCATGGAACCGTTCCAGTCAATTTCGGGGATAAACGGATCGTTGTATTGTATTTTGGCCCCTTTGTCTTCCAGTAGCGTGATGACGTCGAGAGCCGGCGATTCGCGCGTGTCCTTGATATCCGGCTTGTAGGCCACGCCCAGCACCAGGATTGACGACTTGTTGATCGACCTGGCGAAGCGTTGGTTCAGCAGTTGTCCTATGCGGTCCACCACGTACTCCGGCATCTGGCTGTTGATTTCTCCGGCCAGTTCGATGAACCGGGCGTAGTAGTTGAGCGATTTCAACTTCCACGACAGGTAGTGCGGGTCGATGGGGATGCAGTGCCCTCCAAGACCGGGGCCGGGATAGAACGGCATGAAGCCGAACGGCTTGGAAGCGGCGGCGTCGATAATCTCCCAGACATCGAGATTCAGGCGGTCGCACATTACGGCCACCTCGTTGACCAGGCCGATATTGACCGACCGGAACGTGTTTTCCAGCAGCTTGACCATCTCGGCGGCTTGCGTCGAAGATACCGCATGGATTTGAGGGATAGTCTGCTCATAGAAGGTTTTGGCTACCTGTGTGCAGGCGGGAGTGATGCCTCCCACCACCCGGGGTGTGTTCTTGGTTGTAAAAGTGGGGTTGCCTGGATCGACCCGTTCCGGTGAAAAGGCCAGGAAGAAATCAGTCCCGGCTTTCATCCCGCTCGCCTCGAGTCTGGGCAGAATCAGGTCCTCGGTCGTACCCGGGTAGGTCGTCGATTCGAGAACCACCAACGTCCCCGACTTCAACTGCTTTTGAACGTCATCCACCGCTGCCAGAATGTAGCTGACATCGGGGTCCTTGGTCTTGGACAACGGTGTGGGCACACAGATGGAGATGGTGTCCATTTTGGCCAGCAGCCTGGTGTCATCGGTCGCTTTGAAGTAGCCCGAGGTCACCATCTCAGCGACATGAGCGTCAGGTACGTCATCAATATCCGATTTCCCGGAGTTGAGCAACTTGATCTTGGGACGCGATATATCGAAACCGGTCACCTTGAACCCGACCCGGGCGAGTTCTACAGACAATGGCAGACCGACATACCCCAGGCCGACGACACCCACTCGGGCGCTGCGGTCTTTGATCTTGCCGATGAGTTCCTGCATGGTCCTGGCCTCTCGAGTGTTCTTTCTTGCCATGTCGTGTATCTCCGGTTGAAGGCGTCGAGCCTACGAGTTGATTCTCTTTCTCCAGAAATCCAGCGTGTCCTTGAGAGTCGTCATGAGTGTATATCGGACCTGGTAGCCCAACTCTTGAACAGCGCGGGAGTTGTCCCCTCTCTGAACCGGTATGTCGATCTTGCGCAGGCGCGAGGGATCCACCCTGACTTTGATATTATGCGACGAGAGCCTGAGCAGCGAGTTCAACACGGTCTGGATCGTCACCGCCCGGCCCGAACACAACTGGTACACACGGCCCGCCCGGCTTTTTTCAATAAGCAGTCGGTAGCCGCGCACGATATCGCGCACGTCGGATATATCTCTCTTTGCCGTCAGATTCCCGACCGCCATCACCGGGCGGGACCGACCGGCTTCAATCGTGGCTATCTGTTTGGCAAACGAGGGGATTACGAAATCGACGCTCTGGCGGGGGCCGCTGTGCGTAAAGGAGCGGGCGGTGACGATGGGGAGCCGGTAATGCTGGGCATAATACCGGCAGGCCTGCTCGGCCACCGCCTTGGAAAGAGCGTAAGGAGAAACCGGGTTCAGCGGTTGTTCCTCGGTGAGAGTCTTGTTCCGGGGCGTGAACACGCCGTAGCAGTCGGCCGAACTGACGAACAGAAACCGCCGCACGCGGTCGGTCTCAAGGGTCGCCTCAAGCATGTTCAGAGTCCCCTCGAAATTGACCCGGTAGACCGCGCGTTCCATTTCAAACGAGCGCCACACCGAGGCAATCGCCGCTAAGTGACAGACGTAGTCCGGTTTCGCTTTGAGAAGAGACTGCCGGCATCGCGAGGCGTTTTGTATGTCCAACCGGACAATATCCACCTCGCCTCTGAGAGAGGCTATATTCGCGGTGGACTCCCTGGGGTGAACGGCGCCGACGACCCGGTACCCGGCGGCGAGCAGTTCCTCGGCCAGGTAAGACCCCGCAAACCCGGCGATGCCGGTCACGAATACGGTTGCCTTCTTCATGGGCACGGTTTGTCCTTCACGCGGGTCAATCGGAAGAGAGTCGCTCCAGGTCGGCGTCGACCATCATGTGCACCAGTTCCTCGAAACTGACGGACGGTTTCCACTCCAGCACATTGGCGGCTCGACTTGCATCTCCGAGCAGAAGGTCCACCTCGGCGGGCCGAACGTACCTTGGGTCGGTCACCACGTAATTCTTGTAATCGAGGTCAACCCGGGCAAAAGCGGCGCGGACGAAATCCTCGACCGAATGCGTCCGGCCCGTGGCGATGACGAGATCTTCCATCTTGTCGAGCTGCAGCATCAACCACATCGCCCGCACGTAGTCGCCGGCAAATCCCCAGTCGCGTTTTGCGTCGAGATTGCCCAGCGCCAACTTGTCGGAAAGGCCCAGTTTGATGCGGGCCACGCCGTCGGTGATCTTACGCGTCACGAACTCCAGCCCCCGGCGAGGCGACTCGTGGTTGAACAGGATGCCGGAGCAGGCGGGAATACCGTAGCTCTCGCGGTAGTTGACCGTGATCCAATGACCGTAGACCTTGGCTACGCCATACGGTGAGCGCGGGTAGAAGGGGGTTTTCTCAGTCTGCGGTACTTCCACCACGCGGCCGAACATCTCCGATGATGACGCCTGGTAGAACTTGATGGAACTGTCTACCAGCCGAATGGCTTCCAGCACCTTGGTAACGCCCAGGGCATTGAACTCGCCGGTCAGAACCGGCTGCGCCCAACTGGCCGGCACGAACGACTGAGCAGCCAGATTGTAAACCTCATCAGGGTGATGCTCCTCGATCAACCTGATGATGGAAAGCTGGTCCAGCAGATCCGCCTGAACAAAAGTGAGTCGATCCTTGATATGGTCGATCCTCTCGAACGACTCCGTGGAAGACCGCCGTACCATACCAAGCACCTCGTATCCCTTTTCCAGCAGAAACTCGGCCAGGTATGAACCGTCCTGTCCCGTTATTCCCGTAATTAATGCGCGCATCGAATCATGCTCCTCCATTACATCCGGTAACAGGCCGTTACCCCGTCATTCGTGACATCACACAGGGGTTCGGCAAGCAGCGGAATATACTCCCGCCGCCGCCCCCGGTCAAACGGAATTCTGTGCCAACGGAATCCTGCCTTGTTAGAGGCAGTTTTTGAATGATCTTTCCCGCGTCAGCTTGTATACTTGACGGTACGATTACAGATGAACCTTGCCCTGTGCCCGGCGGACGTCCTGTCTGCCGGGTGAGGATTGGCTGGCGCACGAGGACGTACACCGGCCGCAGATATCGAGGGAGCATATGATGAGAATTGTGACAACGTTGACATCGCTGCTGCTGCTGCCGATTCTGGTGGTGGCGGTCGACATCAAGCCGAAAGGAACTCTGGTGACAGATTCAGAACCCACTTCCGACGCCATGATGGCAAAGGCCGACGAGTTGTTCCAGTCGCGTGATTACGAGACCGCTCGGGAAGAATACGTGGCGGTCGTTGAAAAGGCCCGCGAGGAATTCGACCGCTCCCTCGAAGTGGAAGCGTTGTCGCAGGTGGCGCGGATGTATCTTATCCTGGACGACAAGGAAGCGGGCCGGGTCTGGCTGGTTCGCGCCGAAGAGCGAGCGACGGATTCCGATCCCATGGGCTGGTCGCGCTACCTTGGTGTCAAGGGGCGATTCGAGTGGAAGGACGGCGACCTGAAAAAGGCGCGCGAGACTTTTGACCGGATGTATACCTACTGCAACACCAACGCCATGTGGAGCAGAGCCGTCGACGCCGCCCACATGATAGCCATCGTGACCGAATCGCCGGAGGAGCAAATCGAGTGGGGGAGACGGGGGATCGAAGCAGCCGAGGCGGGAGACGTGGAAAGCTGGCTGGGGCCGCTATGGAACAACCTGGCCGGGACCTACTACGATCTCAAACAGTACGACTCCGCTCTGCAATGCTACCAGAAGGCCCGTGAGTACCACTGGCGTCATTCCGGTGAGATTGCGAAGTTGTTCGCCGACTACCATGTCGGCATGACCCATCGGTTCTTAGGTAATCATGACGAAGCGGCCAGGTGGCTGCGACCGGTTCTGGCCTGGGCGGAACGGCTGGGCAATCATTCCGCTATCGGGCAGGCCTGCGAGGATCTCGGCGAGATTGCGGTGGCCGGGGGCGACAAGGCGGCAGGACTCAAACTGCTCCGGAGAGCCCGTGAAGAATACAAGCTGGGAGGTTTCGATAAGTCCTGGCCGGAGATATACAATCACATTAACGCCCGCATCCGGGAACTGGGTGGGTAAGCGAGCGGGCCCGGAGGGATCGAATCACCTTGATGCAGCAAGTCCAATCCACCGGAAGACCGGCCATGGCGCCGCTCGTTCTGTATTATCCGGTACTGGGTGACCTTCTCCTGTCGAAAGAGCGTTTCGCCCAGGCGGCCGAAGCTTATCGTCGTGGGTTACAGAAAGGCCTCGACAGCGTTTACGTGAGCAAGTTGGCGGAACAGTATCCGTTGTTGAAGGAGCATATGAACCGATGACAAAGCGGTCAGCCCTTCCTCTTGCCGCTTATTATGTGACCCTGGCGACACTTGTGATAGGTGCCTTTTTCCCCGAGCAACGAATATGGGGGGTCAACTGGTGGGGCTACTACCCCCTCTGGGTAGTGTTGGTCCTTGCCGCTTTGGGTGCTGTCGCGCCGCTGATCCTGAGATTCTTCGAACGCCGCTGGGATTCGCCGCCGGAGAATGCTGAGCTGTCAGATAGGGGTCTGCGGTACTGGCTGCCAGCAGCAGGGTTGATCGCTCTTTTCAGTCTGCTGTTCTATTTGCTGCGAGCCGAGACTCATTTTCTCGGTGACGGCTACGCGCTGCTTTCGGTGCTGGGAGAGAAGAGTCCACTCGCGCTGAAGGTCAGAGAGGTGGGGGAATCACTGGTTCACATCTGGTCGAGATTGGCCCTTGGCGGCGTCGGGCAGGCGGCCCTGATCGGCAGCCAGATTATCTCCATAGCTTCCGGGGTTGCATTCCTGACTGCTATCGGTTTCTTTGCCGGGCGACTCTTTGAGCGCACGTCGGACAGACTGCTGTTTCTAATGGGTCTTGCATCCGGTGGTTACATGCTGCTGTTCTTCGGCTACGTGGAATACTACTCACTATTTGTTCTGTCGGTTCTGGTGTTCACACTGACCGGGCTTCTGGTGTCCCGGGGCGAGGCGAACAGGTGGTTGATGCTTCCGCTGTTGGCGCTGGCTGTTTTCTTTCACATTCTCGGGGTGACGCTCATTCCGGCCGCCGTATATCTGCTGGTGATCCGAACCCGGGCCGGTCACGCTATTGCCCGCATGAAACTGACTTCCAGAGCGGCCATAGCGTTGATTACCGTCATCGCTTTGTTGGTCGTGTTTCATCATTTCTATACAAACAGCTACTACTTCCGGTTTGCCTTTGTGCCTCTTTTCTCCAACCGGTTCACTGTGGAGGGCTATACCCTGTTCTCGCTGAGCCACCTGGCCGACATCCTGAACCTTCTGATCCTGCTGCTCCCCGGTTTGCTTCTGATGGTGACGCTGCCACCGGCTTTTTCGACCGGGGCCGTCTTGAGAAAGAAGGAGTACAGGTACCTTCTCCTCCTGACATTGTCGGTCTGGGGGGCGGTGTTCGTTCTTGATCCCAAACTGGGCATGCCGCGCGACTGGGACCTGTTTTCATTCGCGGGCGTACCCTTAGCAGTCCTGGCCTACTACTTCCTGCTGGACAACAGGAGGGCTATCAAGCCATATGTGACGTTGAGCCTACTGTGTGTAGTCTCCGGCCTCCTGACGCTGATTCCACGCGCCGTAAGCCAGACGCAGCCGGATGTCGCCATTGCTCATTTCAGAAGTTTCATGGCTCTGGACAGAATGAAGAGTCTTAACGCCGGACGAGTTCTGGTCGATTACTATAACGCCCGGGGTGAGCGAGCCAAGGCCAATGAGGAAATATCGCGCTGGCAGAAGGAACAACCAGAGCGGTTCCTGTTTGGGGCGGCCCGGGATCATCGGACGAGCGGCCGGGTCGAGGAGGCGGTCAGGGTCATGCGGCAACTGCTAAAGATGAACCCCTTGTACGCCATAGGCTGGGCCGACCTGGGAGAGTACTATGCCCGGTTGGGGATGCTTGACAGCGCCCTGCTTTGTGTGCAGATAGCCGATGGCCTGAACCCCCACAGCGCGCCCACTCTGGCCAATCTGGGCCTTGTCTACATGCAGAGAAACGATCTGGACAGGGCCGAGGAGGCATGGCTGGAAGCGATGGCGCTGGACAGCAACATGTTTCAATCCCGACAGGGCCTCATGCGGCTCTACCAGGCCCGGGGCAACCAGGCCCGATACTTCGAGTTCCTGCGTGACATCGCATCCCGGGACGACGCTCCCCCGCCGATCATCAGAGAACTGGGCGACAACCTGCTCTCGCGTGGACGCCACCAACAGGCGTTGAGCGTCTATCGCCATGCCATAAAGCGTGGCCTGGACAGCGCCCAGGTGCGGCAACTGATCGAAGCCCATCCTGAACTCAAGAGCGGTCTCCCCTGATGGACAGGTGGCCCCACATACCGATCGGAGCCTATTACCTGACCCTGACCGCTTTCCTTGTGGCCGCCTTCTTTCCCGAATACCGTGTCTGGGGGCTCAACCTGTGGGCTTTCCAGCCTGCCTGGGTACCTGTGGGTATCTTTGTCCTCGGCGTTCTGGTTCCTCCGATCATATTATTCGCATTCAATCGACGTAGTAGGTTGGCGACAGGTGAAGAAAAAACAACGGTTGAAAATCACAAGTACTGGTTGCCGGCGGCCGTTGTGACGATCCTGCTGGGCCTGCTGTTCTATCTGCTGCGAGCCAAGACTCATTTCCTTGGGGATGGTTATCACGCCTTGGCGCGTCTCGCGTCTGATGAACTCCTGGCCAAACCCAGTTCCGCCGGCCTGATTCTGCTCGTTCACTGGGCTGACTCCTTCGTGAGTGACCAACCGGAGACGGCAGCGCTGTATACGTTTCAGGCAATGTCAATCTTGTCAGGCGTTGTCTTCTTAATCGCGGCTGCATGTTTCTCGAGGGCGCTGCACGAGCGGGTTGTTGACCGTGTTCTGTTTACACTGGGTCTGGCCTCCGGTGGATTTTCCCTGCTGTTTTTTGGGTATGTGGAATACTACTCCTTGTTTATCCTGTCGGTGATGGTGTACACGCTGACGGGCCTACTGGTGATCAAAGGGAAGTGGAACCGATGGGTGACAATAGCTCCCCTGTCTTTAGCTGTGTTCTTTCACGTGATGGGTGTGAGCCTGATCCCATCCGCCATCTATCTGCTTGCGGCGCGGACTCGAATAGGCGAATTCATGTCGCGGCAGAACCGGGCGGTGAAGATAGCGGCAGGCATAGGCATGGCCGCCATATCGGTTGTCATCTTCGGTTACTTCTATTCGAACGGTTACACGTTTCGACTTGCCCTGGTGCCGCTCGTCCAAGACCGGTTCACGGTGGAGGGCTACACATTGTTTTCCCCGGCGCACCTGGCTGATTTCCTGAACCTGCTGCTTCTTCTGCTGCCGGGTCTGCTGCTTTTCATAGCTGTCTTTTTTCTTGCGCCGGGCAAAGGTCTTCTCATGCGGCGTGAGTACCTATACCTGCTCGTGCTGTCGGGGTCGGTTCTTGGAGCGATATTCGTCGTTGATCCCAAACTCGGTATGCCGCGCGACTGGGATCTGTTCTCATTTGCAGGTTTGCCGCTGGTGATACTCTGCTTCTACCGGCTCCTTGACAACCGTTCGAGAATACCGGGCTACGCGACGATTGCGGTGTTGGCGGTCGTGCTTGGCTTCTTGGCGCTGCTGCCCAGAGCGGTGAGCCAGGTGGTTCCCGATGTTGGCGTGGCGCACTTCAGGAACTACACCGCTCTGGACCCCGGCAAGAACATGATCGCCCGCCGGTTCCTCGTGGGGTACTATCAGGATATCGGCGACTCCGCCACTGCCGCTCGCGAACAGAGAAGCTTTGTTCACGACTACCCGGAGTGGCAACTCCACGGCGAGGCCCTCGATCTGCAGAACTCCGGGAATTGGGCCGAGGCAATACCCGTGCTGCGCCGGGTTATCAGGATGAATCCCATGTTCTACAGCGCCTATGCCAACATGGGCAGTTGCTTTCTGGCGCAGCAACAGTATGACAGCGCGGTGGTCATACTGGAAATGGCGGTGGGTTTGAACCCATACAGTTCCGACTTCCGCACCAGACTGGCCGGGGCCTATTTTGACAAAGGCCGCATCGCCAAGGCCGAGCAATCGCTTCTCAAGGCGGTTTCAATCGATCCTGGAAACACCGATGCCATGATCGGGCTGGTGATGGTCTACCAGCGGATGAATCGCACTGAAGACTGGCTGGAGAGGGCCACCTGCCTCTATGAGAGAGACGCCGCGCCACTTTCCCTACTGACACAGTTGGCGGAGCACCACCTGAGTCGACAGGATTACCGG
The DNA here is from genome assembly GCA_965603125.1 of uncultured bacterium. Taxonomy (GTDB): domain Bacteria; phylum Zixibacteria; class MSB-5A5; order GN15; family FEB-12; genus JAJRTA01. The sequence goes on along the minus strand of CBFDBU010000001.1, from coordinate 146,284 downwards.
CGGGCCGGTGAAGTCTATCAGCAAGCCCGCGCGAAAGGCCTCGACAGTGTTTATGTGGGTCACCTGATCGACCTTTACCCGGCGCTGGAGGTTTATCTGCGATAAGCGCGATCCCGGCGGCATTCACCGGGTGGGCTTGTGTTCGACCTTGCTCGGGCTCCTGGGGGCAACCATGATCGATTTCTCCCGCTCCACCGTTACCAGTCCCGGTTTGACCTTGCGGGGTTTGCGGACGTAGCGCCGTTCGGTGTAGATGACCGGCACCAACGAATCGTTCTTCGCCCTGCTGTGGTATGCAGCAATCGCAGCCGCCTCTTCGATCTCCCCTTTCGACGGCTCAAACGACTTGTTCGGGTATTTCATCACCACATGCGAACCGGGGCACTGCTGGGTATGGAACCAGAGCTCGTAGGGCCGGGCGAACTCGAACGTCGTGCGGTCGTTGTCGGCGCCGTCGCGGCCAACGAGTATCCTCAGACCGGTGGACAGCAGGTGCTCCCGGTACGGCCGCCGGGGAACGGCCTCGCGCCCGCCGGGAGCCGCTTGCGGCATCAGCGCCGCCAGCTCCTGACGGTAGCGCTCGCGGGCGGATTCAATATCCGCCTCGAGGACGGTTTGTATCTCCTCCAATTGTGCCAATTCGCTTTCGGTAATCTCGAGGCGCCTGCTCAGCAGCTTCCGGCCATGTCGCCCCTTGCGATGCTTCTTGAAATAAGCTTCGACATTTTCTTTTGGCGAAAGGGCCGGGTCGAGCGGTATCGTGGTTCTTGCGGGCGGGTCTTTGTAGACGTCATCGACCTCGATCTGGTCCATCCCCCTCTTGATGCTGTCAAAATTGATCTGAAGGAGTTCACCCAAGCTGCGGTAACTGTTGTAGTCGGCGGCCTGCTGCAGGTCCTGCTCGATCCTTGTCAGGCGTCGTTCCAGGCGCTTCACTGCCCGCCGCACGGCAGCCCTGATGGTCTTTGACTCGTCGACCGTCTCAGCGTTGCTGCGTCGGGCATGGCACATGGCCATCACCGCCAGTGAGAGGGTCTTGTACTTCTGGGGAGGTTCCGTGGCAAGGGGGAGCTTGAAGGGGTAGACCTCGACGGTCTCTCCCATGTGATGCAGGTAGCCCGTGCCCGGCTCGGTGAATCGCCGCGCGATATCCCTGATGCATCGCGCCAGCTCGGGCGGATCGACATCCCATCTCCCCGGGGCCTCGGTTCCGGCGCGGCGCAGCGCCTCGCGGGCCAGACTGCGGTTGAAGCTCAGGACGTTCTTCTGAAGAAACACAGTCGGAGACAGATTCGGTTCCTCACCAACAGCCCCGGCAAACACCGACGCCGACAGCGTCAGCGGGTTGATCTTCTCCGGCAACGGCGCTGACTTATATTTCTCGCCCGGCACATGTTTCTTCTTGCGAAGGGTCGCGCGAACGGCGAACGCCTCGTCAAGTAGCCAGATATTCCCGTTCGGCCCCAGCGCTTCGCAAACCAGGTGCGAGAGGACACCGTCTTTCTCGATTGCCAGTCTGAAGATACGGTCGCACGGGTACTGCTCAACATCGGCAATGACAGCGCCTTTGATGTCGAAAATCGGCCACGGCTTCTCGCGCGTTTCGACCTTCACCTTGGAGGCGGGTACCAGGAAGACGCCCGATCCGGCTGGGTGGTAAATGAAACCCAGCGCCAGGCGCGATCTGTCCTTCTTGACAAAGAAATACGCCGCCCGCTCTTTCTTATAGAACTTGGTGCCGGTGATCATGCCGCTGACAACCTCCCGTTTCAATTCGGCCACCAGCGCCATAATGTGCAAAGACGTTTGCATAGGACGAATATAGGTCACGTTGTGACTTTTATCAACTTGAGGCTATCGGTGATAGTGCGAAGAAAAGCCCACCGTGATGTACAAGAACGTCTTCACTGAGCGGATATAGGTCACATTGTGACCTTGAGGTCATCGGTAATCACGCAAAAATGCTGAACAAAACTCCATCCCAGGCGTTTAAGATGTAGAACCTCCTAGTTCGCTGCTTATCCGACACGGACGGTCGCATGAGCAGGTTACCGCACAGAGTGAAAGCGGAGCATGGATGCTCCGCTTTTCTGTTGTGGGAATAGTGCTGCCTGATCTTTGTCACCAGGCAAGGCAAACACCGCAGGCTGCGAGACCCTCATCGCTGACTGTTCCCGAGTCCCCTACGCCCTGGGTCCGGTCATCTTCTCCGGGCGGACCTTTTCATCAAACTCCTCGGCGGTGAGAAGTCCTAACGCCACGACCGCTTCTTTGAGTGTGGTGCCTTCAGCGTGCGCCTTCTTGGCGACTTTAGCGGCGTTGTCATAGCCGATATGCGGGTTGAGCGCGGTTACCAGCATCAGCGAATTGGTCAGGTGTTTCTCAATGTTGGCCTTGTTCGGTTCCAGACCGGCGGCGCATTTCTCGTCGAACATTTCGCACGTGTCGGCAATCAGCCGGATGGACTGCAGCAGGTTGTAAATCATCACCGGCTTGAAGACGTTCAGTTCAAAGTGTCCGGTGGCGCCGCCAATGTTGACGGCGACGTCGTTGCCGAGCACCTGGGCGCAGACCATCGTCATGGCTTCGCACTGGGTCGGGTTGACTTTGCCCGGCATGATCGATGACCCCGGTTCGTTGGCGGGCAGGTTCAACTCGCCGATCCCACAACGCGGCCCCGAGCCCAAGAGTCGAATGTCGTTGGCGATCTTCATCAGCGAACAGGCCAGTGTCTTCATGGTGCCCGAGGTCTCGACAATGGCGTCATGAGTGGCCAGCGATTCGAACTTGTTGGGCGCCGTGACAAACGGTTTGCCGGTCAGTTTGGCGATGGCTGCTGCCGAGCGTTCGGCAAACTCCGGGTGCGCGTTAAGGCCGGTGCCGACCGCCGTACCACCCAGCGCCAGCGGGTAGAGTCGCTTGAGGGTGTCGTCGATGCGGTCCAATCCCAGCGACAGGGCCGCAGCATAGCCGGAGAACTCCTGGCCTAACGTGAGCGGGGTGGCGTCCATAAGATGCGTGCGCCCGATCTTGATGATGTCTTTGAATTCTTTGGACTTCGCGGTCAGGGTATCGCGAAGCCGTGTCACCATCGGTATCAGTCGGCGATGGATCTCCTCGACCGCCGCGATGTGCATGGCCGTGGGGAAGGTGTCGTTTGAGGACTGGCCCATGTTGACGTGGTCGTTGGGGTGGATGGGGTCCTTGGAGCCCAGCTTGCCGCCGGCCATCTCGATCGCCCGGTTGGAGATGACCTCGTTGGAGTTCATATTGCTCTGGGTGCCGGAACCGGTCTGCCACACGACCAGTGGGAAATGATCGTCGAGCTTGCCCGATATGACTTCATCGGCCGCCTTGACAACGAGCTCCCCCTTGTCGGCGGGCATTTTACCCAGGTCCATGTTGACCATGCAGGCGGCCTTTTTCAGGATGCCCATCGCCCGGATGATCTCGCGCGGCATCCGCTCACCGCCGATACGGAAGTTCTCCAGGGAGCGGGCCGTCTGGCAGCCGTAGTACCTGTCAGCGGGGACTTTCATCTCCCCCATAGTGTCATATTCTGTGCGGTATTCCATAATATCTCCCGTCGCCTCGCGACAATTATCGGATATGTTGTTTCATCTGTCCGGAACGGGAATATACTCCACGAGCGCCGTGCCGCAAGCAGGATTACGGTGATTTCTCGGTGGCGGATCGGTGGACAACGGACTGAACCTGCCGGCGAACGTATGGCCTGGAAGGGAACCAGTGTATCGTATCCAACAGTAATGGGCCAAAGAAAACCCGGCCACGATAGCCGTAGCCGGGTGAAAAGACCGCCTCGTCAGCGAAGTTACTGCGCGTACTTTGTCTCCCCCACTGACTTGAGGAAGATGTCCACAAACCGCCGCAGTTTCGTCGTGAAGGTTGGGTTGTTGGGATCACGATACTGAGCCATGTTGTGGGCCAGGAAGTTGAAGCACTGCCCGGCCTGTGTGGCGCCGAAATTGCTGCTGTACAAGACACGACTCAATTCCGAATCGCGGATACGAGCTGTATCCGATATTACAATACCGAGGAAATTGACTTCCAACTTGAATCCCGAATCATCAACCAGGTTCTGTTGGGCGACCTCCTGAATCCGCTTGAACAGGGAGCGTCCCGTCTGGAAGTCCGGTACCTGGTTGAGCACGATGAACGGACGGAACCACAGACGCGGCGTGTAGTCAGGGTCGCGCCCGGCCATCTTTTGCTCGAGTTCTCTGAACCGATGGAAAGCCGCCTTGATGCAGGCATAGCCGGCCACGATATCCTGGGGAGTGGTCACGATTACCTGGTAATCCTGGGCCAGAGCGCAGTCAAGCGCGGTGGTGCCGATCCCGGCGCTCAAGTCCATGAGGACGAAATCGTAGTCGTCGCGGATATCCTCAAACACCCTGATGAACCGCTTCCTCTGCGGCGCGGTCAGGTTGGCCAGCTTGAAGTTCCCTGATTCACCGCCGATGATGTCGAAACCGTGAGGGGTGCCGTAGATAAGGTCTTTCACGACGCGGTTGCCTTTGAGCAGATCGATGATCGTATAGTCGCAGTAGAAGCCGAGCTTGTTGGTGACATCGGAGTTGCCCAAATCCAGATCGATCAGCAACGGTTTCTTGCCGATGCGCGACAGGTAGAAGGCCATGTTCGACGCTATATGGGTTTTCCCCACGCCACCCTTGTTGGAGATGAACGCCACCGATTTGACGATGTGTTTCTGCTTCAACTTTAGCCGTAAGGTGCGACCGATCAGAGAATTCAGTTCTCGCGAGCGCCTGGCGACCGGTGTAACGGTCTTTCTCGCGGCCGTCGTTTTCTCACTGACCTTCCCCGACGAATCAATGATCGGTTTACTCATGTCGGGGACGCTGGTCGGATCCTTGAATTGGGGTTTCTTGCCGCTCTCGGCAAGACGATCCAGGAGTTGCTCGCCCTCGGTCAGACGATCCTGCGTCGGGGCCGCCTGCTTGACTGACCGTTCGTCAGCCCGCGCCGAACCCGACATTCGGTTGGCGGATTCCGTCTTGGCGTTGGCCTTATCTGATACCTTCGTTTCAGTATGCATCATTTACCCCTGTTCTGGTTTTCACCTCTGTGCCTGCTTCAGTTATCGGCAGAAATTGTGGAGAAATTAGACATGCGGCCCCGAACCGCCGTGTCCGTAGGAGACCAAGGCGCGGGAAGCACAAAGAATTCACTTGACAAAGTTGACGCCACACACCATATTAGTTGTGACCCTGTGGACGCATCCGGTACTGAGTGGATTGCTCCACTGACGGGATAACGTTGGCACGACTTCGTTGGGGAAGGATCAGAAGGGTCAGGTAGTGCTGTCGTGGGTGGTTTCAGCATCTACCTACGTGATGACTCATAAGACGACAGGCAGTTGTGAACGGACGATTTAGGTGCTTCTCGCCTGCTGTATTCCATAAATGGCACGTTTTCTAACCTGAGCAGTATTGCATCTAAGTTAGTGATCCGCATAGTCCTGCTTGTCTGCAAAAGAGCGTGATACGGACGGCCCGGAAGGACATTCTGGAGACAACGGACAATTAAGATACCCTAAGTAATATCGGAGGAAAAAGATGCGACTCGTTGCTGACTTCACATCAACATCGGTGATCGCCATTCTGGCGATCATACTGCTTGCACCGTCTGTGGTTGTAGCTTCCGATGTTGAGAATGTATCCAGTGGCGCGGACCCGTCGGAGTTTCTTGCGCCCGACGGCAGTTTTGACATCGAAGCGGCTCGGCAAGCCGGGTTTGAGGGTTCGCTTGACCTGGAGGGGTTTGATGTCCGCATCGATCCAGAAACGGGTGAACCGGTCATCTCTCCTGCCGGGGTGAGCAATTCGAACTCCGACCCTGACGATCAATACTGGCACGACCTGAGCGTACCGGACGTCGGCATGAATTATACTGTTTACTCCCTGACGGTCTACAACGGTGATCTGATCGCAGGGGGAGATTTCTCGACTGCCGGTGGGGTTGCTGCCAATCGTGTTGCCTGCTGGGATGGTTCGACATGGCAACCGCTCGGCTCGGGGATGAACATCAGGGTCCGCTCCCTGACGGTCTACAATGGTGAGTTGATCGCCGGGGGATATTTCACGACTGCCGGTGGGGTTACTGCCAATTATATTGCCCGCTGGGATGGTTCGACCTGGCAACCACTCGGCTCGGGAATGAATGACAATGTCTACTCCCTGACGGTCTACAACGGTGATCTGATCGCAGGGGGACGGTTCACTAAGGCCGGTGGGCTTGTTGCCAGTCGTATTGCCCGCTGGGATGGTTCGACATGGCAACGGCTCGGCACGGGGATGAATAACGAGGTCCGCTCCCTGACGGTCTATAACGGTGAGTTGATCGCCGGGGGAGATTTCACGTATGCCGGTGGGGTTGCTGCCAGTCGTGTCGCCCGCTGGGATGGTTCGACCTGGCACCCGCTCGGCTTGGGGATGAGTGGCTCTCTGTTCTCCTCTGTCAACTCCCTGACGGTCTACAACGGCGACCTGATTGCCGGGGGAAGGTTCACGACTGCCGGTGGGGTTGCTGCCGATTATATTGCCCGCTGGAACGGTTCGACATGGCAACCGCTCGGCTCGGGGATGAATCACTTTGTCTACTCCCTGCTGGTCTACAACGGTGAACTGATCGCCGGGGGAAAATTCACGACTGCCGGTGGGGTTGCTGCCAACAGAATCGCTCGCTGGGATGGTTCGGTATGGCAACCGCTCGGCTCGGGGATGAATGACTTGGTCTGGTCCCTGACCGTGTACGACGGGAAACTGATCGCCGGAGGAGATTTCACGACTGCCGGTGGGGTTGCTGCCGATTATATTGCCCGCTGGGATGGTTCGACCTGTCAATGGCTCGGCCCGGGGATGAATAACCATGTTTTCTCCCTGACGGTCTACAACGGTGATCTGATCGCCGGGGGAGATTTCACTACTGCCGGTTGGGTTACTGCCTATGGTATTGCCCGCTGGAACGGTTCCACATGGCAACCGCTTGGCTGGGGGATGGCTGGCCCGGTGTACTCTCTGACGGTCTGCAACTGTGAGCTGATCGCAGGGGGATATTTCTGGTATGCCGGTGGGGTTTTTGCCAAGTATATTGCCCTCTGGAACGGTTCGACCTGGCAGCCGCTCGGCTCGGGAATGAGCGACTATGTCTACTCCCTGACGGTCTACAACGGTGAGCTGATCGCCGGGGGACAATTCTGGACTGCCGGCGGGGTTGCTGTCAAGTATATTGCCCGCTGGGATGGTTCGACCTGGCAACCACTCGGCTCGGGGATGAATGACAATGTCATGTCCCTGAAGGTCTATAACGGTGAGCTGATCGCCGGGGGATGGTTCACGACTGCCGATGGGGTTGCTGCCAATTATATTGCCCGCTGGGATGGTTCGACCTGGCAACCACTCGGCTCGGGGATGAATGACAATGTCTACTCCCTTACGGTCTACGACGGCGACCTGATCGCCGGAGGATATTTCACGACTGCCGGTGAGGTTACTGCCAATCGTGTTGCCCGCTGGGATGGTTCTACATGGCAACCACTCGGCTCGGGGATGAATGACAATGTCTACTCCCTTACGGTCTACGACGGTGACCTGATCGCCGGAGGATATTTCACGACTGCCGGTGGGGTTACTGCCAATCGTGTTGCCCGCTGGGATGGTTCGACATGGCAACCGCTCGGCTCGGGGATGAATGACAGGGTCCGCTCCCTGACGGTCTACAACAGTGAGCTGATTGCCGGGGGAGAATTCACGACTGCCGGAGGGGTTCGTGTCGATTATATTGCCCGCTGGGCACCGGACCGGGACGACGACGGCGTGGTGGATCCTGTTGACAACTGTCCCAACGACTACAATCCAGGCCAGGAAGACGCCGACGGCGACGGCCTCGGTGACGTTTGTGACAGCGACCGAGACGGTGACGGCATTGACAACGAGACCGACAACTGCCCGGACGACTACAACCCCGGCCAGGAAGATGGCGACACGGATGGCGTGGGCGATGTCTGCGACAACTGTCCCACCGTGCCTAATCCAGGTCAGGAGGATACTGATGGCGACGGTCTTGGTGACGTTTGTGACAGCGACCGGGACGGCGACGGCATTGACAACGAGACCGACAACTGCCCGAACGACTACAACCCCGGTCAGGAAGATGCCGATAGCGATGGTCTTGGCGATGCCTGCGATCCTATGTGCTGCGCCATCCCTGGAGACATAGACCACAGCGGTGTCCTTCCGATAGACATCGCTGACCTGGTCTACTTAGTGGACTACATGTTCAACGAGGGACCCATTCCCGTGTGCTGGGGGGAAGGCGACGTAGACGGCAGTGGTGTGGAACCTATCGACATAGCTGATTTGGTCTATCTGGTGGATTATATGTTCAACAGCGGCCCACCGCCACCACCGTGCCCGTAGGCGGCAATGCCGCTTTTGTTGACTACATGTACGCCGGGGTCTTTATGGCGTGCTTCGGGCGAAGGTAGAAGCTGAGTTCGTTCGCGAATTTCGATTGGGATAGCCAGATTCACCTTGACGTCAACGACTTACGTTCGTATATTGAGTTGGTGCGGAGATGTATCCGAATGCCTGAGGGTGTCTGATCCAGGATCGTTGACATAAGTTGGTCCCATCGTTTTACCGGCAGCACGACGTCAGGTGTCAGCCCAGTAACGCGCAACGCCATGGTTAAGGTGAAACACAGATATTGTTGGATATAAAATCCCGGAGGCTACAAGTGAATGTAAATCCGAAAACCGGGCTCGTGCTCCTGTTGATGGGCACGCTTCTTCTCGCTGCTGCAGCCGGCGGAGCCGAGTTCAAACCGCGCAAAAAGGCCGTCAAGCCGACCGAGGTCTCGATAGCACCTGGGTTTAGTCGGCGCCATGTCGAGGTCAAGTTCGTCGATGAGCTTGACATCGGCCTCACAGGCGAAGGCGAGCCTTATGATCGAGCCGGCCAGGTGCTCAAATCCAGGGGCGCCGATGTGCTTCGGTCGATTACCGCTGCCGGTGGTGGGTGGTCGCGTATGTCGGTTACGGCGGAGGATATGGTTGACTTCCTGGTCGCGCGCGCCGAGCGTCGACTGAACCGGGATATCGCCGATCTGAACAATTACTTCGTTCTGACTGTCCCGGAGGATATCACGACCGAGGACTGGATCGACCAGCTCAATTCGCTTCCGGAAGTGGAAGTCGCGCTGGCGATGCCTCTTGCAACCCCCCTGCCTGTGCCCGATGACTACCAGTACCTCCAGGGGTATCTCAACGACGCGCCGGACGGCATAGGCGCCACCGCCGCCTGGAGTTTGTGGAGCGACGCCGGCGGTAATGGGAGCGGCTGCTTCGGCACCAAGATCTGCGATTTCGAGTATTCCTGGAATCTGGACCACAACGATATCACGGCGTCCTATTCGGAACTGATCCCCCCGGGCTACACACCGGTTGATCCCTACAGCGATGACAACCACGGCACGGCGGTACTGGGGGTGATGATCAGTTTCAGCGACGGCGTGGGCACTACCGGGGCCAGCTACGGCGCTTCGGCTTGGGCCGCCCCCACCAATTTCGCGACCTACGGCTGGCAGATTGGCACCGCCCTGTTACACGTACTGCCGCTTGTATACTGGCAGCCGGGAGCGGTCTTCCTGATCGAGCAGCAGCTCGCCGGCCCAAACTACACCGGGCAACAGCCGTACCCGGACGACGGCTTGATCCCCGTCGAGTGGTGGCAGTCGTGGTATGAAGCAATCGTGACCTGCGTCGGTAACGGTGTCACGGTTGTCGAATGCGCCGGAAACGGCCGCGAGGACCTGGACGACCCGATCTACGGCACCGGCAACGGCGGCCACTGGCCGTTCCTCCCGGGGAACAACTCCGGGGCTATCATTGTCGGAGCAGGTGCGGCGCCGGCGGCGTTCGGCGGCACCGATACCCCCCGGTCGCGGATGTGGTTTTCCAACTATGGTTCACGAGTCGATCTCCAGGGTTGGGGCGAGCGTGTGATGACCACCGGCTACGGGAATCACTACTCCATCGACGGCAAGAACTATTGGTACGAAGACGGCTTCTCCGGAACATCCAGTGCAGCACCCATCGTGGCCTCCGCGGCCGCCATCCTCCAGAGCGTCTACAAGGAGCAGGGAGGATGTCAGCCTTCCGACATAGGTACGGCTTTGCCACCCGGCGATGTGCTTTCGATTCTCAAAGCCACCGGTTCACCGCAGCAGGCAGGGACATATCCCGTAACGCAGAATATCGGTCCCCTGCCCAATCTCGTAACGGCAATCGCGGCGCTCCCTCCGCAGGGTTGCTGCGTGATCCGCGGCGACGTCGACCACAGCGGCGTTTTGCCTATCGACATTGCCGATTTGGTGTACTTGGTGGACTTCATGTTCAACCAAGGGCCCGAGCCTGAGTGCTTTGAAGAAGGCGACATTGACGGCAGCGGAGTCGCACCGATAGACATTGCCGACCTGGTCTACTTGGTGGACTACATGTTCAACGACGGCCCGATACCGCCGCCGTGTCCGTAGCGGCCAGAAGCGCGAGTATTGCGTAAATTCTTCTGGGTAAATTTAGGAGGTATTTGCCATAGAATTAGGGCATATCCAATTAACCGTTTTGAAGGAGGATATGCCCATGCGAGAAATGGACTTCTCACAGAAGAATCTATTCCGTCGTTGGTTGGGAGTCAAGTCGATTTGGCGTGATCTTGAGGGAGAGACGAAGCGTTTCGTGAAGCGGCGCTTGGAGCGGGCGATGGAGGTGGAGTTAACGGCGCAGGTTGGTTGTGGTCGTTACAAGCGGAGCGGAAAGCGACGTAACTATCGGAATGGGAGTTACGTTCGGGACTTGCTGACGAGCTACGGTTGGCTGGGAGGGTTGTCGATTCCCCGACTTCGGCGAGGTATTTTCAAGTCGTCGGTGTTTGAGAGGTATCGTCCCCGCCTCTGTTCAGATAAGCCTTGCCGGGTGAGATCACCGCGATCCTGACGTTCTGACCGGCAGATGCGGTTTGAAAACTGCCGGAAAGGTATTTTCGACCCCGTTGCCCGCAAGGCCGGTCGCCGGAGCCTAGTCTATCCAACAGCCTCTCCTGCACGTACAGCCCGGTGGAGCCTGTCTCGGCTACCCCCCAGATTCCAGGAGAACAAAAAAAGCCCCCGCGCCGGGGGAGGGGAACGGCACGGGGACAATACAGGCGACACTGTTGTATGATCATGTGCTCAGTGATCCGGTCGCCTGAGCTTTTATAGGCCTGGTCTCAAACTGTAACAACGATCAAACACTAAGTATAGTTTCCTAAATTCATAAAATCCACATATTTTTTGACTTAAAACCCTGTTTTGCCGCAGTGTTCGCACCTTTACCCCGTCCCCGGGGCCCGACACAGTCATGGCTCACAAGTTTGCCGAGCGATTGTTGCTCCGGCATCGCCGGTAATCCGCGGCCCGCTCAGCAGCGCTCAGCCGGCCGGGGATGGCACTGCCTCGACTCCGAGATTCTGGTTTTCGGGTTGCCCGGCAGCCAGACAGCGACGACCCTTGGAGTGTATAACAACCAGCTAAGACTTTGGCTGTCAACTGCCGATTAATGATACCAATGAGGTTGAACAAGATACAGATGTCACCGGTGACCCCGGCGACCATCATGCTCGCGGCGACGTTCCTCGCGGTCGGCTGCAACAGAGCTCCCAACAGGAGTGATTCGCTTGAAGACGCCGCTTATCGTCTGAGCGGCTTCTTTGTCAAAGACGTGAACCGCTACTCCTGTCACAGTGAAGTTGCCTTGTGGCGCGAGGATTCGACGCTGGCAACGGCGGATATACTGTTCGGGGACGACACGCTCACGTATCTTGACGACGTCTATCAGATGACGGTGGTTCCCGAGAGTGTTTATCCTGAGAGTAGTTACTACCTGCAGATACGGGACTCGTCTTTGTATCGGGACAGCGTCGAGGCCTACGTGGCCGACACCTTTTCGATCGGGATCACTGTTCCCCCCAATCGTGAAAACCCGGGCGGGACCGAGATGCTGCTGACCTGGACCGGTTCGCTGACGGCCGACGGCTACGTGGTGGCGACCGTGCCTCGATACATGGCCTATCATGCTCACGGTTACAGCGCCTGGGTGAGCAACCAGTCGACCACCGAGACGATCCCGCCGGGCGCCTTTCGCTGGTCTGACGGAATCAATCCCGACACCGGCTGGTATTTTGTCTACGTCTATGCCTACACCGGTGTCCCTGACAGCAGTCTGTCAGCCGGGATGCTGCCGGTGCCCATGCCCGGCCAACCGCCGGACAATATCGACCGGGAGCGGCTGACCGGCTGCTTTGGGGCGGTTACGGTGGCTCTGCGCGACTCGGTTCATGTCACTGTTCTACAGTGACGACCACACCCTCAATTCGATGACGGCAACCGGCGAGTCTGACCCTTCGCCGGGTTTTTGTTGTGCGCCCGGCGGGCGGCTGCTTACTTCCGTCCGTGACCGACTATGACAGACTCATTCGGCAACTGCGCCGCCTGGGAACCGAACAGGTCAATCCGGGAACGGTCGACATTGACCGACTGCCGGCGCTGGAGATCGCTCGCAAGATCAACCATGAGGATAAGACCATAGCCGCCGTGGTCGAGCAGGCTCTCCCGCTCATTGCGCAGGCGGCCGAGATGTTTGCCCATACCCTGCGGCAGGGGAAGCGGGTTTTCTACATCGGCGCCGGTACGTCCGGTCGACTGGGGGTGCTGGACGCAGCCGAATGCCCACCCACTTTCGGCACCGAGCCGAATCAGATCACGGGGATCATTTCCGGCGGCTATGACACGCTGGTGCTTTCAAAGGAAGGCGTCGAGGACGACCGTAACGCCGCTGTCCGCGATCTGCAGGAGCACGGGCTGTCAAGCGGCGATTTCGTCGCCGGGCTGGCCGCTTCGGTGCGCACGCCCTATACTCTGGCGGGGCTCGAATACGCCCGTCAGGCAAGCGCCAGGACGGTGTTCATAATCTGCAACGAAGGGGGGGATATCCCGACCGGCGTTGACCTCGTTATCCCGCTGCCGGTCGGTCCGGAAGCGATCTGCGGCTCCACCCGGATGAAGTCCGGCACCGCCCAGAAGATGGCCTTGAACATGATCTCCACCACGGCCATGGTGCTGCTGGGCAAGACCTACGGCAACCTCATGGTTGACCTGCAGGCGAGGTCGGAAAAACTGGCGGCGCGCTCGCGCAAAATCCTGATGGAACTCCTTGAGATTGACCTCCACAAGGCCAGCGACCTGCTGACGCGTTCCGGAGGGTCAGTCAAACTGGCCATTGTGATGCACAAGCTTGGCTGTGACAAAAAAGCAGCCCAGGCCAGACTGGACGAGGCCGGTGGGATCATCTCCCGGTGCTGCTGAGGCCTTTGCTTAGTCGGGTATTAAGGTTGTGGTTGTTGGCATCGGTCGTGTTCATCAAGCGGGCTGTCTCTGCCCTCCGTACGCAAGCGAAAGTCATTGGCGCAGAGTAAATTAACAATAATCGGGGAATCCGGTGCAACTTTTTGTTAAAGTGGCCGGCAGAAACCAAAGATGCAAGCACCAAAACAAGGAGTGTGTGACGTGATCAAGAGACTATTGCCGCTGATCCTTTTGGCTGCCCTGATGATCTGGACTGCCGGCTGCTCGGACAGAGGAACCGAGTCGGCCACCGAATCCGGGACGCTGAATCTTGAGGACCCGTTTGGCGGATACACTTCCGCAGCCGAGAAACCCGCTTTTGGCGATACGGAACTCTTAAGCGAAGCCGAAGCTGACGAGGAATACGACGATCCCATTCTATTGTCACCGGGCGTGGACCTGCTGACGTCCGAGGACTCCGAGGCGGGTCGCTATCAGATGAGGATCCTCTGCGGCAAATTCCGGTGTGACTGGACCGTGACCGAGGTGACAGACTGGACCGGATCACTAACGGTATCGCGTGGAGTGGAGATTATTCGCCGGGTGATCCATTTCGAATTGGGTCAGGATTATATCCCCACCCGGACCGACCCGGCCCTGATCGAGTGGGTGTCATTCACCACCGTTCACAATGACGGCATTGCGGTGGACATCCTTATTCCGCCCGACACCGACGCCGTGGGCCCGGAGCCGGTGACCGTCACTTTTGAGACCGGTCCTTACAACCGGGCATTCAGCCTTGAGGAGTTGATGTCCCTGGATACGATCGTATACCTCGAAGACTCGAACGCGGTTGCTTTCCACGCCTTCAAGCTGGACCATGTGACCTGTAGGCGCGGGTTTCTCACCGGCCGCTGGGGCTATAACGAGAACGACGAGGGTCGATTCCGCGCTGTCTGGAGATCACGCTACGGGCAGGCTGCCGGTTATGTAAGGGGGCACTTCGGTGTCAACGAGGACGGTCATAAGGTCATTTTCGGCAAGTTGGTCTCCCGCAACGGGCAGTTTGAGGGATTTATCCGCGGCACATACGATCACCACGCTAACCGGAATGCCGACGGTCATGCCCACCGGCGCTCCGGCGGCTGGTTTCAGGGCGGCATCTATGATGCCGATGGTGTCGAAATCGGGGTGCTGAGAGGCAAGTATCGGTCACATCCCTGGTTCAAAAACGGCTTCCTGCAGGGCCGGTGGAAACTGCGATGCAACAGCATCAATCCGGAACCCGACGATAACCACGAAGGTTTCTGACGCCCGGGCTGGGTATTTACGGCAAGATTACTCTGCACAACGGGTTGCAGAGGCTTTCGCAGTGGTGGGCCGTAGTGAGAAGACGGCCCGCCCGCTTATTGTGGTGCATGATGCCGGGACTACCGGGGGTCGAGAAAGGCGAAAGTTTTTTTGCGGATGATTGAACAAACCAAGGCTGTTCTGCGTTATAAGGGACGACATGAAGCAAAGCCCCCTCTGTCTCTTCATGGAGACAGCCCTGCGTTGGGCAGGATTAGCAATAATCCTGCCCTCTCCTATTTTCGAGGCCTCTCAATCCCCAACTCCGTTTCCAGGACAGAGATCATGGAGTCTATTCGAAGCTCGGCGCCGGCTACCGTCTGAAGGTCCCGGTAGATCCGGTACGCCTCGCGCTTCTTTTCCGGGTCCTTCTGCGAAGCCAACGCATTGGCCAGATTGAGCTGGTACTCACGTACCGTGCTGTCCTGAGAGAGCAGTGAGCGGAAAATCCGCTCCGAGGTCTCATAATCCGTTTTGACCGCGTAGTAGAGCCCCTTATTGGAGACAAATTGCTCCTGGGGCCCGAACTCCTCGATAGCGCTGTCGGTCACGGCAATGGCTTCCTTCATGTAACCCAGCTCGGCCCAGGTATTGGCTACCTGGATGTAGCGGTCGGGGTTGTTGGGTTCCTTCTCGAGCAGCTTGCGATAGTAGTAGTTGGCATAGGCATAGTCTTCCAGAAGCAGGCTCAGTTGGGCCAGCTCCTCCAGATGGTCGTCTTCGGAGTCGCCGGTCTCGATCAGCACTCGTAGGGCGCCGCGGGCGATCTCCCAGTCCCGGGCTTCAGTGGCTGCCTCGTGCAGGATGAGGTTAGTCTCGCGATCGTTGGGGTAAAGCAGGTCGGCCCGCCTCAGAAAGAAAACGGCTGAGTCGTACATGAGCTCGCGATGATAGGTCATCCCCAGCAGGTAGAGAAGCCTGCCGTCAGACGGTTTCCCAGCCAATGCTTCCGAGAAGTACAGACGCGCCTGGTAGTAATCTTCATCGACAAAGGCTCGCTCGCCAGCCTTAGTCAATTCCTCGGTCGTTTCCGGCGTCTTACCGCAGGAAACCACAAGGACGACAACCATTAGTACGAAGACCTTTCGCACCGTCATTCTCTCGAGTATTCTGGTCATCGGTCAATTATAGCGCATTGATGGGTACAATTCAAGCTCGGTCTTGTTCCGGTTGAATTCAAGAACCTGCCGCTCAGGCTCAGATCTTCCCCAATACGCCCCGCAGATAGTTGAGGCGGTTGTTCTCGGCAACCTGACCCAGGTCGACTTGAACGTGTGCGCGGCCGACGACCGAGAACTCCAGCCGCTGATCGGTGGCGCGGCGGAAAGCCTCCACCTCGGATCGCTGAAGCGCGCGACCCTCCCTGAAGAAGAGATCGGCGACGCCCTTCTTGAATCTGACGCGCTCGATTTCAAGCATGGCCGCCGATATCTTCACCGCGGTCGCCTCGATCAGATTGGCCGCCGATTGAGGCGGGTTACCAAACCGGTCGGAGATTTCATCTCTTATCCGCTCCACGTCGTCCAGGTTGCGACAGTCGGCCAGCCGGCGGTAGATATCCACTTTCTGGCGGCGATCATTGACATAGCGGTCGCTGATGTGGACCTCCATGTCGAGTTCCAGCTTCACCTCAGGCAACCGCACGATTTCGCCGCCTTTCAGTTCCGCCACGGCTTCTTCCAGAAGCTTGTTGTACAGGTCAAACCCGATCTCCTCGATGAAGCCGGACTGCCGCGCGCCGAGGATCGTGCCCGCGCCGCGAATCTCAAGATCGCGCATGGCCAGCGCAAACCCGGAACCGAGGTCGGAATGCGCCTCTATGGCGCGGAGCCGCTTGACGGCGTCGGCGCGAAGCAACCGTGGCGGCGGCGCCAGGAGATAAGCGTAGGCCCGACGGGCCGAGCGCCCCACGCGGCCGCGGATCTGGTACAATTGCGCCAGCCCGAAGCGGTCGGCCCGGTTGATTATGATCGTGTTGGCGCTGGGGATGTCCAGCCCCGATTCGATTATTGACGTGCACAACAGCACGTTAAAACGTCCCGCCATGAACGCCAGCATGATCCCTTCCAGCGACTTCTCATGCATCTGCCCGTGAGCGATGGCAATCTCGGCCTGGGGCACGTTCTTTTTCAGATAGCGGTACATGGCGTCGATTGTCTGCACCCGGTTGTGGACAAAGAAAACCTGTCCGTCGCGGTCAATCTCGCGCAGGATAGCGGTAGCGATTATAGCCGGATCAAACTCGGCAATGTCGGTGATGATCGGCAGGCGGTCTTTGGGAGAGGTGTTGATCAGGCTCATGTCGCGGGCGCCCATCATTGACATCTGGAGGGTGCGCGGGATGGGTGTGGCGGTCATCGAGATCGTATCGACGGTGCTCTTGAGGCGTCGTAGCTTCTCCTTGTGTCTCACGCCGAAGCGATGTTCCTCGTCGACTATTAGAAGCCCCAGATCCTTGAATTGCACATCCTTCGACAGCAGCCGATGAGTGCCGATGACCAGGTCCACCGCTCCCTCGCCAAGGCCCCTGAGCGTCTCCAATTGCTCCTTTCGCGTGCGAAACCGGGAGAGCATCTCAATCCGCACCGGGAACTCCTTAAGCCGATCCGAGAACGTCTGCAGGTGCTGTTGGGCCAGGATGGTCGTGGGCACCAGCACCACCACCTGTTTGCCCGCTTCAGCAGCTTTGAACGCGGCCCTCACGGCCACTTCCGTTTTACCGTAGCCGACGTCGCCACAGACCAGACGGTCCATCGGTTTAACGCCGGTCATGTCAAACTTGACATCGTTTATGGCCTTGAGCTGATCGGGCGTCTCTTCGTACTGGAAGGACGACTCCAGTTGCCTGAGCCAGACGGTGTCCTCGCCGAAAGCAAACCCCTCCTTAGTCTTGCGTTCGGCATAGAGCTTGATGAGATCGGCGGCCATATCGGCGATGGCCTTTTTTGTCTTGCGCTTCAGTTTTTCCCAGCCGGGGCCGCCTAAGCGGGTGAGTTGCGGCGCCGAGTCCTTGCCGCTGTATTTCGAAACCCGATTGAACTCCTCGATGGGTACATAGAGGCGGTCGTTCTCCGCGTACTGGAGAAGAAGGCAGTCGCGGTTGGTGTGGTCAACCTGGATTGTCTTCAGTCCGAGATACCGCGCAATGCCGTGATCGGTGTGTACCACGTGGTCTCCCACAGACAGGTGGGAGTAGTCGGAAATCGCCACACCTTCCTTGAACTTCTTGCGGCGAACGCGGCGGTGGTAACGGCTGAATATCTCGTGATCGGTCAGAACGGCGAACCGGCCGCCGGGGCAAACAAACCCACTGGTCAGACAGGCCACCTCTACTGCCGGTTCGATCTCAAAGGCCACCCTCTCCGCGAGCAGTTCGGACAGCCGGGCTGCCTGGCCCGAGGTATCGGTGACGATCAGGTAACGCGTCCCGGCCGCCTCGAATTCCTTGAGTGTCCGTTCCAGGAGGTCCAGCCGCGAGCCCAGTGAGGGATGGGGCAGGCAGCCGAAATCAACAATGTCCTTGCGCCCGCCGCGGAAGGGAACCTGGTCAATGGTAACATGTGTAGAGATGGTTGCAAACAAACTGTCAGGAGCCCGGTAGTATTCCTGCGGTTGAGGGAGACGCGTGAAACGGCTCTTAAGCCGGTCGTGGAGACTGTGAGCCTCCTTGATAATCGCCTCGGCCTCGGATTTTAGGCTGCCTTCACCCTGCATGTAGATAATGCCCTGGCTGTCGAAGTAATCGAGCAGGCTACTGTGGTCGAGGCCGAAGAGAACCGCAAGCCACTCCAGGCCAGGAAGTTCCGGGTCGTTCAGATAGCGGGCTCTTAGAAGGTCGGCGTCCCCCTCCGGCAGGGCTTCGAGGTGATCCTCGAGCGTCTCCTGTGTGATGGGGATCTCGCGTCTGGGGAGGACCCGGACCGAGTCGATTTTCCTGAGCGTCCGTTGAGTGGCGACATCAAACTCCCGGATCGTGTCAACTTCGTCCCCAAGAAGCTCTACCCGTATGGGAGCATCGGAACCGGGCGTCAAAAAGTCGATCAGTCCGCCCCGGAGGGCGAAATCCCCCACTTCCTCAACCACCGGTACGCGACAGTATCCCAGGCGGACGAGTCGGCGGGCCAAGGCGTCCAGGTCCACCTCGCCGCCGGTTGACAGGCTGATCTTGCTGTCTCTCAGGTAGTCAACCGCGATCGTTGGTTCCATCAGTCCGCGGATGCTGCCGACGACCACGTCGACCGATCCCTCCAACATGCGGGCCAGTGTCGATATGCGCCGTCCCATTATTTCACCGACCGGCGCTCGGAAATCATAAGGGAGAATCTGGCGCGAAGGAAAGTGCCCCACCATCCCCTCACCCATGAGGAATGCCAGATCGTCGTAGAGATTGTTGGCTTCTTCAGGGCCGGGAGCAACCACCAGGAGCGGCCTGTTGAGTTCGTCTACGAGGCTACGAATCAGAAAGGCCGCCGATGAACCAGCCAGACCGGTGACGGTCAACGAAGATGACCCGGTGAGCGTCTCTGTCAGTTTCCCGAAAGGGACTGTTTCCGGGAACTCCTTCAGAACCGATCCCAGTCTGCCGGAAGTGCTCAGGATGTCTGTTTCCAGGTATCTTGACATAACACAAACACGCAGGCAGCACGAAAGCCCCGGCCTTACTGTGACCGGGGGTGTACATCCGCCTTATGCTATCTTATCGCCCAATATACGCAAGAACTCCAGAGACGCCAGCGATTTGATGCCCTCGCTGCCCTAACAGCTTGCTGAAAAAACCTTCTGTCATACTCGAAAAGCGGCGGATTCGTCATCAGTGTGGCGTCGGGTGTCTCTGCCCGACGCCTCTATGGATTTGTGCTACTGCCAGGCAGAGACGCCTGGCAGCACCAGCATCAATGCTTGTTGAAAAAAGTCTTTTGTCATACTCGAAAAGCGGCGGATTCATAATAAGCGTGGTGTCGGGTGTCTCTGCCCGACGCCTCTATGGATTTGTGCTGCTGCCAGGCAGAGACGCCTGGCAGCACCAGCAACAATGTTTCGGCAGCCGGCTACCACGACTTTTTCAACAGTCCCGGAAGCAGGCATCCACTGCTATTAGCGACCTACTGAATGCCCCTCTTTCGCGGGCATGACGAATCCGCCGGATTCTGAGTAGGATAAAGTGCTTTTTCAACAACCTGCTGAGGCAGGTGGTATTATCGCTTTGTCACGGAAGTATTGGCGCGCTTTCTTTGCGCGTTGTTTTCTTCGTTGGGTTCGCGCCCGAAGTTCTGAAGGGTGATCGCCATCTCGGATAGTCTCCGGTCGACGACCGCCTTGATGGAACCTTTGCTGAACTTTCCCGAGGCGAGGTGTCTTCCCGCCGGTACACCGGTCAGTAACTCAATACCTTTATCTATGGACTTGATGGCCCAGATGTGGAAACTCTTCTGCTCGACAGCCTCGATTACGTCGGGACGAAGCAGCAAATCCTTGGTGTTCTGATGGGGGATAATGACACCCTGGTCACCGGTAAAACCGCGAGCGTGGCACACGTCGAAGAAGCCCTCGATCTTCTCGTTGACACCCCCGATCGGTTGAATCTCCCCCTTCTGATTTACCGAACCGGTCACGGCGATTCCCTGTTTGATAGGAATGCCGCTCAACGACGAGAGAATAGCATAGATCTCCGTGGATGACGCCGAGTCGCCGTCGACACCGCTGTAAGACTGCTCGAACGAAATCGAAGCCGACATGACCAGCGGTTTGTCCTGGGCGAACAGCTCTCTCAGGTAGCCGCTGAGAATCAGTACGCCTTTGTTGTGAATGGGTCCGGACAGGTCGGCCTCGCGCTCGATGTTTATCACTCCGGCCTTGCCCAGGGCGGTACTGGCCGTGATGCGGGTCGGTCGGCCGAAGGAGTATTCACCCAGATTGTAGACGGACAGCCCGTTGATCTGGCCAACGGCATCGCCGGTCGTGGACACCATGATGGTGTTGGCGTCGAAAAGCTCCTGCATCTTGTCCTCGACAAGATTGACGCGAAAACGCCTCTGCTTGATGGCTCGATAGACGTCCTGACGCGTTGCGCTCAATGCCTTTCTCTGGGCGGCGCAGAATGAGCTCTCGCGAATAATGTCCGACAGGACCGTAAAACGGGTGGTCAGTCTGTCGCGCCTGCCGGTCAGGCGGCGACCGCACTCGGCCACGGCCTGCATACCGGTTATATCGAACGGCAGCAGTTGCTCCGTCTCAACAAGACGCCGGATGAAACCGTAGTAGTCCAGGGTGTTCCTGCGATTGTACTTCATGCTGCTGTCGAACTCGGCCTTGATCTTGAAGATCTTCTTGAAATCTTCATCCATGCGCCACAGTAGCTGGTAGATGTGCGGCTCGCCGATGAGCACCACCTTGGCGTCAAGTGGGATAGATTCCGGTTTGATCCCTGAGCCGGCCATCATATAGAAAGGGTCGTAGCCGGTGATTTCAATAGCGCGATTGCGCAGGGCCCGCTTCAGATGCACCCACACGCCCGGTTCACTGAGAACGTCCATGGCGTTCATAACCAGGAAGCCACCCGATGCGCGAAGCAAAGAGCCTGAGAAAATGCGCGTGAAATCGGTTCGCCAGTATCCGAAGCGGTCGACCACTCTTTCCAGCGAACCGAAGAGATTCTTGTATGAAGGCGACATCTCGATGACGATTGGAACCTTCTCCGTCTCGGCGTTGTCCAGAATGAGATTGACCGAGAACTCTTCAAACGGCTCCCGTTTGCGAAAGGGCGGCGGTTCTTCTTCGCCGCGACGCGGCCGAACCTCGCGAAAGCGGTCCAGGTCACTAAGAAGCGCCTCCTGAACTTCATCAAGATAGACCACCACCTTCTCGTCGGGGAAGCGCTTCTTGACCAGGTTGATCTTGTCCGTTATGAGAGGCGCAATCACGGAGTAGTCCAGCTTCTCAATCGCCTCTTCCAGTTTGCTGCTCAGTTTCTTGGATTCGACCGAGGTCAGGTCGAACTCCCGGCGCAGGCTGTCCCACCGCCGGCGCAGTTCATCGAGGCGGGAAAGCTGAAACTTGCCTTCCTTGACCAGTTGTTCCAGACGGTCGAACGAGGACGGTTCGTCGTCGATCAAGGGCTGGATCTCGTTGCGCGTGGTGAGGCCGGACTGCAGTTGCACCATCACGAACCCGGCCTCGGTCAGCTTTTCCTCAAAGCTGCGAATCAGTTCCTTTTGTCGGCTTTCGAACTCGCGTACGATACGGCCGTGGCGATCCTTGTAGTCGTCAGAGAGGAATATCTTGGGAACGGCCTTGCGAGCGGAGCCTATCAGGTACGCCATGTCCTTCTTGAATCGACGCCCGTCGCCGGCCTTGAACGAGAGAACCAACGGGTTGTCTTCGTTCTTGAAGTTGGCCACGTAGCAGATATCGACCAGGTCCGGCGTCTGGTGATCCAACCGCTCGAGGAGATGTTGTATGGTCGTCGTCCGTCCGGTTCCGGTCAGGCCGGTTACGAAAACGTTGTAGCCTTCGCTTCTAACGTTCAGCCCCAGTTTGATTGCTTCCACCGCCCGTTTCTGGCCGATGATTTCGCAGCAGGGATCGACATCATCGGAGGTGTCCATACCGGACGGTCTCAACGTTATGCGGTAATCCAGGTCTTTGGCGCTCAACTCGCGGGGCTTTCTGAGTTTCGGCTTCTTCTCAGCGGACATGCGTACCTCCGTGGATACAGTATTATAGGATGCCAATATAGGCAATGCGCCCTGCAATCAAAGCAAAAAGTCCCGGCCCAGGGCGGCATGGCAGCAGTCTCAGGCGGGTGCGAGAGGCAGAAGGCGCCTTCCGTGGCTCTCAACGCCCTGCGAGAAGGGATTGACTTTCGCCCGTTTCGCCGTAACTTGCAGGCCATGCAGCGAAAGGTCCATCCGTGAGCATGACGCCGGGACGGGTGTCCTCTGCTTCTGATCGTTCCCATCGAGCGGGCATTCTGTGTGCGCTCACATCCTCACTTGGCGCCGGTTTGGCCACGGTGGTCGGGAAATGGAATCTGGAGGCGGTGTCGCCGCTCCTGCTGAGTTGCATGATTTTCACGACCTCGACGGTTGTCCTCAGTGTCGGTTATCTGCCGTTTCGCGGGCTGGGGAGGGTGTTCCGGTTGACCCGCAGGGGTTGGTTCTGGATGATCATGTTCACCATCAGTTCCTGGGTGGCTATTCTGTCTTTCTGGGCCGGCGTGCAGAGGATGGATCCGTCACTGGCCGCCTTTCTCAACCGGGCCGAGGTGCCTATAGCGATCCTGCTCGGCATCATCTTTCTCAAAGAACGATTCACGAGCAGAGAGACGCTTGGCGCCCTGCTGTCGATCGCCGGGATCGTTATCATGAAGCTCACCCTGCGGTTTGAATACTCGACCGGCTTCTGGCTGGTGCTTTTGGGTTCTCTGTTTTTCGGGATTACCGAGTTCATCAGCAAGATCGCCGTTCGACACGTGGAGCCGATTGCGCTCGTCTACGTGCGCGGTCTGTTTCTGGCGGTGGCGTACTGGGCTGTTCTTCTGGGCGGTGGTCATTCGCTGGAGGGTCTGGACCGGGTATGGGTAGGTATCATTGCTCTGGGCATATTGGGGCCGATCGTGTCGCGCATGATGTACCTGCTTGCTCTCAAGCGCCTGGAGCTGTCCAAGGTTGCTGTAATCAGTCAAAGTCAGCCGATCTTTGTCATCGTGACGGCGCTCCTGGTTCTGGGCCAACTGCCGACGCTGCGAGAAATGACAGGCGGTCTGTTCGTCCTCGCCGGTTGTGTTCTCATGATCGGCGTCGGGCGCAAGAACGGTATCATGGCCCGCATATCTCAACTCGGCTCCGGGCAGCGTCAGTAGACAATCGACGGGGACAGGCCTGGTGCCCGACTCCACTGAGGGCGGCTGCCCAGCCCGAGGGTTTCCGGCGACGGAACCTGCGAGGACATACACAAACCCCGTCTGTCGAAGCGACACACGTTCCGATAGCACGACGCCGGATGCAAGTATGCTGTTGACTTTTGCCACTCCCGCTCTTTATTAGCACAAAAAAACGACCCTGATACCCTTAAAGGTCTGTCCGAATGGCCGAAATCAAGCCTGAGTCAGGCAAAACAGCTTTCCATAAATACCACCTGGAGGCCGGGGCAAGGATGGTGGAGTTCGCCGGATATCATATGCCGGTTCAGTACAAGGGGATAACCGCCGAGCACCTGGCCGTGAGGGAAAACATCGGTCTCTTTGATCTCTCCCACATGGGTGAATTTGAGGTTACAGGTTCGGGGGCGCTTGATTACCTGCAGAAGGTGACCACCAACGACGTGGAGGCCTTGCAGCCGGGGATGATCCAGTACAGTTGTATGACCCGGCCGGACGGCGGTATCGTTGACGATCTGCTTGTCTATCGGCTGGCCGATCGCTACTTGCTGATCGTCAACGCCGCCAACATCGGCAAGGACCTAGCCTGGTTGGAGTCACACGCTGCCGGTGATGTCCGGCTGTTCAACCGCTCCGCCGAGACCAGCCTGCTGGCCATCCAGGGGCCTAACGCGCAGAAAGTGCTGAGCGAACTGACCTCCTTTGATCTCGACAAAATGGCTTACTATACTTCCACTGTTACCGCGATCGCCGACATTGAACTGCTGTTCTCGCGCACCGGTTATACAGGCGAGGACGGCTTTGAAATCTACATCCCGCCCGAACATACCGACACGCTCTGGAAGGCGATCACCGAGGTCGGCCGGAAACATGGGATGGAACTGGTTGGACTGGGCGCCCGCGATACACTGCGCCTCGAGATGAAGATGGCGCTCTACGGTAATGATATCGACGAGACCACTACTCCCATTGAAGGCGGCCTGAGTTGGATTGTGAGCCTGGATACCGACTTCATCGGCAGGGACGTCATAGCGCAGCAGAAGACGGATAAGCCCAGGCGGCGGCTGGTGTGCCTCGAATTGGAAGGACGGGGTTTTCCGCGGCATGGCCATGACATCTGTGTCGATGGCCGCGTGGTCGGGCAGGTTACCTCGGGAACCTTCTCTCCGTCTCTGAGAAAGCCGATCGCGCTCGGTTATGTGCCGCGTTCTCATGCCAGGGCAGGTTCCCGCGTGGAGGTGGCCGTCAGGGACAAGATGTTTCCCGCCCTGGTTGTCAAGCCTCCCTTCTACAAGCACGGATCTCACAGGTAAGGCGTCGCGACATGGATATCAAGCTGTACCTGACTCCAGCCCCGTTTGGCGAGATCGACCTGGAAAGCAAGACAGCGGTGGTCATCGATGTCCTGCGCTGCACCACTTCTGTTTGTGCGGCCCTGATGGCGGGCGCCAGGGGAGTGATCCCCGTCACCGGCCCCGGTGAGGCCGGCGACGTGTGGGCCAGGATCGGATCCGACATGGGCGTGCTCGCCGGGGAACAGAACGGAATCAGGATAGAGAATTTCCAACTGGGGAACTCACCGGCCGAGTTTACCCCCGAAAGTGTGGGGGGCAAGTTCGTGGTGATGACGACCACCAACGGCACGGCCGCCTTCGTGAGAGCCCGTAAGGCTGACCTGGTGCTCTCCTGCGGTCTCGTAAATGTCTCCCGCGTGGCCGGGAGAGTCGCCGGGGAAAACCGCGATACGGTGATTATCTGCGCCGGGCGGGAGGGTCAGTTCTCCATTGAAGACACTATCTGCGGTGGTCGATTGATAGACCTGCTGATTTCCGAACATCAAAGGGAGGTCACGCTCAACGATGCCGCCTCGCTGGCCGTACTGTTGTATCACAACAGCAGGTCGGCTATGAAGAAAGCTGTCGCCGAGAGCGAGCACGGAAGATACCTGGCTTCCATCGGCTTTGCGCACGACCTGGAGACGGCCGCCAGGGTCGATTCCATGCCGGTTCTGCCGGTCATGAAAGACGGAAGACTAATCCTCGACGGTGACTGAAGCCGGTGACACAGTCAGCGTTGATCCTTTTTCCGGCCAGGAGGTACAAGAAGAAATGACACGACTGACATTACTGTTTCTTGCGGCAGTCCTTGCCGTAGTCCTGATTGCGGTTCCGGTTGCCTCGGCTGCAAACGGTCTTAAATGTGCCCTTGCCATCTACCAGTTCGATAAAGAGAAGTCCGAGGATGTTCTTCTGCGGTGCGACACGGCTGACTTTGTCGAGGGCATCACTGCCACCGGCTTTCTTATCGCCTTTTCGGTCGAGATCGACATAACGAGGGTTGACAGCAGCCGCTCGGATTTTATTGTTCACCTGGTGACTCTCGGCCCGCCGACCAAGAATTACTCCCGCAGCTTTGTTGTCGAGCATGGTCTTCCCGCCTCCATCACGGATATCCACGGCAAGGGTGAGACGCGTTACAGTTTCGTGCTGACTCCTTTGTCGATGGTCGATGTCGACACCTCCTTCTGCCCTTTCGATCATCTTGCCAGGGGGACGTTTGAGTTTCTTCCTTCGGCCTACATGGACATTCACTACGTGCCCAACTCGCTGGGGGATTTCTACGTAACCGTCGCCCGCGACGTGCTCGAAGAGCACTACCGGCAGTTTCGTTCGCTGTACAATTTCAGCCTGCCCGGCAAGTACTCCGTCTACCTGTGTCCCTGTCTTCTTCCTTCTGTCATCTGGGATCAGCGGTTCGGCATGGCGGTCGATCCCACCCGTTCCATAGCTCACGCGGTGTTTACCAAGGCCTTCAATTCCGCCGATCCTTTCATGGTCCTGCACACCGCGGTCCTGCGCAACTATGGCTACGCCCCGCTCTTTCTGTCCGAAGGTCTGGCAAACTATCTCTCTTTCGCGATTCTGGACATGAAGGAGATCCTGCAGGAAGGGCGAGCCCCGGCCCTGACGGGGCTTTTGGACACCTACCGCTACCTTGCGGCCGATCCCTACGTTGCCGATCGCGTCGGCGCCACTTTCGTCACTTTTCTGATCGATGAGTACGGCTTCGCCCGCTTCAGAAAGCTCTACCGGGAAACGGACGATCTGCATCTCGCGGCCGACATCGAAGCGGCCTACGGGAAAAGCCTCGGAGAACTGGAAGGCTCGTGGAGAACTTATGTCGACACGGTCGCCATTGACCCCAACCGGCTGGTGCTCTTTGCCTCGATGGCGGAAGTGATGTTCAATTACCCGCTGATGCTTCGCTATTGCCGGATTCTGAGCGACCGGGCGACGACCGGTGTTGATTCGGTGCGAGCGCTGGGAATGGTAAAGAGGGCCTGCTTCTTCACCGGGGACTATGCCGGCGCCATTGCCGCCCAGGAGGTACTGCTGCGACTGGATGGGGCTTCGGCGCCAAGCCTCATGTCTCTCGGTACTTACAAGATGATGCAGGGGCGGTACGAGGAGTCCTATGACGATCTGATGCGAGCCCGGTCACTGGATTCCACCGACCGCCTGGTGACTTTCAACCTGGCCCTGAACCATCTGTTCCGCGGCAACCGGGCAGAGGCCTCGGAGTTGCTGCGGGCGCTTGTGGATGATTCCACCATGGCCGGCCCGGTGGCGGAAAGCCGCCTGTATCTGGCCGGAATCCTTCGCAAGTCCGATAGCGAACAAGATCGCAAACAGACCGACCGGCTCTACTCGGATGCCGTCAACTTCCTCAACGCGGCGTTGCGTGGCCAGCCGTCTTCACCGGCCGTTCACATGTGGCTGGGAATGGCTCATCTTGGGCGGGGCGAGACCGACCAGGCCGACGACTACCTTGAAAGCGCTCTTTTTCTTGAGACCCGACCGTTCTACCAGGG
The DNA here is from genome assembly GCA_965603125.1 of uncultured bacterium. Classification (GTDB taxonomy): domain Bacteria; phylum Zixibacteria; class MSB-5A5; order GN15; family FEB-12; genus JAJRTA01. The sequence goes on along the minus strand of CBFDBU010000001.1, from coordinate 118,763 downwards.
GATGATCCATCTCTGGTTGGGCAAGGCGGCCGACTTCAAGGGAGACCGAAACAAGGCCGTGGAGCATTATTCGCAGGTTCTGGCCCTGGCGGCGGCCGACTACCATCAGAATGAGGCCAGGCGGTACATCGAAACACCATACGAGGGGTAAGTCCCGGTAATGTTCAGCTTCCTGAACTCCACGGTCCTCGTTGCGGCGCTGGCGGCCCTGGTGCCGCTGATCATCCACCTGTTCTCAAAGAGACGGGTGAAGATCGTGGAGTTCTCGTCTCTGCGACACCTCAAGGCGATGCAGAAACGCCAGGTAAGACGCCTTAATATCCGCCAGTTGCTCCTCCTGATTCTCAGAATGCTGATCATCCTTCTGGTCGTGATGGCGTTTGCGCGTCCCACTATGACCGGCGGGGCGATCGGATCGCACGCGGCAGTCTCGGCGGCGATCCTGCTGGACAACTCCGGTTCGATGGATCGCTATGTCTCCGACGGCAACCTGTTTGAGATCGCGCGGGAGCGTACGAAGGAACTCCTGGGCACCTTCGGCGAGGCCGACGAGGTCGTTCTCATTCCCTTGGGCGGGGATGTTAAAACCGCGGCTGCCGGGCTTCGTTTGTCTTCGTCAGCGGCAGCCCTGCGGCAATTGCAGCGGCTCGCGGCAGGTTCGGCGGTTGCCGACATAGAGAGCGCCCTGGGCAAGGCTTCTGATCTGCTTGATCAGGCCTCCAGTCTGAACAAAGAAATCCATATCATCACCGACCGTCAACGCTGCTCGTTGCCGGAAGGGGCGGTTCCGGCCGACAGCAACGCCCGGATTGTTCTCATGGACCTGCCCGACGAGGGAAACGAGAACATCGGCATCACAGCCGTCGATTTCGGCGGACAGTTACTGATACCGGGGCATGATTTCGATGTCACGGCGACAGTAAAGAACTATGGCTCAAGCGATCGTGCGGACCTGATTGCGTCGCTGTTCCTCGACGGGAACCGCGTGGCGCAGACCGACGTCGGAGCAGCGGCCGGACAGGAGACGGTGGCACGTTTCACCAGGTCGGTCTCCCGGACCGGTTTTCATTCCGGATGGGTGGAGTTGTCCGACGACAAGTTCCGTGGTGACAATTTCTACTACTTCAGTTTTCACATCCCGGACCGGTTCAACCTGTTGATTGTTCGCGGGGAAGCGGCGGCCCGCTTTGTTTCCCTGGCGCTGGTGCCTTCCCGGTCAATCAAGCAGTACTGGTCGGTCAAAGAAGTCGATCCTGAGAACCTCTCGGGCGTCAGCTTTCGCGATTACGACGTGGTCGTACTCAGCGGTGCGCCCCACTTGCAGGACATCTACGTTGACCGGCTCGCGGCGTATGTGGATCGGGGTGGTTCCCTGTTTGTGATCTACGGCGGCGATACCGACATCCACCATTTCAACGAACATTTCTCCGGCATGACCGGCGTTATTTATGACGAGCCGGTCAAGCGGGATTTCAGCCGCGCCGGCTACTATACGATAAGCTCGCTGGACTCGGAGCATCCGGTTTTTTCGGTCTTCGGTTTTGAAAGGAGTGGGCCGCCCCAGGTCAAGTTCTACACTCTCCCGAAAATGCACCCGGCTCCGGGCGCACGGGTGCTGATGCGCTTTTCCGGCGACCGCCCGGCGCTGGTCGAGAACAGTTACGGGGCAGGCAGGGTGCTTACGTTTACCGGGCCGATGGCCCCCGACTACGGCGACCTGGTCAGCCATGCCTTTTTCGTGCCGTTTATCTCGCGTGTGGCCGAGTACTTAGCTTCCGACCTTTCCGGATACGACCTGCAGTTGTATGTCGGCGACAACATCAGCCGCAGTGTCAGCGTTCGCGGCTCGGTCGGCATGCCGCTGCAGCTCATCACTCCCGACAGCAGTGTCCACAGCGTCCCCCCCCAGGAGGGCCGGGGAAGCCTCGTTTTTCATCCCAAACCGACCAACCGGGCGGGGATTTACAGGGTCAATTACCTGGGCCGGGAGATCGACCGGTTTGCGGTCAACCTCAGACCGGCCGAAGGCGACCTCACGTCAGCCGATCCCGACCAATGGGCGGCGGCGCTCGGCTTTGAAGAGTACAGCATCCTGGAGCGGGGACGGGATATGGCTTCAGTCATATCCGAGTTTCGCTTCGGCAAGGAGTTGTGGCCGATCTTCCTGTGGGCAACGGTAATCCTGCTGATCTTTGAAATCCTTCTGTCGCGCGGCGCCGCCCCGGAGGAGCCGGGATGACTCTGGTGACGGCGGAGAAGATCTGCCGGAAGTTCAACGATCAGGCTATCCTTGATCAGATTTCGTTTTCTATCATCTCTGGGGACCGCATCGGCCTGGTGGGGAGGAATGGAAGCGGCAAGACAACCCTCTTCGACATTCTCGCCGGTCATCAGGAGACCGACAGCGGCGGCGTGCACCGCTCGAAAGCCTGTCACATTGACTACATCGAGCAGGACATGTCGGACTACCTGAGCATGACGCTGTATGAGTATGTCGCCTCGGCTCGCGACGACCTGCTCAGCCTGCACCGGGATCTCACGCAACTTGAGCGCCACCTGGAGTTGAATCCGGATGACCGCGACGGTCTGGCACGGCTGGGACAACTTCAAAACCGGTATGAGGTCGAGGGTGGTTTCGATCTCGAAAACAATATCAAGGCCATTCTGGAAGGCCTGGGATTTCAGGGCGACCGTCATCGTGACCTGATCAGGAACTTCTCCGGAGGCGAAAAGAACCGGGCAGGTCTGGCCCGGGCGCTGGCCGGCAAGGGCAGCCTGCTGCTGCTTGACGAGCCGACCAATCACCTGGACATAGAATCGACGCTATGGCTGGAGGAGTATCTCCGGGGCACCGCCGGAAGTTACATGATAGTTTCGCACGATCGGGCTTTCCTCACGGCCACAGTCGATAAGGTCTGGGAACTCTCTCACGGCAAGATCGAGTTTTACACCGGGGGCCTTGAACGCTACCTGATCGAACGGTCTGAACGCCGCAGACTTCACGCTCACCGCTTTCGCCACCAGCAGGAGGAGATCAAGCGGTTGGAAGAGTTCGTCCGCCGTCACATGGCTGGGCAGAAGACCAAGCAGGCGCAATCCAAGCTGAAGTACCTGGGCCGCATCAAGCGGTTGCCGCCGCCAAGAGCCGAAGAGACCGCCGGTCGTATAAGAATGAACTCCTCCGGCCGCTCCTACGCGCACGTCCTGGCGGTGGAGAACGTCTCCTTTGGATACGGTTTGGAGCCAATCGTGCGCGAGGTTTCGTTTGACGTCTATCGCGGCGACAAGGTGGGTCTGATCGGCCGCAACGGGTCGGGCAAGACCACCCTGCTCAAGGCGCTCGTGGGAGAACTGGCCCCGATCGAGGGCGACATCCGGCTGGGAAACAACGTCGACGTGGCCTATTTCGATCAGGAACTTTCCGACCTGAATCCCCAGGAGACGGTTCTCGACTCGCTTTGGGCGGTTGATCCTGTGGCTGAGATCGGCGCCATCCGCTCATTTCTGGCTCGGTTCGGATTTACCGGCGAAGATTCTTTCAAACTGGTAGCGGCACTTTCCGGAGGCGAGAAAACCAAGCTCTCGTTAGCGCGGCTTCTCTATCACCCGGCCAACTTCATCATTCTTGATGAGCCTACCAACCATCTTGATATGGATTCGCGTGAGAGCCTCGAAGAAGCGCTTCTCAGCTACGACGGTTGCTGTCTCATCGTCAGCCATGATCGCTATTTTCTTGACCGCGTGGCCGGTCGGATTCTGCACCTCGATCATGCCGCCGCGAAGATGTACGAAGGCAACTACTCGTATTTCAAAGAGAAGACCCAGGGCGTCGCCGTCCCTCCTTCGCCAAAGACCGGGGAGGCCGGCTCACGGGAAGCTTACTTAGCCTTCAAAGAGCAGTCACGAAGGCGCAGCCGGCACAAGAAACTGCTTGTCTCCACGCGACAGAGAATCGCCGATCTGGAATCCGAACTGAGGCAGGCGGGGGAGGATATTCATGAGAATATCCCCCGAAGTGATTGGGAGCGGCTGAACGAAACCGCCGAGCGCAAGAGGCGACTGGAGGAGGAACTGCTGAAATTATATGCAAACCTGGAAAGGCTGGAGAACACCGACGTTAACTAAGATACTCGCTATCTCGGCGTCCCCGGTGGTCGATTCCTCGACGGACCTGATCCTGAAGCGGCTGACGTCGTCGCTCGTCAACGCCCTCGGGAAACAAGGTGAGCCGCAGGTGTGGTTTCTTCGGCTGAACGAACTGTCGTTTGTTCCCTGCCAGGCTTGCGGCAAGGCCCCGACACCGGAGTTCTGCTTCTTTGACGATGCCCTCGTCGAGCCGTACCGGGCGCTGGCCGAATGCGACTGCTTGATCTTTGGCTCTCCCGTATACTTTGACTCGGTATCGGCCCAGGCCAAGATGTTCATCGACCGGTGCAACTGTTTTCGTCCCGCCGATTTCAAGAGCTCCGCTCCGGAACACCGCTTCGTGAAAATCCTGAAACGGAAGCGACCGGGAGCGATGGTGCTTGTGGGTGGTGAGCGGGGGTGGTTTGAAGGTGCCCGCCGCGTGGTGGCCGGTTTCTTCAAGTGGGTGGAGGTCGTCAACGAAGGACAACTGTACTATCGTTCACCCGGCTTCGGCAAGGCCGGTTATGCCCGCGATGACGCTCGGATCATGCACAAAGCCGACCTGTTGGGCCGGAAATTAGCGAAACTATTGGCCGGGAAAGGCTGACGGTGGACGACCGGGAACTGATACTTTATTACCGGGCAAGGGCCGCCGAATACGAGCAGATTTACTACCGCGACAAGCCTGATCGACGGGCGGAACTCGAAGCCGAGGGAAAACGGCTGGAGCGGTTGGTGGCCGGCCGTACGGTGCTGGATATTCCCTGCGGGACAGGCTACTGGCTTAAGCGAATGTCCCGCACTGCCGATCATGTCGTCGGCGCCGACATTGCCGGGGAGATGGTCAGCCAGGCTAAAGACAAAACCGTCTCCGGGCCGGTTGATTTCGTTCTTTCCGATCTATACCGCCCGGCTTTCGCGGCCGATTCGTTTGACGTGGTCGCGCTCGGCTTCTGGTTCTCCCATCATCCGCGACAGACCTATGACCACCTGTATGACATAGTCACATACCCGCTTCGCAGTTCCGGCCTGATCTGGATGATCGACAATAACCCGCCGGCCGAACGACCGATGTTTCAGTCGGCAGGTCAGGACAAACACGGCAATCACTACACACGGCGGCAGCTCAAGGACGGCAGGGAGTTCGTCATCCTGAAGAACTATTTCTCCCGGGATCAACTCGAGGCTGTCTTTTCGCGTCGCTTTCGAATCGAACGTCTGACCTGCGGCCGTAACTACTGGTCGGTGGTTCTCGCTCCAAAGTAAGGGCCGCGGAGCCTCTTGTCTGCGGCGTCCAGATAGTCCTTGCCAAATCATATCGGGTGACTATATTTCGGGCTGCGGCTTCCGATAACAGCAGGGAGCCGCGTTTAGTTGAGAACACTTGCAACTGCAAAGGTGACACAAGTGAAAGCTGGCATTCACCCGGAATATCACGAGGTGACAATAACCTGTGCCTGCGGCGCCACCTATCCTACGCGCTCGACGAGAAAGAAAATCAGCGTGGAAATCTGCGCCAATTGCCACCCGTTCTTTACCGGCAAGCAGAAACTGGTCGACACGGCTGGAAGAGTCGAGCGGTTCCGGCGCAAGTACGCCAAAGTACAGAAGAAAGTCTGACCCCTAAGCAGAGTCCACGGTCTCATCAGGCGGTGCGTATTATGATGAAGCATCGCCTGATATGTTTCCGGTTCGCGGGGGAGGCGCGACGACGGGTAGTGGGGAAGCGCCATGAGGTATCCAGATGGCCGATCTTAGTGTCGGTGGACAGGCCGTAATCGAAGGCGTAATGATGCGTTCGACAGATAAGGTGGCCACGGCCGTGCGCATAGGCGACGGCAAAATCCTGGTCAAAACGCAGGATTACATACCGCTCTCCAGGCGGCATAAGCTGCTGAATGTACCGATTCTCCGGGGGGCGGTGGCGTTTGTCGAGATGCTGGTCTTAGGAATCAAAACGCTCAATTTCTCCGCCGATGTGGCTATCCGGGAGCAGGAAAAGCAGGAAGCCTCCGCCAAGGGCAAAGCATACCACGAAAAGCCGGGCAAGTCCAACGCCCTCGTGCTGGGTCTGACGGCTCTGTTCGCGCTCGCCTTCGGGATATTCGTGTTCTTTTTCATACCGCTGGCCATTTCCAGCTTCTTCAACGTGGACAAGAACGCCGTCTGGTTCAACCTGGCTGCGGGAGGTATCAGGCTGACCATGTTTCTTGCTTATGTCTGGGGGATATCGTTGTTTGGAGAATTCCGGCGGATTTTCCAGTATCATGGGGCGGAGCACAAGTCGATCTACGCCTACGAGATGGGGGATGAACTGACTCCCGAACGGGCCGCCACCCACCCGCGGTTGCACCCCCGCTGCGGGACGTCGTTCATTATTATTGTGGCCCTGATAGCGATCATGGTGTACGCCATCTCCGATACCGTGTACGCCATGCAGACCGGGCATCCACCGACGCTGCTGACCCGCTTCGCTGTTCACTTTTCGCTGTTGCCGTTCGTGGCCGGTGGTTCCTATGAACTTCTCAAGCTCTCCGGCAAAACTCGCGACAACAAGCTGACGCGACTGCTGATCAAGCCGGGTCTCTGGTTGCAGTTGATCACCACGAAAGAACCCTCAAGAGAGCAGCTCGAGGTGGCCATAGTGTCCCTCGAGGCCGCCCTGGGGTTGACCGAGTCCAGGATTGCGGCGCAAAAGATAGCTGCTTCTTAGCAACCTTCATCCTAATCCCCTTGCTGATTCTTCAGTAATCTGTTACCGTGTGTGAAAACGTGAGAATGAAAGACTACCGTGCTCGAACTGGTTGCTAAACTCGAAGAGAGACTCCAGGCGCTCGACAGAGAGATGATCAATCCGGATACTCTCTCCGACCAGAAGAAAATTATTGCGCTCAATCGGGAGCGACGTCGCCTGGAGTCTGTCCTTGAAGCCGGACGCAGATACCGCGAGGCCCTGAAAAGCATCGAGGAAGCCCGGGAGATTATCAACACGAGCCGCGACGAAGAACTGGTGGGCATGGCCCGTGAAGAACTCAGCGAAAACGAGAGCAGCTTCGCTCAGATCGAACGGGAGTTCAAACTGAAACTGCTGCCGACCGATCCTGACGACGACAAAGCCGCCATCGTGGAGATCAGGGCCGGTACGGGAGGCGACGAGGCCGGCCTCTTCGTCCAGGATCTGTTTCGCATGTACCAGCGTTTCGCAGACCGGAAGGGCTGGAAGCAGGACGTGCTCAACTCCCATGCCTCCGGGATCGGAGGTTTCAAGGAGATCATCTTCTCTCTTGAAGGGGAACAAACCTATGGCCTGATGAAGTACGAGTCGGGTGTGCACCGCGTTCAGCGTGTTCCCGCCACCGAGACCCAGGGCCGCATCCACACTTCGGCGGTGACGGTGGCTGTCCTCCCTCAGGTCGAGGACGTGGATGTCGAGATCAGGGAAAACGAGATCAAGGTCGATGTTTACCGCTCCTCCGGGCCTGGGGGACAGTCGGTCAACAAGACCGATTCGGCGGTGCGGATTACCCATCTCCCGACGGGGGTGGTGGTCACCTGCCAGGATGAGAAGTCGCAGTTGAAAAACCGCACCAAGGCTATGAAAGTGCTGCGAGCGCGCCTCTACGACAAGCAAATGAGCGAGCGGCACGCCAGGATTGCCGCCGAGCGGCGGTCGATGGTGTCAAGCGGTGACCGCTCAGTCAAAATACGCACCTATAACTATCCCCAGTCACGCATCACCGACCATCGCATCAACCTGACCCTGTACAGGCTGGAAGAGGTTCTGGACGGCAACGTGGACCTTCTGATCATGGCCCTCAAACAGCACGATCAGGAAACGATGCTCAGGTTAGAGACGGGGCAGAAATCCTCAAGGGGGCGATGATAGCGTTGAGATTCATCCTGGCGGCGGCGCTAACCCTGGTCATGCTCTACGTGGCCAGAACCAACTCCCGGGGCCAGCCGGATCACCTGTCATACTCGGAGAGCGGCGTCGCCTTTGACATAATTACGGTACCCAAGGCGCCGGAGAACGGATCGGCGCGCATTACGGTCGGTATCGCCGGCGCCGTGACACCGGATTCAAAATCGGTCGTTCGCTATACCGAATCCGATCAGGATGCGCAGACCGGTTTATCGGAGTACGCCACCGTGGCGCTTGAGACAGAGGACACGGCGTTGGGAATCTACTGCACCGACGTAGCGGTCGGCCCCAGAGGAGATAAGGTCTACTATTATTTCGAGGTGCTCGACGGCGACAACAATGTGCGGGCCGCCTTCACGAGGGACGGGGGTCAGCCGTTTGTCCTCAAGTCCATCGGGCAGGTCCCGACCGCGGTGGTAGTCTGCCATGTGGTCCTGATGTTCCTGACGGTGTTCTTTGTCGCCTTAGCTCTTATTCACGCCTGCGTTCTGATTCGAACCGGTGGTGATACCCGCCTCCTGGCCCGCAACTTCCTCCTGGCGGCGCTGTTTGCCGTTCTGGGCGGCGGCTGCCCATTCGGTTTCGCAATGAACTGGTACGCTTTCGGCACTATATGGGAAGGTGTACCCTTCGGCACTGACGCCACCGACAACAAGACGCAGTTGATCTTCGTCTACCTGGTCTATTTGGTTCTTGCCTCGTTCGGCTCTCTGACAAGGGGCAGGTGGGGACGAGACCTCTTCTCGCCGGGAGTTCTGGGCTGGTTCGGTGTTAGCGCGTTTGTGCTGATGATCACCATCTACCTGATCCCGCACTCCATCCAGTTCACGCCTGGTCTGACCTATGCCGTCTGTTATTCGTTCATCGGTCTGGTGGGCATCCTGTATGTTTTCGGACTAGTTCGGGGCCGGGCAAAAGCCGGCGTTTGAAGTGACTGATCGCATCCGGCAGTTAATCGCGGACAAAGGCCGCCTTCTCGAGCAGGCCGGGATTGACCGGGGTCGGGTGGAAATCGAGTTGATCCTCTGTCACCTGCTGAAAGTCGACCGCCTGAATCTCTACCAGGACGGCGCTCACGAGGTCGACGACTCGGTTCCAAAGCAACTGGATGAAATAGTCAGCCGCCGGGTTACCCGCTATCCCCTGCAGTACATCCTGGGCGAGTCCTGGTTCTACGGACGCCGGTTTCATGTATCCCCGGCGGTGATGATTCCCAGACCGGAAACAGAGATCCTCTGCGAGACAGCCATCCGGTTTGCCGGTCAAGCCGGGATGACCAGCCCGCGCCTTCTTGACCTCGGTGTCGGCAGCGGCGTGGTATCAGTGACTGTTGCTTGTGAACTTGGGCACTGTTCGGTGCTGGCCCTTGACATATCGGAAGAGGCCCTCCAGGTAGCGAAAATGAACGCCGCCGAGCTGGGTGCTGCGGACAGGATAGAGTTCCGCCGGTCCGACTTTTTCGCATCCGTAGAGCAGGACCGAACATTCGATCTCATCCTCTCCAATCCGCCTTACATCTCGGGCGAGGAACATAAGTCGCTTCCGCCCGAAGTACTGGCTGACCCGGAAGTCTCACTGTTGGCCGGGGAGGAGGGACTTGACGCCATCAAGGTCATATTGCGCCATGCGCCGGTTTTCCTCGCCGAAGGAGGGCGGGTGATTATTGAAATAGGCGACAACCAGGCCGACCGCGTGGCCGAGTTAGCTGCCGACGATGGCCGCTACCGAGCGGCAGTGAGGATCAAAGACCTCCGCGGCGTCGACCGGGTAATCATGCTATCGCGCTCCTGAGAGGACACGATGACCGGGGAAACGCTGAAAGAAAAGCAGGCCCGCGCCGGGAAATGTCTGAGGTTGCTCAAGAAGCATTATCCGGACTCGCGCTGCTCGTTGAATTTCAGCACCGTCCATGAATTGCTTGTGGCCACGATTCTCTCGGCGCAGTGCACGGACGAGCGGGTCAACCAGGTCACCGGGGCGTTGTTTGCGAAGTATCGATCCGTGGAGGATTTCGCACGGGCTGACCTCCGCAAACTGAGCCGGGACGTGTATCCCACCGGTTTCCACAACAACAAGGCCCGGTCAATAAAGAAATCGGCGCAACAGTTGCTGGAAGCGCACGGAGGCCGCGTCCCCCCCACGTTGGATCTACTGATAAAGCTCGCCGGGGTGGGTCGCAAGACAGCCTCAGTTGTCCTGGGTGCAGGCTTCGCCCTGGCCGAGGGCGTGGTCGTTGACACGCACGTGGGCCGCCTCAGTCGAAGGCTCGCTCTCACGGATCACAAGCACCCGGCCAGAGTTGAGAAAGACCTCATGGAGATCATTCCCGGAAAGGACTGGATTGCCTGTTCGTACCTTTTTATTGACCACGGTCGTGCCGTCTGTCGGGCGCGCCAGCCGGATTGCGCGGGTTGCTTTCTCAGCAGGCTCTGCCCGACCGTTACTCCTCGCAGCATTCTTCCTCGGTGCGGGTGATGCGAACAGTGCCGAAGTCACCGGCTATGCAGAACCGGTGCGAGTCGAGATAGGCCACGTCGCGCAGCGTGTTGGTTGTCTCGGAGGTTTGTAGCTCCCAGTGACCGCCGCCGTTGAGAGTCGTGAAGACAAGACCATCGTCGCCCACCACGACGCCGTTGTTGATATCCCAGAAAGCCACGCCGTGAAGAACAGCGGCTGTGCCGACATATTGCTGCGACCACGATTGCCCGCCGTTAGTAGTGTGAATAATGACGCCGCCGACACCTACCGCCCAGCCGTTGTTCGGATCAACAAAGGCGACATCGAGTAGGGCGTTCCCCTGACCGCTGCTCTGCGGGAGCCAACTCCCTCCGCCGTCATCCGTGTGGAGAATCTTCCCCTCGTGGCCGACCGCCCAGCCGTGAGTGGGGCCGGCAAAGCTGACCGCGCGGAGATACGGTATCGTCACGTCCGTACTGGCGTACGTCTGCCAGGACTCACCGCCATTGGTGGTTCTCAGGATGACCGTATCTCCCACTGCCCAGCCGCTTTGGTCGTCACAGAAGAAGACACCGGTCAGGTGGCGGCTGGTGATCTGGCTGGCGCTCCAACTGTTGCCGGTGTCGGTGGTCTGCAGCAGGATTCCCGATGATCCCACCGCCCAGCCGGAATCGATGCCGCTGAAACAGACCGAGTAGAGGGTGTTCACCCGACCGCTGTCCTGTGCGCTCCAGTTGGCGCCCCCGTCGGTGGAGTGGAGCAGGATGCCGCCGTTGCCTGCGGCCCAGCCATTGAGCGAGTCGACGAAAAAGACATCATGCAATTCATGCAGGGGTTGGCTTTCCTGGTAAAGTATGCTGTAAGTATAGCAGATATGGCAGTCCGGCTCCAGGAGCATGTCCTTGTCGGCGCATCCCGCCACCAGCCATATCATGGCCGGTAGCCATATTATAGCCAGCAGCCATGTCATGGCTTGTAGCTTCAAGCCGCGTGATTTGCTCAAACCGTCCAGCCTTGTTTCATGTTGCATGTCAGCGGCCGACGCCGGTATCTCATATACATTAATAGACGTGTCTCCCGGCAAAGTGGTGCAAGAATCGAACTCTCAAAAGGCGAGTCCCACGTTCAGGTAGTAGCGCTCGAAACCGTCGGAGGCGACACCATAACCGAACTCAAACGGGCCGATCGGTGAATCCAGGGCAGCGATAACGCCCAGCCCGTGACGAAGTCGGCTCAGCTTCATCTGGTCGGCGCTGTTGTATACTTCTCCGACATCATAACGGAGTGACAGATACAACCTGAACGGCAGTTTGACACGTATCTCGTGGGACATTTTCAGCACCTTGTCACCGGTCAACTGGTGCGTACGGAAACCGGCGAAGGAATGCGTCCCGCCCAGATAAAAGCGCTCCGACGCCGGTAGCCCGGAACGCGACAGCCCCACCGCGAGTCGTGGGTGATAATTGAGATAGCTGCCGACTGCCCAGTAGGCCTCCAACGACGAGTAGAACCGGGTGTACTCGACTTCACCGCCGAGATACTTGCCGGCGAACTTCAATTCGAACAAGTGCTTCTTGCCCGACTCGGGAAAGGGAATGCGATCAAAGGTCTCCACCAGCGATTCGACCTTGAATATCCGCAACCCGAACCGGTCACTGACACCGTTGTCGCGGTACTCGACCTGTTCCGCTACCAGGGCGACATTGACCGTCCCGAAGCGTGCTATCTGCTGCCCGAACCGCACCTCGGCGCCCAACTTTATTTCCTCCTGGGTGCCTGTTTTTTCCAACTCGGCATCAAAGAGGCTGCGATGCAGACGGGTGTGATAGGCGCGCAGGCGCGCCGTGAGGTAGGTGGAGATGATCCGGTCGGCTTTGAAACCAGCGAAGTAATCCTGCCGCTCACGAGCGTAGCGCGCGTGCAGCAGGTACTCCAGACCGACCCCCAGAACGTTGTCATCGAGAAGCTCGAGGAACTCTTCCGATTGGTAGTCGTCGTCCCAGTGCCAGCCAAGACGCAGTTGCCGGTTGTGTTTTTCTTCGACCCCGATCACCACTGCCGCTCCGTTGTCGGAAGGAAGCAGGTCGATAGTCACCCGGTTGAACAGATCAGTGCCGTAGATATTGGCCAGTCCGCGCGAAGCACGTCGGGTCGAATACGGCTCGCCCACTTTCGACGGAAACGAAGAGAGGACAAACCAGTCCCGCGTGCGTTGATTGTCCGCAACGGTGATGCTTGTGATTATGGCCTCGTCCAGGGTGACCGAGACGAGTTTCTCGTCTGTGTCAACCGTCACATCCCGGGCGTAAACCAGATCGTGGCCGTCATGACGGTACAGCTCCAGCACCCTTTCCACACCCTGCCTCAGGGCATGGGGAGTCAGCAGTGAATCCGGCGGAAGGAGCAAACGAGTCAGTGTGGAATCATTGTATATACGATTACCCTCAAACAGGCACCGGGTCTCAGAGGTGGGCCAGGCCGGGACGCTGTTAAAATGCAAAGTCACTTCCCGGTCACTGACGGAGCTGCTGCAGGTGGTCTCAATCTCCACTTCCAGCCGAAACAGGTTGTGGGCCACAAGGAGCGACTTCAGATGCGCAACCAACTGCTTCCTGCTCATGGTGACACCCCCAAGACGGGCCTGCGCGTCCTGGGCCGGTCCGAGCGGGCCGCTGCTGTGTCTGACCTTCATGATGCTGAACCGGGAGTTGTCCTCCTGCTGACGGAGGAGCACGATAATACTGTCGGCGGCCCTTAAACCGGCCCGGTAACCGATCTCGATCAGGCTGTCTTTGTACTTGAAGTCGGTCATGCCGATATCGCCCATAGGGGGGGCCACGGTGTAATCCGCCAATTCGACCTGCGCGGTCAACTTGTCCGCGGTCATGATCGAGGTTGCCTGGTTGGCAATGTCAACCGCCGTTGTCAGTTGCCGCCTGGGTCGCAGCGGGCTGGCCGTATTGACCGCCACCGTGAAGGTGACGGAATCGTTCATGGTCCTGACCAGGGCGACGGGAATGGGCGTCACCAGCCCCCCATCCATCAACAGTTGCCCATCCTTGTCCAGGGGTGTAAAAGCCAACGGGAAACCGATAGTGGCCCGCATGGCATCGGCCAGGGAACCACGGTCGAGTATGATTTCCCTCCCAGAGACGATATCGGTGCTGATAGTCTTGAAAGGGATGGGCAGGCGGTTGAAATCACCGGCCGAATGGTAGCCGGCTTTCGTCGTCAGCGTCGTCAGGATCGCGGTGAGCTTCTGACCGGCGGTCAGTGCGCGCGGGAGTATTGGCCGAAGTCCGTCAAGGCGGAGCGACAACAGATGCCGGTTACGTTCTTCGCGCTGCGTGAGGAACATCGTCCGCCGGGCCGGCCGGTTGGAGAAGAGGCCACCAAGATCAATACCATCGATTATCCGTTCAAGCTCATCAGGGCTGTAACCGCAGGCGTACAGGCCTCCAATGATGCCGCCGATCGAAGTCCCCGTGATGGCGGCGACCGTGACCCCCTTTTCTTCGAATGCCCTCAGGATACCGATGGCTGCCAGACCGCGCGCCCCGCCGCCGGACAAGGCCAGCAGCACCGGAAACCGTTCCGTGTTGTCGAACTGGTCCAGACCGTCAAGGCCACCGACAACTATGCTCTCCCTACCATGACCGGCAACAACGGACAGCGTCAGCCACAGAACAATAAAGGTGAGAGTAAATTTCACTTGCCAATCTGCTGCCGCAATAGGTTCATTGTCCCTGACTTTTTCGTAAAACCAGAGGCAACCAAAGGTGTCGGTTACCAAGAAAGCGCTAAAAGATATCAAATCTCTTGGTACCAAGAAAGGACGAAGAGAAAAAAAGTCGTTCGCCGCTGAAGGTGTGCGCCTGCTTGAGGAGGCCGTACGCCATCGTTTCCTGCCCGAGACGGTCTACTTTGCGTCCTTGCAGTTGTCGGAGCGCGGCGAGCAGCTCATCAGACGGTTCGAAAAGCAGGGCGTCCCCGCCGTCGGGATTGGGGCACGTGAGTTGCGAAGTATCAGTGATACCCGGACGCCCCAGGGAATAGTGGGGATCTTCGCCTTGCCCTCGCGAGAGTTGGCAGAACTTTATCGGCCGCGCCATCGTACACTACTACTGTGCGAGAACGTGTCTGACCCCGGGAATCTCGGCACCCTGGCCCGGAGCGCGCTGGCCTTCGGTTTCGATCCGATGCTGCTGAGCGGCGCCTGTGCCGATCCCTTTTCACCGAAAGTGATCCGGGCTTCGGCAGGGGCCGTTTTTGCGCTCGGCGTTGCCGGGACGGACGAATCCGAAGTGTCCGACTTCGTGAAACGGAAAGGATTCCACCTGGTCGCGGCCGACGTAAAGGGGGGATCAAGCCCGGCGGTGCTTCGTCGCCGTCTGAAAGGCGGGAGGCTGATCCTGGCGGTAGGCTCTGAAGCCGGCGGACTGTCAGAAGCGATCCTGAGACAGGCCGAGTATCGCATTCGCCTCGAGCACCGCCGGTCGGTGGAATCGCTAAACGTGGCGGTAGCGGCGTCGATACTCATGAAACAGGTGTTTGACTCAAGACTGAGGTAAGCAGTGACAAGGATGAACATGGCAGTCCTGGTTGTCTCGCTCCTCGTGCTGGCCGGACTGCCCTGCGCCGCACAGGAGGTTCACCAGGAGTCTAAAGAACTCTACTCCACCCGGAAACTGAAGGCTTCGGCCTCGATCAGGCAGGGGAACAAGATCACTATCCAGGCGGCTGCCTCGCTGAGAGGATCATTGACCATCACTGTCGCGGACGTAGCGCAGGTGGAGCTCGTTTACACGAAGAAAGCAAAGACAAGCGGCAAGTCCCGGGCTGTCGACTATATTGATCTCATCGCCGTGGCGCTTGAAAACATTCCCGACGGCGCCGGCCTGCAGATGCGAGCTCCCAATCCACCTCCCTGGAAGGGAGTCGAATACGGCATGGTGGAGGCGGAACTGACGCTTCCGCCGGACTGGTCGGTGGACATTGATGCCGTGTACTTTGACCTCGCGGCAACGGGGCCGTTCACCGAACTGAGCAACTCCACATCGCTGGGTCGTCTGGATGTCTCCCATGTGACGGACCGGCTGGACCTGTCCACGGCCAATCGCCGGGTCAATGTGAACGATATTTCCGGCAGAATATCCGTCTCCACGACGAATTCCACGCTGGTTGCAAACAACGTGACCTGCCCGGCCGAGGCGGCTACCTTTCGCAATGATGGCGGCGATATCCTCATCGACGGGTTGCGGGGAGGGGTCAATGCCAGGAACTCTTATGGCCGCGTTGATATAGTCGGTTTCAAACCACACGGCAGCAAGAGCTACATCCGGTGCGTATCGGGGCCCATACTGGTGGCCCTCACCGAGATGGCTGACGGCCAACTGCTGATCAATAACCGCTACGAGGACATCGAACTGGAGATCCCCTCGGACCTCTCGGCTCATGTCGCCCTGGCGGTTGATGATGGAGGCAAGATCGACGTCTCCGAGTTCAATTTCAAGACCGAGCTGGTGGAACACAACCGGCTGAATCTCCTCGCCGGCGCGGGCATCGGCCTCATCAGCGGTTCCGTTCGGGGCAAGGGGAACATTTACGTACGGGGAATCGAGTATGGAGAGTAGTCTTGTTTAGCAGGTATGGCCGGGCGGTCCTGGCTGCGGGGGCGATCCTCATCCTGTCGGCCGCACCGGCGCGCGGACAGCGTCTGGATCTTCCCGACGGCGTTTTCTATTATCAGCCCGCAGCGTCGGTGTTTGGCGCCGAGGCTGCCTGGGTCAACCCGGCCGGGCTGGCGCGCTACAATGCCAGCAGTTTTCAGGTTCTGGCAGAATACGCCGACGACAGCTTCGGCAGGAGTTGGGGGATCGTGACCAACCGCGACCGGATGGCTCTTGCCTATCGCTTCCTCTATAATCCCTCGGGAGACGACTACAAAGAGTACATTTTTGGCCTGGCCATGTCGCTGGGCGCAACTCTGAATCTGGGAGGGTCGTACCGCTATTTCAAGGACGGCCCGGATGATTTCCACCACCGCCACCTGTGGAATCTGGGGCTGACGGGCGGCCGCGGGAAACTCAGATGGGCGGCCATACTTGAGAATCTCAACCACAGCCGAAACGAAGAAGGCCGCCGCACCGAGACCGAACAGCGGTATTCCGTTGCCTGTCGTCCTCTTGGCACACAGCTCACGTTAGCCGTTGACCTGTTCCTGTCCACCGGCACCAGGCTGAGCAACGCCGACTACGTCTACCATTTCAGCATAGCTTCACGCCACGGTCTGTATCTCACCGGCCTGGTGGACTCGGACGGGGACTTCCAGGCGGGTCTGCGCGTCAATCTTCTCCAGTATTTCGTGGGCTCGCAGGTGCATTTCAATGACAGGGCCGCTCACCAGCACAGCACCGTGTACTTCGGCGCCACGAGTCTCCGGCAACCGTCACTGATACCTCCGCCACGACGACGGCTGGCGATGAATATCGGCGCCTCGATTCCGGAGAACCCGCCGCAGCCGATTCTTGGTCACAGTCGCACGCCCTTTGCGTCCGTGATTCTGAACATCTATCGGGCGGCCGAGGACCCCTCGATCGGCGAGATGGTTCTATGTCTGAAAGGCCTTTCGCTCGGGTTCGCCCAAGCACAGGAACTGAGGCAAGCCCTCGATTTCTTCAAGCGGCAGGGCAAAGCAATTACGTGCCACATGTCGTCGCCGAACAACATCGGCTATTACGTTGCTTCGGCGGCGAATCGTATTCTGATCCCGCCGGTCAGTCAGCTTAATCTTGTCGGACTGCGAGCGGAGTTGACCTTCTACGCCGGGACGCTTCAGAAGTTGGGCATCAGGGCCGACGTGGTACGAATCGGGGACTACAAAACCGCGGCCGAGAAATACGCGCGCGATTCCTCGTCTCCGGAGAATCGCCGCCAGATCAACCGCCTGCTGGATGATCTCTACGATCAGTTTGTCTCCGGCATCGCCGAAGGCAGGGGTCTGACCGCCGACTCCGTCAAGGGAATAATCGACAACGGCCCCTTCACGTCGAAGGAAGCGCTGGAGTATGGCCTGGTGGACGGCCTGAGCTACCGCGACGAACTGAGCCGTAATAGTCTGTCGCCTCTGCCTGAAATCAGCTTCAGGAAGTACCTGGCGGACACGTTGCTGAACGACGGCTGGCCGGAGCGGCCGGTGCTGGCGGTCGTGGTTGCCGACGGTGAGATTGCCCCCGACGCAACCGGCCTCTTGCCGTTTGGACACGGGCACAGCGTTACGCCGCGTGAGATGGGCCGGGCCTTTGAGCGAGCCGCCGTCGAACCGCGAGTCAGGGGGATCATCTTTCGCATAGATTCGCCGGGCGGCTGGGCGCTGGCAGGAGAATCCATCCATCGCAGTTGCCAGAAGGCGCGTACGAAGAAACCAATCATAGTCTCAATGGCGAACGTAGCCGCCTCGGGAGGATATTACATTGCCATGCCCTGCGACCGCCTCTTCGCCAGCCCCGCCAGCATTACAGGTTCCATTGGAATCTATGGCGGCAAGCCGGACCTCAGTGGGCTCTACGAAAAGATCGAGTTGGGCAAAGAGCTATACACGAGGGGAAAATTCGCGGGTATGCTTAGCTGGACGCGACCCTTCTCCGACGACGAGCGGAACAAGTACCATTCCCAGATGAAGGCGTTCTACGACCATTTCCTTGGGCTCGTTTCGGAGAACCGGGCCCTGCCGACCGATTCCATCGACATCCTTGCCGGAGGTCGGGTATGGACCGGGCGGGAGGCGCTGTCCAACGGCCTGGTGGATGAATCAGGAGGGCTGAAAGAGACGCTGGATTACGCCTCGGGGAGGCTGGGGCTGGAGGACTACCGTATAGCCGTGTACCCCCGGCGTCGACCGTTGTTTGTTCTGCCGGGCAGCTCCCTGGTACGGGCTGTGGCCGGTCTGGTTCTGGGCGACGACGGCGCTGCCGGTCTCCCACCGCTGTCGACGCCGCCGGTCTTTGCCGAAGGATTCTACACCCGCATGCCCTTCGATATCGGTATCGAGTAGGTTGCCCCCGCGGACCATCAGCGGAAGCAAAGCCTTCCATACAAGAAAAACCCGCCCGGGAAGGGCGGGTTTGGCATCTCTTATCTACAACCTGACCTGCTCGACTACTCGCCGGAGTAACCCACGTACTCCTGTTTCCAGCCGGTTCGCTGGAAAACGCGTATAACCGGGGTTTCGGGCGGCAGGTTGGTCGGGTCGTCAAGGTCAGTGTCGTACAGCCAGTTTCGATCCGGGGGAGAGTAATAAGTACCGTTCCAGGTGCCTGTAGCCTGAACGGAGGACCAGAGATTGACTGCTGAGCCCGACCAGTTGAAGTCCTTGCCGCTCCACGTCTCAAGAAACCGGGGCAGGTTCTCAAAACCACCATTGTAATTGGACACGGTAGTCTCGATGTTGCCGGTCAGGTAGGAAGCGTTGACGGTCGTGTTGACGGCTATGCGGTAGTCCTTGCTGCCGGCGCTCTTGCTGTCGTCCCAGGCGCTTGACAAGAATGTGACGGCGTCCGCCAGGATAGCGGCCGGCTTCTTGTCGACTGAGTTATAGTCCCCCAGGGTGTAAACCGGGTTCTCGCTGGCAATGGTCAAACCATCGTCCAACTCGTCGGCATTGAATACCCGCACCGCCGGGAAGTCCGGACCGGCGCTGCGATCGGAGCAGTATATCACCCCGCTGGACGGGTCAAAGCCTTCGTCGTACATCTTGCCGATATCCAGTTCCATGAGGTCGACATTCTTGGCCTCGCGCTGATCGGTGAATTTGTTATTGGTGAAGCTGATGACCCCCGTGGAGATCATCGAATCTGTCACGTCGACCCAGAGAGTGTCCGCCTTCTGATAAGCCCTGCGATCAATGAATTTCAGAGCGGCTTTTGTCTCGTATGAATCGGGGTTCCCCGCGGATGGTTCGATAAGCTTGTGCGGATCCCCCGCTGCGTCTTGCGTGAGCGGCACATTCAGTGCTTGCTGCCCATGGGTGGAATCCTGAACACGGCCCTGCCATCGAGCTACCGATGAGTCGTACCAGTGCGCGTCAGTGGCTTCCAGCCACCCGGCGCCTTCTTTCATGGACACGTGGTTACCGTTGGCGTCTTTGATAAGGATATCACCCGAACTGACTCCTCCGGCGCCTTTACGTCCATGTAAGATGCTCCCGGCAGCCGTCACGTAGCTGTCCATTCTTAACTCGTTGTCGGCCTGGATCCACAGACTGCCGTTTGTGTGTACGCGCCCGATGAGATCCATGGCCGGGCCCGGCGCGATCTCAAGATCGTTTCCGTAGAAAACCGCAAACTGGAAGATCGGCACGAGCGCCGTCTCAAATGTCTGGGCCGTCTCCACCTTGGCTCGATCAGCGGCGTTGACCGCCACCGAAGTAAGTGAAAACGAGTTCACCAGCGCGTGCAACCCGGTTAGGGTGCCGTGGGTAAGTGTTCTCTGTTCGGCAACCCCGTCAGTAGCGCTGGCATAGGTTACCTGACAACCGTTCACCACTTCTGTTCCACTGGGCATAACGGTTGGTGGGGCGCCGGTGCTGTCGTATTCTGTCTCCAGAGCCGCTGCGGCTCGTTCCAATCCCGCCTCGGCGGCATAGAAGGCCCGCATCTCCTGAAGTCCGTTTCCGGCGATGTTGGCGTCGTCGTCGGACGTTGACACAGCCGCCAGGCCGATCAGACTTAACATGGCAAGCATTATCAGGGCTATCAGGGTAGCAAACCCACTCTGTGAGGAAATCTGCTTTCTCATTTTCTCATCCCTTATCATATTCCGACATTCCTCAGGAATACCGAAGTGGCAAATGTTCTCTCTCGGTACGGATTCACATCAAGCTCAGGATCCGGTTCTCGTGAGCGTCCGCTGACCGAGATGAGCACCTCCCGGATGTCGTCAGCTAAGGCGGTTTCATCCACGATCTGGTAGTTCTTCATCCGATACTGAAACTGCAGATCATTGATGTTCTCCGCGTACACCTGTGGAGTCTGGCCCACCAACTGAATCATCAGGTTGGGGTGGTCAGAGTCGGTCGTGTCCACAAAGAACTTGATCTGCGTCATCGCCAGCAGGAGAGCATCGGCGCCGTACTTTCTGGACAACACCATAGTGTTGTGCTGGATGTGCTTGGCATCCGCCTGGACATGTGTTATCTCGAACCACTCGCCGATACCGGAGTCGGGCTCGAAAATGTACACCCACTGGCCGTCATAGAAGCAGGAAACGTCCGTTCCACATTTCAGCTCGGACGATGGCTGCGGCATGGGAGATGACAAGTATGTATCGCAGTTATCCGACCGGTAAGTCAGCGTGATTGTATCCGGATCAGTGTTGGCCGTGATTATGGCCGGGAGACCGAGGGGTATGTCATATCCCGCCATGCGACAGTGACGCGCCAACTCGTCGATGGACGCCCGGACATTCTGCTGGATGTCGGAAACGTCTTCCTGGATGAGGTAGCTCTTGTGCTGGGATACGTAGGCCTTGAGAATGGCGGCCGTGACGATACCCGTAATAACCAGCGCAATCATCACCTCCAGTAATGAGGTGCCGCGCTGGCCATTCAGTTTGCTGAAGAGTCTGCTCATATCTGCACCTATAAGGAATCGGTTCTGAAATACGCTGTCATGGAGTCAGCTTTGCCATATCCCCTGATATTCTCCCAGCTTACCACGATATCGACCTTTCGCAGATGGTTGCCGGCGCTGGACACCGACCAGGTTCGGGAGAAGTCCGCTACTACATCCGAGCCGTTGCCGGGATTGCTTGAAGCCCGCAACTGCTCGAGCTTATCCTGTATCAACTGGGTGGAGACGGTAGTATTCTTGGACCAATCATTTCCGTCCAGCGCTATCATGACCATGTTCAGAAGCATCAATAACGACATGCTGAGAATGATCATGGCGACCAGGACTTCCAGAAGCGTCAGGCCTTCTTGACCGGCTATTCTGATGTTCTTCATAAGACAAAACCCTCATGTGTAGCCGACGTTGCTGTAAAAGCTGTGCCGGCTGAAGACAAATCGCAGGCACCAGATACAGTCATCGGTCGTAAGCACATGAGATTCAAGCGATAAGCCGTGTGGCGGCATGCCCTGAAAACTGCCCTCCGCCACCGGAAATGGGCATGGATAACTACCTGAGCACCCACAAAGTATGGGGAGTCTCCCCCATCACCTCCCGCCGGGACTTGCAGAGTGTCCAGACGGCGGAAGCAAACTCGGCACCGCCCTTCAACGACGTCCCGAGGCAAAAAGCCGGTAGTATTCGACAACCGGGTTGACTATAATGGAAGCACCGGATTTACAGGGTGATGGGCGGACGCGGGTGCTCGACGCAGGCGTCACCGCACCGCCGCTGGCTCCGGTGACAAACATGAGTATACCGGCCTATGCAGGAGCGAGCAATGGCAAAAAGATACAAACTCTATCTGGGCGGGGAGTGGCATGACCGCAAGAGTGGCATCCGTGTAGAATCTCCGTATGACGGCAGACTGGTCGGCACGGTGGCGGCAGCCTCCAGGGAAGACTACACGGAGGCGATCAGGATTGCCCACGAGACATTCTCGACCACGCGTCAACTGCCCTCCTACAAGCGCGAGGAGACCTGCCTGTCAATCGCCGAGGGATTAGACAGGAATCGCGACAAGTTCGCCACCATGATGACCCGCGAATTGGGCAAATCGCTGAAAGACTCGAAGGCTGAGGTAGGACGCGCGATCGGCGTTTTCCGGGTGGCGGCCGAGGAAGCCAAGAGAGTGGGGGGAGAGATTATTGATCTTGACTGGAATCCGGGCTCCGAGGAGCGGCTGGGTCTCGTAAGGCGTTTTCCGCGCGGAGTTATCGCCGGGATCTCGCCGTTCAACTTCCCCCTCAACTTAGTGGCGCACAAGATCGGGCCGGCTATCGCCTCCGGCAACACTATTGTTCTGAAGCCGGCGTCGGCAACCCCTATTCTGGCCATCATGTTAGCCGAGTTGATCGACAAGACGGATCACCCTAAGGGCGCGGTGTCGATTCTGCCCGGCTCCTCGAAAGACGCCGCGCCGCTCCTTGAGGACCCGCGCGTGAAACTGATAACGTTCACCGGTTCGTCCGAGGTCGGCTGGTGGATCAAGCAGCATTCCGGAAAGAAGGAAGTGGTTCTGGAGCTGGGGGGCAATGCCGGTGCGGTTGTGGCCGATGACGCCGACATAGAGTATGCCGCCGGGCGATTGGTCCCGGGCGCTTTCGCGGTGGCGGGGCAGTCGTGTATCTCGGTGCAGCGAATCTACGTGCACGAAAAGGTCTACAACCGGTTCCTGCGCCTGTTCAAGTCCAATGTGGCGAAACTCAAGGTGGGCAATCCGCGCGACCCCAAAACGGACGTCGGCGCCATGGTCTCACGGCAGGCCGTGAAAGATGCGATGGAAATGGTACGCCAGGCCCTCGCGGGCGGCGCCAGGATTGTCACCGGCGGCAAAGCGCGCCGAGCTATAATGCAGCCGACCGTTCTGACTAACGTCAGGGCCTCAATGGACGTCTGCGCCAAGGAAGCCTTCGCACCGCTGGTCATGGTTCAGAAGTACCGGAACTTCAAGAAAGTGGTGGATGAAATCAACAACTCGGTCTACGGCCTCCAGGCGGGCGTCTTCACCAACCGCCTTAAGGATATCTTCTATGCCTTCAAACAGATCGAATGCGGCGGCGTGGTGATAAACGACATCCCAACCTACCGTGCCGACCATCAGCCGTACGGAGGCATGAAGGATTCCGGCCTCGGCCGCGAGGGTGTGCGCTACTCAATCGAAGACATGACCGAGGTCAAGATACTATCTATTAATCTCAAGTGAGATGCGGTCACTCTTGACCGCCGTGCCTTCTGTGGCGGTTTTGATCGGGTTACTGCCCGATTGCTCGGAGTTCCTCCGGAAAGTTCGTTTTTTTTGTTGAACGCCGGGCCTTTTCTGACGTTATAAGGGTTACACAGGAAAGGAGGTGGTCCAATTTTGAAACCAGGAATATGTGAGGTGACTGCTACTTAGCGGCAGCTTCAACCGATAGGTGTTGGGTTGCGCTGAGTAAATCCCAACAGTTTGACCGGCCTGGCGGCTCCTTGTCGAGCCGCCAGGTTTTTTGCGAGTGGAGGCAAAGTCGAGGCGGGCTATTCCAAAACTCGGAACAGAATACAGAACAGTGACTTCCCGGGTGGCCAACCCTTCATGGTGGGGACAAAGAAACCCACCGAAGCGGATGGGCCACGACCTCGGCGTGGTTTTCACGCTATCAAGGGGCAGACGGGGCGTCTGCCGCCCACGGAGTATGATGAAACGATTAGTTAGCAACGCATATATCCATACCGGGCGGCTCGAAGCACGGCTCCGAGCCGCCCGCAACCGACCCCCTTGGCCGTTCGTCGCACCGCGCGTCGAACGGGCACAGCCCAATCCCCCCAAAATAGCCCCGTACATTACCTCCCGTCGTCTTGCTCACCGCCGTCAATCAACCCCAACTTTTTCAGGCGCGTGCGGATGGCTCCCCGTTTGCGCTTGTGAATGTCGGCGATCTCAGTCACGCTCTTGCCGCTGTGGAAGAGTTGAACAAGCTGCTCCTCCTCGCTCTTGCTCCACTTCTCAAACGCGCGCGGGTGTTCTTCCCTGATCTTCGAGAGATTCTGGATTCTCCCCCCGCTGGCGATGACCTCAATCGAACCCTCGACTATAATGGTGTTGTTTGCCGTGACAAAATGGTTGATCAGTTCCCTGGCCACCTTGGCGGTGACCATAATATCCGCCAGGGTGAGCCGTGGATCGGTCAGCAGGATCTGGTAGTACGAGAATCCCCTGGCCACCATCTCGAGGACATCAGTTATTTTCACGCCCGTGTCGCGGATCGTAATGGACTGCTCCATGCCGTTCCCCTCATGCTTTTGTCGTTCTTCGATCCCCAAGGTATGTGAGGCCACTGACAGAACGTGTCAGTGCAATTGTATAAAGATGGTTTTTTTGTACAGAGAACATGGGACTTAGCTAACGAGCGGGCGTGCTGGGGGTTACGCCAGCCTTACTCCGGTGGGGCGGCGAGGGCGATTTCACGGTTGTCTTGCGCGTCTGATTTGGTGTTATTGGTGGCGAGTTGATGGTGAATCCCCCAATCCGGGAGTCCTGTGCTGTTTGGAGCCCATGAATCAATTGCCGGTGGTGTATTCAACGCCATCGAACGAGGCTACAAAGCCACGTGCGACACAATCCAGATGTTCAACAAGTCCAACAACCAGTGGCGGGCGAGAAAGCTGGAGGCGGAAGAGGTAGACAAGTTCTTCAAGGCCATTGAAACCACCGGCGTCACACCGGCCACATCGCACACCAGTTACCTGATAAACATCGCCTCGCCGGATGCGGCGCTGAATGGGAAGTCATTCGAGTCGCTCAAGGAGGAGATGGAACGCTGCCGTCTGCTAAGAATACCCAACTTAGTGATGCATCCCGGTTCGCACGTGGGATCGGGCGAAGAAGCGGGCCTGAATCTGGTTGCTGAAAACATCAACCGCCTTTTCGACGAACTGCGCGATAACACCGTTACGCTTCTGCTGGAGACGACCGCCGGTCAAGGTAGCAACCTGGGCTACACGTTTGAGCAACTGGCTTACCTGATCGAGAGAACTGAGGACAAGGAGCACGTTGGTGTCTGTCTCGACACCTGCCATGTTTTTGCGGCGGGGTATCCGTTAGCTGACGCGAAGGATTACCGGAAGACGATGAAAAGATTCGATGACGTTATTGGGCTGGACCGCCTCAGGATAATCCACATGAACGACAGCATGAAGGAACTCGGCTCCCGGCGGGACCGGCACGAGCATATCGGGAAGGGGCATATCGGCCTGGATGGCTTTCGTAATTTTGTTAACGACAGGCGGCTGGAAAAGGTTCCGATGATACTCGAAACGCCCAAGGGTGAAGACCTCGCCGAGGATATTGAGAACCTGTCCGTTCTGCGCGGCCTCGTGAAGTGAGCGGGCGCGAACTCGTTGTGGGAGACAGCCGGGAAGTACCGATAACATCATCCTTGCCAGCCCGCGCCGATTCCCTTACCATTTCTACCATGAAGCTGGGTATTATCGGTAAGCCGCAGTGCGGCAAGACCACCATTTTCAACGCCGCCGCCGGGCAGAAGGAAGTAGTCGGCGACTACAGCCGGGCGTCGCACCGGGCGGTCATCAGGGTGCCGGACGAACGGGTCGATAAGCTGGCCGAGTTGTCAGGACGGGACATGAGAGTCTACCCGGAAATAGAGTTTCTCGACGCGCCCGGATTCACGGGCGAGGGGAAAGACTCGTCGCGCCTTAGTGTGACCAACGAGTTGCGCGAGATGGACGCACTGCTAATGGTGATCGACGCCTTTTCCACTGAGGCCGATCCCAGTCGCTACATTCAGAACCTGGTCGATGAAATGATCCTGGCCGATCAGGAGGTGGTCGAGAATAATATCACAAGCAAGAGCCGCAAGATGAAGCTGACCGGCGACAAATCGCTGGAGCGCGAACTCGACCTGCTCCGGCGTTGCCTGGGAGTGCTCGAGCAGGAGCAGCCCCTGCTGTACCTTGACGTCATACCCGGCGAAGAGAAACTGCTGCGCAACTACCAGTTTCTCTCACGGAAGCCGGTGCTGATCATTCTGAACATTGCCGAGGAAGACCTTCCGCGACAGGACGAGGTCTACCGGCAGTACTCCCATCTGGTGGAGCCGGGCAGACGTGACGTGGCTACCGTGTGCGGCAAGGTTCAGATGGAGCTGGCCGCCCTTCCTCCCGATGAGCAGGAGGCGTTCCATGCCGAGTTGGGTGTGACCGGTTCGGCGATGGAGAGAGTGATAAGAAAATCATACGCGCTGCTGGGTCTGATATCATTTCTTACCATTGGTAAAGGCGAGGTCCGCGCCTGGACAGTAAGGACAGGCGCCCACGCCCGGACGGCGGCGGGAACGGTGCACAGCGACATGGAACGGGGATTTATCAGGGCGGAAGTGACCCGGTTCGAGGACTGGATGGAATACAAGACGGCGGTGGCGCTCAAGGCGGCCGGTAAAACGAGATTGGAGGGAAAGGACTACGTTGTCCGGGACGGCGATGAAATACGGTTTCTGTTCAACGTGTAGAAGGCTCCGAGATGCCGCCTGCCGCACGGTACGGCCGGTTGACTCCAGGCAGTGATGTACCCGCGCGGCCCATGTCGGAAACAACACCCGGCGCGTACGTGTTCAAAATGTGAGCAGTTCTGCCGATAGGATATTGTGATGACGTGCTGCGGATTGTTATTATGTTGAGGCGAATGTGATCAGTACCAACGACGCAACAGACAAGGAAATGACCGACACCCAGGTTGTCTCGATCCTGCCGCTGAAGGGGACTATTGTTTACCCGTACCTGGTAGTGCCCCTCATGATCCAGGACCCGGAACAAACGCGTCTTCTGGACGAGGCCCTGATGCGGGGCGCCCGGATCGGCCTGTTCCTGCAGAAGGACCCGCAGCAGGAACATCCCGGCCCGGACGACCTGCACACCGTCGGCGCCTCCGGCAATATCCTCAAGATGCTGCGTTTTCCCGACGGCACCGTGCGCTTTCTTGTCCAGGGACTGGCCAGAGTCAGGATCAACAGATTCACGGCGCACCAGCCGTACCTCATGGCGGAGATTGAAGACCTCCCTGAAACCACCGAGGAGACAGTCGAGGCCGAAGCCCTGCAGCGCAACCTGCTGGAGAGGATCAAGACCTTAACCGAACTGGCGCCCTACCTGACCGAGGAGTTCCATATCTCGGCAATCAACCAGGATACAGCTTCCAAGTTAGCCGATTTCGTAGCCTCCAGTCTTAATGTCTCGATCGCCGAGAAACAGCAGTTACTTGAGGATCTCGATATTTTCAGCCGGATGCGCAAGCTCTACCTGGCGCTTAACAAGGAAATCGAGGTTCTGGAGCTTTCGAGGAAAATTCAGGCGCAGGCCGCCAGCGAACTCGGGAAATCGCAACGCGACTATATCCTTCGCGAACAACTCAAGGCGATCAAGAAGGAGCTTGGCGGGGCGGACGAGAAATCCGAGGTCGATGAGTTCGAGGCCAGGATCAAAGAAGCCGGTATGCCCGATTCCGCCGAGCAGGCGGCTCTCAAGGAGCTGGATCGCCTCTCACACATGTCGCCGTCGTCCGCCGAGTACACCGTCTCGCGGACCTACATCGACTGGCTGGTGGCGATGCCCTGGGACAAAGCGACCGAGGATAAGCTCGACCTGAGGAAAGCCAAGAAAGTTCTCGACGAGGACCATCACGACCTGGACAAGGTGAAAGATCGCATTCTCGAACACCTGGCCGTTCGGAAACTGAAGACCGACGTCAAGGGCCCGATCCTTTGCTTCGTGGGGCCTCCCGGGGTCGGCAAGACCTCGCTGGGCAAGTCAATCGCGCGCGCTATGGGTCGCAAGTTCGGCCGCGTGTCGCTGGGTGGGATGCGCGACGAGGCGGAGATAAGGGGCCATCGGCGTACGTACATCGGCGCCATGCCGGGACGCATCATCCAGAATATCAAGCGGTGCGGTTCCAACAACCCGGTCATCATGCTCGATGAGATCGACAAACTCGGCAGCGATTTCCGCGGAGATCCCTCCTCAGCCCTCCTTGAAGTGCTGGACCCGGAGCAGAACGATTCCTTCTCGGACCACTATCTCGATCTGCCGTTTGATCTCTCCAGGATAATGTTCATCACAACGGCCAACTGGCTGGAGCCGATACCGGCCGTTCTGAGCGACCGCATGGAAGTCATTCGCCTGCCGGGATACACCGATATCGAGAAACTGGCCATCGCCCGGCACTTCCTCATACCCAAACAGCTTGCCAACCACGGCCTGACCAAAGCCAACCTGACTTTTTCCGACGCCGCCATCAAGGCCATGATCGACGGCTACACCCGCGAGGCCGGGCTCCGTAACCTGGAGAGGGAAATCGCCTCGGTGGCCCGCAAATCGGCCCGACGGGTGGCGTCCGGGTCGAAACGCAAGATCACGGTCGACGCTAAGGATATCCCGAAGCTGTTAGGGGCGCAGAAGTTTGTCCGCGAGGTTCTTTCCCGAAAGGGTCAGGTCGGTGTGGCTCCCGGCCTGGCTTACACATCTGTCGGGGGAGAGATTCTCTTCATCGAGGCAACCTCCATGAAAGGTGACAGAGACCTGATTCTGACCGGGCACTTGGGGGACGTCATGAAGGAATCCGCCCAGGCGGCGCTTTCGTTCCTGCGTTCCAACGCCACTGAGCTTGGCATCGACCCCGAGACTTTCGACAAGCGCGAGATCCATATCCACGTGCCTTCCGGGGCTACGCCCAAGGACGGGCCGTCGGCAGGCATTGCCATGCTGATGGCGCTGGCGTCGCTCTTCACCGGTCAGGCTCCCAAACCGTGTCTGGCCATGACGGGCGAAATCACGCTCCGCGGTCAACTGCTGCCTATCGGCGGATTGAAAGAGAAGCTGCTGGCGGCGTACCGGGCAGGCGTCGAGATGGTCATTCTGCCCGAAGACAACCGCAAGGACGCCACGGAACTTCCCCCGGAGATAAAGAAGAATGTCAAACTGAAATTCTTTGCCGAAGCTCTACCTGCCATCAGATTCGCCCTTAACGGAAATGCGAAGGGCAAAACCCTCCGAGGCACAGGGAAGCGCCGCCACTGACGACTGGAACCGCCGATGCAAATCGTTACCTCAGAGCAGATGCGCCGGATCGACCGGGAAACGATAGACAATGTCGGTATCCCCGGTCCGGAGCTGATGGAAAACGCCGGGCGGGGAATCGCCGAGCGGCTGGCAGGCTTTATCATCGACACCGAGGCTTCTGAGAAAGTCTCCATCTTCTGTGGCAAGGGGAACAACGGCGGCGATGGGTTTGTAGTCGGGCGCTACCTCGACCGCGCTGGGGCCAGGGTCACGATTTACTTCATCGGTCCTATTGACAATCTCTCGCTTGACGCCAGGCTCAATTTCGACCGCGCCGCGGGCACGGGGATCGAACTAAGCGAGATCGCTGACATCGACCATCTACCCGATAGGCTTGAAACTGACTGGATTATCGACGCTGTTTTCGGTACCGGCTTCTCCGGATCGCCGCGGGGGTTGGCAGCCCAGGTTATCGAGTACATCAACCGACAATCCCAGAGTGTGATTGCTGTCGATTTACCGTCCGGCCTTGACGCCGACCACGGCCGACATGAAGGCGCGGTGGTTGAGGCCGACTATACTTTCACTCTCGCCCTGCCGAAGTACGGCCTGTATGTTTCTCCGGGAAGGGAACTGGCGGGGCGCGTGGAGACGGTACCCATCGGCGTTCCGGAAGACGTGATTCACCGGTTTGATCTGCAGGTCGAATTGATTACGTCCGCGACTGTCGCCAGTCTGATTCCCATTCGCAAACCGGACGGCCACAAGGGCGACTTTGGGAAACTGTTCACATTGGCAGGCTCTACCGGTCTGACCGGGGCGGCGGCAATGGCGGCCAAGAGCGCTCTTCGATGCGGGTGCGGGCTGACCAAAGTGGGCTGCCCCCGCACGGTTCTGCCGGTTATAGCAGGCCTGTGTATGGAAGCCACGAGTCACCCGCTTCCGGACGTTGCCAAAAAAGGCGCGTTGGCTCTGCGCGGACTGGGCGAAGTGCGCAAACTGACCGCCGAGCATGACGCCGTGGCGATCGGCCCGGGTATCGGACAGCATCATGAGACGGGCGAACTGGTGCGGAGATTCGTTGCAAAACTCGACAAACCGGCGGTCATTGACGCCGACGGACTCAACGCCCTGGTGGGTCATACTGATATCCTGAAGAGCGTGAAGACGCCGCTCGTACTCACGCCGCATCCGGGGGAGTTCCGCCGCCTCAGTGGCGAGACCGTACCGGATGATATCCACGAGCGTATCCGGGTCACCCGGGAGTTCGCCATGACCTATGGTGTGGTGCTGGTGCTCAAGGGCAGCCCCACCCTCGTGGCGGACACCGACGGCCATTGCTATCTCAATCCGACCGGCAACTCCGGGATGGCTACCGGCGGTTCGGGCGACATTCTAACTGGAGCCATCGGCTCGCTTCTGGCGCAGGGATTGTCGTGTCTTGACGCGGCGGTGGCGGGGGTTTACATCCACGGCCTGGCGGGTGATCTCGCCGCCGAGGAACTCACCGAGCGCGCCGTGATGGCCGGCGACCTGATCGACTTTCTCCCCCAGGCGTTTGAACTGTTAGGCTGCTAAGGGCACCTCATAGTCTCTCCACAGGGTAAGACTGTTTCAATACGACTGGGTGGCACCCTCAAACTTGTTTGGGGGTGATTCTTCGGCCAGGTCCAAACGAGTTTGAACCTGCCACCCATAGCCGCAAGCGGATGGGCCACCCGTCGATGTCAGGCCCACAGGGGGCCTGACCTACTACTGCTCTGAACGAAGGTTGCGACACAGTATACTCAGGTGGCCCACCATTCATGGTCGGGTGGCCCACCATTCATGGTGGGAATCAAGGGTGGGTCCGTCTTCGGACCCGCCATTGTTGGCTATGCCGGCAACGAGACGCGCGGAGCGCAAAAGACAGACTTGCCTGCTGCGGTTCCGACAACTGGTGTCAGGCCCACAGGGGGCCTGACCTACGTGTGCTATCCCTACAGATAACAATATGGGCTATATTCTGTACAAGGAGACAAGAAAGCTGTAGATTGGCGCTCACGGAAGCATTGCTCGAAGAATAGGATGCTGTTTTGGTAGAAACTCAGAACCCATGAGGAATCAAGTGCGACATTTAATCATGAGAATAGCTCTCCTCGGTGTAGTCAGTATGTCCTGTAACGGCTGTCCTTTTTCGATGGAGCCAACCACCAAGAAGCTCCTTTTTCAAAACAAAAGCAGCCAGAAGCTAATGCTTCTCTTGAATCGGTCGTATCCCGACAGTTCCTTGCAAAGCTCCTGTCCGATAGGATACGTGGAACCCAAGAGCACAGAATACGTGGGAACCACTTCTGGCTTGGAGGGCGCCAGCGGCTTGACCTTATTTGTCTTCGATTATGGATACTTCGACCGTAAATGGCATGAACACCCCGGCACGCCTGACAAGTACCTGGATGAAGATAGCATATTGAAGCGTTTTGTTCATTCGAGAAAGGAGCTTGACAGCCTCGGCTGGCAGTTAGTGTACCCATAGTGGTGCTGGGTGGGAGGAAGGCGACCAGGGGCTTGTTGTCAAGCGGCGGCTATATCCGGTTCGTTTTCTTCTTTGAACAGCCGACATAAGTGTTATATTAAAGTGATGTATAGGTGCGCACGGCCAGGTCTGTTCCTGCGTTACGCTTGCCTGAGTGAATATACTACGCTTGCAAGATACTGCGATAAGATACTACGAAGGAAACCGCGATGCGCTATGTTCTGCTGACGATTGCTTCCCTGATTGTTGCTTGCGCCGCGTTCTCGGCAGAGAGGATTGAATTGACCGAGAACGTCGACGATGTCGTTGTGATCGTCGAGGAATCCAACAACGTGAGAACGGTGATCCGCTTTGAAATCGGCGCTTTCAGTCGGGAGGCGGTGGACCTGGGCGGCGAAATCTATTATACGCTTCGTTGCGGCCGGGAAGCCGTGCTGCTCAACGAGAAAGAACCGGCTCTCCCGCGCATCTGTCGCCGTATTATTGTTCCCGACGATGTCGGTCTCCGCCTTAACGTGCTGGACGCGGAATATGTCGATTACCCTGGCACACGGGTAGTGCCGTCCAAAGGCAACCTGATGCGTTCAACTAATCCGGAGGACGTCCCCTATGAATTTGGAGAGGTCTACGCCACGGGGGAGTGGTACCCCGGAGAACTGGCCCGGATCAGGGAGCCGTTCATTATGCGAGACATCCGGGGTACGGTGGTTGAACTCAACGCCTTCCGGTATCACCCGGCGCATCAGACTCTACGCGTGTACACTTCCATAACCGTTGAGGTCGTCAGTGACGGCCCGGGTAACGTCAACGTGATAGAACGCAGCAGGCATACTCGTGTCGGGGTTCCGGATTTCGATGGCATGTACAGAGACGGCCTCATCAACTACGGCGAATGGGGGGTGGAACGTCTCGTGCCGGTCTCGGAACACGGTGACATTCTGATCATTACTCATGACGCCTTCCATGACACCATGCTGCCGTTAGTGGACTGGAAACGGCAGAAGGGCATCCCGACGACAATCGTGGACATCTCGTCGATCGGCAACAGCAGCACCGCCATCAAGACCTTCATCCGGGATTTCTATGACAGCACCAACCTTGTCTTTGTGCTGCTGGTCGGCGATGCCGCACAGGTGGCAACCCCCATCGTCTCCGGGGGAGCGGCTGACCCCACCTACGCTCTCGTAGACGGCGACGACGGCTATCCGGATATCTTCGTTGGTCGCTTCTCGGCTGAGATCGTTAGCCAGGTTGAAACGCAGGTGAGACGTACTCTGGACTACGACAAACAACCCACGGGAGCAGACTGGTTTCACAAGGGGATGGGTATCGCCTCGCTTGGCGGGCCCGGACATCATGGCGAGTACGACTATCAGCACATCGGGAATATCCGCAGCGACCTGTTGGCCTATGGGTATACCGAAGTCGACCGGCTTTACGGCTCTGTCTCCGCCTCTCAGGTCGCGGCGGCCCTGAACAATGGACGCGGCATTATCAACTACTGCGGGCACGGCAGCGTGAACAGATGGACCACCACCGGCTTCAGCAACAGTAATGTAAACGCCCTCACGAACGGCAATATGCTACCGTTCATTATCAGTGTGGCTTGCGTCAACGGCAAGTTCGCCGGCTATACCTGTTTTGCCGAGGCCTGGCTGCGAGCCACCAGTGGAGGCGAACCCTCCGGCGCTGTGGCGGCTTATATGTCCTCCACTGATCAGTCCTGGAACCCGCCTATGGACGCCCAGGACGAGGTGATTGACCTGCTCGTTGCCGAGAAGAAGACGACCTTCGGCGGGCTGTGTTACAACGGTGCCTGCAGGATGATTGAAATCAACGGCACCGCCGGAGAGGAGATGTTCAATGCCTGGCATATCTTTGGTGATCCCTCTCTGCAGGTCCGCACCAATGATCCCGCGACCCTGGCAGTAGGTCACGAAGCTCTGGTGACTGCTGCGACAAGCACTTTCGACGTTGACGTCTATGGGCGGCGTGGCGCCCTCTGCGCCATCTATCACGAAGGCACTCTGTATGGTTCCGCCTACACCGACCTGAACTGCAAGGCGAGCATATCGCTCAGCGAACACCTTCCCGTGGGCGAGACCGTCAAACTGACCGTGACCGCTTTCAACGCCCTGCCACACGTGTCCACGATCCAGGTAATAGCGGCGTCGGGTCCGTATGTGATGTATGATTACAGTCACGTCGATGACGGCGGCGGCAACGGCAATGGTCTGGTGGAGAACGGCGAGAGCATTGTCTTAGGGGTTGGCCTGGTGAACGTGGGGCAGGACGACGCCGACGACGTTGCGGCGAGCATATCGACATCCGATGGTCATATAACGATCACCGATGGTGTCGAGAGTTACGGTACGATATCGGGCGGGGGTGGCACCGGTTATTCGTCCTCGGCCTTTTCCTTTGATGTATCGGGAGATACTCCTGATGGTCATGTAGCCTCAATGGACCTTTCAATTGTCGCATTGGGTGGGTACACAACGTCACTGCATTTTGAGATACCTGTCGGAGCCTCTCCGTTGGGAATCTGCGGCGACATTGACGGCGATGGCGAGGCGCTGATCGATATCTCGGATCTGGTTTACCTGGTCGACTACATGTTCAACGAGGGTCCACCGCCGCCGGTGATGGCAGCGGCCAACCTGGACGGCAGAGGCGGCGGTTTGCTCGACATTTCCGACCTGATATACCTGGTGAATCACATGTTCCACCAGGGGCCCGCCCCTGTTTGCGACCCGTGAACCCTAACTGCATGATATGGATGCAGAAGCCAATTGCTGTTTACGTTGACACTACTCCGAGGAGTCTGAATGGTAAACACAAAGGAAACAGCTGATCCCGGGATGTGGTTGACTAAGATAAGTGAGACTGAAATCGAAAAACCGATACTGAGGTTGTTTTGAGTAAGAACTCTTTCAGTAGCTGCATCGCTCTCGCGCTGACTATCGCCCTGAGCGGTCCGGCCTTTGGCGGCCAGACCGTCCAGGTCGGCGATTCTCCCAATGGAGTGACGCTCTTAGACCAGAGCGACAACGGCCTGACCCTGAACGTTGCCGTCGGTGCGATCGTCTTTGCCGACGTCATAACGAGGGAAGGTCCCTTCAACATGATTACGGTCAGCCCGTTTGCCCGTTCGCAACGGATCGGCGAGCCGAATCTGCCGGTTGCCGGCGAGCTTATATCGATTCCTTACGGCTGCCAACCGAGCGCGACAGTGATCGATAGCGAGGTACAGGAACTATCCCTCGCCTCTCTTGGGCTGACAAACCTTATAATCCCGGTTCAACCGTCGCTCAGCAAATCCGATGACCCGATGTCGGTCCCCTTTGAGTTCAAGCGGGCTGTCTACGAGCAACGCGGATACTACGCCCTGCCCCAGGTTGAAGTCAGGATTGCGGGGACGATGCGCGGTGTGCGTTTAGGAATGGTTTCGGTGGCACCCGTCCAATACGATCCGGTTGAGGGCAAGCTACGCGTTTATACATCGCTGACGGTGAGGATCAGTTTCGACGGTGCTGACTGGGCCTTGACCAACGAACAGCGGAAGAAGTATTACTCTCCGTTTTTTGAGCCGCTCTACGCCGGGCTGATAAACTACGGGGGTCAGATCTCCGCTGCGCGCGACGACCTTGTTACTCATCCTGTCAAGTACCTCATAATCTCTGATCCCATGTTCAGTGATCAGCTTGAGCCCTTTATCGAGTGGAAGACCCGGAAGGGATTCGCGGTAATAACGGCCTACACCAACGTGATTGGAAGCAGTAACTCCGCGATAAAGAGTTACATCGAGGGCTTATACGATGCCGGAACGCCGGAGAACCCGGCCCCGTCGTTTGTTCTACTGGTGGGTGACGCCCAGCAGATCCCTCCGTTTTCCGGGAGCACCGAATCGCATATCACTGACCTCCGCTTCTGCGAATTCAGCAGCCCGCCCGATGATTTCCCGGAGATCTACTATGGTCGCTTCTCGGCCCAGAATACCGCGGAACTGCAGCCTCAGATCGACAAGACCCTGGAGTACGAGCAGTACCTTATGCCGGACCCCACTTACCTGGCCGAGGTAACTCTCGTATCCGGTGTTGACCATAACAATGCGTCAACTTACGGTAACGGCCAGATCAACTACGGGACCAGCTATTACTTCAATGCCGCTCACGGCATAACACCGCATGTCTGGCTTTACCCGGCCTCGGATGCATCGGGGGCTGCGGATGCCATCATCCAGACAATCGACAACGGAGTAGGCCTCTATAACTACACTGCTCACTGCAACCACGCCGGACACGCTAACCCGTCGTTCACTACCATCGACATTCCCAATCTGACCAATTACCACCAGTACCTGTTGGGTATCGGGAACTGCTGTGCACCCAACACGTTTGGCACCGATTACTCCACGCCCTGTTTCGGAGAGGCCTTTCTCCAGGTGGCAGACAAGGGTGGAATCGGCTATATTGGCGGCACCAACTCTACGTACTGGGATGAGGACTACTGGTGGGGCGTCGGCAGCGGACCGATTATCGGCGGTGGACCAACTTACGAGCAGACGGGCCAGGGTGCCTACGACGGCGTCTTTCACGATCACGGCGAACCGATCAGTCGGCACTACATCGTCAACTCGGCCATCATATTCGCCGGCAACATGGCCGTAACCGAGGCGGGCAGCTACCTTCAGACCTACTACTGGGAAATCTACCACCTCATGGGAGATCCGTCGGTGACAACCTACATGGGTATCCCCGCGGTAAACAGCGTCAGCCATGATACCATGTTGCCTATGACAGCAACTTCCACCACTGTCGAGGCGGCCCCCGGTTCCTATGTCGGCATCAGTGTCGATGGTGAACTACAGGGTGCAGGGTACGTGGGTACTTCCGGAACGGTCACGATTGACCTCGTCGGCTTCACATCTCTATGTTCCGCTGA
The DNA here is from genome assembly GCA_965603125.1 of uncultured bacterium. Classification (GTDB taxonomy): domain Bacteria; phylum Zixibacteria; class MSB-5A5; order GN15; family FEB-12; genus JAJRTA01. Next base: position 82,084 of record CBFDBU010000001.1, on the reverse strand, counting down.
TATTGTCATAACCGGTCAGAATCGCCGGCCCTACATTTCAACCATCGAAATCATCAATCCGTCCGGCCCGTATGTCATGTATGACCACAGCGACATCGATGACGCTGCAGGCAACGGCAATGGTCTGGTGGAGAACGGCGAGAGCATTATCTTAGGGGTTGCCCTGGTGAACGTAGGACTGGGCGACGCCAATGACGTTGCCGCGAATTTATCGACACTGGATAGTTACGTGACGATCACCGACGGTATGGAGAGCTACGGTACCATATCGGGCGGAGAAGGTACTGGTTATTCATCCTCGGCTTTTTCCTTTGATGTATCCGGAGATGCTCCTGACGGTCATGTAGTGACGTTTGATCTTGAAATAACGGGCGTCGGCCGTGAGACGTGGTATGGCAGTATAGATATCGTGGTTCACGCCCCGTGTCTGGAGTTTGTATCTTTTCAGATGGACGATTTCTTTGGAAATGAGGATGGTATTCTTGACCCCGGGGAGTCGGGGGAGTTGGTGGTGACGCTTGCCAACACAGGCAGCGGTACGGCATATTCGGTTGTGGGGTCTCTCCTGGGGACTGATGCGTATGTCAGTGTGGTCGACGGCAGTGGCTCTTTCGGAGAGATAGGCTCATCGGGAGGTGTGGCTGACAACGCGGTTGATGTTTTTGAGTTGGCTGCGGACGCCGCTTGTCCCCTGAATCATGTCGCTTCGGTGGAGCTTTCAGTCAGCGCGTCCGGTGGTTACATGACTTCGTTGGATATTGAGATCCAACTCGGGGACTCTCCAAACTGGATCTGTGGCGACATCGACAGCAGCGGCGATCCGTTGATTGACATCGCGGACATGGTCTACCTGGTTGACTACATGTTCAACCAGGGTCCGCCGCCACCGGTGATAGTGGCAGCCAACCTGGACGGCGAAGACGGCGACATTCCAATCATCTCCGACCTGGTATACTTAGTGGATTTCATGTTCAACCAGGGCCCCGCTCCAACCTGCGGCCTGTAGTCCCAAACCTGCATACCAATCAACAGCGCCACGGCCACCACGAACAGTGGCCGGTTTCCTCGGGAGTGCACCATCGGCAGTCCGGCGGTATCACCAATCTTTCGAAACACAAGAGCTGCCGCACACGTAATACAGATTAAATGGCCAGCTCTCTTGAGGGCGGCAGTCTACGTTTGCAGTGCACGCGAATCCCGGCGGGTTCTCGAGAGGGTACCTAAACTGATGCGGCTTGGTTGGTTGATCGCAAAGCGAGAAGGAGTGGAACATGAGAGTTGCAGAAGATCCTGTAATCGGTAACTCAGGGCGAATTTTCAGACCGGGTAACGGGCGCGGCTGGCCGGCAATCGTGCTGCTGTTATCCGTCTTGTGGGTAGGAGTGGTCGCAAATGGTCAAACCGTGGCAGAGCCGCCTAAGAGGGAGATAATTAACGCCGACCGTCAACTGGAAATCATCGACAGCCTCACGCAGAAGCTCAATGAGTACTATGTCTTCCCGGAGGTTGCCGAGGAAATGGGAAAATATGTTCACCGCCGGTTCAAAGACAAAGAGTACAAGGAGATTACCGACGCCGCGGAGTTTGCCGAGGTCCTGAACGGGGATCTCCGGGAAATATGTCACGATAGGCACCTTGGCGTAGGATGGGTGCCACCTGAGCAGATGGCGCTACTGGTTGCTGACACTGCCAATGATGAGATACCGGAACGACAACTGGCCGGGATGCGCCGTCGGAACTTCGATTTCAGGAAGTTGGAGTGGCTGGAAGGAAATGTCGGCTACTTAGACCTGCGCGGTTTCAACGAAGCTGCCTGGGCCGGTGAAACGGCGGTTGCGGCCATGAACTGGTTTGCCCACTGTGACGCCCTGATAATCGATCTGCGTAACAACGGCGGCGGTTCACCAAGCATGATCCAACTCATTTCGAGCTATTTCTTTGACGAGCCGGTCCACCTCAACAGCTTCTATATTCGCAAAGAGGACTCCATCAAACAGTTCTGGACGAGCGCTCACGTCCAGGGAAAACGCATGACCGACGTCGATCTGTACGTGCTGACCAGTAGGTACACGTTCTCGGGAGCCGAAGAATTCACTTACAACATGAAGAACCTCGAGCGGGCTACGATAATCGGCGAAACCACCGGTGGCGGAGCCCACCCGGTCGATCAGCATATCTTCCCCAACCTCAATATCGTCGCCCGGGTGCCCTTCGGGCGAGCCATCAACCCCATTACCGGCACAAACTGGGAGGGCACCGGTGTCACGCCGCACATCGACGTACCGCAGGAGGAGGCTCTAACCGTAGCGCACCTAGAAGCTCTCAAGAAACTCGCCGAGGACGCGACAGAAGAAGACAGAGAACCTCTGAACTGGGCCATGGCCGGGTTGAATGCGAAACTGCATCCGGTAGAGGTCGATCCGACCGTTCTCCGGAGCTACGCGGGCGTCTACGGGCCGCGAACCATTACGTATGAACAAGGAGAACTGTTCTATCAACGGGAGGATCGCCCCAAGTACCGGATGATTCCCATGGCCGAAGACCTGTTCTGGTTCGAGGATCTCGATTACTTCCGGCTCAAAGTGGTCACCGATGATCAGGGCGCACCAATTGAATTGCATGGCCTGTACGCCGGTGGTCACAAGGATATATCCGTCAGGAATCCCGGCAATTAGGTCCGGCGGGGTCTCAATGCAAATCGGCATCACCGGGCAACGGAAGTTGCTCGGTGTGCAGAATACGCCGTCGTCTCATCACGCCGCGCGTTTTGTGAAGCGGGCGGCGGCGATACCGAAAATCGAGACGCCGAAAAGGATCAGGGGATAGGTGTCGGCCCACAATTCTGTGATCCCGGAACCTTTCATCATTATCCCTCGAGCTATGCTGATAAAGTAGCGCATCGGGTTGAGAAGTGTAACGTACTGCATCCACTGCGGCATGTTGGAGATGGGTGTGAAGAAGCCCGAGGTCAGCAGGGCGAACACAAAAAAGAACCAGGCAAAAAACATCGCCTGTTGTTGAGTCGTAGTGACCGTTGAAAAAAGCAGTCCTAATCCCAGGGTGGTCAGCAGGTAGAGGAGCGACAGCGCCAGAAGCAGGAAAGGCGAACCGACAAACGGTACACTGAACCACAGGACGCCGATCATCAGCGCGAAGGCCAGTTCAAAAAGCCCCAGCGCGGCAAACGGGATCACCTTCCCCAGCAGCAGGGTTGTGGAAGACATCGGCGTCACCAACAGTTGTTCGAGAGTGCCCCGTTCCCGCTCGCGGACTATGGCCATGCTCGTGAGCATGACCGTGATCATCGTCAGCAGGGCGGCCACGATTCCCGGAACCATGAAGTAGACCGACTCGGCCTCCGGGTTGTACAGGAAACGGTACCTGATATCTACCGGCGGCGTCACGCCCAGTTCTCGTTGAGAAAACTCCCCGGCGATCTGACCCATGTAGCCCAGCCCGATGCCGGTCGCATTGGCGCCGGTTCCATCGGCTATCAGTCCCACCGCCGCCTGCCAGCGCGTCTGCAGCCTGGTAGAGAAGTCCTCAGGTATTATCAGTGCCATCTCACTGGCACCCTTCTTGAACCTCTCGTCGAGAGCCAGGATTGAGGGCACGCCCTCCTGCGGTATAAAGTAGCCGCCTGCCCGACAGGAGTTGACGAATGCCCGCGATGTTTCGCTCCGGTCAAAGTCGTAAACGTCCAGATCGATCAGCCTCACCTCCGTGTTCACGATGTAGCCAAAAAGGATGAGCTGTACTATCGGCATGGCGAAAATCAGACTCAGCATGTTGCGGTCGCGGAAAACCTGGAGGAACTCCTTTCTCACCAGTCCTGTCAGCGCCCTGGTCATGGTTAAGCTAACCTCGTCTTGAATTTGGCCGCGGCGACACCGATCATGATCGCCATCAGGACCAGAAGAAAAACCCCGTGAATCGCCAACTCCCCGAGACCCGCCCCTTTGAGCATGATGCCGCGGATGACGGTCAGGAAATATGTAGCCGGGATGATCCGGCTCAGGTACTGCAACAGGGAGGGCATGTTCTTGACGGCGAAGATGAATCCCGAGAGCATTACCGAAGGAAGCATGGTTAACATCATTGCAAACATCATTGCCACCTGCTGCGTGCTCACCAGGGACGAGATCAGTATCCCGATCGACAGCGCCGTGGTGACGTATACAAGCCCGAAACCAAGTAGCAGCAGGTGCGAACCCACAAACGGCACGCCGAACACCAGCTTGGCGAACACCAGCACCAACACGCCGTCGAGCAGGGCGATGAAAACGTAGGGGAGGATCTTGCCCAGGAGAATCTCGATCGGTTTGACCGGGGCCGTCAACATTTGCTCCAGGGTCCCGGTCTCCTTTTCGCGGGCAATAGTAACCGAGGTCAGGAGAGCGGATATCATCAGCAGCACAATAGCTACCAGTCCGGGGACAAAGAAATACGAGGACTGCAGGTCCGGATTGTACAGCACCCGGGGCGCGATAACAACGCCGGGGAGTTTTGCGCCCGGCGGCAGACGGTCACGCAGGAAGCTGTTGAGCGCCTGGCCTGTATAACCCCGGACAGCACCGGCGATGTTGTTGTCAGAACCGTCGATGATAAGACCCAGCGAAAAGCTGTCTCCCCGCTCCAGCGCGCGGCCGAACCCGGGCCGGATCACCAGGACGGCACCGGCCCGCCCCTCGCGGAAAGCTCTCTCGGGGTCGGTGAGGTCTATTTCCTCCTGTGGCTCGCTGAAGTATGTCGAATGGTAGAAACATCCCGCGAGCGCTCGCGAATGTTGCGTCCGGTCCAGATCAATTACGCCCAACACGATGTTTTCGATATCCAGATTGATGGCGTATCCGTAGAGAAACGTCATCACGACGGGCATGACCAGAACGATGGCCAGGGAGCGGGCGTCTCGCAGAACATGGTAGAGTTCCTTGCGGGCGATGTGCCTGATTCTACGCACTGGCGGCCTCCCGCGAGCCGATAAGCGATACGAACAGCTCTTCCAGGTTCGGCGCTTTGTATTTTTTCAGCAGATCCTGCGGTCGGCCGCGCTCTACGATGCGTCCCTGGTGCATGATCGAGATACGGTCGCAATACTCGGCTTCATCCATGTAGTGCGTAGTCACGAATATGGTCACGCCTTCCTCGGCCAGGCGGTAGAGCTCCTGCCAGAACCGCCGCCGAAACACGGGATCGACCCCGCCGGTCGGCTCATCGAGAAACAGCATTTCCGGCTGGTGTATGAGCGACACGGCCAGGGCTAATCGTTGCCGCCATCCTACCGGCAGGGCCCTCGAGGGACGGTCGATGAACTCACTCAGCGACAGGCGCTCACCCAGGTATCGGGTGCGGTCGGCCACGACAGTCCGCTTCAAACCGTAGGCGGCCCCATAGAACCGCATGTTCTCCCGCCCGGTCAGGTCCGGATACAGGGAGAACTTCTGCGACATGTAACCGATGCTCTTCTTGATATCTTCCGCCTGTTTGTAGATATCATAGCCGACCACCTCGCCTTCACCCGCGGTCGGCATGAGCAGGCCGCAAAGCATCCTGATAGCGGTAGTCTTGCCGGCGCCGTTAGCTCCCAGAAACCCGAATATCTCACCCCGCGCCACGGTCAGGGAAATCCTGTCCACCGCCGTGAAGGCTCCGAATCGGCGGGACATATCCCGCACCCGCACGGCCGCCTCAGTCACCCGTCTGCTCCATGAGTTGAATGAAACAGTCTTCCAGCCCGGCCTGCGCCGGAACCAGGTATCCCGGATCAACCCCGGCGGCGCGCAAGGCTCCGGAGACGTCTTCGATTTTCAAACCTGCGTCGAGACTGACGTGCAGGCCGGTCCCGAACCGCCGCGACCGTAGGTGTGGGATGTCGTTCAGTCTCTCTATGAGATCAGTCGAGGGGAGCGTGTCCAGAGAGTAAAGCTCGCCTTTGAAGCTGCCTGACAGTTCCCCGGGCGTTCCTTCTGTCAGCTTCTTTCCGCCGAGCATGAAACAGGCGCGATCAGCGTGCGCTACCTCGTCCATGTAGGGCGTCGTCAGCAGTATCGTGACCCCCTGGTGCTTGAACTCGGACAGTATCTCCCAGAACTGGAGGCGAGAGAGAGGGTCGACGCCCGTAGTCGGTTCGTCCAGAACGAGGATTTGAGGATCGTGGATAAGAGCGCACGAGAGCGCCAGCTTTTGTTTCATGCCGCCCGAGAGGTCACCGGCCCGGCGGCGCGCAAAGGGGGCCAGCCTGGAAAAGCCGTACAGGTAGTCCCGCTTCTGCCGGTAGCGCGCGCCGGTAACACCGTAGATGCCCGCGTAGAAGATCAGGTTCTCCTCCACGCTGAGGTCGGAGTAAAGCGAAAAGACCTGGGGCATGTAGCCCAACAGCTCCTTGAGGCGATCAAAACCACCGGCGACGTCGAGGTCGGCAATCCGTACGACACCACTGTCGGGAGCCAGCAGGTTGCAAACCAGGCGCATGAGGGTGGTCTTGCCGGCTCCATCCGGTCCCACCAGGGCCAGAACCTTGCCCTCGTCGACCTCGAAGCTGATGTCGTCGACCGCCTTGATATCGCCATACGACTTTGACAGATGCGCCACCGATACGAAACTCATAGCGCCCCGATAGTCACATACACTGGCATACCCACTTTCAGTGTGCGGTCGTCGTTGGCAAGTTTGACCTTGACCGCGTACACGAGATTGGCCCGCGACTTCTGTGTCTGCACATTCTTGGGGGTAAACTCCGCGTCGGGTGAAGTCCAGATGACAAGCCCCGGACAGGGGTCACCGCCCGACTCAGTATCGACCCAGGCAGTGTCACCGATCTTCACAGACGCAAATGCCGCTGCCGGCAGATAGACCTTTACCCACAGGCTGTCGAGGCGGGATATGCGCCCTATCGGCTTGCCCGGACTCAGCAGTTCCCCCTCGTCAACATACCTTGCCGTCACCGTCCCCCCCATCGGCGACAGCGGGTGGCAGTCGTCGAGGTTGCGCCTGGTGCGGTCGATATTGACCTCGGTCTTTTGGAGTTGCGCCTTCACCGTAGCCACCTTGGCCCGGGCCGCCCTGGTGGCCAGCTCCGCCTGAACGTATTCAAATGCGACCAGGTCCATCTGCTTGCGGGTGGCCGTGTTCGATGCCAGCAGTTTCTCGATACGGCTGCGTTCGGACAGGGCGAACTCTTCGGCGACCGCAGCCTGTTCGGCCTGAAGTCGCGCCGTGCTCAGGTTGGTCCGGATCACCTCCAGGTCAGCCTCGGCTGCGGCCAATTCCAGTTGCGGGCGCGTGGGGTCAATGAGCAGCAATGTGTCGGCCGACGCGACAACGGTTCCCTCATCAAAGAGCAGCTTCACGACACGGCCACCGACTTCCGAGGAAACAACCACTTCCGTGGCCTCAAGCAATCCCGAACCGCCGGGTCGCCGGTCATTCTGACTGCATCCTCCAAGAAACAGGCTTAGCGTAAGTAATAGTACGGGTAGTCGCAGATTTCGCATCTTAGAACCCTTCTCTTAGTTTGTCCGACCCGATAGCGAAATAGTGCACGCTTCGGGCAACGAAGAAATCGACCAGGGACCCGGCCAGCAACGACTCGGCCTCGGTGAGAGACGCCTCGATTTCCAGCAGCCTGTTCGCCGACAGCACTCCTTCCCGATGTCTGACGGTTGCCAGTCGGTAGCTGTCGGAAGTGACCCGCAAGTGCCGCCGTGCCGTTTCATATCTCTTGCGGGCTAATTTCAGATTTTGCAGAGACAGTTTTGCCTCGCGGTCAAGGACTTCAGCCGTCCTTTCCCGCTCACTGCAGGCTGCCCCGTATTCATGCTCCGCAGCCCTGACCCCGGCGCCGACCTTGTTGCCCGCATTAAACGACCAGACCAGGTTGGCTCCGAAATTGAAGTAGTCATTCCAGGTGTCCCGGAAGCGGTCCAGGTTCGGTCTCCCATAGGAATACCCGGCGTACGCCGACAGCGTCGGATAGTATCCTGCCCGGGCCGCTTTCATGCCGGACAGACTCAGCTCCACACCTGCCTCGGCCACTTTCAGTTCCGGCTTACCCGGGAGCACTGTTGACGGCATCAGTTCGCCGGGGATGGCTTCCGGGAAACCGGTGATCTCAAGCTGTTCCGTGGCGGGGAGACCTGTCAGAGTCAGCAGCATGATTTCGGCTGACCGGCGCCCAATGGCGGCGCTCTGCTCGCGGAAGTGCGCCTGGTCGAGCCCCAGGCGGGCCTCTAAGATGTCAACCGAATCGGCCATACCGCCATCGAAGAGGACGCCGACGTCGGCGGCGATAATCTCCGCTCTGCGCAGTGAGGCGCAGGCGGCGTCGAGCACGCGGTCGGCGCGGGCCAGCAACAGATATGCCAAGCGCGTCTGAAGCAGCACCTGATCACGCTCCGCCTGCGCGAGGGCGTCGGTGTACGTCAGCCAGGCGCGCGCACGGTCGATGTTCGCTCCCAGCAGACCTCCCGTAAACAGGGGCAGGCTGAGGCGCAAATCCGCCTGATAGGTTTCGTCGGTGCCCACCTCCCGTGAAAACGACACGCCGACCGGCGGCGGCAACTCAATATCAAGCGTCGGCACCTCGCTGTTGTAAAGCCCGAACGCCGCGACCGACATCGTGGGAAGGCGGTCAGCCAGGGCGGCCCGCTGTGCTCCCTCGGCAGCCGCCGTGCGCGCCGTGGCGCTCTTGAGCGCGTGAGAATGCTCGGTTGAAAGACGCAGGGCTTCACCAAGGGTCAACTCGCGGCCAACCGGGGAAGAATAACCGATCACGACCAACAATGCGGCCAACAAGTAACGTCTCATCTTGCCTTGACCCCGTTCAAGAACAGATCGACCACGGCTTTCTTCCTTTCTTTCACAAATCGTTTCCGGTCCTTGATATCCATGACCTCGTCCAACAGGGGGGCCATAAGAAAATACCCGATGTTCATGGTCAGGAACGAAACCAGCGCCTGCCTGACATTGATGCGACGAAGCTGTCCACCGGCCACGCCACGACTCAGAAGCCGCTCCATCTGGGCCGGGTTGCCGGACCTGACCAGAATCCGGCTGATCCTGCCGAGCATTCTCCCGCCCGGGTCAGCCAGTTCCCGCAGCAAGAGACGGGGGAACTCCGGGTACTCGGTGACAAGCTCGGTGTAGACTTCGGCCAGTCGCATCAGGCCGGTCTCGACGGTGGCCTTATCGGAGATAGCCTGGCTAATCCTGCTCATGAGGTCACCGACGAATTCATCCACAACTTGCCGGTAGAGGTTGTCCTTGGATGAGAAGTGGTAGTAGATCATGGCCTTGTTAACGCCGGCGGTTGCTGCGATGCGGTCAATCCTGGCCCCGGCCAGGCCGTTGTCGGCAAACTCAGCCAGGGCGGTGGCCGTGATTTTCTCGCGGCTGGATTTCTTGCGGCGGGTGCGCCGACGAGGGATGGGATTGGGACACGTCATAGTATAACCAACTGTTTAGTTTAACTATCTTGTTAGTTAAGATACATCCTATATCATCACTGTCAAGGGATTTTCTTCACGTTTTTCGCCGGTTACGCCCGGGGATAGGCTTGTTGAAAAACGTACTCCCAGGGTGGCATCGGGTGTCTCTGCCCGACGCTTCTATAAATTTGCACCACTGCCAGGCAGAGACGCCTGGCAGCACAGTATCAATGCTTCGGCGGCAGGCTACGGTGACTTTTTCAACAAGCCTGGATGCCGGGCCCGAGGGATCCGGCCCTCATGCAGCAACTGCCCGTCCGCAGCCGCGACCGGGCAGTTTGCCCTCCTGTTTATGGAAACGGAATCAACGCCTGTCGTCGGGCGGGCGACGCTCGGGCCGTTCTTCGCGGGCGCGGGCCACGCTTACCTTGAGTGTGCGACCCTTGAAATCCTTGTCATTGAGATCGTCGATTGCCGCCTGTCCATGACTGTCGTCGGGCATTTCAACGAAGGCGAAGCCGCGCGGCCGGCCGCTGTAGCGGTCGGTTATGATCTTGGCTGAAGAGACTTCACCGAAAGCCCCAAAGACGTCGCGCAACTCATCTTCACTGATCTCAAAAGGCAGATTGCCGACATAGATGTTCATCATAAAAACTCCCTAGAAACGAATTAACTTCAAACTTAATGCAAACAGCCCCACTGGGGGGGGGGGTCAATTCATAAAGGCTCCTCCTTGAGAAACGATTGCGGCCAAACCCAAGGCCGGAAAAGGAGGAGCAAAGACAGCAGAGATGCATTGCACGATAAACCTCAAGGCCGACGGGAGGCTGCACCGTGGCAGCCGAATGTTATGTCGAATCGTTTTCCTTTTCATCCCGGACTATTTGCGCCAGAATCCCGGATACCGGCACCGATCCTTCTTTCATATCCTTCATCTGCGGGAAGAGCAGGACGTCGCGGATGTTGTGCTGATCGGTCAACAGCATCACCAACCGGTCGACGCCGAACCCCAGCCCCGTCGACGGAGGCATTCCGTATGACAGGGCGGTGATGAAATCGTCATCGAGGGGTTGGGCCTCTTTGTCGCCCGCCTGCAGCGCCTTGCCCTGCTGCAGGAAACGCTCCAGTTGATCTACGGGATCGTTGAGTTCGCTGAAGGCGTTGCCCATTTCCAGTCCGGCGACGAACAACTCGAATCTCTCCGTTAGGCCCACGCACTCACGGTGTTTTTTTGCCAGCGGCGAGATCTCCACGGGAAAGTCAGCGATAAAGGTGGGTTGAATCAGAGTCGGTTCGACCGTCGCCTCCCACACCGCTTCGATCACTTTCCCCCTGTTGATCAGTTTCTCGGCTTCAAGGTCATACTCCCCGGCAGCCTCCTTCGCTTCCTCAAAGGAGAGACCAGCGAAATCCACGCCGGTTTTGTCCTTGATAGAACCTATCATACTGACCCATCGAAAGCGCGGCTCAAAGTCTATTTCATGTTCGCCATAGGCAATCTTGTAACTGCCGTGCGTCTCGAGGACAACGTGCCGCAACAATTCCTCGAACAGCTCGGCCATGTCTTTGTAATCGGCATATGCCCAGTAAAGCTCAATCATGGAGAACTCAGGGTTGTGCAGGCGGTCGATGCCCTCGTTGCGAAAATCCTTGCAGTACTCCCAGACCTTTTCGAGACCGCCCACCAGCAGCCGCTTGAGGTAGAGTTCATCGGCGATGCGCAGATACAGGTCGCGGTCCAGGCGCTGGTGACGCGTCTTGAAGGGCACTGCCATACCGCCGCCGTAGAGAGGTTGCAGGATAGGGGTTTCCACCTCCAGGAAGTCCCTGGCGTTCAGAAAGTCACGGATAACTTTGACGATCCGTGTCCGCATGACGAACAGGTCCCGCACCTCGGGGTTGACGATCAAATCGGCATAGCGGCGACGGCTGCGAGTCTCTTTGTCGGTAAGGCCGGAGTGCTTGTCGGGGAGCGGGTGCAGCGATTTCGTCAGCAATTCAAAAGAGGTGACTTTCAGGGTCCGTTCACCCGTTCGAGTGATGAAAAGAGTTCCTTCGCAACCGAGAATATCCCCCAGATCAACGGCGTCAAACAACTCAAAGGCGTCTTTGCCGACATTGTCCACCTTGACATAGATCTGTATCCGTTGGGCGGTATCACGCACGTCGGCAAAGGCGGCTTTCCCCATTTTGCGCTTGAGCATGACCCGTCCGGCCAGGCGGACAACAGTTTCACTCGCGGCCAGGTCGTCGAAATCGCTCAGCAGCTCGGTTACCGGACGTGTATTCTCATACCGGTAGGGGTAGCAGTTGACGCCTTTTCCGGTCAGCTCTACCACCTTTTCCCGACGTCTCCTGATGAGTTCGGCCAGCGGAATCTGGATCTTCCCGGAGGAGTCATCAGCGGCGGGTGGTTGTTGTTTTCCGGGCTGCTTAGTCATGGGCGTGTGTCCGGGGGAACCGTTCAGCGGCGAGCAATCATGTAGCCTGCCGCCTCAATGCCAATCCTGTCTCTCAAAACGACCTGTGCTTATCTCGACGCCAACTTCCTGCCAATCGCCTCGTTTACCGACACCGGAACCAGGTGACTGACGTCCCCTCCGTTGGCGGCTACATCCTTTACTATTGTGGACGAAAGGTACACCCACGACAGCGCCGGCATCAGGAAGACCGTTTCCACCGAGCGCGCCAGCTTGCGATTCATCAGGGCCATCTGGAATTCATTCTCAAAGTCGGACACTGCCCGAAGGCCTCTGACAATGGCCACGGCCTTCGTCTTGAGAGCCAGGTCGGCCAGCAGGCCGTCGAAGCCGATAACTCGCACCTTGCCGGAATATGGTTGTGCCGCAACCGCCTTTTTAATCTGCTCCAGGCGTTCGTCGAAATCGAAGAATGGTGTTTTCCCGGCGCTCACCGCCACGGCCACGGTCAATCCGTCAAACAGGCGGGTGGCACGTTCGATCAGTGACATGTGTCCGTTCGTTACCGGATCGAACGTACCGGGATAAATCGCGAGTCTTCTTATGTTCGTCTCAGCCACGTTTACCAAGCGCCAAATCTACGCGCGAATATAAGTTAACTTCCCGATAATACCAAGAAATATCACTGGTGGGATTTCTCGCCTGCTGCCAGTCCCAGGGCCACCAGATATTTCTCGAGAGGGACGCCGGACGTTGCGGCAGGATCGGGGAAGAAGCTGTTGGCGATATGTGGAACCTCGACTTGGGCCGAGAAGTACTTCTGAAGAACCGACCGCACGCGACCGTCGGCTTTTTCACCCGAGAGAACCAGGGACGTCAGCGGAATGCTGATGCCGTTCTCCGACAGTGACGCCAGTTTGAAATTCACCAGGGTTCGGAGCTCCACGGCCATTCTTTCCAGTCCGGCGTCGCCGATGAGATTGAACCGGTCGGTTACCAGGTGCGTCAGACCGACAATCATTCCCTGGTAGACGAAGCAGACGGAGATGACCCGGTCGTGCAGGTCGGCCAGACACACAAAGGCCTCGGGCGCGGGACGGGAAAACATGATGTAACCGCGACCCAGGGCGGCGGAGCGGAGAACGTAATCGACACCGCCGGATATGTCCAGGAAGCCGCTTTCCAGAGGCCGCGTCAGATGCTCCAGGACCGACCGTCGTACCGTTGAGGCCTGATATCGGCCGTCGGTTCCCAAGGGCACGCAGTCGAAACGGAACTCATCACAGTCGTCAAGCACCGATTGCATCGACTCGAACCCAGCCAGAAGTCCGCTGTCGAAATTGCCGGGATCGGTGACGGCTACCTCCCTGGTCATGACCAGGTGATCGCCTACCGAGAACGCCAACCTGCCCCCGGTAAACAGACGGTGTTCCTTGACGTGCGAGAACTCAAATCGAGCCAGCGCCTGCACTTGCGGCCATCCGGCGTCCTGTCGCACCCGCGCGAGATGGAAATGCCCGTCGCCGCAGTCGATGCCGACACCGACACTACCGGTGTCCGTTGCGCCGCCGCCGTTCACTTGCGATTGATCCTCAGGTATGGTCTGATCTTTTCGTACGTCTTTTGTCCGATGCCCGGGATCTTCATGATGTCGGTGACCGTGTCGATTCGGTGCTGCCGGCGGTACTCCACGATATTGTCGGCGAGAACGGGTCCGATACCGCCGATGAGTTCCAGGGAATCGGCCGGCGCCGTGTTGGGATCCAATACGAAGACACCGGTGAAGGTCGGTTCCGCTTCCGTGAGAAAAACACCGAGGGTGGGCGCGTCCCGGGACGGGTAGGCATAAGATCGCAGAAACAGATAGCCACCCATTATCAGGGCGCCGGCGCTCAGAAGCGCCACGAACTTCAACTGGCGATCGGAAAAATGGAAATACTGATTCATCGGCACCGCGCAGAGCCTGTCAGGCGATTTCAAAATCACCCCATTATACCAGTGCCGTGTGGCAAAGTCAACATATCCGGCCATGATCCGACGCTGCTAGGGATCTACACCGGAGTCGGCCTGCGTCGTCGACGCCCGGGGCCTGAGATTGCATTAGTGAACCCGCCCGATCTCAGGGCTCCGACAACTCCCTGGTATCGGTGATGGTTCCCTTCTCGGTGTTCAGTATTCTCACTCGATCAAGCTGCTGGTCGGCCCGCAGTCCCCACCCGGTGACGACATCGTCACCCCGGGTGATCCTGACATAGGCATCGGTCTCTATCTGATCGGTTCGGGAGTTCCAGTAGAGGTAGTCGGTCTCCAGTTTTGTCTCGTTCTCGGTAATCAGCACCACGTGGTCGTAGAGATTAAACTCGCCGCTGGCTTCGTGAATGACTGCGGAGTCGGCCACTACATGCCCGGTGGCACTACCGGTCGAGTCGAAGGAAGTGACGTTGACTACGTACGCCATCGTTGAATCCCGGGCGTCAAAGGACTGTATCCGCCGGCACAGGATCTCGGTGGTAACGCGGCCTCGCTCGGACAGCGTGATCCGCGCCCCCGTGAGCTCGGAATCAGGGAGGGACAGGCTGTCCGCTTTACCAGACTGCGCGGTCGAGTTGACCTTGTCGTCGCTGCAGCCACACAGTGTGGCCAGCGTCACCAGCAGGATTGTCACGTAGCGTGTGGTCATAACACTTGCCTTACTATCTTACGCAGTATCGACAGGAAATATCTGAAAATACTGTGGAAAGTCAAGTGGTTTGAGGCGTCGAGGTCAGCCACCGGTTCTTCAGCCAGATCCATTGATCCGGATTCTCGCTGATAAGGCTCTCCAGTTGGCGCGTGCATGCGGCCGTTACATGGTAGGCGTCGGCGTTAAGATCACCACTTGACTCCACTTTCACCTCGGGCCTGGCGATCAGCCGGTAGCGGTCATCGGCCGTTCTCAGGCAGGCCATCGGCACAAAAGCTGCCCCCGCCCGCAGCCCGATCAGCGTCTGTCCGACGGGAGTCAGGGCCAGCCTTCCGAAGGCCGGCACGAAGATGCTGCGTACGCGAATGGAATCGGTATCGATGAGTACGCCGATGACACCTCCGGACTTGAGCCACTTCAGCGACTTCCTGACCGAGTCCGTAGTTGACAGGTTGGTCAGGCCCAGGGTCTCGCGGTTTCCCACGAGTAGTTCGTCCAGTCTCGGGTCGAGCATTTCGCGCCCGATTACCGCCATCTTGTACCCCAGGGCGGCGACGAATACCGCCCCCAATTCGAAATTACCCAGGTGGCCGGTGACTGCCAGGATACCGTTGCCTCGGCGGTAGGCGGCGTCAAAATGTTCGAACCCTTCCACGGACACCAGGGGCCTGATTTCATCGGCAAAACGTTTCCGGCAGCGGATTGCATCGGTCAGGTTCTTACCGCTGTTGATGAAGAACTGACGCCCGATGTTCTGTTTCTGTCCACTCGAAAGACCATCGCCGTAGGCCACGCCCAGGTGACGGAACATCCGGTATCGCTCCCGGGGCAGCAACCACCACGCAGCCAGACCGAGCATGGCGCCCACGAACAGGGCCAGTCGCCGAGGCACCTGGTTCACGAAGATAAGAAGAAAGCGGGTTGCGCGGAACGCAACGCCATGCTTGAGACGTTTGCGCAGCCTCATAATTCAAACAAGCTTTGATCTGAGAATGTCGTGGAGGTGGATCATTCCAAGCAGCCGGTCGGTCTGATCTACCGTGACAAGCTGTGTGATGGCGTGCTTTTCCATGACCGCCAGGGCGGCATCGAGAATGGCGTCGGCCGATATAGTCTTGGGGTTGCGAACCATGACCTCAACAGCGGTGAACCGGTAGAAATCATCGCGTTTCTCCGCCAGGCGGCGAAGATCACCGTCGGTGAATACTCCCACCGTGCGACCGTTACCATCCGTCATGACCACGCATCCAAGCCGCTTGCCGGTCATTTCAAGGATCATCTCCTTCATCGAGGCATCAGGCGCAACTAAGGGCACCTCGTTTCCGGTATGGTGCAACTCCGACACCCGTTTGAGCAGTCGCTTACCGATGAAACCTCCAGGGTGCAGGTTGGCGAAGTCGGAGGCGGTGAACTTGCGCGCTTTGAGCAGCGCCACCGCCAGTGCATCACCCATGACAAGCGCGGTAGTCGACGATGCTGTCGGGACCAGGTCGTTGGGGCCCGCCTCGCGGGCCACCGAGCAGTCCAGAACGATATCGGCCCGCCGGCAAAGCTCAGATTCCATCGTCCCGCACAGAATCATTATGACCAGTTCCAGCCGCCTGGCGGCGGATACGATCATGTCCATTTCCCCCGCCCGGCCCGACTTGGAAATCAGCAGCAGGACATCTTCGGAACGTATCAGCCCGAGGTCGCCGTGCATCGCCTCCGCCGGGTGCAGGAAAAAAGAGGCTATCCCGGTGGAATTGAGAGTGGCGGCGATTTTCTTGCCGACCAGGCCGGATTTGCCCATGCCGGCGACGATGACCCGGCCCTTGCAGTGCAAGATGGCCTCGACGGCTCGGTCGAAACTGTCGCCTAAGCGGTCAGCCAGGGCGGCTATCGCCTCGGCCTCGATCAGAACAGCTTCCCTGGCGGGTTCTCGGTGATTGGTCATACTATGTAACTCTGCGGGTCTATGTCCGTCGCCTCAAAATAGCACTCTAATATCTCTCTGACAGCGCCGCAACCACCCTTCTTTTCGGTGACGTAATCAACCACTTCCAGCAGTTCGGCAGCGGCGTCAGCCACGGCGACGCTCAACCCGGACTTGCGGGCCAGGTTGATATCAAGCAGCTCGTTTCCGGCGAAGGCGACCTCGGAGAACTCAACGCCGAGTTCCTCCAAAAGCGGCGTGATCTGCGTCACTTTGCTTTTCATGTCCTGCAGAACGTGTTTTACGCCCAAGTCTTTCATGCGCGTCACGGTGGCGGGAGAAGGTCGACCGGATACAATCGCCAACTGAAGCCCCGAGCGCATGGCCAGCATCATGAAGAACCCGTCAGAGATGTTGAATCGTTTGGCCTCGAATCCGTCCGGTCCGAAATAGATGCTGTCGTCGGTCAGTACGCCGTCGACATCGAGAGCCAGCAGTTTGATGCTCTTGAAACGTTCCACAAACTGTTCACGGGTAAGTTTGGCCATGGCGCAGCTTACGTTGCCGTCTCCCTGATCCCCACCACCGATCTCAGGAGTTCGTCCATTTTTTCCAGGGGCAGCATGGCACCGGCATCGGACAGAGCTTGCGACGGGTCGGGATGGGTTTCAACGAACAGGCCGTCGATCCCCACCGCAGCGGCCGCCCTGGCCATCGGGATCACGTACTGCGGCTGGCCGGTTGACACCGCTCCCCCTGCGCCCGGAAGTTGCAGCGAGTGCGTGGCGTCAAAGACCACCTTGTGTCCCGTCTCTTTCATGATTAGCAGCGAACGGAAGTCCACCACTAAGTTGTGATAGCCGAAGCTGGCGCCGCGCTCGGTGAGCATCACCCTGGAAGAGTTGGCCTTGGCTGCTACTTTGGCCATGTCGTCCGGCGCCAGGAACTGTCCCTTTTTGATGTTTATCCACTTCCCGGTGGCAGCCGCTTTGACCACGAGATCGGTCTGGCGACAGAGAAAGGCAGGTATTTGCAGAACGTCTGCAACCTCGGCTACGGCCGGGATTTCACACGTCTCGTGCACGTCCGTCAATATCGCCAGATCCAGATTCCGGCGTACTTTGTCAAGGATTCTCAGGCCTTCCTCAAGCCCGGGTCCCGTTGGCGAGCCGATGGAAGTGCGATTGGCCTTCTTGTAAGAACTTTTGAATATGTAGGCGACTCCATACTCAGCCGCCAGCGCCGCCAGCCGCTCGGCCACTCTTAGGCAGAGACTCTCAGATTCGATTACGCACGGGCCGGCTATGAGAAAGAACCCCCCACGCTCGATACTCGTCATAGTCGTCTCGGTCATGGCAGAGAATATATGCCGTAGCCTGTAAAAAACCAGCGATTATTGATCACCGGTAATCACGACACGGTTGCCTATTGCTTATCAATCCCCGGTTTGCTGACCAGGCTCAACAAGCGCTTCCGAGTGGTCAGTTTCCAATCCGGCGAAAGTGCCATTTTACCATATCGCCGGCGTTAGTAACATACACGTTGCAGGCTACCGTGCCCAATTCCCCATTGACAGAGTATATCCACGAATGGCTGTCGCTGTTTTCGACCGAGTCGATCTCCTTGACAAAGATGCCCCGAGCAGAAGACATATAGATCACCCGATAATGCTTTACCAGGAGATCAAAAACAGTCCGGGAGGTCTCCCCGGTCAGTTCAATCACCAGGCTGTCGCGTGGATCGGAAAGGCTTGCCGATTCGTCGGCGGCTTTCCGGGTCTGTTTTGCCTCGCTTTCACTCTTTCGGTCGCAGAAGACGCCGGAAAGCAGAGCGACAACACAGAGGCAACCGACTGTTACAAAAAGATGATATCCGTTTATCGAGCCTCTTCTCGTCACTTTGGATTCTCACATATTCTCACTTAACATCTGCTTATGGATAACATTAATATAAGCCCAAATCAACATTGACCTCTGATGCCGTACCTGACTGATTTTGTTGAGATTGACGGGGATCTCAGAAAAGGGTACAAATATCCGATAATTGAACGGTAAGCTTTTCAGAGGAGAGGACTGTTGTCGTGGACTACGGCAGGATCATCAGGGAGTCGTTTGAGATTGCCTGGCGCAACAAGTCGCTGTGGATATTCGGCCTCTTTGCCGGAGGCGGCTTTGGCGGCTTCAACTGGAATATGAACCTGGGCAACGAGGAATCGCCGTTTCAGAATCTTGACCAATATGGTACGGCGCCGTCCGATCTCATCTTACCCCCAATCATCATGCTGGGCGCTCTTGTCGGCATGGCCTTCCTGGCGATGCACCTCATCTCGTGCCCGGCGCTTATCGACGCCGTGAACAGGATCAAACGCGGAAGTGGCCGTTACCGCCTGGGCGAATCATTTTCGATCGGTGTGGATTTCTTCTGGCGGTTCCTGGGGCTGCTTCTGCTGTATCTCTTTGTCGGCCTGGTGCTAATCGGTGCGATGGCGGGGATTGTAATCTCGTTGGGAACCGTACATCTGCTGTTGGCGGTGCTGGCCGCGCTGGTGCTTCTTCCGGCCGCCCTGGTCATCTTCTTCGCCCTCCGCAGCCAGTATGCGCTGGCCCAGCGGGCCCTGGTCGTGCGCGGTTGCCGCCTCGCCGATGCTGTCAGCGAGGCCTACCTGTTGTTTCAACGAAACCTATCCAGGAACCTCGTCATCTTCCTGATCGTCATAGGCCTTTCAATAGCTGTCGGCATCGCCGCCGTGACTATCTGGCTGGCAGTCGGTATTCCCATCGCCCTGGTCGCACTGGCCATCGGACTGGACCTGTGGCCGGGCCTTGTCCTGGTGATGCTTCTGGGCCTGCCGGTCTCGATTGTGATGGGCGGTTTCACCGGGACAGCCCTCGAAAACCTGTACACCCTCTTCTATTTCGATCTCGTCGAGCCCGCGGCCCCGGCGGCTCCCGCCGACCGGGCACCGATGTATGCCGTGGGATAGATTTGCCTTGCTTTCGTCAACTCCGGGCCGATAATTGGCTTGTATGAGATCGATTATCATATGCCTGGCTGTTCTTTCCATTGCCGTGTCTTCGGCAATGTCTCAAAACACGTACTATTCGATGTTCAACTACAACGGGTTCATCCCCCGGGTGATCGTCAATGACCGCTCGGTTACTTTACAGGCCGGCCTGTACGCCACAGTGTACGAGAACCGTTCCGCTCAGCGCGACGTGGATTGGGTGACTCGCCACGACAGCGCCATAGTGACATTCTGGGAACAGGAAGGCGACAATATCCTCCATATCATGCGGGAGTTATCGGGGCTTGAATGGCGGGAGGTGGAGTTCAGCATCTATCTGGTCCGGCATTTCCCGACTATCGGTTCCTCTGACCCGCTTATTGTGCCGATCGGCGGAATGGGCGAAGGGGCCGTCTTTGAGGTCGCCCCGGACGGGAGTCGGCTGGCGCTGAACCTGCTTTTCCAACTGGCCCGCCGTATGCTGAGCCAGGCTTCACGCGCGGGGTATGAGGCCCAATTCGGCATTGCCTACCATCCCCTGATGCGCCCTGGTCCCTATCGCCTCGACAACCTGGCCTTGCTCCTGGCCCTGAAAACCGGAGAGAATGTCCTCGGTATTGATTCGATCTACGCCGCGTACAACTCGGCCTTCTGGATTCATCACACACCCGGGCGACAGGTCTTTGAGGATTTCTTCTGGAATCAGTGGGTTCTCACGCCGGAGCGGCCGCTGGCCCAATGGATTGCAGCCGAGCCGTACAGTTCCGACCTCGTGTCTCTCACCCGACCTCCTCACCGCGTGAAGGGTAGTACCGGTAGGCACCGACAGTTGTTCGTCGAGGGGCTTCCGCTAAAAGGCCGGCTGGGTCTGTCCACCAGGATCGATGAGTCCGGCCGTCTCGCGGTTGACCGGATCGACACTTTTCGCCTGGCGTACGCATGCGGCCTCAGGGAAGGAGACCGCATTCACAGCGTGGAAGGATACCGCGTCCGAAGCCATAAGGAACTGGTCGAACAGGTCCTGGAACACCTGGAATACAGCGGGGCGACGTTGGAGATAATCCGGGAGGGAGAGACAATGGTGGTATTGATCCAGCCGCTTGAATGGCCCACTCCCGGTGATCAGCCGTTCCTGTGGGAACTGCAGCCCATGGATTCCACGAACTTCGACTCCACTTCGCACGACGACAATGGTAACTGAGAAAGCCGCCCCCGGCAGGGATCAATAGGCGTTCGTCTCTAGGACAACGTAGGGGCAGTCTTCGCTCGCAGGTGCTTCGCTGGACCAGAAATAGAAATACTCCTTCGGGTCGGCTCTCCCTGTCTCTTCCATCTGGATCCTGACCCCAGGCTCGGGAGTGGTTACATCACGGTAAACCAGGGTCACGTCAACCAGCCATAGTTCGCCCTGGGGAACAATTGCAGTCGCCAGCGCCAGGACGGAGGCGCTCGGAGCGTTGTCCCAGGTGAGGGCGTCTTCATCCCAGGCCGATAACGATGACACGATCTGTCGGACCGTGATGTAGCCCGGCTCGCCGGATTGACCGGCCGGTTTCAGGTACAGAGTGGCTCGGTACAGGTCGGCCGGGCTCAGGTCCACCGGCATTGCCGGGAGCGCAACGTAGAAACGCTTCCGGCCGACATACGCCGTTGATGGTGGACCGGCGGACGACCGCATAAAATACTCGAGTCTGAGCAGACTGTCCTGGCCCCGGTTATCGGTGGCTGTCATCCACTCCGGGCAGTCGCCGCAGTCCTCGAAGGCAGCCATGCCGACGCCGGCGTCATCGGTCACCATGAGAGTGTCGCGCTCGGATTTGGTCAGGACGATATCAAATCGCTTCTCTTCACCGCTGATTTCCACCGTGTCCGAAAACGTGTTGTAGATCTCGTGAGTACACATGACAGTTTGTGTCCCCTGGGGGACATTCGACATAATATAGTATCCGTCGCTGCCGCTGTACCCGACAACCTGTTCCACCTCGATGCGCGCTCCGGCAACAGGGCCATCCACGCGGTGAGTCACATAACCGGTCATGTCGGACTTGGTCAGGATAATATCAAATCGCTTCTCTTCACCGCTGATTTTCACCGTGTCTGAAAACGTGCTGTAGATCTCGTGAGTGCACTTGACAATATGTGTCCCCTGGGGGACATTCGACACACGATAGTGTCCGTCGCTGCCGCTGTACCCGACAACCTGTTCCACCTCGATGCGCGCTCCGGCAACGGGACCATCCACGTGGTGAGTCACAAATCCGGATATCGTTGACGAGGCCATGTAGATGTTAATGGTAGTATCACCGGCAATCGAGACAGCCGCCCGGTACATCAGGTAATGATCTTTGTGGGCGATAAGGGTGTGGGTGCCGCTTATGGCGCTGTCCAGTACATACCAGCCGTCGGCGCCGGTAGTGTCTGATATACCGGCACAGGTCACCGTCACTCCGGGCACCGGCTGCGTAGTGCCATTCAGATAAACGTAGCCGGTGAGATTCCCGTAGACGATAACCCTGGTCATATATATGTTGTAGGATGAGTTGCGCTCAACATAGAGGTCGATCTCGTGCGGGGAAAACCCCGGTTTAACTGCTTTCAGAGTATGAAGACCCTGCGGTACACCCCAGAACTGGTAGATGCCTGAATTGCCCACGACACAGGTCTGCCCGGCGCACGTGACCACCGTTCCGGGGATGGGAGTATAACTTGATATAATGCGCACGTAGCCGGACAAGTCGCCCTCTCGCACAATAGGATCATGCGGTTTGTCGCAGGTGAAAATTCCCAGCGAACAAAGGGCAATGATCGTCCACAATGAACCACGGCCACGCATCAACATCAGGTTTCCTTCCGCCAAATCAAGAACCCTACTACAATATAACGCGTCGGCCCTGTCTCTCGTTCAAAAAATGCACGTTTTCGATCGCTGTCGCGCCGGCGTTCACATGCGGCATGCCCGGTGTCACCGACAACATTTCGCTTGAAGATGGGCGCGATTTCCGTTTATTGCGGGGTAATTGGCCAAAGGCAACACGAATAGGCCCCTGAAGGGACACGTGAGCGAAGTAACGGTACAGAATTTCGATGAAAGCCGGACAAACGAACTGCTGGCCTTTCTCACTCGGTGGAGCGGCGATCATCCCGAATTGGGTGAGGGCGACATCATCCGGTGGCAGCAGTGTTATCGCTTCATGGCCCTGCACGAGGACCGGATAGTCGGATATATCGCGCAGATACCTCACCAGTTCAGGTACGGCGCCAGGAGCGGCCGTGAGGGTATCGAGCAGATCGGCTGGGCGGTGACACTGGTACTGGACATGAGTGATGACAAGGTACGAAAAAGCGCCGGAAGGGGTCTGCTGGCCCGATGCGAGCAGAACCCTCCCTGGCAATATGCCGGGGTGGGTATGGTGCCCGGGATTGAGAAAGCATACATCCGGCGCGGTCACGCCATTCGTACCGACTGCTCGCGGTGGTATGCCAGGTTCCTGCAACCGGAGAAGGCTTTGGCCTACGAAGACAAATCACTGATATACGCTCCAGCGATGCGTGCGGCCAACGTGCTGCTCAGAGCGTCACGGAAAGTAAGTCACGGGGTAATCCGCAAGATCGATCGCTTTAAGTTGGAGTGGGACGCCCAATGGGACGATCTCCTTTCCCGGCAGTATGAACTCTATGGCAAGAGAGACGCTGAGTACCTTAACTACAAATTGACTCAACCCAACCGTGACTACCATGTCTACACCCACTCCGACGGGGGTTACATCGTGTTTCGCCACGCCACTCATCGGGTCAAGGATATGAACCTTGTCAAGGTGTGCGACCTGGTCGGAACGCCACTTGCCAGGGCCGACCTTCTGACGTTAGCCGTGAAGTATACCTATGACGCGGGGGCCTATGGCGTGGTGGCGATGGGAGCGGCGTCTGATCGGCGAACATACTGGAAGGCCGGGCTGTATATCTCCCGGCGGTACCTGATAGCAATGTCGCCGACAATCAAGGCTAAAATGCACATTTCGTTTTTTGACTCGGACCTCGACAACTTGTGGTGATGTTAAGCGGCGGCTCATAGGGAGAGATTCCCGTCGGGAGAGACTCTTTGGAGAAGGCAGTCTATATTGTCATCGGCTGTGATACCGACCCGGACCGCGACTACTTCGTGAGCGACATACCGACCGGCAGCCTGAGCTGGCGTGGAATGCTCGAGGGAATCCCACGCGCGAAAGAGCAGCTTCACGGGCTGACCGACAGCGACGGAAAACCGCCGGCCTTTACCTGGTTGATTCGGGCGGATCACCAGATAAGACAGATACACGGCGCCTATGACTACATTCTGCAGAACCATACCGACTTCCTCCTGGAACTTGAGAAGAGCGGTGATGAACTTGGCTGGCATCCTCATTTCTGGCGCTGCATGAAGGACGGGAAAACATGGTACCAGGAGCACAAAGATCACCAGTGGCAGGTTGAAATGCTCAGGGAGGCTCACGCCGCCTATCAGGCCACCCTTCCCGGTCGACCGAGAACGGTGCGGATGGGTTGGGCCTATCACAACAACCGCACTTTGGCCACTCTCGACGAACTGGGTATCGAAGTTGAGATCAGCGCGCTTCCCGGTTTGAAGATTCGTCCCGGCAAGGGATCGGCGTCGATGTCAAATTATTACGACTGGTCGATCACTCCTTCCCGGCCGTACTACCCCTCAAGGGCCGACTACAGGCGTGAGCCGAAAGACAGCGAGGGGAGCTATGCGCTCCTGGAGGCGCCGAACACGGTGGCCGGTTCGTTTGTCTGGGGTCTGGTCAGCGGTGTAGCTCTCGCGCGAAAAATGAAGGACATCAGGCAGCTCGGTTACGCTCTGTCAAAACCGGCTTTCATATCGACCATCACGAGCAAGCCGGTCCTGTTCAAACCGATGCTGCGCCAGGTGAAGAAGGACCTGGCCCGTCGCGACAGCGTGTTCTACGTCACGCCGCTTCACCCGGACGAGCTCATTGACAACATGCATCCGGTGTATTCCCTGGAGCATATGAAAGCAAACCTGGGCGCAATCCTTGAACTGGCCGAGCACGTCGGCGCTAAGACCAGATACATTACCGGCAGCGAGATAAAGGACCATTTCCGAGCCTGATGAGGCGGGCGGAGGCATCATCAGTAAAACCGAGATATGAGCGTAAACGAGGAAAACAGAACGGACGTCGAGACTAAGAGATCGCCCTTGAAGAAGTATCTCGTCAGGGCAGTCAAGTTCCTGCTGGCCGCCACCGTGATCTACTTTGCCGGGCGGCAGTTGGTGAGCAACTGGGCCGAGGTGTCCGGGTATCAGTGGACCCTCGATCCGCTGATGTTGGTCCTGTCGGTGGCGCTCCACCTTCTGGCCTTTGCTCTTTTCTCGAAAGTCTGGTGCTTGTTGATACGTGCTTTCGGTTTCAACGTACCGCTGCGACACGGCTTCAAGATCGCCTACATTGCCAACCTGGGCCGCTACATTCCCGGGAAGTTCTGGCCCGTGATAGGAATGGTGTACCTGCTGAAGAAAATAAAGATTGACATGGAAACCGCCTTCGCCTCATGGGGGGTAGCCACACTTCTGGGCTTGCCACCCGCGTTCCTGGTGGGATTTGTCACCTTTTACTTTTTTCCTGACATGCTGTCTGGAATCTGGGGTGAAAATCTCGGTGTGGGGCCGCTCTTGGCTGTGATAGCCACCTTCGGCTTCTCCGGGCTTCTGGTGCTTGCTCCCGACCGAACAATGGCGCTGTTCAACTGGATAATCGGCCTCTTGAGAAGGCCACCGGTACGGTTCAAGCTCAGCAGAAAGATTGCCATGCAGGTCTACGGAGGATACCTCGTCTGTTGGATCTGCTATGGCCTTGCCTTTCATACTTTCATCAACGGCGTCATGGCAAAGCCGGGAATTCCATTGGCGGCAGGTATCGGCGCCTTTGTCACGGCCTATCTTATCGGCTACCTTTTTGTCTTTTCGCCCGGCGGCCTGGGGGCGCGGGAATGGGTGCTGATAACTGTCCTGACGCCGTTTCTCGGGCCGATAGCATCGGGACTGGCAGTGGCAGCACGGATATGGAACCTCGTGGTAGAACTAATAGCCTTCGCCATCGCCCTGGCGATCAAGCTGGATTCGCGAAAGGACTAAGCAGTGGCCAGGAAACGTAAACCAACCGCGCGCGCAGCTACGACGGCCCGCAAGAGGACGTTTGACCCGGAAACCTCGCCCTATTTTGGGCCGGCGGCGTTCGGAGTTCTGCTCGTGGCGATGGTAATCCTTTTTCACGAGTTCATTTTTTCCGACAACATTTTCTACAGTCCCGACATGATTCAGGCGGGCATTTTCTTTCGCTCATTCTATGTAGATTTCGTTCTTTCTCACGGCGCCGTGCCACAGTGGAATCCGTATATTTTCGGCGGTCTCCCGTTTGTTGAGGCTTTCCATGGTGATATCCTGTACCCGCTCTCCGTTCTGAAGTTCTTCGGCTCCCTCTTCCGTATGCTCAGCTACAATCTCCTTCTTCATATCTTCCTCTCGGGCGTGTTCGCGTATCTCTGTGCGCGGCAGTTCAAGCTGCCCCGGGTGGCCTCGCTGCTCTCGGGCATCTCGTACATGTTCGCCGGGTATATCGTCTCGCTGGTGGCCCCATGGCACGACGGGAAAATCTTCGTCACGTGCCTGTTTCCCCTGACGATCCTGTTTCTGGACCGGGGTTTCGAAAAAAAGCCGCTGCTCAATTTCTCCCTGCTGGGCGTAGCTATCGGCCTGATCATTCTGACCCCGCACCCGCAGATGGCCTACTTCTCGCTCTGGGCGGTGAGCCTCTACTCGTTGTTCAAGTTGATTGTCCTATACCGTGAGAAAAAGTCGCTGGCGGTTGTCTTTCGACCGGCGCTCTTGACCACATACGCCGTGATAATCGGGCTTTTGATCTCCGCCGTTCAGTTCTATCCCGGCTATTTCTACACCAGCAATTATTCCCCCCGTTCCGACTCGAAAAGGGGCTGGGACTGGGCCACGTCGTGGTCGCTGCACGAGGAAGAGGCGGCGTCCCTGGTGATACCCGAATTCGCGGGCACGACTACTTCCAAAGTCAGGACCTTCTACTGGGGGAAGAACGTCTTCAAGGACAACTCCGAGACGGTGGGCATCGTCGCTGTGTTTGCGGCCCTGATCGGTTTGTTTTTCAGCCGCCGACGCGAGGCGTACTTTTTGGGTGGGCTGGCCCTTTTCGCCCTTATTTATGCCTTGGGGGCAACGACACCGTTTTTCCGGTTGTTTTTCCACCTGGTGCCGATGGTCAAATCGTTGCGGGCGCCGTCGATGATAATGTTCCTGTTCTCGTTCTCGGTGGCCATGCTGGCGGGGATGGGGTTGCAGTTTGTGATGGACCGCGGACGCGATTTGAAGGGCGCTCAGGCCACAAGGTTCAGGTATCTTCTTTTCGGCGTGCCAGGACTGCTGGCACTCTTAGCGCTCGCGTTCAGCGCCTGGGGCAGGGGCATGATCGATCTGTGGACCTCCCTGTTTTTCGCGGAGGCCGGGACTATCGTCGTGCAACAGGGGCTGACCAAGTTGGACCTTGCCTACATGAACCTTCCCGCGATTCAATCCGGCGCCTGGCTGGCGTTTCTTTTCACCGGTCTGGCCGCTGCCTTCATATGGATGTATCAATCCCGCAAGGCGGGCGTATCCGTTCTGTTGCTGGTGTTGTTGATCCCGGTCGTGGACGGCATTCGTTTCAACAGGCGCTTTATCGACGTGGCTGACCCCAGGCCGTATTTGACGCCGAACGTGCTGTCCGAGTTCTTCAAGAAGGATACCGGCAAGTTCCGCGTACACAATTTCAGTCAGCACACCTCCACCAATCTTCCCTACCACGGCATCGAAGTCGTCGTGGGCTATCACGGCAACCAGCTCAAGTGGTATGACAAGCTTCTTGGCGGACCGTCGCTTGCCAACGAGGCCAACCCCCGACTCCTTAACCTGGTCGGCGCCAAGTACATAATCCTCCCGCCGAACCGGCAACCACCCGAGGGGTACTTTGGCGACAAACCGATTCCGTCCGTTCTCGATTTCGGTCAGGGCCACGTCCTGCTCAACCAGAATGCCTTTCCCCGGGTGTTCCTGGTGGATACCTGCCGCGTGTTTGAGGATGTGAAAGCGATCTATCCCGAGGTGCTAAGGGGGACCGACGATCTGAGGTGGCTGGTCTATCTGGAAGAAGAGCCCGGTATCGAGTTAGCGGCCGACAGCGTGAGTACCGATTCGGCCTGGATTATCCATTACGAGAACGATTCGATACTGGTCGGCCTTGACTGCCGCCGGAACCATATCCTGGTGATGACCGACAATTACTATGACGCCTGGCACGCCTTTGTCGACGGAGAACCGGCCAGGCTGCTTCGAGCATACGGCAGTTTCCGGGCGGTACCGGTTGTCGCCGGCGCAAAGCAGGTCTTGTTCAAGTACCGATCTCAGCGCTATGTCACAGGAAGACTTGCCTCCTGGCTCACCTGGATTTACGTGTTTGCGGTTGTTGGCTACTACGCGATCAGGGCCGGATCGGCCAGACGAGAGAAGGGCGTAATTTCTGCCCGGAAAGCAGATTAGAAGTACAGGCTCAGTTGGGGTGCCTGTTCCGGAGCGCCTCCTGCCGGAGCATCCCAAGTGCTTGATATACGGGCGATTTCCCCTTGACAGCCGGGGCTGATTGTCTATATTGGTTATGTACTAAGAGGAATTGCCAAACCTTGCACAGGGTTACCTGCCTTGCGCCACAGGGCCGGATCGAAGAACAAATGGCACAACTTGCAGTCCGCAGTAGCGTGATGAAGACTGTTATAGAGTTCTCGGGTCGCGGGCAAACGAGTATATCGTGCTCGCCAACATGGGAGATATGCTATGCCGTGCAAGGTAACCAGGTGCCGGATGGTATCGGCGACAATACAGACTATACTAAACAAAGTTAAGGAGAGAAGCATGCGTGTCAGATTCTTGCTTACGCTGGCGGCTTTTACCCTCATGTCCTTCGGTGTTGCCGGTGGGCAGAGCCTGTCATTGGACCACGTTGACGGTCTCAACTCATTCGGTGGACTTGAAACGGGTGTACCGGTCACGTTCCACCTGCGGGTGACCGGCGATGCAGATTCCCATGGGGGAATAACCAACGGGTTCAGGGTCTATTCCGAAACGGCTCAGTGGGGCACTACGGTTGGTGACACCACCGGAACTCTGGGTATGACCCAGTTCGATGGCGGTTTTTTCATTAACGAATTCAGCCTTGACGGAGCCGGCGCCGACACGGTCGGCTTTGCCGCTTTCAGGTTTGTCTACGTGGGCCTGCCGGCAGGTTTTGACGACGTAGCCTACACGATCCAGATAGGCCCGATAAGCGCCGCCTACGAGGGTGCCGTTATCTGTCTGGACTCCGCTTTCTTCCCTCCCACCGGAGTCTGGAAGTGGGCCGGGCCGGACGCATTTCCGGGCTGGGATGGTCCCCACTGCTTTACGGTCGGCGGCGGTCCGCCTCCGGCTGGGCCCGGCATCTCGCTTCACCATGTGGACGGTATGAACCTAAACGGCGAACTGCTTACCGGTGAGCCGGTGATTTTTCATCTCGGCGTGGCCAGTGGTGACCGATCTTACGACGGTATTACCAACGGCTTTAGGGTCTATTCCGAGACCGCTCAGTGGAGCACTATGGTTGGTGACACCACCGGAACCCTGGGTATGACCCAGTTCGACGGCGGCTTTTTCATCAACAATTTCAGCATCGACGGCGCCGACGCTGACACCGTCGGTTTTGCCGCCTTTGTGTTCCACAACGAGGGCATTCCGGCCGGATTCGACGACGTTGCCTACACTATCGAGATCGGCCCTATTGACGAGTCGGATGCCGGTGGCACTATCTGCCTGGACTCCGCCTACTTCCCGCCTTCCGGTGTGTGGAAATGGGCAGGCCAGGACGCTCTCTACGCTTTCCCGGACTGGGACGGCCCGCATTGTTTCTTAGTGGCTGAGGGCGGTCCCCCCGAACCGGGGGTTATCCATGTGCCTTCAGACTACCCGACCATTATCAGCGCCCTTAACGCGGCCACCGACGGTGATACAATTCTCGTGGGGCCGGGCGTTTACTCGGGCCCGCTGGATTTCGGCGGCAAGACGATAGTTCTTATCTCCGAAGAAGGCGCCGAGGCGACAAAAATCGTAGCCCCCGTTCCGTTTTACCCGATCCAATATCCTGAAATCGACACCCTGAACTCCGGTCGCTCGGGTGCGGATTTCCGTAATGCTTTCCAAGGCGGTTTCCCGAATGGCTTGATCGAAATCCCTTCCGGCAGCGGCCCCGGCACCTTGATTTCAGGATTCACCATCGACGGTAGCGACTACACGCGTGGCATTTACTGCCTGGGGTTGGGCGTTACGGTGTCGCACTGCATCGTGCAGAACTGCCGCGGTCCCTATGACGGTGGCGGGATGTTCTTCCAGCACTGTGCGCCGACCATCACTCACAACATTATCCGCGATAACTACACGCCCATTACCGGCGGCGGCATCTTCGTCCGGCTGGGCGATCTTTATTGCGGCGATGCTGTGGCGTCCTACAACGTGTGCTACAACAACAAGAGCGGCAACGGTCCGGCCATCTCATTCATTCAGGGCGGCAACGGCCTGATCACACACAACGTCTGTTATGACAACATCGCCGAAGGCACCTCCGAAATCCGCGGCGCCATCTGTTTCTATGCGCACAATGTCAGGGCCACCAACAACACCATGTATCACAACACGGCGGGACTTACCTACCATGCAAGCCAGAATTGCCAGATATTCAACAACATCATGAGCAGCAACATCGAGTTCGGTCTGCAAGCTCGCAGCTATGGTGGCCCCAACATAAATGTTATCCACGATTACAACAATGTCTGGAACACGCAGGGTCAGGACTACTTTGAGACCACGCCGGCGCCGCACGAAATCAGCGCCGATCCGATGTTCGGCCCGGAGTTCACGCTGCTTGCGAGCTCCCCGTGTATTGACGCCGGACATCCGGACCCGGTATACAACGATCCGGACGGCTCGCGAAACGACATGGGCGCCAAACCCTTTGAGGGTGAGGGCCAGGTAGTCATTCCGACCAACGAATGGATCAGTGTGTACTGTCACCATCCCATCTTCGAGGACATGGTCATGACACCCGGCGACGTCATCAGGGCCTACGATCCCGACGGTATTATCTGCGGTGAGGACGTTGTCAAGGGCGACGGTTCCTTCGGGTTCATGCCGATTTACCGCGACGATATCTACACTCGGCGAGACGAAGGGGCCGAGCCGGGCGACGTGATTTCATTCACGGTCAACGGGCAGTCGGCGGCTGCTGATCCGGCGATTGTCTGGACAAGCAACGGTGCCTCTTTTCCGGCGTGTTACTTCTTCAGTCAGCAGTGCTTGGACATCACGCTGAATGCGGGTTGGAACCTGATATCCTGGAATGTAGATTATGCCGACGAAGTAGCCCAGGCGATCGCGGAGATTGCCGACAGCGTTGACATTATCCTGAGCTTCCACCGGGGAGCCCTCGTCTACGATCCGCGACTGCCGGAGTTCTCGACTCTGGAAACCATGGACTACTATCACAGCTACTGGATCCGGATGGCATGTGACACCACCCTGGAGATCTGCGGTGGCCCCATCGACGTCGGCGAGAGCATCTTTATCTATTCGGGATGGAACATGGTCGGTTACTGGCCTGACGAAGTCTATACTGTCGAGGTCGGGTTTGAATCGATTCTTTACAATCTCCAGGTGGCGCTCGGGTACGAGAACGGCGGCCTTGCCTGGCTGCCCGGCCAGGGGGGGTTCAACACGCTCACCCATCTCAAACCGCTTCACGGCTACTGGGTGCGTTCCACTACCGATGACTACCTGGTCTATCCGGGATTTATTTCTCCGCCCGGCCGCGAGGCCCCGGCCAGGTCGGTGCCGCTGGCCGTTGCTCCCTCGCGCGCCTGGATGTCGTTGTATGGCCGTGGCATCACCCTCGACGGCGAGGAGTTGCCGGCGAATTCGACTGTTGAAGCGTACACCGAAGACGGCGTCCGCTGCGGTCAGGGACACTACCGTGACGGCCTGCTGAAATTCACTCCGGTCTACGGTTTCGACGATCTCGATGAAGCGACCTCAGCCTATCCGCGAGCGGGCGATCCGGTGGCGCTGTATGTCGACGGCGTTCGCACCTATCCCGACATCGTCTGGGCCGGTGACGGCAATCGTGTCGAACTCGGTGAGCGTTACAGCAGCAAGAACGGCCCCGATGGCCCGCTCCCCGAGGACTACACTCTGCACCAGAACTACCCCAACCCGTTCAACCCGGTTACGACTATCGGCTTCGCCCTGCCGACGGCTGGGCATGTCGAGTTGGTTGTCTATAACGTGTTGGGCCAGAGGGTAGCCACAGTTGTCGACGGCACTTGCGGAGCCGGTCACCACGAGGTGAGTTGGCACGGCGTTGATGACGGCGGCAGCCGGGTAACTTCCGGCATCTATTTCTACCGTCTCACTACTACCGACTACACCGAGACGAAGAAGATGATGCTTGTAAAATAGACGTGCTTGGGACGCTTATTTTGAAGGGGACAGGTCCACGCGACCTGTCCCCTTTTTGTTTTTCGTAGGTGGTAGTCGCTGGAGCCTCGGCGACCGACCGGTGACCCACAGTTCTGGTTGTGGGATCCTACCGTCCGTGTGCTCACCGTCATTCTCAAATTGATAATTTTCAGGAAAACAAGGAATTGAGGATTCTGTTGCTCTGCGATAGGCCATAAATCAGCCTCATAATCCCGTCACGTGGTATCAGTATTCAAGGCTACATTCGTCCGGAATGATGCTCTGCCCAATTGCAGCACAGATGTAGTCTCCATCATTTATTTGAGTTTGGCAAATGTCGATAAATGGATTGAGGTGGCAATTGGGGGGCATCTGATCTGATAATGAAGAAAGGGATAAATCATGTATTACATCGTCCTAGCAATCCTGGGATTGTTCTTCATCGTAGGTTTCTTTGTGGCTGTGTCGCGGCTGTATCATATAAGGAACTACCTGCAAGCGATCGATGTCACAACTGATCGCATCTATGTCGCGAGTAGTCTGATGTTATTGCAGCAAGTCGAAAATATTGATCGCGGCAGATGTCCGGCTTGCAATCGTGGAGTGGTCTTTGGACTACCAATCTGTCCGTTCTGCAAGCATAACCTGGACTGGTCAGAATGGGTTGTTGCCGATCGGAAAGAGAACGCGGCACAAGAGGAAAGCGTGGTATGATAGCTTTGGCATGTGTAGGAATCACTCCATAAGCGGAGGGATTTGTCCAATATCTTTAACCGTAATCCCCGCTCCAAACCTACGCGCCCAAACTCCGCAAGAGTAGATGCGCTGCCCGGAATCACCGTAGGTCGCCCCCCCCGGGTTTCGATATCAATCGGCCTCTTCTCTTGTGCGTGTGTGATCTTCTGATCTCACAGGTTCTATGGCATAATAAATAGTTTGCTATTTGGCCCGTTGCTATTATATTTCTGAATGTAAAAGCACTCTAACATTATTACTCCGATTACGTACGGGAGACAAACAAAATGAAAAAGAATGCTCAGCCTACCGCAATTCTTATTACCCTGGCTCTTTCCGTAATGGCGTTATCCGGCTGGACAGATACAGTTAGGGAAACTCAGCCCAGCGATAATATCACCACCCCTGCCAATCCCCAAAAACAGGACGGTCGAGAGATCAAGAAACTCGAATGGCATGCTCCCCCTGGCATTCTCCCCGGTCAACACGCCCAGTATCTGCAGTGGCATCCGCTTGAGGCTCCGACGTTCACAGCAGTCCTGACTGCCCGGAGTCGTCTCGATGCCGACATCTCCGTTCTGGTCGATGCGTCCTTGTATACGCAAATCACAACCAACCTGAACCAGTATATAACCGATATCGAGTCCGAAGGTTACACAGTGTTTGTGAGTACCGTATCAGGCGGTTCTCCCCAGGATATCAAGGATTGGGTGATAGACAGATACAATATGGGAAGTGAAGGTTTTGTCTTTGTCGGCGATATCACCGCCGCTTGGGCCGAGGTGTCCGGCTCCCAGTTCCCTTGCGATCTTTTCTATATGGACCTCGACGGCAACTGGCAGGATTACAATATCGATGGCATTTACGAGGTTCACACGGCCGGAACCGGCGACATGGCCCCGGAGGTCTACATCGGCAGGCTCTACGCGCATTCACTCTCCTATGATACCGAAGCCAACCTGGTAAACGACTACTTCACCAAAGCCCACGCCTATCGGTTCTATCAGCTAACACAACCCTGGCGTGGCCTGGAATACATTGATGAAGACTGGTACGACATGCCCGTCAATCTCGATCTGGTGTATGAGGACAGCGTGACCCGGTATGACTATGGTTACTACACAACCGGCACAGATTACCTTGACCAGATGGATCATGGCCGGCATTTTGTGACAGTCTGTGCCCACAGCTATTCCGGCGGTCACCACTTTGGGGCCCGCCCCACCGAATCGGCCGCTTATGCCCACGTCTACGTGTATAGTCCGACCACCCGCGCAGCCAAACTTCTTCTGGGTAGCAACGATGGCATCAGGACCTGGCTCAATGGCTCCCTTATATATTCCAACGACCGTTACGGCGGCTGGACGGAAGATGCTTACGAGGTTGCTGTCTCTCTACAAGCGGGCTGGAATAAACTGCTGTGCAAGGTCAGCCAGGGTGGTGGAGATTTTGGCTTCTCCGCCCGATTCACTGATCCAGCGTACGTGACGTTCTCCGATCTTGAGTACCAGATCAATGACCCGGCAAGTTACCCCGCGGAGGCAGAGTATATACGAAGTTGGCTGTTGAACGGCTTCCATGAAGATATCTCGGATAATTTTTGGTACTATCTCACCACCAATTATCTCGGCGTTTCCGAGAGCATGATCAATCCCGTCGATGGGGAAATAATGGGCGGCAATACCTGGACAACCTTCAATTCAGGCTATCCATATATTGATATGTCCGCCCACGACGCTCAAGACTTTGGCGTCTGCTACGCATTTGTGAGAGTATACTCGGCGACCGAGCAAACCTGTCAACTCTGGCTGGGTTATGATGATGGTGCCCGGGTCTGGCTCAACGGCGCCGTTGTGTTGTATGACAATGTTTATGGTGGCTTTGAGGCTGACATATCCAAGGTTGTCGTCACTTTGAATGCCGGCGAAAACCATCTGCTTGTGAAAGTATCCCAATGGCTTAGCTCTCACGGCTTTAGCGCCCGGTTCTGTCAGGCTGATGGCAGCCCGGTGAGCGGTCTGTCTTATGATCCGGCACCCACGCCTATTACGCACATCGGCAGTTGGTTGGTCAACGGACCTTATCTTAACCCGGATGTCGGTACTCGCCTGGTCACCGATTATCTTGAGGGAGAAGAGGTAATCACCCCTAGTGAGGGGGATACCGCTCCCCTGGGCACCTGGGAACGTGATCTGAGAGATGGACGTCCTTTTGATCTCGGCGCCTATTACGATGGCGAGGGTGACTGGGTGTATTCCGAGACTATCCAGGATCGCGATCCTCCGGTGTTGTTTTACAATCTTTTCTCGTGCGGACCAGGCCGTTTTACCGACGATGACTACCTGGCGGGCTCGTACATATTCAACACTACTAACGGTCTTATAACGATCGCATCCTCAAAAAGCGGCAGTATGCTCAATTTCCACGACTTCACCGGTCCCCTCTCCGAGGACAACAAAACTATCGGTCAGGCTCTGCTTGAGTGGTTTCAAGCCCAGGCTCCATTTGAACTTTGGGAACAGGAGTGGTACTATGGCATGGTGCTCAACGGTGACCCCACCCTGCAGTTGTTGTCCTGCGTCGATACCGACGGTGATGGTTTCGGCGATCCCGGCCACCCGGAGAACGATTGCCCGGATGACAATTGCCCCCAGGTGTACAATCCCGGTCAGGAAGACGCCGACGGCGATGGTATTGGCGATGTCTGCGATGAATGCACCGACACAGACGGCGATGGTTACGGCAATCCGGGGTATGCAGCCAACACTTGCCCCGATGACTGTAACGACGCCGACCCAGACGTTCACCCCGGTGCTACCGAGGTATGGTATGACGGAATTGACCAGGATTGTGACGGCCTGAATGACTTCGATGCGGACATGGACGGCTACGTTGACGAGGCTTACCCTGGCGAGGTCGGCGGTTCAGCGCCGGGTACAGGCGACTGTAACGATGCCGACCCGGACATTCATCCCGCTGCGACCGAGGTTTGGTATGACGGAGTTGACCAGGATTGTGACGGCCTGAATGACTTCGATGCGGATATGGACAGCTACGTTGATGAGGCTTACCCTGGCGAGGCTGGCGGTTCAGCGCCGGGTACTGGCGACTGTAACGATGCCGATCCGGAAGTTCACCCCGGTGCTACCGAACTCTGCGATGGGCTGGATAACGACTGCAGTGGTGGGAGCGATGAGCCGTTTGGCGACACAGACGTCGACGGTTGGGGCAACTCCTGCGACAACTGCCCTGAGGACTACAATCCGGGGCAGGATGATGGTGACGCCGACGGTGTTGGCGATGTTTGTGACAACTGCGTAGAAATCTCCAACCCTGGCCAGGAGGACGCGGACGGCGACGATGTGGGGGATGCCTGCGATCCCGTGTGCTGTGCCATCCGCGGAGACGTAGACCACAGCGGCGTCCTTCCGATCGACATCGCCGATTTGGTCTACTTAGTGGACTACATGTTCAACGAGGGACCCACTCCCGTGTGCTGGGGCGAAGGCGACGTGGACGGCAGTGGCGTTGAACCTATCGACATAGCCGATTTGGTCTATTTAGTGGACTACATGTTCAACTCCGGCCCCGAACCGCCGCCGTGCACCTAAGTCACTGCTGATCCACGCACGATTTGCCGGCCGTACCCGGCGGCGGGTGACTCCCACCGGCAGCTACGCCAAGATCAGTTTTGCCCATATGTCTGCCCGTACGCCAAGTGCGCCCACATGTCGGCGGACTCCTCGTCCTGCCCCCGTGAGCACAGTCCACTCGGAACCTTCCCAGGATACGGCTGTGTGTATGCCGGGAGTGTTGACAATTCCCGCCAAAAGCGTACCTTGCCCTGATATGAGCAATACCGCAAGCCATACCCGGGCAGAGAAGCTGCTTCTTGAGGCCGGTCGGGCTTTCAACTCGACTCTCGAATACGAAGAGCTGATCGAGCGCGTACTCCGTCTTGTTGTCGCGGCCGCGGGATCGCAGGCGGCTCTGGTCTTTCGCGTCGATCACGAACGCACCGACATGAATATCAGGTTTATGAACTGCGTCGACTGTCGGGTTAAAGTGTTTCGTCGCGAACTGGGGCAGGGGGTGATCGGCTGGGTGGCCGAATACAGAGAACCGGTGATAATCAATGACGCTGCCGGCGACCCGAAAGTGGATCAAGAGATCGGCCGCCTCGGAGGCATATCTATGAAATCGCTGATCTCGGTGCCGCTTATCGGCAAGGGGCAGATGATCGGGGTCATTGAGGCCATAAACAAGCTCGACGGGGAGTTCGACGAAACCGATCTTGATGTCCTCATCGGACTGGCCAACCAGATTGCCGTGGCCATCGATAACGCTCACCTGTACCGGGTCGTGAAACGCGAGGCCCTGGAAAAGCATCTTCTGTATGAGATCGGTAAAAAGCTGTCCGGCTCTCTGCGTCTTGACGAAGTCCTTCGTGAGATTCTCGATTCCCTCAAGAAGGCCGTTGATTTCGACAGTGCCGGGATCTACCTGGTTGATTCCGATACCAGGCAGATCGAGTCAGTCTTGACGGTCGGGTACGATCCTGATGATGAAGCTACTCAGAACCTCATGATCGGAGAGGGTCTTATCGGAACTGTGGCCCAGGAGGGGGAAGCGGTCATCGTGCCGGATGTTACCGCCGACCGGCGCTACATCAAGAGTCGCCCGACCACCAGAAGTGAGATCGTGGCGCCGATCAAGCTCGATGACAAATCCATAGGCGTCATCAACCTGGAGTCGGACCGCTTCGACGCTTTTGACCACCATGCCCGTTCGCTGATGTCGGCTTTCGCGTCCCAGGCGGCGATATCAATCGAACGCGCGCGCCTTCACGAGCAACTGATCGCCGGCCAGAAACTTGTGGAGCAGTTGAGCATCGCGCGGGAGATTCAGCGTAGTTTTCTTCCCGGCCGTACGCCGGACATACCTGGCTACGACCTGGCTGGGCGTAACGTCCCATCCTTTCAGGTCGGGGGAGACTACTACGATTTCATTGATATTGTCGAGGGCCAGACCGGTATTGCCATCGGCGATGTCTCCGGCAAGGGAATTGCGGCGGCGCTTATTATGGCGTCCTTCCGAGCTTCCCTGATTGCCGAGATTCGGAACAACTACTCCATCCGGACTATCTGTCGCAAGGTCAACAATCTGCTTTGCGAATCCGTTCGCCCGGGCAGTTTTGTTACGGCCCTCTATGGTGTTCTCGATTCCAGGAACCACGTGCTTACCTTCTCCAACTGCGGGCACGATCAGCCCATCCTTCTTCGCTCCGACGACCGGGTAGAATACCTCAAAGAGGGTGGGCCGCTCTTGGGCGTGACACCGAATGTCGACTACGAGGAACGCCCCGTCTACCTGAACCGGGGCGAGGTGGTTCTTCTCTACACGGACGGCGTCAGCGAGGCGTTCAACAGCGCCGACGAGGCTTTCGGCAGGGAGCGGCTGATCCAGGTTCTACGCGACAACCGCCGGGAAACGTCGCAGGGGATTTCGGAGGCGATTTTCAAGGCCGTCAAGGAGTACGCCTCACGGCGCTACGTTTTTGACGATCTGACCATGATTGTGCTCAAACGGCTCGAGTAGAGATTTCCCTTTCCTGTTGCTCCGCTCTGTGTTATTTTCCGTATAAGATATGCGTCAACAAGATATCTGGAGGATTCCGATGAGAAAGTTAATCCCGTTCATCATGGTACTCTTCTTCGCCCTCTGCCTGGCCTGCGGTGATGATGACGGTACCGACAGCAACGGCGAACCGACCCTGACGTCCGTGAACGCCGACACTACGGTCGGTGCGCCGCCGTTCGTATCGGCCAACGACGCCGTCTGGAACCAGGTGACACCTACCGCTCTCAATGTGGCCAAGAATATCGGCCCGCCAGCCAAAGGCGCAGGCTTCGCCGATTCGCTCTCGTTTCAGGCTATCAAGACGGATTCCATGCTCTACATTCGCGTCGTATGGAACGATGCCGACCAAACTCTCTGGCGCGATCACTGGTCGCTCTACGATACCGTGAATTTCAACTGGACCCGGAATGTGGACGGCTTCGACGAGGATCAGCTCTTTGTGATGTTCGAGGGCGCTCCCGGCGGAGGCTGGGATACTTGGAACTGGCGCTCACTCACGACTGGGCAGGCAGACCGCGCCGAGGGCATAACCTACGATGGCGGCGCCATAACGCTGGACACAGGTATCAACGTGATCGCCAGCGAGAACAAACCGGATGCCGGCACCCGTCCTCCATGGATACACAAGGACATGTCGGCTTTTGACGGGTGGGTTCTTTACAAAGAGGACCGTATATCATCCTCCAATTGGATGCAGGACCCCGACTGGGACAGCGGCATGACCGTCCCCGGCTGGTACATCGATACTGCTATCAGTTCGTGGACGGCCGGCCCGCAGAGTCGATGGGATATCACAGCCCTTTACGCACACAGTGCCGGCGAGTACACGGTGGTGCTGGCGCGACCTCTGACCAGTTTCGGGGAAGATCTGGATATGTCGACGCTGGAGCGCGTCAAAGTGAAAATCGGTGTTTTCGACAACCAGGTCAGTTTCACAACGGGCGGCACCTACCGCGCTTTCACCGAGCCATTCTGGCTGGTTCTTTAGCTGGTCATGTTGTTCCTACGCTCCGCGTGGGAACGGGTACGGGCACAACGGGCACAATGTGCCTATTTTGGACGCTCTGCGTCCGCAACTCCCTGAGAGCGCAGAGTTCTGTCGGGACCCCTGTGGGCCTGACACCGGCTGTCGAAACCGCGGGGGTTTCGACCTACAACTACAACTGAGAGCGCAAAGCGTCCCGCTGGCAGCAGCCCGACGCAGAGCGTCCGTACGAGGCGAAATCATTGCGGAGCGCATGATGTAACGCGTTTTACACCAATTCGCCCTGAAGCACTGTCACGGCATTACCCCCCAGGCGCACCCGGTCACCCTCGACGGTGACGCGTATTGCACCTCCGCGCGCTGAGGCCTGATAAGCACGGAACTCGCTCCTGTTCAGTCGCCGCTGCCAGTATGGACCCAGACAGCAGTGTGCAAAACCTGTCACCGGGTCTTCATCTATTCCCACCCCCGGCGCAAAGAAGCGTGACACGATATCGAATCCAGGCGTTAAAGCCTGACTCGTGATGATCACCGGTCGAGGGTCCGCCTGCGACAGTGCGGAGAAATCTGGTTTCACTTTGCGGACCGTGGTCTCCGAATCTACCTCAATGAGGTAATGCGTAGCACCCTGACTGGCGTTAGTGGGAATCACCCCCAACGCTTCCACGATACCGGGCAACGCGACGACATCCTCTGTGACCTGTGCGGGTAGATCAAGTTCAATGATCCCGTCCTTCTTATCAGCCGTCAGCAGCCCGCTTTTCGTCATGAAACGGGCCTGTCGACCCGACGGCAAGAATTCCTCCTCCCAGAGAACATGGGCGCCGGCGAGAGTAGCATGGCCGCAGAGATCGACCTCGGTCACCGGGGTGAACCAGCGCAACTGATAGTAGTCACCATTGCGGTACAGAAACGCAGTCTCGGAAAGATTCATCTCCCGAGCAACCGCTTGCATCCAGAGCTCGTCGGCCGGTTTTTTCATAACACACACAGCAGCCGGGTTCCCCGAAAACGGTTTGTCTGTAAAGGAATCAACTTGAACAATTCTCTGTCCCATTTCTCACCTCTCCTGCACCGGTTATCTGCAGCTATGATTGAGGCAAAAGCTCAACACCCCGGCATCCTTCTTTGGTCACTAATAGCGCTTCGCTTAGGCATTGCACAAGAAAAAACGACGGTCTAGCTCACAGTGACATGATAACCATCGTGCGCGTCGGGAGAAGGACCGACAACGCCGGTCGAGACCGCGGGGGTTCCGACCTACGAAAACTCCCCGGTGGTTGCTCATCCTATTGCCCGCTCCCAAACGACCGCAGGAACTCCTCCTTAAGGTACAAGTGCATCAGGTGGTCCGCATCGGAGGTGTCAACCGGTTGCAGGAACTTGAAGGGGTCGTCGTGCTTATTTGACAGTATGGAATGGCACAGGGCGCAGTCGTCGGAGACACTGTTCCCGGCGTTGTCGACCAGTTGGGAGTTGTGACAGCGGAAGCAACCGCCATCGCCGACGTGACCGATATGGCCGGCGTAAGCACCCCAGCTGATGTTCATCTCGGGATGTACATTGCGGGCAAAGATGCTCTGGAGAACGGTAACTGCGGAATCAATCAGTCTCGCTTCGCTAACGGCCAACAGAGGGTAGTTGCGCTGGTAGAAACTATGCAGGTGGTTCGAGATTCCATCCAGGGCAGCCTGCTTGTCGGCATAGTTTCCGGAAATTGCACGAAGGGCTTCCCGTTTGAGAAACGGCAGAAATCGGTCAAGGATGCTTCGCTGGATGCGGTCGTCGATGGCCGGCTCAGGGTTCTCATATATATGGGTAACACGGTTGTGACAATCGACACAATCCATCGTCCGGACAGATGAAGCCTGGTTTTCCGACGCGGCCGGTTCCCTTGATACGTAGCGGTGGTAACTCCCGTCAGACCGACGCACTTCCGCCCAGGTAATCTTTTCGCGCTCATCGTCGAGGGAGGAATACCGAATCTCGTTTTCTTCAGCTATGTGCCAGTGGATGCCGGCCCTGGAACCCGGTGAACCGGCCTCAACCTTCTGGTTGAGCGTCGTGTACAGCGGGGTCGAGGCTGAGTCACGCTGGTACTGTGCTATCGTCTTTAACCTGGTACCGTAGAACTTGTCAGGCCAGTGGCACTTCTCACACGTTTCGCGGGCCGGTCGCAACTGGTGCACGGGGGTGGGGATCGGGCGCTCAAGTATGTCAAATGTAACCGATATTACCTGCCAGAGCCCATTCAGCTTGCTGTCGACGAGCGCCTCAACTCCCTCGCCCACGTGGCACTGCACGCACGTCACACGGGCGTGCGGAGACTGCTGGTAGGTCACCCACTCGGGATTCATCACGCTGTGACAGGCCGTCCCGCAGAACACCGGTTCATCCATGAAGGTGAGCATCTGCTTGTTGACGGCCAGTATGAAAACCACCGTGACCGCTGTCAGCAGCACGACGGCTCGCGACAACCGTGACCCGAGAAAGCCGCTCGGGGCAGTGTCTTGCGGGAAGCGTTCTGCAATCAGCACGCCCATGGGTTTCCCGGTCTTCCTTTTAATCCTCCACCAGCCGACAGGAATTAGAATTAATCCCATTGCAAATAGAGCCGGAAACAGCAGGTACGTTACGAGCCCTACGTAAGCATCGGTGATTATCCCAAGTATTCGCGCCAACCCCAGAATAACCAGGCAAACAAACGATGAGATGGTCAGAATCACACCCAGTCCGGCGGTGGGGCAGACTGAGACACCCCGAATAAAGTTGAGGTATCTTGCCGGCAAGACAACCTCCTATTCCTGTCCGAACAGATCCTTGTAGATCTCCTGCATTTCGCCTGAGCGAATCTTCTCCTTCAATTCTCCAGTCGGAGTAGACATCCACGAGTGCATAGGATCGTCTTTGATCAACTTGTCTATGTACGCATTCAATTCAGGATCATTGAACTCGCGCGCTTCGGGCAACATCTTGAAGTAGAAATGCTGAGCTATGTCGTAGATGCCGTGCCACCATGTATAATCCGGCCCCATCATGGCAGCGCCGTGCCTGGCCCGTCGGCCTTCGTGATGCCACAACTCCCAGTAGGTCCACTCAATCTTGTTGCCGAATGAGGCCGGGGTTTCCAGAAGCTCGCGCTCCTTGACGATCTCCATGATCTCCCCGGCGGGTATGGCGAACTTCTCGTTGTAGAGCTTCACCAGGGCGTCAAACTGGTAATAGTGGCCGTCGGCAAAGCTGCTGCTGTGACAGGTAACACACACGGTCTTCATGTCGGCTCGTTTCGCCTGCCAATTGTCCTGGTGCTTTGAGACAGGGGGGCGAAGGGTCCAGCTTATCCGCTCACCAACGTCATGAGTCGAGGCCGTTGCCGCAGTGGCCGTCATATGGCAGGTAGCGCACGTAGGCGCCTCGAAGTAGTCAACTCCCACGACCCACCAGTCCGAATCGATGTTCATCTCGTCCAGGTGAGTGTAGTAGGCATTGCCGTGTTTGGACTCTTCGTAGACCTCCTTCTGGGGATGATCCGGTCCAAGGTGACACTTCGAGCAGGCCTCTGGCTTTCTGGCCTGAGCGACTGAAAACGAGTGCCGGGTATGGCAGGCAGTGCACGAACCCCTGGAGCCGTCAGGATTGAGTCGCCCGATACCGGAGTTCGGCCAGGTTTTCTTCGACAGCTTGTTGGGTGAGCCGGGGTCGATCTCCATTTTCGCTCCGTGGCAGCTTTCGCACCCCGTTATGGCAGCCGGTCGGCCGCCTGCCACATGGGCCAGGTAGGCATCCTGGGACTCAAGTATCTGACCGGCGGTGGCGTGGTGCGAATTTTCCACTTCTGCTGTGTTCTTTTGATGGCACGCCCCGCAATCCCTGGGCGTTACCACCGTGGCGATAAGGGCGCCTTCGTGCATGAACCCGTCCTTGTCGCTCTTCTGTGCACCATGGCAGTTAATACATGTGACCTTGTGCACGGCGTGCTGGGACATGAACCACTGCTGGTAGAGCCCAAGCGATTTCTCCTTGTGACAGGTCATGCACTTGCCCGCAACCTGGGCGTCCGTTGATGCCGGGCCGGCATAGACAAGCAGCACAAACGCCGACATCAAGAACGCTTTACCCAGTAATCGTATCATTATGCAGCTCCTGCATCTAGGCTATGATGTTTGCTTGAATACTCCTGCCATATAAACGAGCATCTAAAACACTCGATCAACAAGAAAATCGTGCCCTTTTGAGAGAGGGTGTTCATCATGTATACCTTCGCCCGGCGCCTCACAGGACGGGAGTACCGCGCGCAGCGCGAAAAACCGGCTGCACCGGTGTCGAGACCGCGGGGGGGCTCGACCTACGAGAACTTCTCAACTGACGGTGAACTCTTGTAGGTCAGGATAGCTGTCGGTCCCGGGAAGGGAACAGGAAAGGCTCAGTGGATCTGATCCAGGCGGTTCAGGTCGATATTGTACTGCTTGATCTTGAGGCGCAGGGTCGACTCGGGGATGCTCAGCAGCGCCGCCGCGTGTTTCTTGACACCGTTCCTTTCCCTGAGCGCCCGAACGATGAACACCTTTTCGTGATCGGCGAGGTAATCGTAGAGACCATAGCTCTGGTCGAAATCGACCTGACCTGTAGCCGACGGAATGGTAAGACCGCTGCCGTTTCCGTCGCTGTGGCTGTCGCCGGTCGCCGCGATAAGTTTGCGGGAGACGATCTCCGGTATGATTTCATTCTCGTCCCCAGCCAGCAGCACCAGCTTCTTGATTTCGTTATCGAGCTCGCGCACGTTGCCCGGCCAGTCAAAGGCCACCAGCAGCTTCATCGCCTCCGGGCTGACCGTCTTGCCGGTGCCTTCGAGGAAATGGTTGACCAGGAGGGGGATATCTTCACGGCGCTCGCACAACGGCGGCAGCCGGAAGGTCATAGCCGACAGCCGGTAGTAGAGATCCTGGCGGAACAACCCGCTGTTCATCTGCTCCTTGAGGTTCCTATTGGTCGCTGAAATGATCCTAACATCCACTTTGCGGGCCGCCGTCTCGCCGAGGCGCAGGATTTCCTTCTCTTCCAAAATCCGCAATACTTTGGCCTGGATGCTCAAGGGCATGTCGGCGATTTCGTCCAGGAAGAATGTGCCGCCGTCGGCTTCCTCAAAAAGCCCTGGCTTGTCCCTGTCCGCGCCGGTGAAGGCGCCCCGTTTGTATCCGAACAGCTCGGACTCAAGGAGCGACTCGGGGAGGGCGGCGCAGTTGACGGTAATAAACCGCTTCTCCCGGCGGCAGGAGTTGTAGTGAATGGCCCGCGCCAGCAGATCCTTGCCGCTCCCGGTGTCGCCCTCGATGGAAATGGAGATATTG
Source organism: uncultured bacterium (assembly GCA_965603125.1). Taxonomy (GTDB): domain Bacteria; phylum Zixibacteria; class MSB-5A5; order GN15; family FEB-12; genus JAJRTA01. Next base: position 37,313 of record CBFDBU010000001.1, on the reverse strand, counting down.
GAATCGACCACCTGCCTCACCTGGGCCAGCATCTGCAGCATCTCGGCGTTGCGCGTGACGATATTCGGGAAGGCCGCTTCCCGCATGAGCTGGCTCTTTAGTCGACGGTTGTCCTCCAGTAACTTGTTCTTCTGAATCTCGGTCCATTTGAAGGCGATGAGATCGGAAAAGCCGACGGCGAAATTGAGCCCGGTCTGGTCAAACGGGTTGAGGCCGTTGTCTTCGGAGAGCCGATCCACGTAAAGATAGCTGACAGATCCTTCACCGGTATTGAACGGTATCACCATAACACTGCTGACGATCTCCACTTGGTCGCGAAAGAGTCCATTGATGAACGGGTCGCGACGGCAGTCGAGAACAAGCGTGGGGCGAACGGGCGACACTTCCTCGCCCAGAAGGTTATCGAAACTCTCTGCGAACCGCCGCGCCTGATCGGATTCAAGCGGAAACGAGGCTATTACCCGATCGCCGTCAGAATCCGGCACATAGATGATCGCCCGATCCCCGGCGGTCCTCTGGAGGAGAACCTGCAGGATGGTATCCATGGCGCTCGATTTCAAGTCGGAGTACTCAGCGGGCGTGACCATGTTGCCGAAGATCTTGAATTCATTTTCCTCGGAGAGCGAAAGCGCGACAGCCTGCTCTGAAAGCGAGCGCAGGAATTTGGAGACGGCCCGAACCTTTACGTTGGCTTCAAGCGCCAGAAAGCCTTTCTCGGCCCGACTCAGTTTCTTGAAACCGTTGGCCAGATCACCCCGCTGGCAGGCGTGAACACCGGCTCTGAAATCCGACTCGTGCATCCAGTAGGGCAGCTTGAGCTTTCTGAAAAGACGGTACGCTTCTTCCAGGACGGCGCGAACACTGTCCCCGTTGTCCGGTTGCACCGCCACACCGATCTCCGCCGCGACCAGGAGCGTTTTGGCTAACTCGTATGGATCGCCAACCTCCCTGAGGACTTCAATCGCCTGGAGGATGTGCTCGAGGGCGGATTCGAGGTCATCCCTGGCAAGGAAAACGCGCGCAATGACGCCTCGGGAAAGCCCGGCCTCCAGTTTCTCTCCCAGGGTCAGGGAAAGATCGAGGGACTTCTGGGCGTACTTCATGGCTTCGTCAAAGTTGTCCAGAGCCAGTTCCACCTCGGCCAGCCGTCGACCGGACTGCGACACCAGCGCGGATGCCGGAGCCAGCAGCATCCCTCGGTGATAGGCCTCGTTCAGAATGGCCTTGGCTTTGAAAATGTCGCCCTTTTCAAACGCTAACTCTCCGGCGTACTCGAGATAGATAACGCGCTCCCGCTTCAGATCGAGGCGACTCACGATGTCCAGAGCGTTGTCAAGGCTGCGCTGGGCCACCGCGAACTCGCGGCGCCTGAGCTGCAGCAGCCCGAGAGAGAGCAGGTTCATGGCCTCGGAGATCTCGGAGTGATTGTCATGGTTGTGTTTTATCGCCGTGGTGAGGTCCTTCTCGGCCTGCGTCCAGCGGCCGGTGCGTATCCTGGTCCGGCCGAGGTTACCGGTCAACTGGGCGACGTGACGAGGGTTGTCCGCAACCATCTCCACGGCATCATTGAGGAAGTTCTCGGCGGTCGCATAACGGCACCGGATATAAGCGACACCGGCTAACTGGTTCATGGAGTCGACCTGACCCGGTACGTCCGAGGCCCGGCGATAGGCCGCGAGTGCGTCACGCGCCCTGATCTCGGCGTTCTTCATGTCGCCAAGGGCATAGTAGGCCTTGGACAGGACCAATTGAACCCGGCCATAGCGACGATTCAGGGGGTAACCGGCAAGTATCTTAGCTGCGCTGAGGCCGCACTCAACGGCCCGGCGATAGTCGCCCTTGTAGAAGGAGCCGTCCGCAACCAGTAACTGATAAAGACCCAACTCGTGAGGTTGCGATTCAAACTGCTTTTCCTCTAACTGCTGTAGTTCCTCAAGAGCAAGGCGATACTTCCTCTGCCGGAATTGCTCCTCTATCGCCAGCAGACGCTTGTCAAAAATGATCTTCGGTGAGGAAAGATGCATTTTCCTAATAACCCTATGCGGTTTCGATCTTGCTCAGTCGCTCTTCCTTAGCGCGCGGCCGATTGCCCGGCCGAACTCTCTGTCTTGTCTTTTGCAGATCCGGAAAGAGCGTCATAGTAACTGGCGACGTGCCTGATCACCTGGTAGGAAAGGTAGTTCATCCAGTTCGTGAACCAATCAGGCAGCCAGTTGCTCTCTTCGCCCCCCGTGATCATCAGAAGAGAATCGTTGTCTTGAACAACGGTAGTGTCCGGATTGCTTCCTTCACCGCCGGAACCACCGCCGTCTCCGTCAACATCCCATGGATCCTCAACCGAAAAGACCGGGGCAGAGATAAAACATACGAAAATCAGCGACAGCAGCATGATGGCCGCGAATAACCTTGAGCCTTTCATCTGCCATGCCTCCTACATTGTATGCCTGCCGTTACTCAAGACGGCAGGTCAGCCACAGGTTTTGCGTATCAAGGGCAAAAAACGCATACTTTGCCACTCTCATAGTACGGAAACCCTATTCAATTGTCAAGTAATATGTTACGCTGCGCAGTTTCTGCGCCAACCGCCGGAAGCTTTAGTCTGTTAGTGATTTATTGACATCTGTATAACTAAGGCAATACATTATGAGTGTCCTGAAAGGAGGATGCTCATATGCGACCCTTTGGATCTCCCAAGCAACTGGAGAAGCGCAGACGCAAGGCCATGAATCTCATGGACGGTGGATTGTCGCTCAATGAAGTCGCCCGCCGAATCGGGTGCAATGCCAGTTCTGTCATGCGGTGGCGCGACGAGCGCCGGAAACACGGGGACGAGGGTCTGAACCCCAAACCCGTTCCAGGACGTCCCACGAAACTGACCACGCGACAGAAAAAGCGACTTGTCTCCCTCCTTCTCAAAGGCGCGATGGCAAACGGTTACCATACCGAACTGTGGACTACCGCTCGCATCGCCCAGCTTATCGAACGCACCTTTGGCGTCTCTTACCATCGCGACCACATCGGGCGATTCATGGCGACTCTTGGTTGGAGCTGCCAAAAACCCGACCGCCGCGCTCTGCAACGAGACGAGCAAGCCATCGAGGAGTGGAAACGCAAGAGGTGGCCGCAGATAAAAAAAACGCTACGCGGCTGGGCGCCCATATTGTATTCATGGACGAATCCGGTTTCCTCTTGATTCCTCCCGTTCGAAAAACATGGGCTCCCCGCGGCCAGACGCCGCATCTCTACCATTATCATCTTCGCCACCGCATCTCGGTCATATCAGGCCTCTCTATCAGCTCCCAACGCAACCGGCTCGGTCTCTACTACGCTCTGCACGACAAGAACATCCAGCACGCCGAGGTCTGTAAGTTCCTGCGCCACCTGCTTACACATCTTCGGGGTCCGGTCATTGTTATCTGGGACAACGCTCGGATACACAAAGGCGAGGCGATACGGGATATGTGTCGACGTTTCCCTCGCCTTCGTCTCGAACCACTCCCTCCGTATGCTCCGGAACTCAACCCGGATGAAGGGGTTTGGTCGCAGGCGAAAAGCAGCCTGGCCAACGGGCGTCCTGACACGATTGACCAGTTGTGGTTACACCTCGTTGACTCATTGGAAGATATCGGCTCTTTCCAAAGGAACCTGCGGGCATGCGTTCATCAGTCTGATCTTCCCCGTTTTTGACGTGACTATTGCATTACTTGTACAGAAGACTATAAGTCTGACCGAGGTCGGGGTTCAAACTAGCGATGAATGTCGGGAATCGAGGAATATCAGTCAATACTCCGCAGGAGTTCGTCTATCGCATCGGTGACCATATCGACCGTTATTTCCGTCATGCAGCGCATGTGTCCCTCGCCTTTCAGCGGACAGACGTTCTTCACGCAACTGATGCAGTCAAGATGGTCGAGGTATATGAGTTGTTTTCGCGGTGAGAGGGGCGACGTCTCTTTTGGCTGATCGGCTCCGGAGAGTACCACCAGCGGGATACCAACTGCGGCCGCAAGATGGGCTGGTCCGGAGTCGTTTCCCACGAAGAACCGGGCGCGGGAGATCACAGCCGCCGACTCGCGCAGGCCGGTTTTTCCGGCCAGGTTGGTCACGTCCCCGGACCCTGCCGAAGATACAACCGTGTCTCCGTCACGCGCGTCGTCCGACGAGCCGACGAGAACCACCTTGAGGCCATAAGACGAGATCAAGCGTTTGGCCAAATCAGTATACCTGGGAAGTCCCCATCGTCTTGATTCAGCCACGGCCCGCACGGCCAGAACAGAATACGGCTCGCTTTTTCCGACGCCGAAACGGGAGAGAATATCTTCCGCACCGGCGGTGTCCTGTTCGTTCAGGAACAGCTTGGGGCGAACGAATTCCGGGTCCGCACCGGCCGCCCGACGCAGCAGATTGAAGTAGGTTTCACTGCGGTGGGTGGAACTGAGCGGGGTTGGAAGGGGAAGCGGTTTGCTAAGCAGTAACCGTCGGCCATCGCTTATGTAGCCTATCCGTTTCTTGATTCCCGCCAGTTTGAACCCGGCGGCAGCACCGAAGGAGGGCGGGAGAATATAACCCAGATCAAAGGCGTGCGGCGCGATGATATCCCTTATCTTGATGACTCCGATAAGGCCGTGGACGTGCGCGGCCGGTATCGCCAGAATGCGGTCGATTGCGGGGTTAAGCTCATACAGGACAGTGAGATGATCGGGCGCCATGACGGTGACCGTTGACCCGGGGTAGGCCTCCCGCGTTTCGTTAATCATGGGTAACGCCATCAAGCAGTCACCCAGGTGATTGGGAGTTCGAATGAGAACCTTGTCAGCCATCAATCAGCGTATCTGCATTCCAGGTCAACCTTGCAGTTGAAATAGCCCTTCAACTCCTCAAGGTAGTTGTTCCTGACTTCGTAGTAAGAAACCCTGCTCTCAAGGAAGGTCAACATAGAAATCTGCCCATCGTCCAGGCGTGACCGTGCGATATCAAGCCGACTCGCGGCCAGTCCGATCTGCTTTCTCAGCACCTCCAGCTTGCGATAGCTTACATTGTGCTGGTTGATGAGGTTGGCCACTTCCGCTCGCGCCGATTTCTCCTCGTTGTCATACTTCAGCCGGGCTTGCTCGGCGGAGAGGCGGGAGGCTCTGGCCGACGCGCCGGAGGCCCCACCATCCCACAGAGGGTATGACAACTCGAGCTTCACGCCCCAGCTGTCTGTCCTGAGATCTTCGCTAAGGCCGGCATCTTCCACTCTGCCGCGCACAGGGTTGTAGTTGGCGGAAATAGTGCCGGACAGTCCGCATGACGAGGCCGTGTAGTCAGCCTGGCGTTTGGTCTTCTCATACTCGTGGCGGGCTCTCACGATCGAGATGCTCTCTCTCCAGCGGTCAGCCAGCCGCTGTTGTTCCTGCAGGCTTAGCGACAGGCCGAACTCCGGAACCTCGGGAGTGACCGGTTCAGTGGCGTCAATATCCAGCAAACCCATCAGCAGACGCTTCTGCTCGGCAGCGTCGCTGTCGGCCTCGAATTGCGCCAGTTCCGCATCAAGACGCGCCGAGGCCGACTCCAGCCAATCCTCGTCAGAAATCACGCCGTCCTGGAGCTTGGCGGAGTCAACCGCCCCCTTGAGACAGGCTGCCTCGTACTGATCGTGAGCTATGTCGGACTGGAGCGCCGCCTGCAGCACTCCAAAATAACATTCGATAACTTCCCCCTGAAGAGCGGCGGACTCTTCCACGCGGGTCAACCGGGCGATATCCAGATCATCCCCCTTGTTGGCCAGTTCGAACTTGGGATCGGACGGTTTGAGTATGGGCTGGGTGAAAGCGACATTGAAACGGCCCAACCGGCTGAATTCATCGACGGGATTTCCTACTCGATCGGGATGCTCCCGGTCCTGGCGTGTCAGGTCGGCCCTCACCGTGAGGTCACCGCCTGTGATGAGGTTCTGGTTCAACGTGATGTCGGCGTCGAAATCCAGGTACGGTTCGCTCACGGCGCCCTTTTCGTCCGTTCCAGGCAGATAGCCCCAACGCTCGGAAACGCCGTAAGACGGAAGGGAGCTGTTGATCGATATCTCCGGCAGGTAAAAGTTGATCTTCTCGGCGAAGTAGGTCTCTTCGGCCACCTCGAGATTCCCCCTGATAATCTCTCCACGACCGGTGCGATTCAGGGCGATGTCCAGCGCCTCCTCAAGAGTCAACTCCCGTGCCGTGACCGGGACGGAAAGGCATACCGACAACAGCACTACTGCGGGCCAAAGACCGGCCCCGGGCATTAAAGCAGAACGTTTCATTACCAACCTCAACTGGGGCGACTCTGTCGCTCATTCATATCTCAGGGCGTCGATTACATCCAGCCGGGCCGCCTTGCGGGCCGGGTAAAGCCCGAAGATTACACCCACCGCGGTTGAAACCCCCACCGCCAGGAGAATGGAGTAGGCCGAAACCACCGTAGGCCACTCGGCGTAGAAGGCGATACCGCGCGCCAGCAGGAGTCCTATCCCCAGGCCGAGGACGCAACCGACCAGGCAGATGACCACGGCCTCAATCAGGAACTGGCGCATGATATCCAGTCGCGTGGCCCCCACGGAACGGCGTATGCCGATCTCGCGCGTCCTCTCGAGCACCGTGGCCAGCATTATGTTCATGATGCCGATACCGCCGACGAGAAGCGATATGCCGGCAATAGCCCCCATCACGATATTGAATATCCGCTGCGTCTTTTGCGATTGCCTCAAAAGCGATTCCGGCACCACGATCTCATAGTCCTCAACACCAGCGTGCCGCCGGGCAAGCATGCGCTTCACCAGTTTGGTCACGACGGGGACATACTTGAGGTCCGTCACGGTAATGGTGAGCTGGTCGACTTCCGGTGTGTTGAACTTCTGCTCTTCACCAGTCTCAATGGATAAAAAGAACCCGCCACTACCGAACGTCGTCTGCCCTGCAAAGGTGCGGTCGTATTTCTTCACGGCGGTTGTGAAAGGGATATAGACGTCCTCGTTGAAGTTCTTCAGTTCAAACCCTTCCACCTTGCCGCGGGCGATGTATTTATCCGCCATGACACCCACCACGGTGAAGTTCCAGTCCCCGATCCTGACCCGCTTACCTATGGGATCCTCGAACGCAAAGAGGGCTCGCCTGGCCTTGGCCCCCAGCACGCACACCTGGGCGAAAGCCTCCATGTCCAAATCAGTCACAAAGCGACCCCGCTCGACCTCAATCGACGATGAAAGCACAAAAGATGGTTCCGTGGCCACCACCCTGACCTCGGCCGTCTGGGAGCCGTAGGACATCTTGGGAACCGATTCAAATCGCTGGAAGACGACGTTCTCCACCAGCTCGGAATAGCGGGCAATGTTCTCACCGTCGGCGACCGACAGCCCGGGTGAACGGGCCAGGCCCTGGTCCGAGGCTTGTTCGACATCCGGAGCCTTGGCCTTGACGATGATGTTGTTGATACCGAGAATGGAAATCTGTTCGAGCGCCTCGCGTTTGGCGCCTTCGCCGATGGACAGCATGGCGATCACAGCGCCCACGCCGAAGATGACCCCCAGCATAGTCAGGAAAGTCCTGAGCCTGTGCTCCCGGAGAGAGTCAAACGATATTTCGTATATCCGACCGTAATTCATGAGCCCTGCCGATAGCGCGTTCAGCGCCTTTTCCGCCCGCTCGGTTTGCGGCCGGTCGTCGGGCCACCCTGTCCCCGGCCCTTGTTGAGTTCCGGTTCGGTCGCCCGGTCGCCCGGCAGGCCCTGTTCATCCAGCGTTGGATCCAGAAGGCACACGCTCTCATCACCTTCCAGACCGGATAGCACCTCGATACCGACGTCATTTCGTCGTCCCACCTCGACCTCTACTCTTTTCTTGTTCTCAAAATAGACGACAGTCTGTCCTTCCACCTCAAACACAGCCTCCAGCGGCACCGACACGATATCGGGAAGGCGCTCCACGATTATGTCACACGAGGCTGACATGCCCGGTTTGAGGTTTTCGTCGTGGTCTGAAATAGCGATTTCCACGTCGAAAACATTTATCTTGGAATTGTAGTCCTTTTTCCGGGCCAGGGTGCCCTTCTTGTAGACCTCGCCCTGATATCTCTTGTCCGGCATGGCGTCAAGCACCACGACGACTTCCTGGCCGGAGTCGACCTTGTTGGCATCCACCTCCGACACGGCTGTTTTGACGATCATCTCGGCCAGATCGGGCAGCTTGACCAGTCCCATCCCGGGCCAGGGGGAGTCGCCCTCCTGCACCTTGCTCATGCCGGAGCCTTTCCATATCTCAAGATAGACTACCAGCCCCGGAGTGGGCGCCATGATAGTCATCTGGTCCAGATCTCTGCGGGCCAGGTTGGTTTTGTCGCGGGCGCGGTCGACTTCAACCTCGGCCTTGTCCACATCGCCTTTCAACTGTTCGAGCTTGGCGTCGAAGTTGAGTTCGGCCAGTTCCTTTTCGAGCAGGGCTTCCTCGGCGATACGGGGAGCTTCGTGCTTTTTCTCATCATAGTTGCGGCGCGATTTCTCCAGGTCAAGGGTCAGTTCCTTCTCCTGGATGGTGTACTCCTTCCGAGCGCGTTCGAGCGCCGCCGTCTTGATCTTGAGGTCCGACTCGTGATCGGCCAGATCGGCGATCTGCTGGGAAGCATCGAATTTGATCACCGGCTCGCCCTCCTGTATCGTTGATCCTTCCGGCGCGAGCCAGGTAATCTGGAGACCTCGAATGCGCGGCGCGCTGAGTGTGAAAGCGCGTTTGGCGTCTACCGTCCCGTTGGCGTTCTGCGAGATAACGAATTCCCCCCTGGTTGCATCGGCGGTAGGGATGTCGTAGGATCTGGTAAAAATGGCATCCACCCCGTAGTAGCCCCCCAGCACTACAACCAGCACAATCCCGATGTATACATATTTCTTCATTGACTACCTTTCGCTCTCCGACTCAGATTTGCGCTCTTGCGACCCTGCCAAAGCAGAATTGACCGCCGGTATTGGCCCGGTATTCAGACATTTATACCTCACTACTCACCCGGTAGGCGAAAGTTTCGTTACCCTCAGTCGACCTTCCAACGCCTGTGTGTCCAGAGCCATTGGTCGGGGTACCGGCGAATGCAGGACTCGAAGTACTTCGTGTATGCCGCCGTCACCGTCGCAATGTCTTTGTCGGTGTCACCGGTATCAGGGGGATAGACCGGTTGGCCGGCCATGACCACGTGCCGATCGGACCGTTCCCGGCGCATCACGAACGGCAGCACGGGCGCTCCCGACCGCACCGCGAAAGCCGCCGGGCCCTTGGGTGTGGAAGCCCGGCGGCCGAAGAAGTCGACCACCACCCCGGAGGGGGCGTGCTGGTCGGAGATCAAACCCACCAGCCGGTTTGCCCTGAGCGATTTGAAGACGCCCTTGACACCTTTGGCTATCGAGATCAAATCCACGCCGATCTCTTTCCGGAAACCGGTGAGAAGCCTGTCCACCTTCTGGTTATGCTGAACGCCGGTCACGAAATCCATCGGGAAGCCCAGGGTGCCGACCCAGGCGCCGAACAGCTCCCAGCTTCCGAAGTGGGCCGTCACCACGATGCCTCCTTTGCCCTCGGACTGCACCTGGCGAAGGTACTCCAGTCCGTCACCAACGATAATCTCGCTAATTCCCGCCCTGACTGTCTTTCCTATGCGGGCAAACTCCACCAGCGTGCGCCCGGTGTTGCGAAACACATTCCTTACGATCTGTCGTCTTTCCTCTTCGAGAAGGCTGTCCCCCATTGCCCACTCAAGGTTGTCAAGAGCGATGCGACGACGCGAAGTCAGCACGGCATGAGCGAGGCTTCCCAGGGAAGCGCCGAAGGCGTCAGCCAGGGAAGGCGACAGGACATGCATGAGCCTGACCCCCGCCGCGGTTGCCAGGTATTCCAGATTGTGGGTCAGGCTCGCCATGGTTCGTCGTCATCGGTCTGCTCGGGGTGATCGGGATCACCGTAGTCGAAATCCGTGGATTGCAGTTTTTCTTCTTCTTCCCACTTCTTGAAATACTTACGTCGCTTCCGGTAGCGCACGTATATCGCAATCAGCAGGATCACCGACAGGGCCAGCCAGAACAGCAAAGTATCCATAAACAATGTCACTATATTAAATCGTTTGGTTAAATACGTTTGGAACTCCACCTCAAACTCACGGCTGTTGGCGCCGGTGGACGCTATCAGGGCCTTGGAAACCGAGCCGCCGCGGGATATGACGTTCAGAAACCGCGCCGGCGATTCTTTGCCGTAATTATCCAGTATATAGAGCACGGCCAGGTACGACTCGGCGTAGGCTACATGGGCTTTGCCTTCGCCGAAACGGTTCATTTTTTCGATATCCGCCAGCGGCAGGAACTCGCCGAAGACCGCCGCCCGACTCATGGCCAGGTTGTCGGACCAGCCCCACTCGGTGGACACGAGCATGGCCATCCCCTCATCGAACCAGCGCGGGGCAGAATGAAGACCGGCTTTTTCAGCTACCACCAGGTGAGCGAACTCGTGGGCCAGCAACTGCTCCAGCGGTTTGTTGAGATTGAACTTATCGGGCGATTTGAGAACAATCATCCGGCGATAAGGCAACGCGGCGGCGGCGCCCCAGTCGGGAAACCGCCCCCCGACCAGTGTTTGGAAGCGCTCGATGTCTTCGACGAGAAATACCGCCGGTTTGTAACTGAGGGTGTCCAGGTGAAATGCCCGCACGCGTTCCCGCGTCTCGTTCAGGACCTTCTCGGCCCGGTCTATGTGACGAGGGTTGTCGAAATAGAACACGAAATGCTCTCTCTCGACCGGTTCCGGCCGTGATCCCCGGCCTGCAAGGGACACCGCAGCTAAGACGACCAGGCCGACTGACAATCCGGTTCTCGTAAGCATGCGCATTGGCATAATGTAGTCAATAATCTTCCCCTGGCAAGCGGCATGCTGCGCAAGAACAACCTTGATTCACAGCCTGGCTCGTCTATCTTGAGACGGCAATGGCAGGAGCAGGCAAAAAGATTTTTCGGTACCTGCGAGTCGCTGGAGGTTTCTTCGGCTACTACGCCGGTGGCATTTATCGCCGTATCGGCAACCACCACGTTTTTCTGCTGGGAAGCGGGCTCGCTTTCTCGCTCATCGTATGCATCATTCCCATGGTGCTCATCATATTCTCAGCCCTCGGCATAGTCCTGGACAGGCCCGCCATCAGGGCCGAAATTGAGCTGTTCATCGATCACGCCGTCCCCTACGAGGACTACGCGTCCACGCTGAAACAACTGGTGTTCTCCCGGGTGGATGAATTTGTGATCTACAAGAATCTCGCCGGTATCATCGGGGTTGTCGGATTGCTCGTCGCGTCGACCAGTCTTTTCAGCAGCATGCGCACCGTTCTCAGCACCGTCTACCGCAACGAAGACGAAGAGTCCACTCTTGTCGGCAAACTGCGCGACCTGGGCCTGGTGATTCTGGTGCTCGTTTACTTTCTGACTGCGATAACTATCCTGCCGGTCCTGAACATCGTGAAGAGGTTCGCGGGCAGTATAGAGGTTCTTGACAGTATGACCGGCAGCGGCACCGAGGTTCTGGCGTCACAAGGGGTGTCGTTTATCCTGATCTTGATCAGTTTCTTCATTATCTACTTTGCGGTTCCACACAAACGACCGCCCCGTAAAACGATAGTGGTCAGCGCTCTCTCGGCCGCCATCCTGTGGCATCTGGCCGAGCGACTTTTTGGCTTCTACGTAACCAGCTTCGTCACTTTCAGACGCATATACGGGGCATACGCCCTGGTACTGGCTTCCGCATTCTGGATATACTACACGGCGATCGTTTTTATCATTGGGGCTGAAATCGGCCAGTTGTATCGAGAGCGGTGCAAGTCATAGCGCTGTCTATAGGGCGGACGGGATACAGGGGCCAGTGGCAGACGGGGCGTCTGCCGCTCACGTGGGACCCTGCCAAACGTCACTCCCAAACAAGTTTGAGAGTGCCACCCATCGCATTCAGGCTGTTTTGTAATTGGTTTTAGCGGTAGGGTGGGTCCGTCTTCGGACCCGCCATGCGCGAAGCGCAAGAACCGGCGACGCCGGCCGCCATGCGCGAAGCGCAAAAGACAGGCTTACCTGCAGGTTTGAAGATGAACCTGCCCTGCTGACGACATGTGACGAAAGTCTAAAGACCCACCAGGGACTTCAGGTGGTCCACTTCCGCGGCGCTGAGTCGCCGCCAGCCACCGACCTTCAAGCCGTGAGTCGTTATGCCGGCAAACTGCAATCGTCGAAGCCGTCTGACCGGGCCACCTACGGCCTGGCAAAGCTGTTTCACCTCCCGCTTGCGGCCCTCGGTCAGCGTCAGGTGTATTCTGGTGGTTCGTTTCTCGCTGGCGACAATGCGCACGCTGGCCCGGCCGACGGCGCCATCCTCGAGTTTGATCCCCCCTTCGATTCTGGCGGCGTTCTCCCGGGTAAAATCGCCCCCGACTACAGCCTCGTAGACTTTCGTCACCTGGTACCGGGGGTGCGACAACCGGTGGGCCAGGTCACCGTCGTTGGTCAGCAGCAGGACACCCTCGGTGTCGTAATCCAGTCGGCCGACAGGGTAGACCCGCACGGTCAGGCTTTTCAGCAGGTCCCGGACGGTAGCGCGACCGCCCGGGTCATCCAGCGTTGTCAACACACGTCGCGGCTTGTACAGCAGGATATAAACCTTGCCGCGCACCGGTCTGACCTCCGCGCCGTCGACCTTGACAACGTCGTCCTCCTCATCGACGCGTGACCCCGGCTTCTCGACAACGATATCATTGACTGTCACTCGCCCCTGTAGTACGAGATCGTCGGCGCCACGGCGGGAAGTAACTCCGCAGAGCGACAGGTATTTATTGATCCGAACCAAAGCCCCGGCCTTTCCGGTTGCTAACCGATTCCCCGCTACCCGGAAACGCGTCGCCGGGAATCAGTCGCCGGAAAAGCACGCCGGTGTTTCCCGTCGGCTCCGATCAGAGTGCGACCAACGTCAGCGGGTAGCGTCCATATCGACAATGACGCCGGGACTCTCCGCGGTTCCGTCGTCTGAGGAGACATCTTCCACAGTGTCGGTATCCCCGGCTCCATCTTTGTTTGTATTCTGAGCCTCTGATGCAGGTGAGGTGGGCTCTGCGTCAACGGTGGCCTCGCTTTCCTCGCTGTGGTTTTGCGGGTTGTATGTGCCGTCGGCAACATTCAGCTTCCGGGCGGCCTCGTGCAAAGCGGCGGCTTTCTCAAGGTTCAACTCCGTTTGCGAATCCGGCTCCCGGGCCGAGATCATCTCGACGATCTCGGACATTTTGGGAAGATCCTCCAGAGCGGCCAGCCCGAAGAACTTCAGGAACTGGTCGGTCGTCTCATACTGCAACGGTTTGCCGACGGTCTTCGCCCGGCCCCGGATGGTCACCAGCTTCTTATCGAGTAGGTTGCGAATGACGCCGTCGGAAGCGACCCCGCGGATGTGTTCGACCTCGGCCTTTGTAACCGGCTGACGATAGGCCACGATTGCCAGGGTCTCCAGCGATGCCCGGGTCAGGCGCATCTTGCGCCGTCGCGTGAAAAGCTCCTGGACGTAACCGGCAAACTCCGGTACGATATAGAACTGATACCCGCCGGCCAGTTCCCGGATGCGGAAAGAGGATCCGGATTGCATGTAACGGTTGTTCAACTCGGCCACCGCCTGGCCGACCCTCGCCGGCGTCATGCCCTCAACGACCTCGGAAATCCTGCGCGTCGGCAGCGGTTCCGGCGAGGCCAAAATCAACCCCTCGATTATCGATTGTTTCAATCCATCTTGCATTTTTCAGTTTACCACCTGTTCTTGCGGTTTGGGGAAGGAGATCAAATCAACGGCGTCCCGGGGCGCTGCAAAACGCCTGCCTCGGTAGATTCGCAACTCGGCAAACGGGCGCGACTGCGATATGGTAATCCTCCTGGCGCGCGCCAGTTCCAGGAGGGCGACGAACGTCACCACAGCAACGACTCGCCGGGTGACATCGGCCAGCACCTCAGGGAAGGTCACGTGCTCCTTGTCCCGCAGAAGACGCATCACCGCCTCCATGCGATCCTCAACCGTGACATCCTCGACACCGATCTCGTGGAAACTCACGTCCCGGCGCGCCTCCATTATCTCCTTGAAGGCGGTGACGAGATCAAACAGGGATACCTGTGGATACTCGTCAACGACCGTGCTGCCTTTCCGCGCCGGAGAGGGGGGAACGAAGTTCCGTTCCTCAAGCAGCGCCTTCTCCCTGAGTATTTCCCCGGCTTCCCGGTACTTCTTGTATTCAACCAGAGCCAGTATGAGTTCTTCCCGTAGATCGGGCTCATCGAGATCGGTCTCGTCCCTGGGCAGGAGCAGGCGGGTCTTGATCCTGATAAGGGTGGCCGCCATGAGGATGAACTCGCCCGCCACTTCAAGATTCAGAGTCTGCATCAACTCGATGTATTTCAGGTATTGCCTGGTGATGCGGGCGATGGGAATATCATAGATATCCACTTCCTCTTTCTTGATGAGGTGGAGCAGAAGATCCAGCGGCCCGTGGAACACGGCCAGATCTACGCGGTAGTCGTCCAGCGGCTGTTGGGTCGCAATCGGGTTCATGCCTTCCTTCCCTGATAGTCCATCTTCATGGCAGCCCGTACTCTTTCCATGACGGCGCCGGCACGCTCTCGGGCCCGGTCGGCTCCGGTGGCAAGGACGTCCCAGACGTAGTCCGGTCTTTTAAGAAGCTCCGCTCTCCTGTCCCTGATCGGCCGGAGGGCCTCGTTCAGATTCCGGCTCAGACGGAGCTTGCAATCAACACATCCCAATTCCCCCGTGCGGCAGGGGGGAGCGATTTCCGTCTCATGTTCCGCCGTATACACACGGTGCAGCAGAAAAACAGGACACGTTTCGGGATGGCCGGGATCTCCCTTGCGTATCTTGGTGGGATCAGTGAAGAAGCTCTTGATGCGCTTTTCCGTCTGCTTCTCGGTGAAATCAAGCGGGAGATGGTTGTCGTACGATTTCGACATCTTTCGGTTGTCGGCGCCCGGGATCAGCGGAATGTCGCATAGCAGCGCCTCCGGCTCGTTAAAGACCTTGCGGTAGGTGGTGTTGAAACGTTTCGCCAGGTCATTGGCCATCCAGATATGCTTCTCCTGATCCTTGCCGACCGGCACTCGATGGGCGTTGTAGACGCAGATGTCCGCCGCCTGCAGAACCGGGTAGCCCAGGAAACCGTAGGAGTCAAGCTCGTCTTTCTTCTCCAGGTAGGTGGGCAGTCTCATGAGTGTGGGAACGGTCACCAGCATGGAGAACACCAGGTGCAGTTCGGCGTGCTCTCTGACCTCGGACTGGATGAAGATGGCGCACTTTTCCGGATCGAGCCCGGCGGCCATGAAGTCCACCGTCATCTCGAAGATGCGGTTTTTCAGTACTCCGGGGTCTTTCCATTCGGCTGTGAGCGCATGCAGGTCGACGATGCAGGCATAGAACCAGTACTCGTCCTGCAACCTGACCCAGTTGCGCAGGGCACCCTCTAAGTTACCGATGTGCAGCGACCCGGTCGGCTGCATTCCGGAGAGAATCGTCTGTTTCTTCAAGGCCGACGCCGGGGCTTGCTGCTCGGCCGGGGCCTTATCTGTTTTGCCGGTCATAGCATACACTTTCAGCTTTGCCCACCGATCTTATACTCAACAGCAGACGAAATCAAATAAAAACTTGGGGGGCGGTACCACAGGCTGCAAACCAATCCGACAAGCACAAGCCACATACCGTACATTCTCAAACGGCCGCTGGACTATAGGGCGGCGGGAGATCAGCCGGTAGCGGTCAGTCCATGAACAAGTACGGCCGCCATCGATCAGCAATACCGATATTGCGCTGAATGAAGGTAATGAAAGTCGGGCGGGACGGTTTTTTCAACAGTTTCATCCCGGCCTCTTCCAGCGCCTGATCACCCTTGCGGTTGTTGCACCGGGCGCAGGCGCAGACCAGGTTGTCCCAGGTGTCTGTGCCGTCCATGGTTTTAGGGACAACATGATCCACTGTCATCGGCCCCTTACTGGAGCCGCAGTATTGACAGCGATGGCCGTCACGCTTGAGGATATTCTTGCGGGTGAGCATGATCCGCTTGTGGGGAACCTTGCGATACCTCCACAGCCTGACCACCGACGGGACCCGGTAGCTTTCAGTGACGGTGTGGATACGCAGGCCGTCGGCGGTCTCGATCATCTCCGCCTTGCCCTGAAAGAGCAGGACAACGGCGCGCCGGGCAGTACAGACGGTAAGCGGCTCGTAGTTCTGGTTGAGCATCAGGACGTTGCGGTTGACGACTGACCCGTTGTTCATTTCAAATTCTTCTACCGGCAGACCAACGATCCTGTTGCCTCGCAACTCCCCGTCCCTGCCGATCCCGATAAGGTGGTCCCGACAGGAGCAAGGGCGGTGTCACGCAGCAACTACGTGGAAAAGTACGCAAAAACGCAGATATGTCAATCGGTTTTTGGGGGCGATCCATGCCCCGAAAGCCGCCATCCTGCCTGCGGGCCGACCGCCCGGCACAAATCCCCACTTGAATCGGCGGCTCTCCTGACGTACCTTCCGGCAACATTGTCGACAGGCTTTGCGGCAACCGGCCGTGATCCAGCGCTGCGAAGACGTAGATTTCGGATTGACCGAACAAGACGCAACCGGGACACTACATGAGCGGTTTCGAAACATACTTCGGTGAAGCAATGGCGCTGCTGACGGCGGTAGTCTGGGCTTTGGCCGTAATCCTCTTCAGGAAGAGCGGCGAGGCAGTGCACCCCATCGGGCTGAACCTGTTCAAGAACGTATTGGCAGCGATCCTGTTCATCCCCACCGCCTGGCTGTTCGGTGAGGTTATCCTCCGGCCTGCTCCCACCGGCGATTACCTGCTGCTGTTTCTGAGCGGCGCGCTCGGGATCGGCATTGCCGACACCCTCTTCCTCAAAAGCCTCAACGCACTCGGAGCCGGTCTGATAGCCATTGTCGCCTGCCTGTACAGCCCGTTCATTATCGGGCTGTCGATGTTGTGGTTGGGCGAAACCCTCAGCCTGTGGCAGTGGCTGGGCGTGATTCTGATCGTCTCCGCCGTGCTGTCGGTGATAAGCGAACGCAATCACGCCTCGATAGATCGAAGGGCTGTCTCGCTGGGAATCCTCTGGGGAGTATTGGCTATGGCCTCGACGGCGGTCGGCATTGTGATGATCAAACCGCTGCTCGAATACTCACCGCTCATATGGGCGACCGAAATGCGCCTGATCGGCGGTATGGCGGTTCTGACAGTGGTCCTGCTTTTCCATCCTTCCCGCTTGCGGATCATAGCTTCGGTTCGCTCCACACGGCGGTGGAAATACACTCTGTCCGGGTCGTTTATGGGGGCATACATTTCGATGGTCCTCTGGCTGGCGGGAATGAAATACGCGCAGGCGTCGACGGCCTCGGCGCTGAACCAGACCAGTAACATCTTCATATTCATCTTCGCCGCTCTCCTGCTGAAGGAGAGAATCACGCCCCTGCGTTTGATTGCCATTATCGTTGGTGTGGCCGGGGCAGTGATGGTAACGTTCTGCTGATCGACCCTTCAGCTTCCGCACCAGGAGCAGGTGCCTTGCATGTTCAGCCAACCCTCTGGAAGAAGTTCGCAAAGCACCGGGGTCCTCTCGTGTGCGCTGGACTGGTTATCTGATGGCAGATGGTGCGTGTCAGGCCAGGTGCGCCCGGACGAGGTCCAGCGCCGTGACCGGCAACTCATCACGATTGGAGCGGGTTATTTCGAGCAGCGTGATATCGGATCGCTTCTTGACATCCCGAATCACCCCGCCGCCCTTGAGGGCAATGGTTGCAATTACCAGGCGATTCGAAGACAGCGCTTCTGTCAGGAAACGCCGGAAGGCGTCGGAGTAGCACTCCATTTTCCCGATCTCATCGATGACTATCAATCTCGATGCCTCCCGCATGAAATCGTTCCCCTTCAGGAAAGATTCGAAGCCGTCAACATCGACACCGTACTTTCCTACTCTGTAAGCGCTATGAATGCCGACGTGGGCCAACTGCTGCCTCTGCCCGCTCAGGCTGACGAGATCGAATCCTTTGCGGATACCAGCCTCGCGTATTTCCTCGGTATAGAATCCGACTGGCTGTAGCGGGCTGAGAGACTCACAGAGTCTCCTGATCAGCGTGGTTTTGCCCAGGCCGGGGACTCCGGTAAAGAGGATATTTCCTGCGTTCTGATTCATGATCCTGACAGCGCGACTTGAAACCCTGTCCGATTCCCCTACAGTTTCATTCGTTGGCGCTGTGACACTCCCGTTGGTGGATGACCTGTCCGGCAGGTTGCCTGCAACGCCGGGTCAGGCTTTTTTGCCAATCAACAGGATGTTCTTGCCTACAGGCGGAGTCACGAGACTCTCCGCCTTGCGCATAATCGGGACTACCATTCTATCGTACAGCGTAACGTTACCGGGGTTTATTGTTTTCCCCAGCAAAACAAAAGCGACATACCACGGTATGATTCCAGCCATATCAAAGTACCTGGCATTTATGATATCAAATCCGGCGCCCTCAATCATTCTAACAATGTCCTTCTTGTGATAGCGACGGAAGTGCCCCAGCTTCTTGTCAAACTCGCTGTATAACCACGAAAGGGCCGGGACAAAAACGAGAATATGACCGCCCCTTTTCAGGCTACTATGCACAAATGACAGTTCACTGTCATCGTTCTCAATATGTTCCAGCACATTCACATACACGACTGAATCAAACTCATCCTCATATTCCCGGCATTTATCACCGAAAAAGCAATTGACGGTCGTTACGTTATCCGCACCGGCCATTCGATCCCGGAGCACAGGGTACATATTTTCCGACGGCTCAAATGCCACCAGGCGCTCGATGCCGGTTCCGATAAGCAGGCTTGAGAAATTGCCCGTTCCCGCCCCGACTTCCGCCACGCCCTTTCCGAGATAAGGCCTGAATTCGTCGATGATCCAGTTATGGTAATTCCTCGCGAAAGACATCGCTTCCAGGTCTCGGCCGAAATATGTTCTGTCTTTCATCGGTATTCTCGTAGCGCCGGCAATCTCATTTACCTCTTCCGAAACGACGGGATCCACATCGGCACTTCGCGCATGTACCGCTCATATTCCTCGCCGAAGCGCGCAAGCAGCAGCCTTTCTTCGTAGCGCGAGATGTGGTGCAGGAACCCGATGGCAATAATCCACACCGCCGCCGCCGCCAGTGATATACTCAGCAACAGAAGACCAAGATAAAACAGGATCTCGCTTAAGTATATCGGATGCCGAACGACATTAAACACGCTCTTTCGGATCACGGCGGGCTTGCCCCTCTCCTCGTCGAACACGATAGACAGACCCGTTCTCGCCAGGTAACCGGATAGAATCAACAGAACGACTCCCGGGGGTATCCTGGCGGCAAGCGGCACATACTGGTTAAGGAAAGTCGTGTACTTAAGAAAAAACGTGTCTGCTATCCACGTCGCCAAAAACAGGCAGGCCAGCACTATCTGTCCGGCATCGCCGACGGCATGTTCGCCGGCAAGATCATCCCGCTGTTGTCGTTCTTTCATCCGCCCACGCTGGTGAGCCATGTCAGTCCCTTTCCCGCTTCTTTTTTCGTGAGGGAATGCGCTATCATCGTCCATAAGGCTTCTTCATGGCACGCCCAGGCCGAAAAACTGCTGTATAATATATCCCCATGCGTGGCTCCTGTAAGGCCTCGGTCGGCAGGTGCGTTCCGAAGGAGCGGCGAAAGGTGCAACAGGTCGCCCGTTTGGTCAAGCCGTTTTTGTTGACGGCGATGATGCTGCATTCCCATTCCTTGCCGTGTTCCTGGTTGTAGGGCGTGATTCCAATTTCCATCGCTGTACCAATATCCGTTTACGAACGTCCGGTCCATTTACTGGGATTCTGCTCTCCGCCACCTTTCTGCCAACCAGCAGAACATACATGGGAATAGTACTCTACGACAGCGTAGCGCACCGGCCTTGGTAATGTCAAGCGAAAACGCATCTCCACACAATTATGTCCGGTCCGATTTGGGAATCCGCTTGACATGAGTGACGCCTGTCCGTATATTTATTTTATACGGGTCTAGTCAATACGTTTCAGATTTGTAGCGTTGAAACTTTTTTATGGTTTGTGGTATAGAACGGGTTTTATCCGCCGACCGGGAACGGTTGCGGACCAGTCCCCAAATACAAGCGATAACAGGAGATGAGAAAAGATGAATAGGCAAAAGCTTCATGTGGGCATTCCGCTGACGGCCGTGCTCATCCTGCTCGCTCTCTGTATGAGTGCAGTCCCTGAGGTGATGGCCGAGGTCAATTCGTCTCAATTCGCCGGGCGCGCTGATTCGTGTGATCTGCAGATGCCGGGTGATGTAGACAACGACGGCCAGATCAACGTGGCCGATTTAGACTACCTGGTTGAGTATGTGGAGACAGGCGGGCCGGCGCCACCGGTTCGGGCCAACGGTGATGTCAACGGCGACTGCTGTATCGATGAGAATGATATCTACTATCTCGTGGACTACTTCTTCCACGATGGTCCTCCACCGGTGGAGTGTACTTGCCTAGAGCCGCCCCTGTGCTGTGAGGGACAGATGCCGGGTGACGCCGACGGTAGCGGGCAGATCGATGCCGCCGATATCGACTATCTTGTCGACTACCTCTACCACGGTGGTCCACCGCCGGAAGTCAGGGGCAATGGTGATCCCAACGGTGATTGCTGTATCGACCTGAGTGATATTGACTTCCTGGAGGCTTATTTGTATACAGGTGGGCCGGCGCCGGTGGAATGCGCCTGTGTTGCTGCGCCGCTCTGCTGTGAGGGTCAGATGCCGGGTGACGTTGACAACGACGGCCAGATCAACGTGGCCGATTTGGAGTACCTGATTGAGTATGTGGAGATTGGCGGTCCGGCGCCCCCGGTTCGGGCCAATGGTGACGTCAACGGCGACTGCTGTATCGATGAGGACGACATCTACTACCTCTCGGATTACTTCTTCCACGGTGGTCCGCCTCCGGTGGAATGTACCTGCATAGAGCCGCCGCTGTGCTGTGAGGGACAGATGCCGGGTGACGCCGACTGTAGCGGGCAGATCGATCCCGCCGATATCGACTATCTTATCGACTACCTCTACCACGGTGGTTCACCGCCGGAAGTCAGGGGCAATGGTGATCCCAACGGTGATTGCTGTATCGACCTGAACGATATTAGCTTCCTGGAGGCTTACCTGTATGATACTGGCTCGGCGCCGGTGGAATGCGCCTGTGTTGCTGCACCGCTTTGCTGTGAGGGTCAGATGCCGGGTGATGTAGACAACGACGGCCAGATCAATGTGGCTGATTTGGACTACTTGGTTGAGTACGTGGAGAATGGAGGTCCGGCTCCGCCGGTTCAGGCCAACGGTGATGTCGACGGCGACTGCTGTATCTATGAGGACGATATCTACTATCTCGCGGACTACTTCTTCCACGGTGGTCCGCCTCCGGTGGAGTGCACCTGCATAGAGCCGCCACTATGTACGACCTGCTGCATCGCTCCGATTAGGGGCGATATAAACTACAGTGGCGGTGGTATCGATATCTCGGACCTGGTCTACCTCGTGAGCTACATGTTCTCGGCCGGTCCCGAGCCGCCTTGTATGGATGAAGCCGACGTGGACGCTAGCGGCGGCGTGATCGACATCGGCGACATGGTGTACCTGGTGGCGTATATGTTCCGGGGGGGGCCGCCTCCGGTGGACTGCCCGCAATAACGAGGCCGATCTTCGGATCAGCGTCCGACAAGCGCAAACGCGGCGACCCTGCTGCTTGGCAAGGCTGCCGCGTTTCTCTTGCTTACTCGAAAGCCGGAAAGAGCAACAAAGGGCGGAATTACCACCTACCGTTCGTACACCACTCGACCGCCGAGGATCGTCGTGACCACCTGACCGGATAGCTTCCACCCGACAAACGGCGAGTTCTTCGAACGGGAACGGAACCGGTCGGCCTTCACTGTCCACTTTTTGTCGGGATCGATGATAGTCACGTCGGCGGCGGCGCCCCGGGACAACGAACCGCCCTTGAGATTCAGGATGCGTGCCGGATTAATGGTCATCTTGCGAACTGCGTCGGCCCAACTCAGGTACCCCTTGTCGATGAGGTGGGTCTTAACCAGGCCCACGGTAGTCTCCAGGCCGATCATACCGGGCGGCGCCTGATCGAACTCGCAATCCTTTTCTTCGATTGAGTGCGGCGCGTGGTCGGAGGCAATGCAATCGATAGTACCGTCCACAAGCCCCTCGATCACCGCGTCCCGGTCGCGCCGAGAACGCAGCGGAGGGTTGACCCGCAGACTGGTGTTGAATTCCAGGCCGATCTCTTCGTCGGTCAGGATGAGGTGGTGGGGGGTCACTTCGGCGGTCACGTTCACGCCTTCACGTTTGGCCTGACGGATAGCCTCGACCGCTCCCCTGGTGGTTACGTGCTGGACATGCAGTCGGCTTCCGGTCATGCGACAGAGGGCGATATCCCGGGCGACGGCGATCTCCTCCGCCACCGGCGGGGCGCCTTTCATACCCAGGCGGGCCGACTGGAACGACTCGTTCATCACCGCTCCCGCCGTCAGGTACTGGTCCTCCGCGTGTTGCATCACGGGAATATCAAACATGCGGGCATATTCCAGCGCCCGCCTCATTATCTCAGGATTCTGCAGGAAGTGGCCGTCGTCGGTTATCGCCACCGCCCCCATCTTGACCAGGTCGCCGATCTCGGAGAGCTGCTCACCGGCGAGGTTTTTGGTGATCGCCCCGACCACATAGACGCGGGCGTCCGCGTTCTGGGCGCGATCCTGGACGAACTTGACCGTTTCCTGGTTGTCGATACACGGCGTCGTGTTGGGCATACAGCAAACGGCCGTAAATCCGCCCGCCGCCGCCGCGCAGCACCCGGACTTCACCGTCTCTTTGGCCTCGTGGCCCGGTTCGCGCAGATGCACGTGGATATCTATCAGGCCGGGCACCACTAATTTGCCGGTGGCATCGATCAACTGGCTCTTGTCGAGAGACTTCAGCGATTTGCGACTAGCGGCCGACTCCGGCTCGATCTTTGCCAGGATACCGTCCTTGATAAAAACCGTGGCGTCACTGCCAAAACCTAAGGCAGGGTCAATGACGCGCCCGCCCCTTATGACCAGATCGTACTTCCTGCTTGCCATTATTCCGATTCTCCCTCTTCACGGCCGGACAACAGGTACAGAACCGCCATCCGCACCGCTTGGCCGTTGGTGACCTGATCGAGAATGACCGAGCTGTTGCCGTCGGCCACGTCGCTGGTGAGTTCGACGCCGCGATTGATAGGGCCGGGGTGCATGATCGTGTAGTTCTTGTTGAGTCGTTTCAGTCGTTCCCGGTTGATTCCGAACAGGTTGGAAAACTCGCGGCGCGACGGAAAAAGTCCCGATTGCTGCCGCTCCCCTTGAATCCGCATAACATTGACCACGTCGGCCCCGTCGAGAGCCGCATCTAAATTGGTGTAGACGTCGCAGCCGAACTGCTCGACCTCGTAGGGCATCAGCGTCGCCGGGCCGCAGAGGGCCACCGAGGCGCCCATTGTCCTGAGTCCCCAGATGTTGGAGCGGATCACGCGCGAGTGCTTGACGTCACCAAGCAGCACCACCCGCAGGCCGTCAAGCTTGCCGTACTTCTTCCTGATAGTAAACATGTCCAGCAGCGCCTGAGTAGGGTGCTCATGGGAACCGTCACCGGCGTTGATGACGTTGGTTTCCATGCACCGGGTGAGAAAGTATGGCGCCCCGGCGGAACTGTGCCGCACCACGGTCATGTCGATTTTCATGGCCTCGATATTCTGCACGGTATCTCGCAGCGATTCGCCTTTTGCAACTGAGGATGCGGAAGTCGAGAAATTGACGGTGTCCGCGGAGAGGCGTTTCTCGGCCAACTCAAACGATATCCGCGTCCGCGTGGAGGGTTCGTAGAACAGGTTGAGGACGGTGATCCCTCGAAGAGTGGGGACTTTCCTGATCCGGCGATCAAGAACCTCGCGAAACGTCTCGGCCGTGTTCAGAATCAGTTCTATATCACGGCGCGGGACGCCCTCCAATCCTAACAGGTGGCGTGAACTGAGTCGGTTCATTTCGCGCCTCCTTTCTTCTTCCCGGCGGCAGGTTTCCTCTTCGGTGGTTTTTTCCCGCTCCGCCGGATAGTCACCCGGTCACGGCCGTCTCTTTCCTCCACCTGGACTTTGACACGGTCGCTCTTGGCCGTGGGGATATTGGAACCGACATAATCAGCTTTAATCGGCAGTTCCCGATGACCGCGATCAACCAGCACGGCCAGTTGTATCGTGCGCGGTCGACCGAAGTCAATGATCTGGTCGAGCGCCGCCCGCACCGTACGTCCCGTGAACAGGACGTCGTCGATGATAACGACGTTGCGGTCGACCACGCCAAACAGGATATCGGTGCGCTGGACAATCGGCTGATCGAGCTTCGAGTGGACGTCGTCGCGGTAGAGGCTGATGTCCATCAGCCCCACGGGAACGTCGACTCCTTCCAACTCCCTGATAGTGGCGGCAATGCGGCGGGCCAGGTCGGCCCCGCGTCTCAGGATACCGATAATGACCAGCGACTCCGCCCCGGAGTTATGCTCCAGAATCTCGTGGGCGACTCGAGTCAACGCCCGGCTGATCTTCTTCGCGTCAAGGATGACATCATTCGTCTCAGGCAAGTTGTCCTCCGCATCTGCGTTAATCATGTTCCATGAATACGGCGTCGTCCTTCACGGAGACGATCACCGGTGGCTGCAAAGTTCGACGGCCTTCCGGTAACGGCAGGAGGTGCTGAAAGAAAAGGATTACAATTGAAAAATCTGACCCGGTATGCACTGTCAAACCTTTAGTGATCTCACGGGATCACCTTAAAAGGGTGCCGGATAACGGCGTCAAACGCGCCCGGAGGGACGACCTCACGCGCAGGCATGCGTAGCACCGTTATCCTCCAGCTTTCTGGAAACAGAAAATACAAGATTCAGAAGCGCTGTCAAGTGAGAGCAGCAGAAAAACGTGGCTATTTTTACTCAGCAGCTTCTTTCGGCGACACCGGTGAGACCGCCGCGGCACAACGGGTGTCGGCAAAGAAATCCGTGCGCGACATCTGAATGGAGCTGCCGTCGCCGACCAGGTATAGAACCCGGTCAGCGAGAGCGTGGATTATGCCC
The DNA here is from genome assembly GCA_965603125.1 of uncultured bacterium. Taxonomy (GTDB): domain Bacteria; phylum Zixibacteria; class MSB-5A5; order GN15; family FEB-12; genus JAJRTA01. The sequence goes on along the minus strand of CBFDBU010000001.1, from coordinate 12,073 downwards.
CCGTCATGGCTAATGATAATCAGGCCGGTCCGCATATCCGTAAGAGCGCGACCCAGCCGGATAAACCGGCCCACGCCTTCCTGGTCCAGGCCGCAGGTCGGTTCGTCAAAGACAACCAGCCGGGGCTGCATGGACAATACAGCGGCAAACGCCAGGCGCCGCTTTTCTCCACCCGAAAGCGTGAACGGGTCGCGGCCGGAGAACTTCTCAGCATCCAGCCCGGCCAACGCAAAGAAGGCGGCAACGGTCTTTGGATCGTGCGGGCACCCCAGGTTCCGGGGGCCGAAGGCGATCTCCTCGGCGCACGTAGGGAGAAAGAACTGCCGTTCCGGTAATTGGAACAGGCCTGAGACGCGGCCGAGGATATTCTCGGGAGGGACAGGTCGACCTGAACTGTCCTCGTACGCAACAGCGCCCGAAGAGGGTCGAAGGAGACCGCAGGCAAGAAGACCTAAGGTGCTCTTGCCGGAACCGGAGGGCCCCACCAGGCCAAGGATTTCGCCGGCCTTGAGAGTGAAGCTTATGTCCTTTAGAATGGCGCTGCCGTTGCGATGGTTGAAAGCCACATCCCTGAACGAGATGCTGTCGACCTCATCGACCTTGTCCGGCGGTCTGCTGCGCATTTTAAGACCGGCAAAGCCCGGCTGCGCTCCGGTGGGCAGGCGGTAAGCAATGCCCGTCCTGATGCAGAATTGGTGGTCGGCAAATATCCGGGAGGGGTGGTCATCAGCCGCCACCACGCCCCGGTCGAGCACTATCAGGCGCGGATACATCCGGGCCACCGCCGGATACTGAGTGATACGGATTTCCACAAGGCGGGGGTTGGCTGCCTTGATTCTGGCCAACTCCTCTCTCAGGGTGGCCTTGCCGCTTTCATCCAGAAACGAATCAGGCTCGTCCAGAACCAGGATGGGCGGGCGAAATACCATCACCGAGGCCAGGGCCACCCGTTGCTTCTCTCCGCCGGACAGTTCCACGGTCAGCCGCTGTCGCAGGTGATCGATCCGGAACCGCCGCAGTGTCCCAGTTACCAGGCGCTCAATCTCTGCGGGGGGGGTACCGAGGTTCTCAAGCCCGAACGCGACTTCCTTCTCAACAGTCACGGCCACCATCTGATTGTCAGGGTTCTGAAACAGCATTCCGACCGGCCGGGGATGTTCCTTGCCACTGTCGATGACGACCCGGCCGTGGTCGGGAGTCAGCAGTCCGGCCAAGATCAGGGCCAGTGTGGACTTCCCGGAACCGTTAGCCCCCATCACGCAGATCGACTCTCCCTCCCCGATCGTAAGAGTGAAATCGGACAGAACGGGATCGTCCCGGTCGCGATACCGGTATGTTACGTTTTCGAATCTAATCATAAACTCAGAACCGATGCCGCAGGTGGTGGCACCGGTCGCAAACCACAGGGTTTTCCAGTTGCAGCACTGGCAGTCTTAATCACGATAGCAGACATCGAGACTGCGGGCGGCGCTGCCCTCATCCAGGCGGCCTACCGGGGTAGTGTGCGGCGCGGAAGTAACCATTTCCGGATCCTCCCGGGCCTCGCGCGCAATCTGCTTCATGACAGCCGCAAAATGATCCAGCGTTTCCCTGCTTTCCGTCTCGGTCGGCTCAATCATCAGCGCTTCCGACACGATGAGCGGGAAGTAGTTGGTGGGGGGATGGATTCCGAAGTCGAGTAACCGTTTGGAGATATCCAGCGTCCTGACGCCCAGCTTTTTCTGCCGGCTGCCCGAGGCGACGAATTCATGCATACAGTGTCCCTCATACGGCAGATCGTAATCCTTGCGAATCAGCTCTTTGAGGTAGTTGGCGTTAAGCACGGCTGTTTCACTGACCCGCCTGAGGCCGCGACCGCCAAGAGTCCGGATGTAAGCATAGGCCCGGACCATGTTGCTGAAGTTGCCGTAGAAGGAGTGCAGCCGCCCGATTGAGTCCGGCCGTCGATAGTTGAAGAACAACTCGCCGTGGCTGTCCTCCTCCAGTACGGGAGCGGGCAGAAACCGATCCAGTTCAGCGGTGACACCAAGCCCGCCGCCACCCGGACCGCCCCCGCCGTGCGGGGTGGAGAACGTCTTGTGCAGGTTGAAGTGCATAATATCGAAACCGATGTCACCGGGCCGGAATATGCCCAGGTTGGCGTTGAGATTGGCGCCGTCGAGATACATGAGCCCGCCACGGGCATGGACGATTCGAGCAATCTCGGCTATGTGGGTCTCGAAAATGCCCAGGGTGTTGGGGTTGGTCAGCATCATCCCAGCCACCTGGTCATCCATCACGGCTTCGACCGCCTCGGGCGCGACGATCCCTCGTTCGTTGGATTTGATCTGGATGGCCGTGAATCCGACCGACCTTACCGAGGCCGGGTTGGTGCCGTGGGCGGAGTCGGGGATAATGATCCTGGTGCGCGTCTGGTCGGCGCTTTCGTGAAAGACGCGCATGATCAACAGCCCCGCAAACTCACCCTGGGCGCCGGCCACCGGCTGAAGCGAGACCGACGGGAAGCCGGATATCTCCGACAGGTAAGCCGAGAGCGTATACATCAGGCGCAGGGCGCCCTGTGCCGTATCGACGGGCGCCAACGGATGATGCCCGGTGAAAGAGGGATGTGACGCCGCCGCTTCGTTGAGCCGGGGATTGTATTTCATGGTGCACGATCCCAGCGGATAAAACCCCTTGTCGATATGGTGGTTCTTGACCGACAGCCCGATGAAGTGGCGCATCGCCTCCCCCTCGGTGACTTCCGGCAGGTCTGCCGCCGCGTCCCGACGCAACTTCTCAGGGATACTGAACAGTATCTCAGACTCGGTCCCGCCAGTTTCAGGAAGAGTATATCCCCGCCGATCGGCCACCGACTTCTCGTAGATCAGGGTTCGTTCGTCCATTGCACTCGGTTCCTACTCCGTCTCAAGTCGATTGGCGACGCCACGCGACGTCACTCGGCCGCTTTTTCCTCCGGTTTCGCCGTGAGTTTCTCAATCTGCTTCCGGCAATACTCGGCGTTCTTGGTCTCCCCCGGGTTGGCTCTGATAAAGGCCTCAAAACGCTTCAGGGCCTCCGTAGTGTCCCCCTGGTTCCGGTATACGATGGCGATCCAGATTTCGGCGTTATCGCCCGTCTCGGTGCCGCTGAAATCCTTCGAGACCGCCTCGTATGCCTTGATGGCGTCGTCCCAGTTCTTGCTGCGTCGCATCATATCCGCCAGTGCCAACCGGCTCTCGCCGGAGAGGGAGTCGCGCGGGTCGCCCTCGTCAAGCACCCGCTGAAACCACACGCGCGCTTCTTCGGCGCCGCCGCGGTATTTGTACTTGTCGGCAATGTTCATATACAGGACCCGATCAGGCTCGGTTTCAACACGCCTGAGCAGATCGTCCAGGGTCCCTATTCCCCGGGCATAGTCACGGAAAGTCTGAATATACTCCTCCGGCGGTACGTAACCCACCAGCCGGTCTATTTCCTCCCTGTTCTCGTCAAGCATCACCGTTGTGGGATACCCGCTAATGTGGTGTTCCCTGGTAAGGGCGCTGTCCACCTCGGCGTCTATCTTCACCAGGATCATTTCGCTGGACAGGAATTCAATAACCGCGGAGTCAACCAATACAACCGTATCAATGGTGGCACACCACGTGCACCATTCAGTGAAGAACTCAACGAGTATCGGTTTACCGGAGGCGCCCGGCGCTTGTTTCGCCTCCGCCAGGCTGGTGTGATACGGCGCCGACTCCAACCGTTCCCGGACTTCCTTCCGGGCGCAGGCCGTGACCAGAAGCATCACAGCTACAACAACCAGCACTGATTTTGTCTGTCTCATGTACATTCCCTGTTGTTTGGTATTTTCAGATCACGGGGCTTCCTTGTCAACGAAATCATCACCCAGGATGCTGCCCAGGAGCAGAATCGCCTCCTCCTGATACTCCCGGGGAACCATAATCAGGCTTCCCTCGTTCTCCGGGTTCTTTGCGTGGTTGCCCGTTGACGGAGCCCGCTCGACATCGCCGAACCCGGAGGGCGTAACCATTGATGGTATATTGCTGGAATCGAGCGAACTCTTGGCCGTCATGATTTCCACCTGATCGGCGACACCACCCACGACAACCCAACTGCCGTCGGGAGTCATTGCCGCCGCTCTTTTCGGTATCAGTTCATCCACAAGCGCTTCGTTGCACTCAGGGCAGATAAGGTCAGTTTGCGGATATTCGTATTTACATCGAGGACAGTACGGCATTCAGTCGGCCTTTCTTTTCCACTTATCGCCGAGTGTTATACTCAGCAGGTCGGCGGCCTCCGAACGATGTACAGCGGGGACCGATATCTCAAAACTACACGACAGCTTGGGGTCGAAAATTGGATTCAAAGGCAACCCGATATCGCCGAAAAAACCGGACCCGGAAATTACCACGACCGGAATTCCCGCCGACTCCAAGGCTCCGCGGGCAAGATCGGCAAAGGCTTTCCCGTCCACGCATCCGAGCGCCACCCAACCCGTCGGACTGCTTTCGGATGTCTCCCATCCACAGATATGGCAGCGTGTGCTCCCGTTTTCCAATTCACAATCACATTTGGGACAGTGCATGGTTTTGGGACAGCTCCTTGAGGCCATCGACCAGCCGGGCAACGTCCTCTGCGGTTCGCTTCTCAGTGGTGGCTACGATAAGACAATGGTTCATACCGTCGTACCAGCGGCCGGCGTCGATTCCCGGAAGAACTCCTCGTTCTACCATCGACAGCACGGTTTCCTCCGCCGGCAGCGGTGTTCTCACTGCGAACTCACGCACATATTTGCCGGGGAAATAGGGCTCAAAACCATCCAGCTCGAAAACCCGCCGGGCTGCCTGCCGGGCACGCTCTGCAGACAGCAGGGCCGCTCTCCTGAGACCGGATTTCCCCATAAGGGTCATGTACACCGCCGCGGCCGTGGCGCAGAGCGCCTGGTTAGTGCAAATGTTTGACGTGGCTTTCTCGCGACGAATATGCTGCTCCCTGGTCTGCAGTGTAAGCACGAATCCCGTTCGTCCGTCGTTATCGGTCGTGCGGGCGACAATCCGGCCCGGCACGCTGCGCACCAGCTCCTTCCTGGCGGCGAAAAAGCCCAGAAGCGGCCCGCCAAACGACATCGGGATACCCAGCGGCTGACCTTCGCCCACAACAATGTCCGCCCCGAGTTCCGCCGGCGTCTTGAGAATAGCCTGGGCGATCGGGTCAATAGCGATGATCATTTTGCCGCCGACCTTGTGGATCAATTCCGCGACCGGTTCCATATCCTCAAGCAGCCCGAAGAAGTTCGGTTGGCTGAGTATCACGCAGGCGGCAGCGTCATCAACGGAACGGGCGATCCGATCCGGATCGCTGAGCCCGTCTGTAGCAGGAACCGATACCAGTTCCACGCCGAGACCGCTCAGATAGGTTTTGATGACTTCACGATAGAGCGGGCTGACCGCCTCGGATACGACCACCCGGTTGCGGCGGGTCACGCGAGTGGCGAGAACCGCCGCCTCGGCCGCCGCCGAAGCGCCGTCGTACATCGAGGCGTTGGCCACATCCATCCCCGTCAGCCGACAGATGTGGGTCTGAAACTCGTATGTCACTTGCAATGTGCCCTGGGCCACTTCCGGCTGGTAGGGTGTGTAGGCGGTCAGGAATTCCGGGCGGCTGGTTATTGTCCCGACGGCGGCAGGGATAAAATGGTCATACACGCCTCCGCCGGCAAAACAGACCAACTCGTTGGTATTTCTTGCGGCCAGACCGTCTATCTCCCGAAGCAGTTCCATCTCTGAGAGAGCCTCGATATCAAGTTCGCGATCCAACCGAAGGTCACCCGGGATGCCGGACAGCAACTGCTCGATATCCCGTACGCCTGTTGTCTCAAGCATTTTCCGACGGTCATCGTCAGTGATGGGTATGTACACCATATTCTGATCCACTCAGCAAGGCCGGGAGGTTGAGCGCTTGCCGACAAACATCATGAGCCTGTCAGGTCCCCGTAATCCGCAGCGTTGAGAAGCTGGTCAACCTCAGACGGATCTGACATCTCGATCTTTATCATCCATCCTTCCCCGTATGGGTCACGGTTGACGATCATCGGATCATCCTCAAGGGCGGTGTTGATCTCGACGACTTTCCCGCTCAGCGGCGAGTACATTTCCGAAACCGCCTTGACCGCCTCGATAGTGCCGAACTCCTTCTTCTTCTCGATTGCATCGCCTGCGGAGGGCAGCTCTATAAAAACGATATCCCCCAACTCCCCCTGAGCGTAGTCGGTTATTCCGATCCAGGCTATCTGTCCTTCAATTCTTACCCATTCGTGCTCTTCCGTGTACCTGAGATCCGACGGTATGTTCACCTCAACCTCCAATTCTAAGCATTCTCTGAATCGGCCCTGCCGGTGTGCTCCATCTGCGCTTCTGCTTCCGGGTCACCGACGGGCTCCACCGGCTTCTCTGTGTCGACGGGTTCCTGCCCTCGCTTGAGAACCACGCGGCCCGGCGTCGACTCCGGTTCGGCCCTATCCTTCTCCAGGGCCGATTCAACAAAGGTGAGATCGTAGCGGCCGGCTACGAAGTCGGGATGTCTGACGACTTTTCGATGAAAGGGAATCGTGGTGGGAATGCCCTCGATAATGAATTCATCGAGTGCGCGCTCCATCCTTATGAGAGCTTCCCGGCGGGTACGGGCCTTGACGATCAGTTTGGCGATCATCGAATCATAATAGGGCGGAATGGTGTAACCGGTATAGACGGCCCGGTCCACTCTCACCCCGAGTCCGCCCGGAATGTGCAGAGCGGTAATCCGTCCCGGTGTGGGGCGGAAGTCCTTGTCGACGTCCTCGGCGTTGATTCTAAACTCGATGGCGGCCCATTTCGGCACCATTTCTTCCTGCCGGAACGACAATTTCTCGCCCAGCGCAATCCGCAACTGCTCCTGGAGCAGATCGACCTCGTACGCTTCCTCGGTAACGGGATGCTCGACCTGAATACGCGTGTTCATTTCCATGAAATAGAAGTTGCGATCACTATCGACCAGGAACTCGATTGTTCCCACTCCGCGGTAGTCGACCATCCTGGCGCCTTCGACTGCCGCCCGTCCCATTTTCAGCCGCAGTTCCGGGGTCATCAACGGCGAAGGCGTTTCCTCCACCAGCTTCTGGTGGCGACGCTGAACAGAGCAGTCCCGTTCACCGATGTGGACGAAGTTGCCATGCGTATCGCCGACAATCTGAATCTCCACGTGATGGGGTTTGAGGATCAGCTTCTCTAAGTACAGGTCGGGATTGCCGAAGGAGTTGGCGGCTTCGGTGGAGGCGATGTGGAAGCCGCGCTCGAGTTCCGCCTCGTCGCGGCACATGCGCATCCCTTTGCCACCGCCGCCTGCCACCGCCTTGAGCATCACTGGGTAACCTATCTCGACGGCCACTTCCCGCGCCTCGGCAAAGGAGCCGACTACGCTCTCGGAGCCCGGCACGACGGGAACACCGGCCTTCGCCATCAGTTCCTTGGCAATGACCTTGTCGCCCATCTGACGAATCTGCTCCGGCTTGGGGCCGATAAATGTCAGCCCGCAAGACTCGCAGATTTCGGCGAAATCGGCGTTCTCGGCCAGGAATCCGTAGCCGGGATGTATTGCTCCGGCGTTGGTCACCTCCGCGGCGGCGATTATCCGCTTGGAGTCAAGATACGACTCGGCCGGGGGGGCAGGACCGATACAGACATCCTCATCGGCGAAGCGCACATGGAGGGCGTCGCGATCGGCCTCGGAATAGACCGCCACCGTTGTCAGGCCAAGTTCGTGGCAGGCGCGGATGATCCGAAGCGCAATCTCGCCCCGATTGGCGATCAGTACTTTCTTGAACAAATCGGTCCTCTTCCCGCGCTCTGGGCGCAATTGGTCCAGTGACTTCCGTCTTAAGCAAACAGGGCGCTAATATAAGCCATATCGTTATACAGAACAACTCCAAAAGAGATAGCCGCCGACGGTGGGTCTTCTTATCGCTTAATCCCCTAAGTTAGTATCCGATAACCGATTAGTCCGATCAGCGCCTGCACGTCTGAAGAAGACCGGTTCCTCACGCAGACCACGCTCCCGAAGACGACCATTCATCGCTTATACAAAGTTCTGCTGTTCATGGATGGCGGGGGCAGTTCGGCGGTCTCATAACCGGTCGCCCTCTGCCTCCACACCGATCAGTACTTGTTGAAATCCTGACCCATCCCCTCGCCGGCTGAGCTATCCACGCCTTTCGTCTCATCATCCCAGCGATCCGCGGAACCGGTGATACCCCTGATGCGCAAGTCGAAATCGTCGGGATTAGTGGCGTTGGCCATTGCTTCTTCGAATGAGATAAGCCCCTGCTTGTGCAGCTTCATTATCGACTGGTCGAAGGTCTGCATTCCGTACTGGACGGTTCCCTGCTCCAGGAGATCGGGGATCTCCACGGTCTTCTCAGGATCCAGGATACACTCGCGGATGGCGCCGGAATTGATCATGATTTCAAGCGCAGGCACACGACCGGGCATGTCCGCACGAGCAAGCAACCGCTGGCAGACAATTGCCTTGAGCGTGCCGCCCAGGAGCAACCGGATCTGCTGCTGCTGGTGAGGAGGGAAGAAGGATATGATTCTCGTAATCGTCTCCACCACATTCAGAGTATGCAGTGTGGTCAGGACCAGGTGCCCGGTATCGGCGGCAGTCAGGGCGATTGACATCGTCTCCAGGTCACGCACCTCGCCGATGAGGATCACGTCGGGATCCTGACGAAAGGCGTGCCTGAGGGCCGAAGCGAAACTCTCGGTATCGCCGCCCACTTCTCGCTGAGAAATAAGGGACTTCTTGTCACGATATATGTACTCAATCGGGTCCTCAACCGTCAGTATGTTGACCGCACTGCTGGCGTTCATCGCTTCTATCAGTGACGCCAGCGTGGTCGACTTTCCCGACCCGGTGGTTCCGGTTATGACAACAAGTCCCCGCTGCGCCTCGGCCAGGCTCTTGACAACATCGGGGAGGTTCAACTCCTCGAATGAAGGCACGATCGTGTTCACGGCGCGGAGTGCGACCCCGCTGGTACCACGCTGACGATACAGATTCACCCGGAAACGACCCAACTTGGCCACCGAGAGAGCCAGGTCCATTTCGTGCTTGCGGTGGAAACGTTCCTGCTGATTCTCGTTGAGAATCTGCGAGACGATCTGATCCATCAAATCAATCGTGACAGGATCAGTGGTTATCTCTTCGAGGAGACCGTTAACTCGCAAGTGAGGGCGATTGCCTACACGGATATGAAGGTCGGACGCCCGACGGTTCTGCATCTCGACCAGCATCTGCTTTAGATTCATGGAAATCCCTTTCCCTGGTCTGCCGGCGGGCTACTGGGGGTCAATCAGGAACAGCGTCTGCCCAAACTCCACCGGTTGAGCGTTCTCCACCAGGATATTCACCACCCGACCGCTGATCTCAGATTCGATTTCGTTCATGAGCTTCATCGCTTCCACAATACAGACCACCTGCCCCACATTGATCTTCTCGTTTGGCGACACGTACGGCGAGGCTTCCGGCGAAGGAGCGGCGTAGAACGTGCCTACCATCGGGGATTTTATTTCAACGTAGCGGTTCGTATCTTCCGCAGGCACCGGCTCGGCCGGAGCCGGGGTGGGCATAGGAGGCACGGGTGTGACAGCCGCAGAAGGTGTCGCTGCCACCGGTGTCATCACCGCCGGCCCCGGATTGTGACCGTTGGTGGAACCGCTCGCCCTCTGGACTACCTTCACTCTCCGCCCCCAACTGGAGACTTCAAGTGACTCAATCTCGGACTCCTCAACGAGTCTGATTAGTTTCTTAATGAAGTTCGTATTCATTTCCACCTCTGCGGCCATCCCGGCCAAAACACAGCATCCGGGGTTCTGGGCATCGATATGACCAAACCAACGGTTCCAACAGGCTGGTGAAAAACTCAGAACAGAATGAAAAACAGCAACTGCCTTCCATTACAGGTCAACTCTGAGCCCCTCCGCCGGCTTCCGAGTATGACAAAATGCTTTTTCAACAACCTGCTAAAGTATAGAATCACGCCGTTACAGTTCCAACAAGTTTTTTGGCGCTCGGTTCAGTACTCTTGCGCCGGTACGGGTTACGACCACATCATCCTCGATTCGCACCCCTCCCCAGCCGGAGATATAGATGCCTGGTTCAATAGTTATCACATTGTTTACCATCAGCTTATCTTCGGAGACGGCGGCCACCCGGGGACCTGTGTGGATAGGATCGTAAAAGACGCCGATACCATGACCGGTGCCGTGACCGAAGTTCTTACCATAACCGGCCCTGGTGATGATCCTGCGGCAGACGCCGTCCACCACCTTAGCCATCACGCCCGCCCTGACCTTGCGGATGCCCGCCTTCTGGGCCTTCAGAACCAGGTTGTAGATTTTCTTCTGTCGGGCCGAGGCCTTGCCGCAAACAACTGTGCGGGTCATATCCGACACATAGCCCTTGTACACGGCGCCGAAGTCAAAGGTGATGAACTCCCCCTTCCTGATCTTCTTGTCGGAAGCCTCACCGTGCGGCAGCGCCGATCGATAGCCGGAGGCGACAATCGTATCAAAGGCGGGTTTTGACGCCCCAAGCATCTTCATCTGGTACTCCAGTTCGGCCGCAATCTCGCGTTCCCGGACTCCCGGCTGGATCAGGTTGAGAACCCGCTCAAAGGCGGTATCTCCTATCTCGACCGCCCCGGCTATCAGCTCGACCTCCTTCTTGTCCTTGACCCAGCCCAGGTCGGAAAGAAGCTTGTCGGCCGGCACCAGCAGCGTCTCCGGCAGCGCCGCCTGCATACGGTCGCGGTCGGCGACGGAGAGGTGAGAACTGCTATATCCATACTTGGCGTTCTTCTGATTCAACTGGGGGAATTCGGACAGGCAAACAATCAAATCACCCTTGTCCATGACATTGACCCGGGCCCCTTTCACCTCCATTTTCGACTGATCTAAATAGCGGAAATCGGTCAGAAACAAGGCCGTTTTAGCGGTGATGACCACAAGCCCGTTGGAGCCGGTGTAACCGCAAAGGTAGTGGATCCGATCACGGCGCGTGATAATCAGTCCATCGAGATTCTCATTGCGGGCCTTCTTTCTCAGAGCGGCGATGCGGACTGCTGACATGTCAATGTTCCTTATGCTTAATGCTTTGTTCTGCTTTTGCGAGTTTTTCCGTCAGCCGGGAGTTCTGCCGTTTCTCGCCGAGAGAGCGGTAGACCTCGGCGGCCAGGCGCGGATACCCCTGCTCCATGTAGAGATCACCGATTGTCTCCGTGAAGAATGGAATCCTGCGAAGCGGATGTCCCGTTCTATGGGACGCTACTTTCTCTGTGGAACGGGTAAGTGTTATGGTGCGCGTCTTTTCCCGGTCGATGCGGGCCAGATCGGATTTCAGCCCGTGGCACTCCGGGTCGATTTCCAGAATGCGTCGGTAGTGCGCCAGGGCGCCGATCTCATCGCCGTCGGCGAACTTGAGGTCGCCTAAGTACTTCAGGGCCACCAGGTTGTCCGGATTGCGCGACAGGACGTAATAGAACTGTTCGGCGGCGGCTTCTGTTTGCCCGGCGTGAAACAAAACCCGGGCGTAGATAAGTCTGCCCGCGACCAGGCCCCGCTCCTGCGACAGGTTGGCCATGCATATCTCCATCGCCCGAGAGTACCTGCCCTCAGCTAAGAACCTGGCCGCCAGCGCTGGCCAGTAACCACCGGCCACAAGCTGATTGGTGACGGTTTTGGCATGCTCGTCGGTTGATTTGAACATCGCCTGACAAGAAACATCCATCACACGGAAAAAGCAAGAGCGGGATGAGACGTGGGCAGTGTTGACAGGTCAGCCTGGAGGCTGCCAAGGCTCTCGGCGTGAACGTTTCTGAAGGCGAACGAAGGATCGTGAGGCAATCCGGGCTATGTCAGACAAGGCCGTGGGGCTGTTGAAAAAGACCTCCTTCACATTCATGGACTGGAAGGTTTGTCATTCCCGCCCCCCTTTGTCATTCCCGCTTCCGGGACTTTCCAAAAACTATCGGGTGTTGGTTGTTTCTTTCTTT